>NZ_ML133645.1:0-88534 GCF_003985135.1 Rhizobium fabae
GAAACTCGCAAAGCTAATCCCGACGCCGATGCCGAAACCAGCATAAAGGGAGCTACACCTTGGCGCGCCAGCCGCAATCCAGAGCTGCCGCACGATCTCGACGCGACTTTATCAACGGTATCGGCCCGAAGCGGACATTCGTCCGATCAGTTGGCATCCGGCGGCGGGGTTCATAATTTTTACCTAATGATCGTCTTTACCAAAATACTTGCGAAGAAAGCCGCCGGCCCACCCCGCACGTGTTTCCCCTGGAGTATGGGAAGGAGGCTCGGGTGCTGAAGGGGCGGGAATGCGCGGATCAGTGTCGAAACTGTTCTGATCAGAGGCTATTTCCCGCAGGAATGTTTGCATGAGGCGGTTTGCCTTTCGCGCATCATTCCTGAACAGCTTGAGCTTTTCTTCTATTTCCTTCTTCCAGAGAAGCCGCCCTTCTTTCGAGGTGTCACGAGCCTTCACATGCCCATTTGGAATGAGGGTCAGTCGGAAATACTCTATCTTATCCGATTGTGGCGGGACGCCGGCCAAACGATCCTGATACCAATCTGTCCAGATCTTCCAGCTTGGATCATCACTATCGAGTGCGCTACGCATCGAGTGCCAGCAAGCACGGTGTGGCTCTGGCGCATTGTCGACACCATCCGTGCCCGACCAAAGGTTTTGGTTCAGGAGTGTGAACCAGTTGTTGCCTGCATCTATGTAATCCCTGTCCCTGGCGATCTCGTCCCAAGGCAATCCAGCGCCGTCAATGACTGTGGCCGATGAAGCCGCATTGATGGCGTCAAGAAAAACGATGTCCACTCTGACGTCACCATGTCTGGTATTGACGAATGCCATCGCAGGAGCGCTCGCCTCGTGTATCACGGCTTCGGCCGCATTCCCTGTTCTGGGCGCAACCGTATTGATAACGGTGCAGGTTTCGTAGAGCGCGTAGTCCGGGCTTGTGAGCGAGAGCCTGGTAAGCGCAAGATAACGAAATGCTGTGACTATTCGATGCCGCTCCTTCATCGTGAGCGCGCCTCCGACGGTCTCTGGCACGACAAACGGAAGCACTCTCAAACCCACCCGCATGGCAATGACAGCTGCAACTTGTGGGGGATGCTTCAGAAACCAGGCGCTGAGTTCGTTTTTCTTTACAGCAAGTCTCTCGGCTTTCGCCTTGATCTCCGGGTCGAGTGCCATTGATCCCTCTGCTCTCGGTTTACGTTGATGAGTTTGTCACAGCGAGGCTTAGGGCAGCACAAGATGCTTGCGCCAGTGTCTATACAACGTATGAACAGAGAATTGCGGCAGTGTAAGCGCATGTGGTCAACCTCCGCCGGTCCAGCGTAAGCCTTGGAAGCAACGACCGCAAATGACGCGAAGCAGCCACGACCTCCCTTCGGGTGGGGCATCTGCTACCGAATTCCGGCTCAGACCCGCAGCGCCAGCTTGCCGATGGTGGAGCGACCCTCCAATGCCGCAAGCGCCTTTGGCCCGTCGGCAAGTTCGTAGACGGTTGGCTGGACGGGGGACAAGACACCTGCGCTGATGAGCGCGAAGAGTTCGCCCATGACGGCACCGAAGATCTGCGGCGCGGCCTGGATCAGCACCCCCATGTTGAAGCCGATAATGTGGAGCTGATGTTTATAGACGAGGTCCCAATTTGTGAGCGACGCTTCTCCGGCGGGCAGCCCTGTCACGACGACGCGGCCGGTGACGCGTCGCGCGGACGCCAGGCTGGCCTCGAAGGTCTCACCCCCGACCGACTCGATGACCAGATCGGCGCCGGCATTGCCGGTCAGACGAAGCACTTCGGCGGCGATATCGGCGATGCGGGAGTCGAGGACGTGATCGGCACCCAGGGACCGCACGATCTCGTGCTTGTCCGATGAGGCCGTCGCAATCACCGTTGCGCCGTAGTGCTTGGCGATCTTGACCACGGCCTGGCCGGTCGCGCCTGCCGCCGCATGGATCAGCACGATCTCACCCTTCTCGATCTGCCCCAGCAGCTTCAGCGCTGCCACTGCCGTCGGCACGTTCACGACCAGGCCAAGCGCCTGCTCGTCCGACCATCCCTTGGGCACCGGTACTGCGGCCATCGCGGCAAGCACCATGTATTCGGCAAAGGCGCCATATCCGACCCCGATCACATGAGCGCCAGGCGCCACCACTGTGACCCCCTCGCCCAGAGCCACGACTTCACCCACCCCCTCGAAGCCGGCAACATACGGCGGCTGCGGGCCTCCACGAAACTTGCCGTAGGCCTGGGAGATGTCGGCCATGTTGATACCGCCGGCGATGACGCGGATGAGGATTTCGCCTCGACCGGGAACCGGCACCGGCGCATCGGTGATCATTCGCAAATCCCGAGGGCCATTGAAGGATGTCTGCTGTAATGCACGCATGAAGGTGGGGACGCTCATGGGACTGGTCCTTGTTCAAGGTGATGGCGAGATTTGTTTGTCGATCGACAAATAAATAAATGCATGGCGCTCCGGCATCCGTCAAGCTATAGTTTGTCGATCGACAAAAAAATCGGAGATGAGATGGCGACGCGTGGCAGGCCACTGACATTTGACCGGGACGTCGCTTTGCGCAGCGCCATGGATCTGTTCTGGGAGCGCGGCTACGAAGGGACCTCGATGAAGGACCTGAGCGAGGCGATGGGAATTGCCTCGGCCAGCATCTATGTGTCCTTCGGAAGCAAGGAGGCCCTGTTCCGCGAGGCCATCGCCCTCAATGCCGCGACCCAGGGGCAGCCCCCGAGGGCGGCACTTCGCGAGCAGCCCACGGCCTACGAGGCGATACACGCCATGCTGCGCGCCGTGGCCGACACCATCACCATTCCCGGCTCGCCGCGCGGATGCATGCTGGTCCTGGCAGCGCCGACCGGCGCGATCGAGAACCACCCGGTACGAGAGTTTCTGGCCGACATTCGCAGGGCGCAATTCGAGGAGATCAGGCAGCGGCTGGTCGGAGGCGTCCATGATGGCGACCTCGCTGCCTCGACCGACAGCCTGACGGCCATCGCGCGCTACTATACCACCGTGATGCACGGCCTATCGGTGCAGGCGCGCGACGGCGCAAGCCGTGCCGAACTTGAGACAGTCATCACTCTGGCCATGGCCGCCTGGAAGACGCTGGCGCCGGATGCTCGCGAACGCCAACAACCGAATTAGGCTGCTGGCAGCGGCTGAAAAGACGGTGGCAGTTGCTTGATCTGCTATGATACACCGCAGCGATGATCAGCAAACACGCACATCTTTGGCCCGGTGTCCCCCTTGCTTTGGGCTCTGCCGTTCTGTTCGGTGCGTCTGCGCCGCTATCCAAACTGCTGGTGGGATCGATTGATCCGTGGTTGCTGGCGGGTATCTTGTACTTGGGAGCCGGACTTGGTCTCGCCGTCGTTCATTGGGGCCGTCGCCTGATCGGACTTGCGGATGTCGAGGCCCCGCTGCAAAAGGCAGACCTCCCTTGGCTCGCCTTTGTCGTGCTGTTCGGGGGGATGCTCGGCCCTCTGTTCTTGATGCTGGGGCTTTCTCATACGTCTGCATCCTCGGGATCGCTGCTCCTCAACCTGGAGGGACTAGCGACCATGGGCATTGCCTGGCTTGTGTTTCGGGAAAATGTCGACAAGCGACTGCTGCTCGGCGCTGGTGCGATCCTCGCGGGCGCGGTGCTGTTGTCGTGGAACGGTGAAGCCCTGCGGCTTGATGAGGGCAGCCTGTTCATTGCGGCCGCGTGCCTTTCATGGGGCATAGACAACAACCTGACCCGCAAATTGTCGTCGGCGGACCCAGTTCAAATCGCCATGATCAAGGGTGTCGTGGCAGGAAGTAGCAATCTTCTATTGGCACTCATCTTCGGTGCCTCGCTGCCCAACGTTGGTCTTGTTGGAGCGGGCGCATTGGTCGGCTTCTTAGGCGTCGGCGTTAGCCTGGTTATGTTCATGCTTGGGCTTCGTCATCTCGGGACAGCGCGCACGGGAGCCTACTTTTCCCTAGCGCCGTTCATCGGGGCGGTGCTTGCAGTCGTAATTTTCGGCGAGGCCGTGACATTTCAGGTCATTGCGGCAGGCGTTCTCATGGCCATTGGTCTTTGGCTTCATCTGGCCGAACGTCACGACCACGAGCATGAGCATGGGGCGTTGGAACACGAGCACTCGCATGTACATGACGAGCATCACCAACATTCCCATGACGGCCCATTCAGCGAACCGCACTCGCATTGGCATCGCCATGAGCCTCTAAGGCATAAACATCCTCACTACCCCGATCTGCACCATCGCCACTCCCATGAATAGATGACAAACCGTTGCTGCTTCTGGCGCGAGCGGCCGGCCTCACTTGCAATCATGGTGGGGTAAGCCTGCAGCAGCCGTCCAGCTAACCCGGCCCTGGCCACCCTCGGCGATCTCAACATCGAGCGGTGAGCCTTCTTGTGACACGTGATATAGTTCAATTTCGGTCGTTTCACCTGAGACGATACGGGAGAGGAATTATTCCATGGGAGACCAAAAGCGTCCGCTGCAACCTGGAGAAACCGCGCCCGCCTTCGCACTAGCCTCGGCCAATTTCGACGGAACGATCTCTTTCGCCGACTTCAGCGGTCGCCCGTTCTTGATCGGCTTCTTTCGCGGGCTGCACTGCCCGTTCTGCCGGCGTCAGGTGGAACAACTTGCCGGCATAGAGCCCACCCTGCGCGCCGCCGGGGTGGAGACCGTGGCCGTTATCAACACGCCGGTGGAACGCGCCCGCCTGTATTTCCGCCACCGTCCGACGCCGGTAACGCTGCTATGCGATCCGGACTGCAACACGCATCGGGCCTACGGTGTACCGCATGCCGAGTTTCTGCCCGATGGGAGCAGCGAGCAGCCCGAATGGCCTTATACCGCGACGATGGCGCAGTTCCAGTCGGCACGCATCAACCCCACGGGCGAGTTGCCGGAACCGCTACACCCGATGGAAGGCAACACGATCCTCAACGCCAAGGACCGCTTCGAGCTTGATGAAGCCGATCATGCGATCTTCGCGAACCACGCGACCCAGCTCGTCGGCCACTTCCTGGTCGATGCGAACGGCACTATCGGCTGGGCGCAAATCGAGGCGCTGGACGGACCGAACAGCCTCTCCACGTTCCCGACCGCAGCGGAGATCATCGCCGCCGCGGGCGGCCTTGGACGCTAACCTGCAGTCGGGCGAAGCGACCCAACTAGGCCGCCGCCTCGACGCCGTTGCTCCAGCGCGGGCCGCCGCGGATGGCGTCGATTACGGCGCGAAGAGGCGGCGCCATCTGCCGTTGGGCGGGATAGCAGAGGTAGTAGCCGGGGAAAGGAGCGGACCAGGTCTCAAGCAGCGCGACAAGGCGGCCCTGGGCGATGTGGGGCTCGATCAACTGCTGGCTGGCGAATGCAACACCCACTCCATCGACCGCCGCCTGCACCCCGAAGTCCTTCATGTTGGAGATCAGCGGCCCGTCGATTGCGACCTCGAACCACTTGCCGTTTTCCATGAACTCCCATTTATAAGGCGTCTTCTGCCCCGGCCATCGCCAGGCGATGCAGCGATGGGCGAGAAGGTCGCGCGGGTGGGCCGGCGTCCCGTGCCGGGCGAGATAATCGGGCGAGGCGACCGCGATCTGGCGCAGCTCCGGGCCGAGTTTCACCGCAATGAGGTCCTTGTCGATCACCTCCCCCAGGCGGATGGCGACGTCATAACCTTCGGCCACGATGTCCACGACGGCATCGTCGAGCGTGACGTCGAGCACGACCTGCGGATAGGCGTCGCTGAAGTCACGCAGGATCGGTGTGAGATAGAGGTCCGCGGCCGCCCGGAAACAGTGCACCCGCACGGTTCCGGCGGGATCGGCGCGGCGCTCGCGGGTCTCGCCGATCGCCTCCCCCAGCGCCTCGACGGCGGGCTGCACCCGTTCGAGCAGCCTGGCCCCCGCCTCGGTCAGGGAGACGCTGCGGGTGGTGCGGTTGAACAGGCTGACCCCGAGCTGCTCCTCGAGCCCCCGGACCATCTGGCTGAGCGCCGAGGATGACACGCCGAGATTCTCGGCCGCCCGGCTGAAATTCAGCGAACCGGCGACGGCCACGAAGGCGCGCAGCTGGTTGAAGTCTCCGGCGGACGGAAGGGAAGGTTTCATGATCGTCCTCAATTTCTTAGCTCAGCTTACAAGGCTGATTAGTGCGCGCGGGCTAATCAATGCCGCCCCCATCCTTATACTCAGCCGGACATGAGAGTTGAAGGGAACCACCATGACGTTGCAGCACACGCCCACGACGGGAAACATAGATGAATTGGTCGCCTTGGCGAAAACCTACTTCGATGCCGCCTACACGATGGACGCCGACACATTCGCGACGATCTTCGACCCCGCGGCCCTGGTCACCAGGCGCGGCGATGGCGACAGCGTGGTGGTGACCGCCGTTGCCACCTGGCTCGATGCGGTCCGGGCCCTCGCCTCACCGCGGGACGCCGGCAGCGTGCGCGCCGACCAGATCCTCGCGATCGCCATGACCCGCGACATGGCGTTGCTCAAGCTCCGCCTGCGGATCCCGCCCCGCGAAGTGACCGACCTGCTGTCGTGCTTTTACCTCAACGGACGCTGGCAGATCGTCCAGAAGGTGTTCGCCGCCGAAATCCTGGCCTGAACGATCTGCCATCGATCCGCGTCCCGCCAGGCCCGGGACGTCGGTTGCGGGGAGCCCCGGTTTCGCGAATTTTTGCAAATCCGTTTTTAGTGGGTTGACTTAGAGTGCGCTCTAACCGGTAGCTTCCCATGCGTCGTGACGAAAGAAGGGCGTTTATGAAGATTGGCGAACTGGCAAAGCGTTCGGGACTGTCAGCCTACACCATCCGTTATTATGAGCGGATCGGGTTGCTTCCTCATGCCGACAGAGACCGATCGGGCCAACGTGATTACGACGCGTCAATCCTGACCTGGATAGAATTTCTCGACCGTCTCAAATCGACCGGGATGCCTATTCGGGAAATGCTGCACTACGCAGCTCTAAGGGAGCGCGGCGTCGGCACGGAATCGGAGCGCGGCGCGTTGCTTGAACAGCACCGTGAGCGTGTCCGTGCCCATGTGGCCGAACTGCAAGCCTGCCTTCTCGTCCTCGATACCAAGATTGCCGGATATGCCGGCCAGGAACAGAGGAAAAATGACCATGACGCACCAATCCCCGAAGACAGGCGAAAGCCGGCTGGAACGCGGCAAGCGGGCGCTCGCTGAAATCGACGGCGTAGCCGGCCACAATGTCATCGCCGCTCTGGCAGACATCGCCCCCGACTTTGCAAACTACGTGTTCGAGTTTTCATTTGGCGACATCTACAGCCGCCCTGGCCTCGATCTGCGCGCCCGCGAGATCGCCACGATCGCGGCGCTGACTGCGATGGGAACCGCGACTCCGCAACTGAAGGTTCACATAGAAGCGGGGCTGAATGTCGGTCTGACCAAGGACGAAATTACCGAGATTATGATGCAGATGGCCGTTTACGCCGGTTTTCCTGCGGCGCTGAATGGCTTGTTCGCCGCCAAGGAGGTCTTTGCTGCCCGGTTCCCCACGCCTGGTGAGCAGGAGCAATCTATCGAACACCCGTTTTCAAGGTAAACGTTCGTATCGGGCACCACTGCCGCGGAAACCTTGGAACAAACCTGCTCGTAAAGGTCGGCCCAAGTGGCCGACCTTTGCGGCCGTCGAATGACCGCTTCGGGCCAGCCATACCGTGAGCTACCCGAGTGCAGCAGACAGCGGTTCGGCGATTTCAGACTGTGGCCAGGAAAGTAGCGATATCAGACCGGCTCGACAGCCTATACTTATGATGTGGATGCTGTTCGAAGAACCATTGATGGCCTTCAAAGGAATTCAGGTTGTTTCTTCTGAGGCGGTAACCCCGCGTGTATTCCAACAGTTCCTCGAATTGTTCCTGTGTTCCGCCACCGGTTTGGCCTCGTTGCGTGAGATTTGAAATGCACTCTTCGTCGGAGACATCGAGCCAGACCAGGGTGGTTACACGCGGGAAAACCTGCTTGAGGATGGACCCGTAGATGCCCTCGATGATCCAGGAGTGGCCATCCGCAGCCTCAGCCACGAGCCGATCACGCTCATGGCGCGGGCGCTCTCCGGCAAAATCCGGCAGCCAATGAAGGTCGTCGAGATGAACAACGGGAGCATCGAGCCTCTTTCCTAACTGCTCGGCCAGCCAGGTTTTGCCACTTCCGCCATTACC
The DNA here is from genome assembly GCF_003985135.1 of Rhizobium fabae. Classification (NCBI taxonomy): domain Bacteria; kingdom Pseudomonadati; phylum Pseudomonadota; class Alphaproteobacteria; order Hyphomicrobiales; family Rhizobiaceae; genus Rhizobium; species Rhizobium fabae. The sequence goes on from NZ_ML133645.1 coordinate 8,220, forward strand.
GACAATGAAAATTCGATCCACCACACGTTCCGTCCGCTGAAGGATGGCTAGTTCATGAGCTCGGTCGCCGTTTATCTCAAATTCCTTGCCGGTCGGCTATTCAATAAAGTCCGCTTCGGGCCGAAAGCCGATGAGACGTCGGTTGCAGCGAGCCTCCAAAGCGGATCATGTCTTTCGTGAAGCGACGATCCAAGGCCGGGCGTCTCGGCCACCCCTTTCCCCAGCCCCCAATTGTGTCGTTTTCGCATCACTTTCCGTCAGGTTGTAATTTCCCGCTTGGCAATTGCAAATTCCTTCGCTACATAAAACTCACCGCATCAGATCGAACATCAGGGGGGCGTTGCATGACAGCAGAAATCATCGAAGCCTTCCCATGTGGAATGTCCCGACACTAGGTCATTCCCATTCGCGGCCCGCCTTAGGCGCGCGACATGCGGTTTTTTCTTCCTTCATAGCCCGATTGATCTGACGGGATCACTGCGTCTCCCGCCCGGGCTGTGCCTTTTAACGCTCTATTTTGAGGACCGGTCGCCGCCATGGCGCCGGGCGTTTAAAATGACTCGCAAGAAGCTCGATTTCCGCGCCGATGCCTATCGCCACGTGCTCGGCTTTGTTTTCCATCATTGGACCCATCGGCCTCTCCTGGTCGGCAGCATCATCGTGCTGGTGATCCTGAGCACCCTGGCCGAAGTCATGGTGCCGGTGTTCTCAGGCCAGATCGTCGATGCCATTGCCGGCAGCAATGCAGCCGACGGCGCGCTGCGCGCCTTCGTCATCGTCGTGGCGCTCGGCCTGACGAGCGTGGCCCTGCGCTGGTTCATCTTCAACGGCATCATCAGGCTGACGCTGCGCACCATGGCGGATGTGGTCAATAACGGCTTCCACAAGGTGCAGCGTTTCTCCACAGACTGGCATGCCAACAGCTTTGCCGGCTCGACGGTGCGCAAGATCACCCGCGGCATGTGGGCGCTGGATTCGCTGAACGACCTGCTGCTGGTCGCCCTGCTGCCATCCATCGTCATGCTCATCGGCGCCAGCATCGTGCTCGGTAGCTACTGGCCGATCATGGGCCTGATCGTCAGCGTGGGGTCGCTCGTCTATATCGGCGTGACGGTGGCGCTTTCCATGGGCTTCGTGTCGCCGGCCGCACAGCTTGCCAATGCCTGGGACACCAAGCTCGGCGGCGCGCTCGCCGATGCCATCAGCTGCAATTCCGTGGTCAAGGCCTTCGGCGCCGAGAACCGCGAGGAAGCGCGGCTGGGCCAGGTGCTCACCCGATGGGACAGCCGCACGCGGCGGACATGGAAGCGCGGCAACCTGAGCGGCACGCTCCAGGGCTTCCTGATGGTGTCAATGCAGGCAGGCATCCTGGGAACGGGCCTGATCATGTGGCGGCAGGGGCTGGCGACGCCTGGCGATATCACCTTCGTGCTGGCGATGTTCTTCGTCCTGCAGGGCCATCTGCGCGATGTCGGCCAGGATATCCGCAACCTGCAGCGGGCCGTCAACGACATGGAAGAGCTGGTGCTGCTCGACAAGACGCCGCTCGGCATCGAGGACAGGCCGAACGCCACGCCGATCAGGATCGAGAGCGGCGAGATCGTCTTCGATCGTGTCACCTTCCAGTATGGCGCGCATCCCAACCCGCTTTATGAGGACTTCTCGGTCACCATCAAACCGGGCCAGCGCGTCGGGCTGGTGGGGCATTCGGGCTCGGGCAAGACAACCTTCGTCAAGCTCATCCAGCGCCTCTATGACGTGAATGCGGGCACGATCCGCATCGACGGGCAGGATATCGCGCGCGTCAAGCAGGCAAACCTGCGCAGCCAGATCGCCATCGTCCAGCAGGAGCCGATCCTGTTTCACCGGACGCTGGCGGAAAACATCGCCTATGGCCGGCCGAACGCCTCGCGGCGCGAGATCGAGCAGGCGGCGAAACAGGCAAGCGCCCACGACTTCATCATGGAGCTCCCCAAGGGCTATGAAACCATGGTGGGGGAACGCGGCGTCAAGCTGTCGGGCGGCGAGCGCCAGCGTGTCGCCATCGCCCGCGCGTTTCTCGCCGATACGCCGGTGCTGATCCTCGACGAGGCGACATCGAGCCTAGACAGCGAGAGCGAAGTGCAGATCCAGCAGGCGATGGAACGCCTGATGGTCGGCCGCACCACGCTCGTCATCGCCCACCGGCTGTCGACGGTGCGGGCGCTGGACCGGCTGCTGGTCTTCGACAAGGGCAACATCGTCGAAGAAGGCGACCACCAGTCGCTGATCCGCCTGCACGACGGCATCTATCGCCGTCTGTTCGAACGTCAGGCGCTGGAACTGACCAAGGGGTTGGTGGCGTAGACAGAAACGCCAGGGCTGATGCCCTGGCGTTTGTTTCCCCAAGCTCCCTCACCAAGTCAGTTTATGCGGAGAGGAGCACCCCCCTCTGCCCTGCCGGGCATCTCCCCCACAAGGAGGGAGATCGGATGGGCGCAATGGCTTCCCCAAACAACTCCAGTAATGTGATTATCGATATCGTCAGAGAGGGAGCGATGGTCCAACCCCTTGCCGATCTCCCCCCTTGTGGGGGAGATGTCCGGCAGGACAGAGGGGGGTGTTCCTCTCCGCATAAGCTGACCCGCTGAGGAAGCCAAGAAGCCAACTTGTCCGTTCCTGGCGCCCTCCCTTTGCAGATCCGCTCCGCCAGCGCGGCCACAAAATCAAGCCGGAACGTAAGTCAACCTGATCACGTTCTCGTCCATCCGATCGGTGGCCGTAAGGCGCAGCGGCGTCCGGGCGCCGGCGAAGAATGGCGTGCCCTGCCCCAGCACGACAGGATGCAGATAGATCTGATACTCATCGATCAGGCCAAGTTCGGTCAGGCTGCGCGCTAGGTCCGGACCGGCAACGCCGATCCCCCCGTCGTGCTCGGCCTTCAAGGCGCGGATCGCGCCCGCGAGATCACCTTCGACAAGTCTGGCGTTGGGGCCGACGGATTTCAGCGTGCGTGACACGACCCATTTCGGCAGCTTCCGCCACGCCGCCGCGAAGGCACGTCGGTCCGCATCCCATTCAGGATGCTCTTCGTCCCAGTAGCGCATGATCTCATACATCTTGCGGCCGTACACACTGCCCGTCGAGCTCTGAACCGCCTCGATGAAGTGGCGGAAGAGCTTGGGGCCAGGCGCAAACGCCATATGATCGACATAGCCGTCCAGAGACTGGTTCATTCCGAACACGAGCTTAGCCATATCAGCTTTCCTCCGTTAGATGGCATATCCGCGTGAGTCTGATTGCATAATGCAATCAGTTATGGGTGAGATCAACTAGTTTTATGTCAATTGGTTTTTGGAATGCGCATGGTTGGCTTCTCGCGCATCTGCAACGCCAATGGCTGGACCTGCGGATAGCCGATCAACCCAGCAGACAGCCACATTGACGCCGACGGCGTCACGATGGACTGATAGGTCTTTGAGGACGTACAAAGTGGGGACGGGCAAAGTGGATGGAACGGCTTAACTCATTCGTAGGGCCGGGCCAGCTCGGTCAGGATTGTTAGGGAGATATCGAATTGGTTGCGGGAGATCGATTTGTAGCGTGGCTCATCTTGTGCTTGGTGGGCGGCTTTTGCGCTCACAGCTGGTATTGGTACGTCAGGTCGATCATTTTTTACGTTAGAAACGGCTTCGACTTCAGCGAAGATTTCGGGCCTGAATTCTACTGGGCCGATCGAGGAGGTGATGATGATTGCGTATTGATGAAACCGAAAGCGAAGCTCATGTTCGCCTTGCCTTCTTTCGTGGTGGTGACCTCTGCCATGTTGATCTTCATAGTTTTAGGTTTGATAGGAATTATTTAGCCTTACGTCGGTTGCAGACCGCAGCGCTTGAGCATTATTCCAGTTCATAAACCGCCGCGTTATCCTGCTTCTCGCGCAGCCCCTTGTAAGACGCATGCCGCAGCTTTTCGTCATCCGTCCAAGCCCAGCGGGCCTTTTTTGTAGTTGCGTACAGATAACCCGTCATGGAGTCGGCGGATTGTTGGAGAAGAATACGTATCTGCCGGTTCATGATCTGGATGAAGACAGCGGAGCGGATGGGACGGATTGACCAAGATGGAGCAATTTCAGCCAAGCACTGACGTAGCGGATTTGGATGAGGGGTATCTGGTATGTCGATCTTGCTGAGAAGCTTATCGCTACTGGTCGGAATAACTTTAGCGGTGCCAGCCTTTGGCAATTGCTTAACCGCCAATGAGACCAAACAGGGCGTGCTGCTGACCAGAGAAGTGCCTTTCCTTTCCGTCTTCTACAAACCGGACGGTCCGGGTCTCACCGAACAAAAGCTGGTGGAGCGTGGCCGTTCACTGCAGCCGGTGTCGGCTGTATATCTGCACCCCTTGCTCGTCGAAAAGAGAGTTGGTCCCAACGGGACGCATGAGCTGAAATACGCGAATGCGATTGCGTTAGACGATCTGCCACAGAAGAAGAACTGGCAATCCGACACGACGCTTTTCCTCAATGGCAAAAAATCCGTTTCGGGCACTACTTTTATCAGGTTCGACGGCTTGGGAGAGGAAACGATTTCCTCTTGTTCCTACAAAGTTTGGGCCATCAACAGCCGTCTGGAACTGACGGGATTGCCTCCGATTATTTTCGAACAATACTATTCCCCCGAGCTTCATCTCGTTCTTCGTTCGGTAAGGCTGGGCCCCTCCGACCGGCCGTTGAGCGAGGTTCGATTTGATCGGTTGCAAATTGGCTGGGGCAACTGATTGATCGTGAGATCCCGCCAGCACACTCGACGCGCTGTCACATATCGCCCTTAGGCACGCCCAGTTCACCCCTCCAACTCCACAATCGCACACCCATACCCCTCCAGCTCCAGCCTCCCCTCACCGGCTTTTCCCGAGGAAAGCGCTCTCCGCACTGAAAGATGCGCGCTTGTCTGCACGAAAAATTCCATCCCGACTCCTGTGGGCCGCGCAATCAACTACACGCCGTCGCCAGAGGCCTGCACCATATCTCCGGTACACGGGTAGCCCGACTGGACAAAGACCGCTGAAGATGCCTCTGAGACTCAGAGTCTAAACTCTGGGCGGACGCGAAAATTAATTTGACAACAGTTTCAAGCGTGCAGGTGGGATCAGTCCGGTACCAGCATCGGCGCCGACGCAGTATGACCCCTTGCGGGCCGTCCGAGACATGATATTTTGCGCAGCAAGCAGCCCGATGTTCTTCACTTTTCTTTTTGGTGAAAGGACCGAGCATGCGTCTCCTCAACACAATCTTATTCCCGCCACGAGGTGTCGTTCGCGACCCTCGGGGTATTTCTGTGCGTGAATTTTCATCGACCTCTTTTAGGGAGCCGGTGGTATCTGGTAAAAATAAGTGTGGAACATATACAAAGTATATCGACACGAATCTTCATACGATAATGAGATTTTTGAGTGAAATATCTTATTTTGCTCTTGACTCAAAAGGAAAAAATTTAGGGATTCAAATAAAAACTCTATTTTTGACTCAAATATTGCGGGATTGCAAACATTTTCAAGGGAAATTTCTGTTTTATTTGCTTTGGCGCAGTCGATCGCCCCTCAAATATCACCTCGCATTGCTAGGAATAAAATCAAATAAAAACAACATGTTGAGCGGAATAACGGCCCAAAATTCGCCAGACTTGACTATTCTAGGGGTTTCGATCACCATTTCTACATTCCAAAAACGAGAACAAAAAAGATCCCGAGTTCATATAGGACTCTGTAGGCGTTTGCGATGTTTTGGAAATGCGGAAGGTTGGAGCAACGTTCGTGCGATTAAGTTTGGTAATCAGCGCTTAAGTGGCAAATGCCACGCTTATGCAAATGAAACGACTCGGTCCAATTCCGCGTTTTTGGGATGCTGAGTCAGATAGCGAAAAATCGAGAGAATTAGCTGAGCACTTCATGGACGAGGTGCAGGAACGGAGATGCTGTGCCATGTGGTCGGCTGTGGAATATGTGAATTCGCCGTGGACGCTCGCTGCATTTGCTATGGCGTGCTTCGTCGCGATATTGATCGCGCTTCTCAAGCAGAAGCCTGTCCTGACGATTAGAGATATCCCGAGGGAGCATCGCCACCTCACCGCCGATAAAATGCTGGAAATCCAGAGAGAGAACGCGAAAGCGCGACACCGTTTGGTGTTGTTTCTTCTGGTGATCCTCACGGCGCTGCTGATTGCTGGAATGTTTTGGAAGGTCTAGGGAGTGGCTGAAAAAATACACGCGATTGCTGCTTGTAGAGAGTTGAAAACGCAACTTGCCGCAAATATATACGAGGTGACTTTAGCAATAGGCTGCGGCTCACGGCTCTCTACTGATTGTCGACCCTCGGGTTGTCCTGATGTACGAGCTTCGAGACTACCTGTTCTCTCAGTTGACGACTCCATGGTTAAACATGGGTTGCAGTTTGCTGAAGTCTCGCAATGGAGGATTCGCCCATGAAAAAAATTCAAAAGCGTCTCGACCTTGCTGTAGCGGTTCTAACCGGATTGTACGTCTCTCTTGAGATTATCAATGTCGCTCTGGATCTGCTCAGCAAGGTTGTCAACTATGGCCGTACAGTTCGAAAACTTCCTTTATTCATTTATGCGCAACGGGAAGCCGATCTACGCGCCTAATCCATTTTCGGAAAAGCTTGGCTTTGACATCAAGCGCCAAGTAAACAAGGCGCATACATTCGATAGCTTCATCTATCATTTTAAGGACGGGTCTCACGTCCTTGCGCTCCACCGTCATCGCGCGAACAAATATTTCTGCCGCATCGACATCACCCGCTTCTTCTACAGCATTCAGCGTAATCGGTTGAAGCGCGTACTGAAGGATCTAGGCATCTTCCGCGCTGAATATTATGCGAAGTGGTCAACGGTGAAGAACCCTTACGAAGGGGGTGGCTACGTTATCCCGTATGGGTTTGTTCAGTCGCCAATCCTCGCGACGCTGGTACTTTCCAAGTCGACTATTGGAACCTATCTGCGGGGGCTTGATCCTGACATAACCGTGTCCGTGTACATGGATGACATCTGCCTTTCAGGAAACGATCTCGAAGGACTACAAGTCGCATTTGACGGCCTTCTCGCTGCCATAGCGGAGGCGGGGTTCTCTCTTAATGATGAGAAGACCCGCCCACCCGCTGAGGCCATCGATATCTTTAATTGTAGCCTTGAACAGGGTGACACCAAGGTTTTGCAAGACCGTGTGGATGAATTTTACGCTGTGGACCGATCTCCTCAAAGTGAGGAGGGATTCGAGACCTATCGCGATATCGTGGCATCGCACACATGGCGCATTGGCGCAAAGAAGCGCCGCCGCCGCGCATTTTTCCGTAGAAAACCCAAGCCTGCGGCCGTGGTCGCTCCCGCGCCCGAGGCTACTTGAGCTTCCCAGCGTTCGAACCTGTCAGCATACCGAGCGCAAAGCCGATGATGGTGCTGATCATTTTCTCGGCAAACGCGGTTTTCGTTTTGTCCTTCGTGAAAACGTACATCAGGCAGAACACAACTAGCACGAAGGCGACCAGCGCCAAAATTAGGTAAAGAAACATATTGGGAGAATGGTCTTCGGCCGGCGGGGTGGTTGCTGCCTGCTGCGCATGAGCGGCGCTGAAGACATCAGGTATCAAATTGAGAGAAGCGCGGCGCTCTATATAAGGTAGGGACTGAAGCAATTCCTTCGTGGCGGAGATGTCTGCCGTTAGAGTTTCCACCAGCTGGGTGGCTTTGGGATTGTCCGAGACGATCTGGCGAAGTACCGCTGCATCTCCCTGAGACTTTTCGAGGCGAGCCAGAAGGGCTTTTTGGTCGGTACCCGACAGTTGCCATACCGTGACCTGCTCGGGCTTCCAGAACCTAGTGGCTATGTCGCCACCGGCGCCTGCAATTAGTCCCATGAGGACTGCCGCCGTTGCCGACGACCCAACTAGTTGTATGAGCTTCGCGAATTTTTCACGCACGGAATTACGATACGAGTTTTCAGAATCGTTCTTGGCCATTTCCCACCCCTTTGCTTCTCGATCTATAGCAGAAGTTTTTGCCACAACCAGAAGGGTGCGCCCTCGTTATCGTCATCGAAAGATGAATGGTCACGAGGGTGGGCGATGCCCTAACTTGAAATAAGAAAACTCTTTTGAAGACAACTCTAGGGCGTTGCCTTCTGTCGCTGAAGATATAGCCTCACCGCATATCTAGGGGGACAGCATGACAGACTTTGATTTCAGTAAAAATTCCGACGACGAACGGGTTCTCATTATCTCGTTCCATAACGAGCTCCCAATGAGCGCGGGAAGGATCGGGACCGTCCTCAGGGCCTTGAGCAGCGATTATTGGGATATGACCGGCAGGGAACTGGTCCTTGCCCGGATGGAGCTGGGCTCCACCTGGCTCATTCTAACCGACATCGTGGTGACTGCTGCGACGTGGATCAAAGGTGGAGCTGAGGTTGCAAAAGCCACGGAAGACCTCGGCTCCTTCGCGAAAAAGCTGAAGAATGGCCTGAAGCCAAAACCGAAGACGATAGCAGTCAACGAAATTACGACGTTCGATACTTCAGTAGATAAATCCATCGTGGCAATGGCGAAGGTTTCTGAGGAAACCAAAAGCACCATCCGCATGAAGAAAACGATCAAGACTAACCTTGGCACCGAAACACTGGAAATCGAAATCACGCCCGCTCAGGCGAAGGAAGCCAAAAAGCGGGTGAGGAACAAGCCTAAGCCCGCGCGGCACGAAAATCTTCCGCAGCTCGAATCCAGAGGGCACGACGTTAAGCACCTGACACAGGCTATGCGAGGGCTTCCGCCTGCCACCGGTGATGTCGAAACCGTCATTCGGGCTCTCGTGCAGGCGCACATAATGCTCGGTAGCACCTACGTTCTGGAACAGGTGGCCACGATGTTGGAATTTGAGGGGCGCTATGACATCGCCACCATCATTCGACAGCTCATCGGCAAAGACAAAGGCCACGTTCACGTTGAAGTTTGAGGAGGGGACAATGAGCGCCGACAAAAATTTGCTGGCCGGTTTCGAAATTCGCTTTGTCAAGGACGGTCGAGGCGCGGACGGTATTTGGAGACGTCTGGCACGATTTCAAGAAACTGAGCGGATGACAGCGAGAGTGATGGCTGAACGAGAAATAAGCAGAAGCCACAAGGAAAACGTGCGAAAGCAAATGGGGCAGCTTGCATTTTCGCTGGCTCAAGCCCGCGAATATTTTCAATCAGCCGAAAGTGGCGGTCCCGCCACCAGAGCATTGATGGCCTACTACGGCTTGATTGCGCTCGCTAACGCTGAGGTACTGTGGAGCGGTGATGGTACGTGCAGTTTTGACCGAAGAGACGCACGTTATAACTGTCACGGATTGGAACTTATGCGCGATGCAGATGTCTGTAACTTTGGAGTTCGACCTGATGCTAACGCCACAGGGATGACCGGGCTTTTCGGGCTTTGGAGACAGTTTGCAACTCACATACCGAATTACTCAAAGCAAACTTTCCGATATCCCGAGGGCGGCGCCAGGAATACCTATAATGCCACATCGGAAGTAGTTGCCCTTAAGCGGATACCTTACCAACAAACGCCCGTCACTCTTTTAGATTGCTTAAGGCACATCCCTGCGATGATCCCGGCGTTGGACGCTTATGGAGAAGATACAAAGCTCTGCAGGGGTTCAATCGAAGAGGAAATCACTCTTGATGAAAAGGAGTCGGCAACAGCTGTTACCCGTATCTACATCATGCATCACGTCACAGAGATGGCCCTCGATGACGTTGGATCAAAGTTTCGGATTTCTCCGCGAAGCGTTCCGGAATTTTCGTTCAAGAGAGTAGGCAGTGGTTTGGCGGTCACCTGGAAGGCCGCTTTTCCCGTTCCCTCAGAGTTCTCTTTGCCTGAGATTTTCGGCAACAGTCGCGATGAGCTGTATTTCATCGGTGATGGAGATCATCTCAACGAGTTTGGCTATTACTACTATGCACTTTACATAGCCGGCATGATCACGAGGTATTTTCCTCACGTTTGGATTAAAGAATTTCGTTCCAACTCGAAGGCGTCGACATTAATTGATGAACTAGTGGATAATGCGCTGTCCAGAGTTCCGCTCCTGACTGCCTCAGCTCTGGACAAGCTAATCTTTCTCTACGATTGATTACCCACCCTATGAAGGGCGATTAGGAATATTTCCCGATCGCGAGGTCGCAATCATCGCCCGCCCCTCCGAGAGGACGCGCGAACGCCCTCCTTTCTCGCCCCTTCAGCAGGCCAACGCCCCCTCACCCCTCCACCTCAACAATCGCACACCCATACCCCTCCAGCTCCAGCCTCCCCGCCACCATCTTCTCCCCATCCAGCAGATCCCGCCCGGCCGGCACGCCACCCACCGTCACCGCCTGATCCGTATAATTCTGCACAAACAACAACCGCCGCTCATCGTTCATTCGCATCGTCACCTCCACGCCCTCGGGCAGCCCGCCGACCAGTGGTTCGATGCCGGCTGGCGCAAACAGCCGTTCGGTCAGCGCCTCGGTCAGATCAGGCGCGAGATAGGTGCCGAGATAGACGACCTGCCCCTTGCCGAGCTTGCGGGAGGTCGCCATCGGCTGGCCTTCGGCGTAGCGGTTGGACCAGGCGGCGATCACCTCGACGTCGGGGTCGATCACGAGGTTTTCGTAGAAATGGCCGGCCGCCATTTCGCGGTTGCCGATCTTGAAGCGGCGGTGGCGGCGGTTGCTTTCGGCAGGCTTGCTCGGCGGTATGACAAGGCCGCCGGAGCGCTCCATCACGTCGAAGAGGCCGTTGGCGCCGGGTGCTGCGAGACGGCCGAAATCTTCGACGCGCACGCCGGTCAGCTTCGAAAGCGCAGTGCCCGGCGCGGTTTCGCGGATGACGTGGTTATCCTCATTGCGGGTGCCGGTGCGCGCGCCGATGACGACGGTGCCGCCTGTTTCAGCGAAGGCTTCTAGCTTTGCCGTCCATTCGTCCTTCCACATCACCCAGTGCGGGACATAGAAGAGCTTCAGCCTGGAAAGATCGTCCTCCGGGTGGATGAAGCCGCAGGCGATGCCCCTGTCATAGCAGTGCTGGTGCAGCAGGATCGCGTCGTCCTGCGGGCTCGGCAGGCCGATCGGATAGGTCTTGTGGGCTTCCTGATTGTCGAAATCGGAGCCGGCGATGCCGACATCCATGCGCACATAGGTGCCGAGGATCTTGTCCTTGAGCGCCGTCATCTCGGTCGCGAAGCGCTTGGCCTCCTCATAGCGATGGCGGCCGATATCGTCATGGTCGATGATGCCCATCCAATAGATCTCCGCGCCGAAATGGGCGGGCCGCCAGCGGAAGAACATCAGGCCATCGGCGCCATGGGCAACCGAGGAGAGCGCCATGCGGCGCAGCTCGCCCGGCTCCGGCGTCAGCGTGCAGAAGCCCGGCTGGCTGCCGAAGCCGGACTGCTGCTCGGGCACGATATAATTGCCGGAAAAGCCGCGGCAGATATCGAGGTGCAGCGCCTGCACCTTGGCGTGGTTGCCGAGCCGCTGGAACTCGTCATAGAGCATGGGATAGATGTCGTAGCCGACGAAATCGAGATCCTTGCTGAACTGGCCGCGGAAATCGATATCCCTCAAGCCCCCGAGATTGTGGAAGACGAACCAGGAGGGCTTCACATCCCGCAGGATCTCCACCTGGTCGTGCTGGAAGCGCGCCGTGGAGAAGGCGAGGAAGCGGTGGTAATCCTGCACATGGCCGGGGCTCGGAAAGGTCGGGCCGAATTCGATCGGCAGCACCACCTGGTCGAAACTGTCATAGGCCGTCGCCCAGAAATCGCCGCCCCAGGCAGCGTTGAGCTTTGATATCTCGCGGTATTTATCGGCAAGGTACGCCTGGAATTCGATGAGCGTCGCTTGGGAAAAGCTCTCCGGCATGCTGGTGTTCAGCTCGTTGTCGGTCTGCCAGCCGACGACATGGGGGTTGCCGCGATAATGCTCGGCCATCGCCCTGGTGATGCGCTTGCTGTGCTCGCGGAAAACAGGGCTTGCCGTGTCGCAGTGCTGGCGCGAGCCGTGGCTCATCGGCCGGCCCTTGCCGTCGACCCTTAGAATTTCAGGGTGTGCGGCGGTCAGCCAGCGCGGCGGCGTGGCGGTCGGCGTGCACATGATCGTGTCGATGCCGTAGCGGCCGAGCATTGATATGGCGCGGTCAAACAGATCGAAATTGTAGGTGCCGAGCTTCGGTTCCAGGATATGCCAGGCGAATTCGGCCATGCGCACGATATTGAAGCCGGCCTTCGCCATGCGCTCGGCATCGCGCTCCCAATAGCTTTCATCGACATGCTCGGGATAGTGCGGCACACCGACGAGGAAGCGGTCGGTCTGGACGGTGTTCCATACGGAGAGGGTCTTGTCGGACACGGGCGGTCGTTCCTTATTTGTCGAGAATGGTCTTGCGGGCGCTGATCGTGCGGCCGCCATTGGGAGAAAAGAGATAGAGCTCGTTCGCATCGAGCTTCAGCGCCACCTTCTGCCCGGCGGCAAAGGGCGCGACATAGGAGAGCTGCGCGGTGATGTTGCCGGTGCCGCTTTCCGAAGCGATGGTCCGCAGACTGCCGGCATCGACATAGAGAATGGTCTCGCGGCCGAGATGCTCGACGAGGCGGACTTCGCCGTGGATGGCCCCCTCCCCACTGCCCTCGGCGACCATGGAGATCGCCTCCGGCCGCACGCCGAGCGTGAGACCCGCGCCTTTCGCAAGCGTCGTCGGCTGGGCGAGCTCCACGGTGAGCGGGGAAAGGCCGGGCGCGGAAACGGTGACGCTGCGGCCGGAGACGGCATCGACGGTGACGCCGAGGAAATTCATGCGCGGCGCGCCGAGAAAGCCGGCGACGAAGAGATTGTCGGGGTTGCGGTAAAGCTCCAGCGGCGAGCCGACCTGCTCGATGATCCCCTGGTTCAACACGACGATGCGGCTTGCCATGGTCATCGCCTCCACCTGGTCGTGGGTGACGTAGACCATGGTGGCGCCAAGCTCGGCATGCAGGCTGCTGAGTTCGACGCGCATCTGGGTGCGCAGTGCCGCATCGAGATTGGAAAGCGGCTCGTCGAACAGGAAGACCTCCGGCGAGCGGGTGATCGCCCGGCCGATCGCCACGCGCTGCCGCTGCCCGCCGGATAGCTGCTTCGGCCTTTTCTCCAGCTGGTCGGTGATCCTCAGGATCTTGGCGGCGCGGGCGACCGCTGCGTCGATCTCCGCCTTGGGGCGTTTGGCCATGCGCAGGCCGAAGCCCATATTCTCCGCCACCGTCATATGCGGATAGAGCGCATAGGATTGAAACACCATGGCGATGCCGCGCTCGCCCGGCTCCTGCCGGCTGACATCGCGACCGTTGATCAGGATCTGGCCTGAAGAGATCGCCTCCAGCCCGGCGATCGACTTCAAAAGCGTGGACTTGCCGCAGCCGGATGGCCCGACCATGACGATGAACTCGCCCTGTGCCACGGAAAGATCGATACCGCGCAGCGCATGATAGGCGCCGTAATTCTTGTTGATCTCGCGGAGTTCGAGACTGGTCATATCCTGGCCCTCTCTTGTTGAAACGGAAGACGCGCGCTCATCCCTTCACCGCGCCCATGGTCAGGCCGGCGATGAAATGCCGCTGCATCAGGAAGAACATCACGACGGGCGGCACGGCGACGACGATGGTGCCCGCGGAAATCAGGTTCCAGGCCGAGACCCACTCGCCGCGCAGATTGGCAAGGCCTGCCGTAACCGGCTTGACGCTGTCGCTGACGGTCAGCACCACGGCCCAGAAATAATCGTTCCAGACGAAGGTGAAGATCAGGATGGCAAGGGCTGCCAGCGCCGGCTTGACCAGCGGGATCACCACATGTACCAGCGTCTGGAACGGCGAAGCCCCTTCGGCGCGCGCCGCCTGGAACAGCTCGTCCGGAAGGGCTGCGATGAAATTGCGCATGAAGAGTGTCGCAAAGCCCGTCTGGAAGGCGACGTGGAAGATGATCAGCGCCGCCGTCGTGTCGATCAGGTCGAGCCGCACCATCAGGTCGCGCACCGGGATCATCATGATCTGGTGCGGCAGGAAATTGCCGCCGACGAAGAGCGCGAAGATCAGCATGTTGCCGCGAAAGCGATAGCGCGACAGCACGAAGCCCGCGAGCGTCGACATGACAAGCACGCCGATGACAGAGGGAATGGTGATCGTCAGGCTGTTCAAGAAATAGCGCGCCATCGGCGTGTCGGTGAAGACAGCCCGGTAATTGTCGATGACGCCGATCTCGCTCGGCCAGCCCCAGAGATTGCCGCCCATCACATCCGCCGTCGAGCGGAAGGAGGTCAGCACGATCGCAAACAGCGGGCAGAGCCAGAGCAGGAGCACGATGACGACGGCAAGCACATAGAGGCGGCGCTGCCAGATCGCGGTTTCGGGAATGGGACGAGGGTACATCAGCCTCCCCTCTCTTCGCTGCGGATGATGTGGGTGAGATACCAGGCGATGAAGACGGCCATGATCACGAACAGCACCGTGGCGATCGCCGCGCCATAGCCGAAGCGGTAGGAAAAGATCGATTGCTCGTACATCTGGTAGGCGAGCACCGAGGAGGAGCCGAACGGCCCGCCTGCGGTCATGACCGAGATCATGTCGAAGGAGCGGAGCGCCCCGACGACGGTGACGGCAATGGCGATGAAGGTCACCTGCGTCAGCTGCGGCAGCACGATGTGGCGCAGCATGTTCCAGCCCCTCGCCCCGTCGACGCGGCCCGCCCCGATCAGCTCTTCGCTCAAGTTGTTGAGGCCGGCGAGATAAAGCACCATGCAGAAGGTGATCTGCGGCCAGAGTGCTGCGATGACGATCGCGAAGGTGACGAAATGCTCGTCGGAAAGCACCGCCGGCGCCACCGCCCCGAAAGCCCTGAAGATCAGCGCCAGCAGCCCGAACTCCGGCGTATAGACCCAGGTGAACACGACGCCGACCGTGACCGAGGCAAGCACCAGCGGAATGAAGAACAGCGACTTCAGGAAGCGCATGCCTTGGATTTTCTGGTTGACCAGCAGCGCGATGGCGAGCCCGATCGGCGGTGCCGCCATGAACATGACAAGCCAGATCAGGTTGTTCTTCAGCGACACGTAGAATTGCGGATCGCTGTAGAGCTCGATGTAATTGCCAAGCCCGATCCAGACCATCGGCCCGAAGCCATCCCATTCGTGAAAGCTGATCCAGACGCTCCTGACCGCCGACAGCAGGATGACGGTGAAGAACAGCAGGATCGCCGGCGCGATGAGCAAAACCGGGGTGAGCCACCACCGCTGGCGGCGCCATAATGTCTGCATTTTGAGAACCTCGTTGTGACAGGGGCAGGCATGCCTGCTCCGGCTGCCCGAGCATCAAGCCTTCCCTGGGGAGTGGAGAGATCCCCACTCCCCAGGCAGGAGCAGTTCGGCCTGCCCCTCTGGGAGAGCCCTCAGATCTTATAAATCCGCTTGCGCGTCCCCTCGAGGCGCGTGAGGATCGCCGTGCGCCGTTCGGGCTTGGCCATGAACTCCTGGAAGCCGACGAGGCCGGCCTGGGCCATGTCGGGATCGCTGTCGCGGTCGTAATATTGCGAGGCGCCCTGCACCGTCTTCATCGTCTCCACGGCGACGTTGACGAGCGGATCCTTGCTCGCAGGCAGGTCGTGGCGCGGCGGCACGTTGCCGCCCGGCTCCATATAGATGGCCAGGTTTTCCGGCTTGTAGAAATAGGCGAGGAAATCGCGCGCGCCCTGCTTGTTCTTGGCCTTGGCCGGAATATGGACCGAATTGACCGAGAACTCCTCGAAATGGCCGATCTTGGGGTCGAGCACCGGGAAGGTCGCATAGGTCAGCTGCGGCAGGTCCTCTTCGGTGAAGGCCGAGCGCAGGAAGGCCCCGAGGTTCATCATGCCGGCCTTCTTTTGCGCGAGCAGCGCTGCCGCCTCCTGCCAGCCGAAGGAAGTGTGGTTCGGCGTGAAGAAGCCCTTTGATATCATCGCCTCCCACTGGTCGAAGACCGGGGTCAGCGCCGGATCGAGATAGCTCATCTCGCCGTTCATCAGCGCCATGTGCCTGTCCAGCCCGTTGATGCGCAGGTTCATCTGATCGAACCAACCGGCCGCCGGCCACAATTCCTTGGTGCCCATCGCCACCGGCGTGATGCCCGCCGCCTTGCACTTGTCACCATAGGCCATGAATTCCTCGGCCGTCTTCGGCATCGTCAGCCCATACTGCTCGAACACGTCCTTGCGGTAGAACATGCCCCAGAGCGTGCCGCCCGTGGGAAGGCCGTATTGCTTGCCGTTATCGGTGACGGCGCCGACCGTCGCCCCGAACACGTCCTTGTATTTTTCCTTCTCGAAGAGATCGGAAATATCGTCGAACAGGCCGCGCTTGACGAAGGCGCGCATGCGGTTTCCCGAAAACCAGAAGCAAATATCAGGCGCGCCGGCGACGAGATAGTTGCGAATGGCCGTCTTGTGGGCCTCGTGGTCCATATTGTTGATGACGACGTTGACGCCGGCTTCCTTGCCGAAATTGGCGGCGATCGTCTTCAGCGCATCGAGTGCGGCGGCGTTGTTTTCAGACGAAATGATCGTGACGTCCTGCGCCTGCGCGATCGCGGGGATCGGAAAGCTGCCCACCGCACCCGTGACCGCGGCTGCGGAAACCATGCCCGCCCCCTTCAGGAAGCTTCTGCGCGTGGTGGCCGGAAATTGCTTCGAAAATGCCATTGAATTCCTCCCAGTTGATCGATCAACACTGCCTGGCGAGCGGCCTCCTCCTTGGAACGCGCTCGCAGGCATTCAACGTGCCGATCCGTTCATGATCTCAGGCGTATAATCCGCTTGGCTCAGTTGATCGACGGCCGAACTTATGCATAAATCGAAACCGCCCGCAATAATTAATTTACAAAATTAAGGAATGCATCGTGAAGCTCAAAGGCGACCAGACCACGGCGAGAGCCATGAACCGACGCCTCATCCTCAACCTTCTCCGGCGCGAGGGGCCGCGCAGCCGTGCCGATATCGCGACGGTGATCGGCCTCAGCCCCGCCGCCGTCACCTTCGTCGTTTCAGACCTGTTGGAGGAAGGCATCGTCATCGAGGGCAAGACCGTGCCCGGCCTCACCGGCCGCCGGCCGATCCCCGTCGAGATCAATTACGAGCATTCGCTCGCCGTCGGCTTCAAGCTGATGGTGGATTCGGTGGAATGCGTGGCGACCGATCTTGCCACCAATCCCGTCGCCGCCATGCGGGTAAGCCTTGCCGACCACGATCCGGATGCCGTCGCCGACCTTCTGGCGGCCACCGTGCCTGAACTGGTGAAGCTCGCCGGCCGGCCGAAAGCCAGGCTCGCCGGCATCGGCATCTCCATGCCCGGCGTCATCAACCACGAGCAGACCGCCTGCGTGCGCAGCCACCGCTTCCAATGGGACAATGTCCCCCTCGCCTCGCTGGTCGCAAGCCGCGTCCACGTGCCGGTCTGGCTGGAGGACGATACCAACGCCTATGCCATTGCCCAGCAACTCTTCGGCCTCGGCCGCCAGCACCGCAACATGGCGGTGCTCGCCGTCGGCGTCGGCATCAGCTGCGCGCTCGTCATCGACGGCAAGCTCTATCGCGGCGCAAACGGTGCCGCCGGCAAGTTCGGCCACACGCTCTACGAGGAGAACGGCCGGCTCTGCGAATGCGGCAAACGCGGCTGCCTGATGGCCTATCACTCCGAACTCTCGATGCTGCGCCGCTGGCGCGAGGAAACCGGCGGCAGTGAGGAACTCGGCCTGCCCGAACTCTGCGAAGCCCTCGCCGCTGGTGACGCCATCGCCACCGCCCTCGTCGCCGATTCCGGCCGCGGCATCGGCACCGCGCTGGCCAATCTCGTCAACATCACCGACCCCGAAGTCATCGTCGCCGGCGGCGAAGCCGTCTCCCTCGGCGACCCCTTCCTCACGCCCCTGCGCGAGGCGCTGGCCGCCCGCACCTTCCGCACCGCCCCGCCGCTTTTGCCCGACTGGGAAGACAACTCCTGGGCAAGGGGAGCGGCCGCGCTGGTAACCCAGAAGATCTTCGACTTCGAGTCATCGGGCGGGGTGACGGATGTTGGGACGCTTGACGTGAGAGGTTCGACGTCGGCGGCTTGAGGGTTGCAACAGCGGGCTGGCTCTATCAGGCAGGGCATGCCGTGCCGCCCCCTCATCCGCCTGCCAGCACCTTCTCCCCGCTGGGAGAAGAGATTCGGAGTGACGCCTCGCCTTTGGTCTACCGCCGTCGCTTGAATGTGTATTCGACAGCGCCACAAGTCTCTTCTCCCCTCGGGGAGAAGGTGGCGGCAGCCGGATGAGGGGGCTACGATTGCCGTCGAATGTTGGTGGCCGGTTGCATTTCGAGCTGACGGGACTAGTTTTTATACCGAACCCCAGAGAACCGACCGCGAGCAAGCCATGTGCCGAAACATAAAACCTCTGTTCAATTTCGATCCGCCAGCGACGGACGAAGAGATCCATGATGCCGCGCTCCAGTTCGTGCGGAAGCTGAGCGGAGCGGCCAAGCCGTCGAAGCGCAATGAGGCCGCGTTCGAACACGCAGTCAGTTCGATCGCTGCCTGCGCCCGCGAACTGCTCGACTCAATGGAGACGTCTCAACCGCCCCGCGACCGCGAGGAAGTCGCGGCGAAGGCGCGCGCGAGGACCGCGATGCGGTTCGCGTAAGAAGGTCCCGCCCTCACGGGAAAGTCAGTGCAGATACACTGGCTTACAAAAATGCGGGTTTCCCGACACATCCCTGGTTCAATCATCGAGTGAAATCCCATTGCGGCCGATGAGCCGAGAATGGTCGATTCAGAAAGGATGACACGATGAAAACGATCCAGGTTATAGCGCTCGCCCTCGCTCTCGGCACCGCCGCGGCAGCGCATGCCGAACAGCCGCTGCAGCGCACCGATCTCGTGAAGAACGATATCGATGTGGCCGGCCACGAAGCCGTTCAGGTGCGCGTCGATTTCGCGCCCGGCGTTCTCGCGCCGAAGCATTCGCATCCTGGCGAAGAGATCGCCTTCGTCATCGAGGGCACGCTGGAATATCAGCTCGAAGGCCGGGAGCCGGTGACGCTCAAGGCCGGCCAATCCCTGTTCATTCCCTCCGGCACCGTCCACTCCGCAAAGAACGTCGGCAACGGCAAGGCTTCGGAACTGGCGACCTATATCGTGCTCAAGGGCGAGCCGCTGGTGGTGCCTGCCAAGTAAGGTTGGCTTGGGTTGGCGTCGCTGGGCGTGAGAAAGGGCTCACTGGATAGGAAGGTGGAGGACATTGCCCTTAGATCCGCTGTGCCGCGTGGTACCCCCTCTGGCCTGCCGGCCATCTCCCCCACAGGTGGGGAGATCACAAGTGGCGGGCGCTTCCTGCCCATCTATCGTTTTGCCGTGTTGCGACACCAGTTGTTTGGGGAAGCCGGCGCCCCCAGCCGATCTCCCCACCTGTGGGGGAGATGGCCGGCAGGCCAGAGGGGGTGATCACGGCACGACCTTCGCCTTCCCGTCATTCACCTATCCCCAAACAACACGCTCAGAACTCATCCCACTGCCCGCTCGCCAGCGCGGCATTGCCCTGCGTCTGGTACGCCCTGCCGACCTTGGCCCTGAGTTCGCGCGCCGGAGAGCCCGCATCCGCGGGCTTTGCCGGCGCCGGCCGGCGCGCCTGAAGGGCGGATGTCTTTTCGATGTTGAATTGGCTGAGCATCTCGGCGATGCGGCCGATCTCGCGCACCAGCGCGTGGCTTGCGGCCGTGGATTCCTCCACCATGGCGGCGTTCTTCTGCGTGCCCTGGTCCATGGCGTTGACGGCCATGTTGATCTCGGCAAGCGCGGTTGCCTGCTCGCGCGCGGCTTCGACGATCGAGCCGATGTGGCGGTCGATCTCCTTGACCTCGTCGGCGATGACGGTCAGCGCCTCTCCCGTCTCCCCGACCAGCGAAACGCCCGTCTTCACATGCTCGCCCGAGGTATTGATCAGTGCCTTGATCTCCTTGGCGGCCTTGGCCGAACGCTGGGCAAGCTCGCGCACCTCCTGGGCAACGACGGCAAATCCCTTGCCGGCCTCGCCGGCGCGCGCGGCCTCGACGCCAGCGTTCAGCGCCAGCAGGTTGGTCTGGAAAGCGATCTCGTCGATGACGCCGATGATGCTTGATATTTCGCGCGAGGAGCTGTCGATCGCATCCATCGCCGTGACCGCCCGCTCGACGATCCGGCCGGACCGTTCCGCACCGGTGCGCGCCTTGGCGACCAGATCGCCCGCCTCTTCCGCGCGCCGGCTGGAATCCTTGACCGTCGTGGTGATCTCTTCGAGTGCGGCCGCCGTCTGCTCGATCGAGGCGGCCTGCTGCTCGGTGCGCCTGGCGAGGTCGTCGGCGGCCGAGCGGATCTCCTGCGCTCCCGCGTTGATCTGCGCGGCAGCGGAATCGATCTCGCGGATCGTGCCCGTCAACTGCTCGAGCGCGTTGTTGAAATCATCGCGTAGCCGGTGATAGGCGGCGGGCAGCTCATCGGTGATGCGGTAGCTGATATCCTTGGCGACGATCGCGGCCATCGCCTTGCCGAAACAATCGCTCACCAGCTTCTGTTCGCTCGCGATCGCTTCCGCCTGCGCCTTCTGCTTGGCGATTTCGGCCTCGTCGATATAGACGGATATGGCGAGATCCATGTCGAGCATCGCCGCCTTGACCAGGCTTGCCAGCGCCTTGCCGAACTCCGCCGGCTTCATGCTCTTCCGGGAAAACATCCCCTGCGGGAACATCTCCTCGACGGCGCTCCGGATCAGATGATCGACGATGATGGCGTAGCCGCCGATATACCATCTCGGCTCCAGGCCGATGCGGGCGTGCACGGTGCCGATGGTGCGGACCTTGCCGACGTAATCCTCGCTGAAATTGCCGTCGGAAATATGGGCCCAATGGCCCAGCTGGGCGCCCTTGGCCCGGGCGATGTGATCGTCGGAGGAAAAGAAGCGTTTGACTTCGGGGCTGTTGCGCAACTGCGCATAGAATTTGTCGAGACCATGCGGCAGTTCCCGCGCGATCAGAGCTTTCAGTGAACGGATGCCGGCGCGCCCCTCTTCGTCGAGCCCCATGAATTCGAGGCGGCGTTCGATGTTCTGGCCTTGCGCGGCGGCATCAGCCTGCCCGGAAGCGGCGCGCTGATGAGAGTGGAGACCGGTATGCGCATGGGAATTGTTCTGCATTGATGCCCCCTTGGAAACGGAATTCGGTAAACGATGCGGAGCGGGAATCCATCCCCGAAACCCTTGTTCCTGCAGCCTGTCATGCAGTCCCACGCCCGTCAGCTAAGATCGAATTGATGGCCCTATGGTTTCCAAGAGGTAAATGGCCTCGACAGGCCGGCACTCTTCGTGCGCGCATTGGATAGAAGTGCCGGTTTCGGATATCGTCTCGGCGCAATGCTTCCGCTACAAGAGATGATCGTCCGATCGGATGCTATACAGACTGCAAAATGAGTTGCATTTCAACAACTTAGATCCGCACCCGCAAGTTGCAGCAACTCACCCTTTTCGTTCGCCACGCCTCCATCGAAATCGAGTTTTGCTCGAGATCGGCGCCAACTTGGCAATGGCGTCCCGTTGAGATCCGGCGACGTCATCCGCGCCGGCGGCTCCACCCATATCAAGCGCGCGGCCCAGACTCCGCTCGACATGGTTCTCGAGGTGACGCGACGGCAAAAGGCCGGGGCGATGGAAACCAAGGCATCCCCGGCCCGAGCGGCGCCTTGGCGCCAGATCAAGCGACGCCGGCCAACCGCAGCAACTCGTCATTCTCGTCTGCAACACCCTCCGTCAGCCGGGCGGCGGCGATCGGGGCAAGCCAGGCCAGGATGGCGCCGACCTCGGCGCCTGACATCGCCGCATAGGTCTCGACATAATCCATCGCCCGCTCCGGCAGCGCATGGCGCAGCAGGAGGTAGGTCCGGCAGACATCGGCCAGCGGATTGCCGCAGCAGGCGTCGAGCCAGTCGACGATCATGGCCACGCCATGAATGTTGAAGGGGTGAAAATCGCCGTGGCAGACCCTGTCGCCGTCGGGAAGAGATTCCAGTTCCGACAGAAGCCGGTGTTTCAACGAAGCATCCAGGCCCTCGGCCCGCCGGATCCCGGCCGAAAGCCTCGCCGTCAAAGACGGCAAACCATCGCCGGACTGTTGGTGAAGTCTCCGGTGCAGCTGCGCCATCTCCTCAAACGGCGCACTTGCCGTCATGAACTGTTCGGCAAAACAGGAACCGGGCGCGCGGTCCATCACCACGCCCCAACGCCCGTCGAACTCTCCAACCGCATGAACCTTTGGTGCCGGCAGCGAAAGCCTTTCGACGATCGCAAGGTTTGCCCCCTCCCTGAACGCCGACGCCTTGGCGGCGGCGTGCTTGTAGAGCTTGAGCGCCAGCGCGCCATATTCGAAGACCTCAGCCTCCTTGCCCGAGCCAAGCAGCCGGCCGATTTCGGTCATTGCGGTGCCTCCGGTTTCTGAGTTCAGGGCAACTCGCGGGGGACGCCACGAGTAGCACCGGCGACTGTCATTTCTCCTTATGCGTCAGCGGAACAGACTTCGGTTCCGATGCGATAGGACTCAATCCTAACTCCTCCGCTGAATTCCGGGGAGGTCGGCGATCGGGCAAACAAAAAGCTGGTCTCGGGGCATTGTCCATCAAGACCACATATTGCTCAAAGGATGGAATGAGCCTGAGCTTGACGGCCTTTTCGAAGCAGACATCGACATTATGCTTGCCCTTCAGGCATCGGTTGACGGATTGGATTTTGTCACGAACGTCGGGCTCTACATATTCGCCCATGAGATCATCCGTCATCATTCCGAATCTGCGCAAATCCTCGGCGGCGGCCTTGTTTTTTCGGGCATACATCCTCAGCGTCACCATATTATCTACCAGGTCTTGCGGTGCGCCTCTGCTGAACGGGAAGTATGATGGCGGAATAAGCGATGCGACATAAATAGCTTCCAAAAGTCCCGCAACGGCTTCAGAATTTCCCTTGCGCGCCTCTTTCCAAATCACTTGCCAAGCTTGCCCGCAATCGCCTTTGCGAATCAATCTTCCCGCCTCTTTTTTCCAAACCTCCAGATTTTCCTCGTTCGCAGCGGCGATTGCGGGATGCGATGGGAAAAAGCCGGCAAGTAACAAGATTGAAATGAATGGCCCCATCAGAAAACGTCGAATGAAACCCTGCATGATAATTTCTACTCCCCCAATAAAATTTCCCGTCGCGCACCTGAAGTCATAGAAGTCTTTATGTTTTTGCTGCGGCGAAATTCGCCGGTCCCAAATAGATTCCTCACCGCCCCAAAACTCTTGCCAAGCCGAGGCAAAACCCACCACCTCCACGCGTCATCCCCTTGCCGCACACCCGTCTGCCGCCTATCCTCCGGCCGGCGGTCGCGCTCCGATTCAGGAGCTGCATTTGGGGAACCGCAAGGGATTGACGATGCTTCGTATATTGACCGGATTTTTCAGCCTTCTTCTATTGTCCTGCCTCGCCTCGCCGGCTCTTGCTGCGGACAAGATCTGCCCGCAAAGAGAAACGATCCTCGCCTTCAGCGATATCGTGCTTGCCGATTGGGCCACCTTCGCGCCAACGGCTCCTTACAGGTATGGTGCCGAGGCCGCCTATCTGAAGATCCGCTATACGCCGCTTCCCGACGAGCAAATCCCCATCCTGCTGGCAAACCTGCTTCAGCAAAACAAATACGCGTCCGTCGACGATCTCGCCGGGGCTTGGTACTTGCACCATTTCGGCTACAAGGCCATTCAAGTCTCGGCTGGCGCGAAATTCGACCAAACCTTTTCGGGTATTGGCATATCCGGCATCCGAGCATTGCTGCTGCAGGAAGGCGGCGAAGAGGTGCTGATGAAGCATTTCGCCGCTACTCCCTTCATGCCGCTCGACGATTCGGGCCAAGCGTTCACTGTTGAGGGCGGCATCGTTGCCGCTGCCATCGCCGATCAGCCGGACGAATTCAAGGAGAGGGTCGTCCAGGCCGCGGAAGCCCACGGCTTGAATGATATCGCAAACTCCGTCTCCGCCAGCGAAACCGATCCCTCGGCATGGGACCGCTTCATGGCGCGCGGCAGCGCAAAGGACGATCCAGACAAGCTCGCCTACTACGCCAATTTTACACGGGCCATGGTTGGCCACCCCTGGGTCAAACCGGCTAAATCACTGCAGGAGGAACGATTCCAGCGGATCATGGCGGGCGCGGGATTCGAGCCCGAGGAGAGCTTTCTTATGCATGCGAGGGCAATTGATGGCGGGGATGAGATCGCTGCTCTCATTGCCGGGCGTCTGGTGGAGCCGATCCTGCTTCACGGCGTGATCAGGAGGAGCGGCACGATGGATGCCGCCTGGCTGTTCGAGTATCGAGCTGCCGTGGCGCTCGCCGGTCCGTCGGCGGTCGAGACTGCTTTCGACGCCAGACCCTATGACGGCAATCGTTACGTCAGGACATCAGCTGCCTTCACCATCCGCGACGTCATAGATCGCCTGCTCGCTGTCGAGGCGCTGCAGCCTTATCTCACAGGCAAAACGGATGCCATGCCGCCCAAACCCGAAGGCATGTCCGACAAGATCAATTGGCCACGCTGGACAGAGATGGCCACCAAGGTTCGCGATGGCGCTGTCTCGCCGACTCTCGCCGCTGATCTCGAAACCTTCGGCATCGTGACGGAACTTCTCCTCGCCAAGGGCGATCAGGAGGCCTTGCGGGCCTTCGTCCAGCAGGCGCCGAGCGGAGAAGCTCGCCTCTCCGTCGCCAACGATTTCGCCATGCGCCTCGACCGCGCCTGCGCCGCCTATCTCTACCACCCTGGCGAAGCCTTCACGCTCAACCGGCGTCCGATCTTCAAATTCGATACGCCATGAAGGAATGGGCTGTGCCAAACAGCCGAAGCAGGAAATACGCTGCCGGGCGGCAATGCTCAGTTAAGGGGATAGATCATGCGCCTTAACCAAGTGACTGTTACGATGGCTGACCTGGATGCGGGTTGGAACTTCTACTGCACGCTCGGTCTGAAACCCGTCGTGGACGCCCGCCCCCGCTATGCGCGTTTCGTCTGTCCTGATGGCGACAGCACCTTCTCCCTCCATCAGGGCGAAAGTGGCGGCGGCGGAACCACGGTGTATTTCGAGTGCGAGAACCTGGACGAGACGGTCAGCCGACTGAGCAGTGCCGGCCTTCGCTTCGCGAGTGGACCTGAGGATAAAAGCTGGCTCTGGCGCGAGGCGGAATTATCAGATCCCGGCGGCAACCGTATCATCCTCTATTATGCCGGACAGAACCGCATCGAGCCGCCCTGGCGGGTGGATGCGCGATAACACGGAGACCGCCGCGCCTTTCGTGAAAGCGCGACCTTAGACCGATCCCACAGCAATGAGAGGTTGTCATGTCTATCGCTACCTTGCCTGCGCCGCCTTATTATGTGGTCTGCTTCTCCTCGCAACGAACGGAGGTCGAAGACGGCTACGGTGAGATCGGCGCCGTCATGGTGGACCTGGCGAAACAGCAGTCCGGCTTTCTCGGTTTCGAAAGCGCCCGCCGGCCGGATGGTTTCGGCATCATCAACTCCTATTGGCAGGATGAGGAGAGTATCCGGGCCTGGAAAGCCGTCGTCGATCACGTTGAAGCCCAACGCCGGGGCCGCGCGGATTGGTACTCGCGTTACGAAATCCGGGTGGCGCTCGTTCAGAGAGCCTATGGATTCGATGGAATGTACGCCGAGGAGTAGTCTTTCGCACCGGATGGGAGGTCGTGATGTCCGATCACTATGAGGTTCTTCAAGTCTGGATTACCGGCCCGACGATACCAGTGGATTTCCGCATCACCGGATGACGGCGGGCTCCCACGCCTGGCAACGGAGCCGACGTTCCCAAATGGAAAGCAGCGCCGGGCCAAATGGCAGGCGCTGCCTCCCTCGCGAAAGGCGGTGCGTCGATCGTAACGTCTTACTTCTGCGGCTGCGCCGGCGGCGGGGTGCCGATCTTTTCCAGGACCTTTTTGGCCAGAGCCGGATCGCTCTGCACGGCCGTCAGGATCGACGAATATTCCTCGACGGAGATGTCGTGAGAGGCTTGGACCGTGTCGACCATCTGCTTCTTGGCCTCATCCTGCAGCTTTTGCTTGGCAGCCTCATCCTTCGTCGCGTCGATCTTGGCCGAATATTCCTGCCTGACCTTGTCGACCTGCACATAGGCAACGGCAAAGGCTTGGAGTTTCTGATCGCTGACCGGCGCGGCCGCGCCGCCGCCCTGTCCCTGCACTGGCGCCTGGCCTTGGGCGGGCTGCTGCGCCTGCGCCATTTCAATGGCCGATGCCGGGCTGAATGCAAGAAGGCTGAGCACCGCGGCGGTCATCGTTGCGAGGGATGTATAACGAGTGATCATTTTCATTCCTTTTCCCGTAAATTGAACGGCGGCAACACCGCCTCGGTCGATCGCTCAGCCTCTCACAGGCTGGCGAGGTCGCGACGATGAAGCCTGAAATGGGCTCGATGCGGCGATAACGGGGTTATTTGCTGACGATTGAGCGGCGGCTTTGTGACCGGCGCCCGGAACTCAGCGACTACCGCGCAAATCTCCTTGCCCCGGCCACGCAAAAGATGACGGCGACCGTCACGCCGAGCATCGCCCACGTCACCGGCTCGTGCAGCAGGGTGGCGGCGAGTGCCAGGCCGAAGAAGGGCTGGAGCAACTGGAGCTGGCCGACGGCGGCGATGCCGCCTTGCGACAGGCCGCGATACCAGAAGATGAAGCCGATCAGCATGGAGAACAGCGAGACGTAGCCAAGGCCGACGAGCGCCGGCGTCTCGATCCCGGCGAAGCTCGCCGGCCGGTAGAGAAAGGCGACCGCCATCATCACCGGCAGCGACAGCACCAGCGCCCAGGAAATTACCTGCCAGCCGCCGAGCGTGCGCGACAGCCTGCCGCCCTCGGCATATCCGAGGCCGCAGACGAGGACGGCCGCCAGCATCAGGAGATCGCCGGCCGGCGAAGCCGTCAGCCCTTGCGCCAGGGCGAAACCCGCCACGATCGCGCTGCCGAGAATGGAGAAAATCCAGAAGGCCGGCTTCGGCCGTTCGCCACCGCGGATCACCCCGAAGGTCGCCGTCGCAAGCGGCAGAAGGCCGATGAAGACGATCGAATGGGCTGATGTGACATGCTGCAACGCCAGCGCCGTGAGCAAGGGAAAGCCGACCACGACGCCGAGCGCGACGACGGCAAGAGAGAGGATCTCGCGCCCGGCCGGCCGCTTCTGCCGGAAGACGATCAGCAGGCAGAGCGCCAGCAGCCCGGCGATCGCAGCGCGCGCGACCGTGAGAAAAACGGGATCGAACTGCGCCACCGCCACCCGCGTCGCCGGCAACGAGCCGCTGAAGATCACCACCCCGATCAAACCGTTGACCCATCCTGCCGCAATGCGTTCCATCTTACGCTCCATGGTGCGCCTGCACGTCCCTCCAAGGCATGACGCCCAAAACCTGCAGCGACCCTTGCGAGAACGAACATGCGCGAAAACAATGATCTAAGACGCGTTACCTGAATCGGTTTCGCAGCAACGCGCGACAATCCTTATCCGCCAGCACGGATGGTCATGACAGTGACGGCCTGATACGGTTTGGCAAAACTGTTATGGTTCGGAAAGCAGTACGGATGAACGAAGAGATGGCAGGGCGCACGCGCGTTGAGACTGTGATGGCGACGATCCGCCAGCGCATCGCCGGGCGCAGCCTGACGCTGGGGGCAAGGCTGCCCTCCGTGCGGGGTCTCGCGGCAAGCATGAAGCTGTCGACCTCGACCGTCGTCGACGCCTATGAGCGCCTGGTCGCCGAGGGCGCCATCCTTTCAAGGCCGGGCTCCGGCTTCTATGTCGCCAACCAGGCGGCGCCCTTCGCGCTGGCCGAGGTCGGGCCGAAGCTCGACCGGGCGGTTGACCCGTTCTGGATCTCGCGGCAATCGCTGGAGGCTGATGAAACCGATCTCAAACCCGGATGCGGCTGGCTGCCGCCCTCCTGGCTGCCGGGCGATAGCATGCGCCGGGCGCTGAGAACGCTTGCCCGCGCCGATGGGGCGGCCCTTGCCGATTACAGCTCGCCGCTCGGCCTGCCGCCGCTGCGCCAGCTGATTTCCCGCCGCATGGGCGAACGCGGCATCGAAGCCTCGCCGGATCAGATCATGCTGGCCGATTCCGGCACGCAGGCGATCGACCTCATCTGCCGTTTCCTGCTCGAACCCGGCGATACCGTGCTGGTCGACGACCCCTGCTACTTCAACTTCCATGCGCTGCTGCGCGCCCACCGGGCAAAGATCGTCGGCGTGCCCTATACGCCGTCAGGCCCCGATCTCGAGCGTTTCGCTGAGGTCGTGGCCGAGCATCGGCCGCGGCTCTACATCACCAACTCAGCCATCCACAATCCGACAGGCGCAACGCTTTCCCCGGTCACGGCCCATCGCGTCCTGAAACTCGCCGACCAGTTCGATCTCACCATCGTCGAGGACGATATCTTCGCCGATTTCGAATATACGCCGGCCCCGCGCCTTGCCGCCTTCGACGGGCTCGAGCGCGTCATCCATATCGGCAGCTTCTCCAAGACGCTCTCGGCCTCCGCCCGCTGCGGCTTCGTCGCCGCCAAACCCGAATGGATCGACGGCCTCACCGACCTCAAGATCGCCACCTCCTTTGGCGGCGGCCGGATGACGGCCGAGCTGGTGCTGAATGCCTTGAGCGACGGCGGCTACCGCAAGCATATGGAGACGCTGAGACACCGGCTGGCCCGGACGATGGGCGAGGTCTCAGTGAGACTGAAGGGCCTCGGCATCACCCCCTGGCTGGAGCCCCAGGCCGGAATGTTCCTCTGGTGCCGCCTGCCCGACGGCATCGATGCCGCTGACGTGGCACGGGCGGCACTCAAAAAGCGGATCGTGCTTGCCCCCGGAAACGCCTTCAGCCTCTCGCAGTCGGCGACGAACTTCATGCGGTTCAACGTGTCGCAGACGCTGGATGCCAGGGCGTTCGAGGTGTTGGGGGATGTGTTGGGAAAGACCGCACGATAAAGCTTACGCGCTGGATCTCTACAAAGACGCGAAGACATCAGAACGACCGAAAGGTCATGCCGAGTGGCACCCCCCTCTGCCCTGCCGGGCATCTCCCCCACAAGGGGAGAGATCGGAAAGAGGCCATGCCTCGCCCTGAATTACGGCCCATGTGACGGCCAGTTGTTTGGGGAAGCCATCGCGCCCAGCCAATCTCCCCACCTGTGGGGGAGATGCCCGGCAGGGCAGAGGGGGGTGCCACACGGCACGCCCCACCCCATCAAAACGACCGATTGACCGCCTTGTCGTTCTCCAGCCGCGTCACGCAGCCTTCCAGCTTGGCGAGCAGCAGGTCGAAGTCGAGCGGCTTGGTCAGATAGTCCGCAGCCCCGGCGCGATCGCCGCCGGAAATTCACCGCTGTCGGTGTTACGCTCATCCGATCAAGTGAAGATTACCCATTGTCGTCTTTGTGGCGTGTATCGCCACTGAGATGATCAGAACCACATAATCACGGTTTGCCGATTGATCTGCGGACAGCGTCAAGCTGTCCGGAAAGTCATTCCGAGTGAATCTTGCTCTCGCCAGGAGCCGATCTGTCGTCACACTCACTGATGAGATCAAGCTATCTTTCTCAAGCAGAACAAAAAAGGGATCTTCGTCCGATGCTGGTGTTTCAGGCAATTGCGATTGGCTCGTTGGGATTTGGAGAGCATCAAAAAGGGTCTTGAGCCTGTTGTCTATGTCCGTATCGACTATGAGGCCACCTGCTTTGCCGGGCCGCAACATTAAGACGTCTAGAGAGCAGTGGGTAAAGTTCTCATCACTTACAAGCGGAACCCAACGGTAACCCCATTTGCCATTGCGGTCAGCAATCCGCTGAAACGCAGGAGCGGTTTCATCGTTCGCGTAGTCCATCCATTCATTTAAATTTCCGTCGACTCGCCAGAGCTCTCGGAATTGTTTGTGAAACTCGCGGCGAATGTCGTGTTTGTGGCCTGGGCGTTTCGAATTATTACCCGAGGAATGCAACTCACCTTCATAAAACAACCTAAATCTCACTTACCCGCCCCTCTCATCGTATTTAGCTTTCGTGAGGCACAACCAATTCAATTTCCTATATCGGACGGAGCTGCCAGCACGCGGATTTCGGTATAAGATATAGTGCAGTCTTCTTTCGCCTAACTGCTCCCCTTATCGGGCGAAAGCCTCGAACGGATTGTCGTGGGTCAGGCGTATCAGGGTCCCGTCGTCTATGCCCCGCCGTTTCAGCTCGGGTAGCAGGACCGTGGAAAGATGGGTGTACGGCTTGGGTGTCCCGCCCATCGGCAGCGCCGGATCGAACCAGCCCCGGTCATGGCTGAGCAACAGGCGGTCGCCGCAGCCCGCCTCCAGCGCCTTGATCACCAGCTCGGCCACCTCCTTGTCCTCGCCGCGGCCGACATGGTCATATTCGATCCAGGCGCCTCGCTCGGCAACGGCAACGTTATGGGCGAAGTCCTTTTCTTCCTGCGTGTGGATCGAGATGAACCTGTCGGCCCGATAGCCTTCCGCCTCGATGACGTCGAGCTGATCCATGACGACCCGTCCCTTGATCGTATGGCTGCCGATGACGGCGTCCGTCTGTGCTGCGGCGCGCGCGGCCGCCCGCAGGATTTTCGTCTCGAGCGCCGTCATGCCGTCATCGCCGGCACTGAGCTTGATCCAGCCTGCCTGGAACCCGGTCTCGTCGATCTGCTCCGTCAGCTCGCGCAGCATCCACGCCTCCAGCTCCTGCTCGGAAGCATGGCGGACCCATTCGGGAATCCAGGGTTCACGGTAGTTGCCGGTGGGAACGACGATCGGAAAATCGGTTGCAAGCGACACGGCAAGATCGATATCCGCACGGCGTCCGACGCCGCCCGTCGAGCACTCCACCAGCGCCGTCACCCCGAGCTTCTTGATCCGCTCGATTTCGGGCGCCATCAGCCGAACGACGTCTTCGGTGTTGGCTTCGGCATAGCCGGGCTGGTCGGGCGTTCTGAGATCGACGAAGACATGCTCGTGCGGCAGGATCATCCCAAGTTCGGATTTGCTCTTGGGCCCGAGCGTCGTGCGCAGATGTTTCAAACTCTTCCCCCCGGTCACGTCAGCTCTGCGTCCAGCCCCCCGCTGGCGCGAAGCCTCGACACTGCCGCGAAACTAGATCGCCAAATGATGAAATCAATCGTTCACTGGCAGAGAGCGGCTGCGCAAGCGCTGTTTGGATGGGGCCTGCCGTGCAGCCCCCTCATCCGGCTGCCGCCACCTTCTCCCCGAGGGGAGAAGGGATTTTGTCGCAGCGCCTCGTCTTACTCTAACGCTGCCGCTGAAAATATGCGCGACAGCGCGTCATTCCCTTCTCCCCTCGGGGAGAAGGTGGCCCGAAGGGTCGGATGAGGGGGCTGCATGGCATGCCACCCAAAATAGCGGATGCAAAGATTCACCCGCACGCACCGCACTCACGGCCGGCGCACGGCGCGGATCTTGCCGCTGCCGCCACCGCCGCAGAAGAAGCGGTCGGCGCCGTCGGATTCGAGGCCGGAGACGCCGAAGCCTTCGGGCATGTCGAGCCGTTCCAGCACCTCGCCCGTCTGGGGGTCGATGCGCCTGACGTCGCTTTCGTCGCCTTCCCAGGTGCCGTGCCAGAGCTGGCCGTCGACCCAAGTGACGCCTGTGACGACGCGGTTGGATTCGATGGTGCGCAGGATCTTGCCGGTCTCGGGATCGATCTGATGGATCTTGCGGCCGCGATGCTGGCCGACCCAGAGCGTGCCCTCGGCCCAGGCGAGGCCGGAATCGCCGCCATTGCCGGGCGCGGGAATGGTGGTCAGGATCCGGCCGGTCTTCGGGTCGACCTTGTGAATAACGGCCTCGGCGATCTGGTAGAGGAATTCGCCGTCGAAGGCCGTGCCGGCATGGGAGGCGACCTCGATGAAGCGCACCACCTCGCCGCTGTCGGGATCGAGCGCGTTCAGCCTGTCGCCAGAGGCGAACCAGACGTGCCGGCCGTCGAAGGTGACGCCGTTGACGCGGTCGGCCTCCGGAAAGGGTCCATATTCACGCAGGATCGTCGCAGCCGATTTCTTCATTTCTTGCTCCTTGTGGGTTGTCTCATACTAGTCGCTCGGCAGCGGTCCGGGGAGTAACAAGATCGTCGGGAAACCGGAGAGCGGCGGGCTCATCCAGCGCCGCGCCCGCCCGCGCCCGATCGCCTGCACCTTGTCCTCGCCGGCGAGCGATTCCAGCGCACGCTGCACGGTGCGGGGGCTGGCGCCAAGCGCGATCGACAGCGCCGAACTCGACCACGCCTCGCCATCGGCCAGAAAGGCAAGCACCGCCGCATGCGGCCCTTCGACGAGCGGCGCGAGCACCGCGATCTCGCCCGCGCCGCGCGGCAAAAGCGCAAAGCCGCGCTTCGTCGCCAAGACCTCGGCCAGCCCGGCAAGCTCCGCCCGCAGCCGGCCGATCTCGACGCGCAGCCGGGCGCGATGCGATTCGTCGGCGTGTTTGCCGCGAAAGGCGCGGGCAATCAGCACCCCCCGCGCCACATCCCCCGGCCAGGCTTCGGCAAGCGCGCGGGCGAGCGCAAAAAGCACCGGCCGGCTCGCAAGCGGCACGACCGCACCGTCCGCGCGCACCACATGGCGGCAGGCATCGACGACGAGCGTGCTGGAAAACAGTTCCTCCACCTCGGCAAGCCGCAACGGGCGCTCGTCCCCGCGCGAAACCAGCCGCGCCGCCGGGAGGTCGAGCACGCGGGCGGCGGTTTCGACCTCGGCCGTCAGCACGGGCATACCGGCTTGGCGCGCCGCAAACCCCGCCCGGTCGAGTGCGGCCCGCGCCGCCTCCGTCCGCAGGCGGCGAACAGCGATGCCGGCGGCGACAAGCTCATGGGCGGCCCGCAAAGGCGGCGGCAGCGGCGTCGGGTCGAGACGGCCAAGCGCCCGCTCGGCTTCATCAAGCCTTCCGATCAGCACCAGCCGGCGAATGGCGATATTGCCGGCATGGGCGGCATTGACCCGGTCGCCATGCGCCTCCAGAACCTTGGCTGCCGCATCCAGCGCCTTCGGCGGCCAGGTGAGATCGCGCGAAACGAGCGCGATCTCGGCCTCGGCGACGACGCAGCGAGCACGCGCCACCGCCTCCCGCGGCCCGAAGGCGCGCGCGGCACTTTTCAGCAGCGCCTTGGCGCGGACGAGATCGCCGAGCTGCGCCATGGCGATGCCGCGCAACGCTAAGGCCGGCGCGTCGTCACGCAACGCCACCCGTTTCAAGGCACCCAGCGCATCGCCCGATGCCAGTGCGCGTGCTGCGGCCGTAATCAGCGAGTCCATTCAAATCCCGTCACACTTGTCACTCCCGCCATCCGTCCGCCCGGCCGTAATCTCCTCTCGACCGGCAGCAATCGTGCCGGATGCTACGACGATTGACAGGCAAAGGAGAAGTCCCATGACGATAGCACTGAATGCAACACGCCAGGAATGGCTGGCGGCAAGACTCGATCTGCTCGAGGAAGAGAAGGAACTGACCCGGCGAAGCGATGCGCTGGCGGCCAAACGCCAGCAATTGCCCCGCGTGAGGATCGACAAGCAATATCGCTTCGACACCGAAGGCGGCGATGCCTCGCTGAAGGATCTCTTCGGCGGGCGCTCGCAGCTTCTCGTCTATCACTTCATGTTCGGGCCGGATTACAGTGTCGGATGCCCCTCCTGCTCCACGATCGCCGACGGCTTCAACGGCTTCTTCGTCCATCTCCAAAACCACGACGTCGCCTTCACCGTGGTCTCGCGCGCGCCCCTCGAAAAGCTTCAGGCCTTCAAGCGGCGCATGGATTGGAGCTTCCCCTGGGCCTCTTCCGCCGGCAGCGATTTCAACGCCGATTTCAGCGTCCTGTTCACGCCCGAGCAGCAGCGTGCCGGCGGCATAGAGTATAATTACCGCCGCGAACCGCCCGCCCCCGAGCCGCTTGCGGGCAAGACGGTCGGGGAATGGCAGAGCCGCGACGACGAAGGACCGGTCGGCCAGATCGCCGCGATGACCGGCACCGACGTTCCCACCTATACCCGCGACCGGCCCGGCGTCAGCGCCTTCGAACTCATCGACGGCGCCGTCTACCACAGCTATTCCACCTATGCGCGCGGGCTGGACGGCATGTGGGGCATGTACCAGTGGCTCGACCGCGCCCCCAAAGGCCGCAACGAAACCGGCATCTGGTGGCGCCACCATGACCGCTACGGCACGGAGTGACGGTGATGGCCTTTTCCCACCACGCGAAAGGAGGCGGCGATCTGGCCGCCTCGGATGCAATGACCGCCCCGAGCGCGGCAACCGCCTCGAGCACGACAGCTACCTCGGGCGCGATAGCTGCCCCGGACAGCGCCATGGCTCTCAACGCCGCCGAATGGCTGTCGCTGGCCGCCGCCGCAGACGGATCGGCGGCCAAGCCTCCCGTCCCGACTGCCAAAAGGACCGCTCCGGGTGGCCACACCGTGCTCACCGCCGATTTTCTGTCGTTTGCCGCCGCGCCGACATTCGCCCTCATGGGGCTGCTCACGGCAGCAACCGGCAGCTCCGACATGATCTGCATGACCACGCCCGATGCCTTTCCGCTCACGGGGATGACATCGATGTACCTGCTGATGAGCGGCTTCCACCTCTCGCCATGGCTGCGGCTTGCCGGTCGGAGAGCGCCGACGCTCAAGAGAGCCTCATCCTGAGGTGCCCCGCTAGGGGCCTCGAAGGACGAGGCGGGCGCTCCGACGCCGGATCGATGCAAGAAGAAGCGCTGCGGGATGTCCTTCAGGCTTCGGCCTTTGGCCTACGCATCTCAGGATGAGGAGCGTTGGAGGATGCCGCCCCCGGCCATTCCCGCACCCGGAGCCGGGCGCACTACGCCCTGAAATGTTTCCTGAGAATTGCAGCCTTCTCGGGCCGGGCGGCGAGCTGCTCGTACTGGAACACCATGATCGCCGCGGGATCGGCATTGCCGGCCTCGGTCAATTCGGCGTCGAACTGCTCGGCCGTGATGTTGCCGGGCCGATAGAGCGCCTCGGCCTGAACGTAGAAGCATACCGGTTTGCCTGTGCTCATCCTGATATCTGCGAGCAACTGCTCTTTCCATAAAGCCGTCTGGCCAAGCATCTGGGTGAAGGCCATGGGGGCGATCATGTCGGCGTGGCGGGCGAGGCTCGCAGCGTCCTGGCCGGCGCGGATTCTGATGGCGCCGTCGAGGTCCGTTTCCCGCCATGGAAGGGTGTGGACGGCGAGTGCCGCGCCGGGCGCCAGCGCGCGGATCTCGCCAAAGAGCCGCTCGGCCACGTCGCTGATGCACCGGCATTTCCACTCGGTCCAAGGCTGCAGCAGGTGGCAGTGGATATAGGCCGGCGCATTCCCCCGATCGACAACCTCCCCGCAAGCCTTCTCGAAGCGCGACAGGCAGAGTGGGCAATAGCAGCCGTCCTCGATGCCGGCCGCCCGACCGTCAAGGGCGACTCGTTCCCAGAACAGGAAGTGCCGGATGAAATCGAGGCTCACGACCGCCGGCGTGAGCTTGCCCAGATCCCGGCGCAGCGCCTTGATGACGCTCTCGAGGTAATCCTCCCTGCTCGGGCAGACGAAGTGGAGCCAGTCTTCTTCACCGGCCCGTCTGCCGAGGCTGGTAACGGCGTAGTCCTCGGGATGACGGGCGAGATACTTCGGATCGCAGAAAACCGGGACGTTCAGCCACGAACGCAGCCCCTCGCCTTCGAGAGCGCGCACCATTCGCCCGTCTTCGAGGAAACCTGGGTGCAGACACGGCGTGTCGATCCCCCACTCCAGGCAGGACCGGGCAAAATCACCGGCGTCGATCGCCGTGTCGAAAACCATCAGGCTGCGGATTGGAGTCATGGTTGATTGCTCTCGGAGTTCCTGGACGGCCGAATGGGATCGGGAGGAATCCCATTCGACCGTGAGCCGAATCTGCCCGACGTGGCGGAAGAAAAGCAAGCATCACGCTGATGCGCATGTTGCGGCAGCCATGACACGCCGACGCTCAAGAGAGCCTCATCCTGAGGTGCCCCGTAAGGGGGGCCCCACGCTCGATCGATGCAAGAAGCAGCGATCGAGCGCTTCGAGCCCAAAAACAGACTCCCGCTCAGCCGCTTAAGCCAATTCCCTCCATTTCCGCTTGAGGAATTGGACCGTCGCCGCACGCGGCAGTCAGTATCCAGATCATGTGCGGCCTATCCCCAATGCGCCGAAGGATTTCGAGCAGAGCAGTCTATTCATAAATCGATAACCCATGTCATGGAGGCTCGCGCCGCAGCCGGCGAGCACGTCTCATTTGCTCCCTCATGCAGGTCTAATCACCGCCGATGTATCGCAGCCTCACTGCTTGGCAGGGGATCACATGCTGCGCACAGAGTTAGGAATTGATGCCGATATGATGAATAGACGGACGTTGGCGATCGCTTCGCGCCCTTCATCACCTGGACAGATGTCGACGAAGATCGCTGGCGGGAACAGGCCCGGAAGAACGAAGATTGGCCTGGTCGTTCTCGTGAGCTTCTGCCTTGGTCTCCAAAGCTGCGAGGACCGGAACCCCGTTACCCCGCTTGTGAATGTGATCGTTGCGGCACTCGCCACAGCCTTCCCGGACACCGGTACCGAAAAGACCGCTTCAGCGACAAACAGCGAAAGTAAAAACAGTTCCCAGACGACAGAGCCGCAGCCGGAGTCAGCCACCGGCCAAAAAACTGCCGAGCAAGGCTCCAAGACACCGACATCGGCGACGAATGGCAACGCGACATCTGCAAACGCTCCCTCGGGTACCAATTCCAACGCAAATACAGTGACCACAAGCAGTGGCGGCAGGAAGTTTATCCATCCCGGCTTGCTGCAGACCCAAGCTGATTTCGACCGCATTATCGCGATGCTAAAGGCGAAATCTGAGCCGACAGTCAGTGGTTGGCAAAGGTTGATCAACAATAGCCATTCGTCGCTAAAATATTCGCCTCGGCCGGTTTCGCTTGTTGTCCGCGGGAAAAATCCTGACCACCCTGAAAACTATGCGCTCCTTTTCAATGATGCGGCTGCGGCATACGCTTTGGCTTTGCGCTGGAAAATCAGTGGGGACGACGCCTACGCCGACAGAGCCATCAAGGTTTTGAATGCCTGGTCGTCGACATTGACGGCGGTGGACGGCAGCTCGGACAAGTTTCTGGCATCTGGCATCTACGGCTATGAGCTGGCCAATGCGGCGGAGATCATGCGAACCTACAGGGGATGGTCCGCCGATGATTTCTCAAAATTCCAGAACATGATGCTTACGATATTCTACGCCATGAATCATGATTTTCTGGTCAGGCACAACGGCGCCAAGATAGACCATTACTGGGCCAACTGGGACCTGTGCAATATTGCCTCCATGCTGGCCATCGGCGTCCTGACAGATCGAGAAGACATCTATAAGGAAGCGATCAGCTACCTATATAACGGCGCCGGAAACGGCGCATTCCACAAGATGTTTTGGAAGGTGTACGACGGTGGATCGGCCCAGGGCCAGGAAGCCGGGCGCGACCAGGGGCATGCGATGCTCGATATCGCCCTTGTCGGCGCGATATGTCAAATGGCCTGGTCCCAAGGTGATGATCTCTACGGCTACGACAATAATCTCGTGCTTGCCGGCGCGGAATACGTGGCCAAATACAACCTCGGTTATGACGTGCCGTATACCACTTACAAAAACAGCGACACCACTCAAACCTCAATTTCGGAGGGAAGCAGGGGTCCGAACGTCAGGCCTATGTGGGAGATGCTCTACAATCACTACGTCGTTTTAAAGGGACTCGACGCCCCTTATGTTTCCACCTTCACCACCTTGGCGCGCCCGGAAGGCGGCGGAGGCGATTATGGACCCAATAGCGGCGGCTACGACCAGCTTGGCTATGGCACGCTTCTCTATACGCTTCATTGAGCCTTCGAAATTTTAATGCACGAACGTCTCCCCACCTTCATTCCTGTGCCTGTCACGGAATGAAAATGGGGAGAGTTCGCGCAACATTCTCCTAGGTGTAGCGGAGGACAGCGCGTCAAAGCCCAAGCATCTGATGCACCACACCCCTCCGCTCCGATTGTCTTCCTCCCCAAAACCATGCAATGACCCATCCACCTTGAGACGCAACGGATAGAGGCGCGGCATGAAGAAGATCGGTTTTCTCTCGTTCGGGCACTGGACACCCTCGCCCCAGTCGCAGACGCGCTCGGCGGGCGATGCGCTGCTGCAGTCGATCGACCTTGCGGTTGCGGCCGAGGAGCTCGGCGCCGACGGGGCGTATTTTCGCGTGCATCATTTTGCCCGTCAGCTCGCTGCGCCCTTCCCGCTCTTGGCAGCTGTCGGCGCCAGGACCAGCCGGATAGAGATCGGCACCGCCGTCATCGACATGCGCTATGAGAACCCGCTCTATATGGCGGAGGATGCCGGCGCTGCCGACCTCATCGCCGGCGGCCGCCTGCAGCTCGGCATCAGCCGCGGCTCGCCCGAGCAGGTGATCGACGGCTGGCGCCATTTCGGTTATGCGCCGCCGGAGGGCCAGAGCGATGCCGACATGGCCCGCCATCACGCAGAAGTCTTCCTCGAAGTGCTGGGCGGCGAAGGCTTCGCCAAGCCGAACCCGCGGCCGATGTTTCCGAACCCGCCGGGCCTGCTGCGCCTCGAGCCGCATTCGCAAGGCCTGCGCGAGCGGATCTGGTGGGGCGCAAGCTCCAACGCCACCGCTGTCTGGGCGGCCAAGCTCGGCATGAACCTGCAGAGTTCGACGCTGAAGGACGATGAAACCGGCGAGCCCTTCCACGTCCAGCAGGCCGACCAGATCCGCGCCTACCGCGAAGCCTGGAAGGCGGCCGGCCATAAGCGCGAGCCGCGCGTCTCCGTCAGCCGCAGCATCTTCGCGCTCGTCGACGACCGCGACCGCGCCTATTTCGGCTATGGCGGCGACGAGGGCGACAAGATCGGCTTCATCGACGAGAAGACCCGGGCGATCTTCGGCCGCAGCTACGCCGCCGAGCCCGACGAGCTCATCAGGCAGCTCGCCGAAGATCAGGCGATCG
Organism: Rhizobium fabae; assembly: GCF_003985135.1. Taxonomy (NCBI): domain Bacteria; kingdom Pseudomonadati; phylum Pseudomonadota; class Alphaproteobacteria; order Hyphomicrobiales; family Rhizobiaceae; genus Rhizobium; species Rhizobium fabae. The sequence goes on from NZ_ML133645.1 coordinate 47,452, forward strand.
CCGAGGCCGACACGCTGCTGCTCACCGTGCCCAACCAGCTCGGCGTCGAGTATAACGCCCATGTCATCGAAGCGATCCTGACCCACATCGCACCGGCGCTCGGGTGGCGCTGAGGCCGAGGGCTGCTTTGATGGTTTGAGGAGCGGGGGTGCCGTGTGATACCCCCCTCTGCCCTGCCGGGCATCTCCCCCACAAGGGTGGAGATTGGCAAGAGGCTTGACCATCGCTCCCTCTCGAACGGCATCGACAATCACAATACTTTAGTTGTTTGGGGAAGCCATCTCGCCCAGCCGATCTCCCCACCTGTGGGGGAGATGCCCGGCAGAGCAGAGGGGGGTGCTGCTCGGCATGCCCTCTCCTCTCTCATCCCCTTGTCCGTCACAGGCACAGGGCAGAGGATGCGGCAACCATTTAGCCTCCCCTCGCTTACCTCCCCCACGAGCATCGACGGTCCAAACCTTGACCCATCGCATGACCGACCGAGTTATGGCCGTAGAACCGCTCGAGTTGCCTCATGCCGCGCACCAACCTGAACGATATCCTGATCTTCATGGCCGTCGTCGATGCCGGAAGCTTTGTCGCCGGCGGTGAGGCCATGGGCCTGTCGCGATCGGCCGCAGGAAAGGCGGTGATCCGCCTGGAAGAGCGGCTCGGCGCGCGCCTGCTCAACCGCACGACGAGGACGCTGAGCCTGACCGACGAAGGACGCCTGTTCTACGAGCGCGGGCTTGAGATTCTCGCCTCGGTCGACGAGGCGGAAGCGAGTGTGGCCGGGCATAGCGGCACGCCGCGCGGCGTTCTCCGGCTCGCCGTTCCCGGCGCTTTCGGGCGGCTCGTGGTGCTGCCGCTGATTGAAAAATATCTTCGCGCCTGGCCCGGTATCCAGGTCGAGATGAGCTTCACGGATCACCTCGCCGACATCGTCGAGGAAGGCTTCGACCTCGCGATCCGGATCGAGGCGAGCGCATCGACGTCGGACACGCGGCTCGCCTCGCGCGTGATCGCCGCCTGCAAGGCGCGGCTCTGCGCCTCACCCGCCTACCTCGCCGAGCGTGGCGAGCCGCGCTATATAGAGGATCTCGCTGCCCATGACTGCCTGTTCTTCACCAGCCGCAATCAACGGCAGGGCTGGCGCTTTCGCGGCGAAGGCGGCGGCTGGGTCAAGGCGCCGGGGCACAGCCGCCTGCGGCTCGACAGCGGCGAGGCGCTGCGCAACGCGGCGCTGGCGGGCCTCGGCATCGCCCTCCTTCCGGATTTTCTCGCCGCCGCGGACCTTGCCGCCGGCCACCTCCGCCAGCTCCTGCCCGACGTCGAGGCCGACGAGGCAAAGATCGTGATCCTCTATTCCGACAAGCGCCTGCTGGAACCGCGTGTGCGCCGCTTTATCGAGCTGATGGTCGAGGAGCTTGGACACCACGGCTAGAAGCAAGGTTAAGCGAGCGCCTTGTCGAAGCCGCGAAAACTCTTCAGCGCCAGCGGAGCAAGCGTTGCGGCGAGATAGGCGAGACCGGTGACGAGCAGCGCCGCCGCAAGGCCGATCGTGCTGATCAGCGCGCCGCCGACAAGGCCGCCGAAGGGGATGAGGGCAAAGCAGAGGGCGGTGCTCATCGCCGTGACGCGGCCGGTCAGCGCCTTCGGAATGCGCTCGAAGATCACCGCCGACAGGATGGGATTGAGGAAGCCCGAGGCAAATCCCGCGATTGCGAGGGTGATGAAGACGGGGCCAAGCGGCGCATCCACCGAAAGCACGAAGAAGCGCGGAAATCCGGTCAGCAGGAAGGCCACCGTATAGACCATCAGGCGCGGCATCCGCTCGCCGATCGCAGCGGCAATCACAGCCCCGGCGATCGAGGCGCCGGTAAAGGCGGCCAGCATCGCGCCGAGCAGTTCCGGGCCATGGCCGGATTCCCGCGTCCAGACAGGCAGCAGCACCGCCCCATAGGCCTGGTCGAGCAGGTTGGTGACAGCCACCATGGCGACGATGCTGACCAGCACCGCATCGGCGCGCAGAAAGCGCCAGCCCTCGCGGAGATCATCGAGATAGGAAGACACCTTTCCCGGCCGGACGTCTGAGGTAGCAGGTGCACGTCGCATCCTGGGTATACCAGCCGCAACGATCAGCGCGGCGATAGCGAAGGTGGCCGCATTGACGACGAGCGCCTGGCCCGGGCCGATCAGCCCGATCAACGCGCCGGCGCCGGCCGCACCCGCCGTCGATGCCAGCCGCTCGATCGCGCTGGCGACGCCTGTCACCCTTTCGAGCGGCACGTCGGCCAGCGTGGCGATATCGGGAACCATCGCCTGCTTGGCGGCATCGGATGGACCGCGCAGCACGCCCATGACGAAGACGACGGGCAGCAGCAACGGCACCGTCAACAGGCCGAGAAGATCGAGAAGCGGCACCAGCGCCACCACGATGACCGAGGCGGCGTCGCAGATGATCGCGATGCGCTTGGCGCCGACCCGGTCGATCAGCGGCCCGCCGAGCGCCTTGGCGGCGACATAAGGCAGCATTTCCATCATCGCCGTCAGCCCCGTCAACACTGGACTGCCGGTGGCGCTCAGCACCAGCCAGGGAATGGCGATGGTCGAAAGCCGGGTGCCGGAAAGCGAAAGCGTCTCGGCGGCGGCAAGCGCCAGAAAGGGCCTGCCCCTTCTCACGACTCGTCCTCCCCCTCGCGATGCGGCAGGCGGCCCGGATAGGGAAAGGCGTGCAGCATGACCGAGAAGGGAACCATGTCGGGGCTGCGGGACGCCGCCTCCCCCAGCCGCGGGGCCGCCCGCATCGCTTCCAGAATGATGTCGGTTAGCCGCTTCGTCAGCGCCTCGGCCTGCTCTGCTGTCATCGGGATGATGATGTCGCTGGCCGTGCTCGCCTTGCGCCATTCGGCCGGCAGCTCGGCATATTCCTCCAGCGCCTGCTGCATCTGGCCGACCTGCAGCGAGAGTACGGCCTGGTTGAAGGCGAGATCGAGATCGAGCGCCTCCCCCTCGGCCGCGCTCGCCGGCACCGTGGTCAGTTCATGGCTGGCGCGCCACCAGCGGTCGCGCTTGGAGGTATGCGGCGCCTCCTCGATGAAGCCGTATTGCGCGAGCTGGCGCAGATGGTAGCTGGTCGCGCCGCTGTTCAGGCCAAGCCGCACCGCGAGCTGCGTCGCCGTGGCGGGACCATCGACCCTCAGCATGCCGAGCATGCGCAGCCGAACCGGATGCGCCAGCGCCTTCAGCGCCGTGGGTTCGGGCACGACCCGGCTGACTGTGCGGGAAGCGGCGGCTGCTGCGGAAGGTTTGCGGTGCGGATCTTTCATGCCCCAAGCATATATTTGCAAACATACATTTGCAAATATTTCTTTGCAATAATATCGAGTAGTCTTCAAAAGCCTCTTGAAGGCCCTAGCCAAGCATGACCACGCGCCCTAAGACCATCGCCGTGATCCGCATGATCTGGGGGTAAGGGATGGCTGAGGAAACGCAGAAAAACATCGGCACGTGGTACATCGACCCCGACGCCGAAGACAGGATGGCCGATGGACATGCGCCCATCTGGCGCCACCTGATCGATCTGATCGTCGAGCGGGACCTGACCGACAAGAGCGTGCTCGATTTCGGCTGCAATCAGGGCGGCCTGCTGCGGCATCTTTATGCGATACGCCCCTTCCGCAAGGCCCTCGGCATCGACATCGCCGAAACCTCGATCGCCAAGGCCGAGACGCTGAAAGGCAATCTGCCAATCCAGCATCAGGTCGGCGGCAGACTGGAAGGCTGGAGCGAAGAATTCGATCTCGCCGTCAGCCACGAGGTCATCTACCTCGTTCCGGATATAGACGTCCACGCCGCCGATATCCGGCGGGCGCTGAAGCCGGGCGGCGTCTATTATGCGGTGACGGGCTGCCATACGGACAACCCGCTCTGGCCGAAATGGCGCGAACTCGTCGCCGACCGCACCAATACCGTCGTTCAGGACCGGTCGATCACCGATTACGGCCGCGCCTTCGAAAAAGCGGGCTTCGACGTCTCCGCCCGCAAGCTCGAATATGACGGCTTCATTCCCTTCGTGGCGGACGGCTGGACGCCGGATTTCGCCGATGCGCTGAACTACCACACCCACACGAAAATCGTCTTCAGGCTGGTAAAGCGTTAGAGCTGGCGTCGGCCCGCTGAAGCTTCATCAGCTCGACATCGAAATGCGGTGGGCTATAGGGGGAAACCTGGACGAAACGGCCCCTGACGCGGAATATTTCCTGAACGAGGTCGCGTTCGGCGAGCTCCCGCGGCGCACCGTCGAATCTGAGCTGCCCCTTTTCAAGCAGCGAGATGCGGTCGCTGACGGCGATCGCCTGGTTGATGTCGTGGATCGCCATGACGACGGTCACTCCCTTCTCCCGGCTCAGGCGATGTACCAGATCGAGCACTTCGACCTGATAACCGATATCGAGGAAGGAGCTCGGCTCGTCGAGCAGCAGGATTTCCGCTTCCTGGGCAAGGGCGGCCGATATCCAGGCTCTTTGCCGTTCCCCGCCGGACAGTTCCCGAAGGCTGCGATCGGCAAGCTCTGACAGTCCGGTGCTTTCAAGCGCCCATTCGATCGCCTTCTCGTCGCGGCTGTCATAGGAGCGGAACAGGCCGACATGCGGATAGCGGCCCTGGCGCACGAGCTGGGCGACGGTCATTTCGTCGGGCGCGGTCGGCTGCTGCGGCAGGAAGGCAAGCCGCCTTGCCAGCATCCGGCGCGACATGGAGGCAACGGTGACACCGTCCAGCGACACCCTGCCCTCCGCCGGCCTGATCAGGCCCGCCAGCGCATGCAGCGCCGTGCTCTTGCCTGAGCCGTTCGGGCCGATCAGTGCGCGTATCTCGCCCTTTTCGAGTGAAAGGCTGAAGCGGCTAAGGGCTTTTCGCTGGCCATACATCACCGAAAGGTCAGAACAGGACAATGGCATTTCGGCCTCACATGGTTTTGCGCAGCAGCGCGAGCAGAAGCGGTGCGCCGAAGACGGCCGTGACCACGCCGATCGGGATTTCCTCGGCCTGCCCCAGCAGCCGGCCGGCGAGATCGCCGAGCGTAACGGCGACGGCGCCGAGCACGATCGCCAGCGCCAGCGCCAGCAGGAAATTCCGGCCCGCCAGAAACCGCGCGAGATGCGGCACGATGAGACCGACGAAGACGACCGGACCCACCGCGCCGACGGCGCTCGCCGTAAGCACGCAGGAGACGATCAGAACGACCGAGAACTGCCTGCGATAGGATAGCCCGAAGGACCGGGCGACGGGCGCATCGAACTGCAGCAGCATCAGCGGCCGGTAGATGACCGGCAGCATGGCGAGGCCAGCGATCGTGAACGGCAGCAGGAAGAGCGCGTGATCCCAGCTGCGGGCGTAGAGGCTGCCAGACAGCCATTCCAGAATGATCTCGATGCGGGCAGATCCCCATCCCGCGATGAGGCCGATCGCCACCGCATGCAGCACTGCCCCGACCGCCACGCCGCAAAGCGTGATGCGTAGCGCGCTGAGGCCGAGACGAAAGGCAAGCAGATAGATGACGCCGCCGGCGAGCAACCCGCCGGCAAGGCCTGCCGCCGGCAGCCATGCGACCGGCAGTTCCGCCAGCGTGTTCGAGCCGGGCTCGAAGATATAGACGGTAAACAGCAGGAAGATCGTCACCGACAGCGTTGCCCCTTGCGACACGCCCATCAGCGACGGGTCGGCCAGCGGGTTGCGGGTGATGGTCTGCAGCAGGTAGCCCGCCAGCGAAAAATGGATGCCGGCCAGAATGCCGGTGACGATGCGCGGCAGCCGGATATCGAGAATGATCAGCCGCGCTTCCGCCGAGCCGCCACCGGTCAGCACCGCCGCGACGTCGCCCATGGGAATATCGGCGACGCCGAGGAATATCGCCGCCGCAAGCGACAGGATGCCCAGTACGACGAGCGCGGGAAACAACCATGGCGGCGCGGCATCGGCCGGTATCGACGCAGGACCGCTCATCGCGTCTCACCTGCGAGATTCAGCTGCCCGCGCTGGACGAGATAGATGAAGACGGGGCCGCCGATGAGCGCGGTGATGATCCCGACCGGCAATTCGCGCGGGATAGCGATGCTGCGCGCGACAATGTCGGCGACGGTCACAATCAGCGCGCCGAGAGCAGCGCTCAATCCGATCTCAAAGCCTGTGCCGCGCGGCCTGAGCAGCCGGGCGATGTGGGGAGCGGCAAGGCCGACGAAAGCAACCGGTCCGGCGACCGGCGCGACGCCCGCGACCGGGATGACGGCAAGGATGAGAATGAGCGGCTTCCACAGGCCGAGCTGCAGGCCCATTCCGGCCGCCGCATGATCGCTCAGCATGAACATGCCGATGACGCGCCGCAGAGCGAGCGCCCCGACGACGCCGAAAATCGTCCAGGGTAGCATATAGAAGAAATGCGACCAGGTGCGCCCCTGGAAGCCGCCGGCGAGCCAGAAGAGCAGCGATGCCGATTGCGGACCGGTCAACAGCAGCACGTAGGTGGTGATCGCGCCGAGGAAGAGCGAGACGCTGACGCCGCCGAGCGCAAGCTGCAGCGGCCGTCCCTGCCCGCCATGCGAAACCCAGAACGTCACCGAGGCCGCTGCAAGCCCGCCGGCCAAGCCGATGAAGGGATAAAGACCAGGCGAAAGCCAAGGCACGAAGACGAAACAGCAGACGATCGGCGCAACCGCCCCCGATGTGACGCCGGTGATGCCGGGATCGGCCAGCGGATTGCGCGTCAGCGTCTGCAAGATGTAACCGGAAACGGCAAGCCCCGCCCCGCCGGCCGCCGCCGTCAGGCTACGGGGCAGGCGCAACGTCCAGACGAGAACGGATTCAATCGTGCCGTCGCGCGCGAGCAGCACGCGAAGCGCCGTCTCGACCGACAGCGTCTTGGCGCCGACCAGCAGCCCGAGCATCACCGCCAGCATCACGGCAACGACGATGAGCCCGATGGCCAGGAACGATTGCCGGGGGCTCATCGCAGGTCTTTTCCTTGGGCTTAGTTCTGCAACGCGGCCGGGATCAGCTTGGCGGCTTCGGCCTTGACGTCGACGGCCGGGAACGTCTCGGGATAGAGGTAGTACGCAGCCTCGCGCAGAACGATTTCGCGGGCGATCGGGCCGTTGGTCTCGACCCACTGGTCGCCGACATAGAAGACACGGTTATTCTTGACTGCCGACAGCTGCGACCAGATCGGATTGCTCTCATGCGGGCGATCCGGCCCGGAATCGTAGACGAAGATGACCTCGGGGTCCTTTTCCAGCATGGTTTCGAGGCTGAGATCGATGCCGAACTCGCCGCCCGGGCTCTTCGGCCCGGGAACGTTGTCGCCGCCGATCGCGGCGACGATCGAGGCTGAAGTGTTTTCCGTGTGGAAGGCGAAAGGCGTTGCGCCGCCCCACATGATCAGGAAGCGCGGATGAACATCCTTAGGCGCCTTGGCGGTGAATTCCGCAAGATGCTTGCGGAAATCGGCGTTCAGCTGCTCGCCCCGCTCGGGCTTGCCGAGCAGCTTGGAAAGGGAGGCAACCTCCTTATAGCTCTCTTCGAGCAGTTCCATGTTGTAGGCGACATAGGGCGCGATGTTCTGCAGCTGCGCCGCATTGCCGACCGTATAGCGGCGGATCGCGATGATCAGATCCGGCATGGCTTCGGAGAGAAGTTCGAGATTGGGCTTGGCGCGCTGACCGATCTGCTTCATCCCGGCAGTCAGGCCGAGCAGGAAAGCGGGCTCGCGGCCAGCCGTCATGTAGGTGCTGGCAACCGGCTTGATGCCGAGCGCCAGCGCGACGTCATCGGCGAAATAGGAAATCGAGGCAATGCGCTTCGGCTGCGCCGGGACTTCGACGCTGACGCCGCGATCATCGACGATCGAGACCTTCTTGCCGTCATCCGCCTGAGCGGCCGCCGCCAGCATTGCGGACAAGCCCAGAGCCGAGAAAAATCTGCGTGCGTATTGAGTCATATCTGAAAACTCCCCTCTGATGCGCAGAGGCTTTAGCCAAAAAAGCGGAGTTTAACAATCATGTTTCTTTTGCGCACTTCGGGAAAATATCCTTGGGCTGGCTCAACCCTCCGGCAGGGCGAAGACGGCGCAAGGTTCGGCGATTCCGCGCAGGGCGTGCTCGCCGAGCGGCGTCAGGGCGGTCTGCGTGTTCGCCGCCACCGCGCCGGAGATCAGCACGCTGCGGCCGAGCGGCTTGCAGAGCCCTTCCAGCCGACTGACCAGATTGACCGCCGGACCGATGGCGGTGAAATCAAGCCGGTCGGCTGCACCTATATTGCCCCAGAGGATCTCGCCGAAATGGAGTGCCGCGCCGAAGGGCAGCGGCGCCAGCCCCTGGGCCTGGCGCAGCTGGTCGAAATGGGCCATGCCGGCGCGGCTGGCGGCAACGGCCCTCAACGCCGCCTCGCAGGCATCGCGATCCCCTCGGGCAATATTGTTCCCTTGGCTCGCGCCCTCCGCTCCCGGCTCGGCGGAGGCGCCCGCAACGGGAAAGATCGCCAGCACGCCGTCGCCGATGAATTTCAACACCTCGCCGCCGAAGGCGTGCACGGCGCCGGCGACGCGGTCGAACCAGGCATCGAGCGCAGCTATCATCGCATGCGGCTCCGTCACCTCGGAAAGTGCTGTGAAATCGCGCAGATCGGCGCAGAGAAGGGCGGCGCGGATGGTCTCGCCGGTGCCGCGGGCAAGCGCGCCGGCCTGCACCCGGGCCGCGCTGCGCCGGCCGAGATAGGCTTCGAGCAGTGCCGCCCGCGCCTCGCGCGCAGCAAGGGCTGCAAGCGGTGCGCCGGCAAAGCGCGCGACGTCGCGCAGCCGGGCCGCATCATCGGCAGCGAAAACCCCTGCCCCATTGGCAATGCCCGCCCAGCCAAGCAGCAGGCCATCCTCGGAAGGCCCGATCCTCTCTTCCCACACCGGCCCGAGCCCGGCCAGCCAATCACGCCCGGCCTCGCTTTCGGGAGCCGCGGCAAAGCCTAGCGCCTCGATGACCGCCCCGGTCTCGGCCCGCCACAGCCAGGTGCGCCGCGCAATGATCGGATGCGGCACCGAAAGCGTCAGCGCGCCGCCCGCAAGCGGCAGGCCATCGGAAAGCAGCCGGCGCCCGAGCTCGGCCAGAAATCGTTCTGGACCGGGCGACGCGGCCGCCTCGTCAACCAGCCAAGCAAGGGAGGAAGGCAGATCCATGCCCCAGCATCGCACCGCCTCGGGACGTTCGCAAGCGAACGTTCCCGTAGCCCTTCAGGACGCCGCCGTCGTCCGGAGGCTGTTGGCAGCCCATTGCAAAACCCGCGTCGTCATCCTCGCCCTGAAATGACGGGAATACACCGTTACGGGCAATCAGCGTCGCCGGCACCAACCGCGAATGTTAGGCGCGAGTGAAGCGGCTTGGAAATCGGCCAGCGTGTCGGCGGACTTCGGTTGTCGAAGAGGGCGGGCATGTCGAGCCGCTTGATTAGGAGCCGATAGTCCATAGGTCCCTCCGTGCCTTGATGCTGGCGACCACAAGCGAGTGACGGCTGGCTCAGCGGCGGACGCGGTAGCGGATGTGCGTGGCCTCGGGTGTATCGATCACCCGAACAATCTCCAACTCGACGCGCGATGGCAAGACTTCGAACATTCGGCGGCCACTTCCGAACAAGACTGGAACCTGGTGTATTTGCAGTTCGTCGAGCACGCCAGCTTCCAGCGCCCGTTGCGCCGTATACGCGCCAAGCATCAACACGTCCCGGTCCCCGGCGGCGGCCTTCGCCTGCGCCATTGCGCTCGCGATCCCGTCGCTCACGTATTTGACCAACGGATAATTCGCGACGGATGGCCCGGGCGGCCTGTGACTGGGTACGAAGATCGGGACACCGTGATTGTCACCGCCCCAGTGATCGACCTGCTCCACGGTTCGCCGACCCGCCAGAATCGCACCTGGCGCGTTCCATTCGTCCCACAATTGTCCGACCGGTCCGGTCGGTCGGGAAAAATCCCCGTACCACTCGTGCAGCCGCATAAAGTCGTCGCCGCCGGGATTGCCCACTTCATCGTTGGGCCCGGCGATATACCCGTCCAGTGACATGGACATGAAGAGCACTGATTTAGACACTTTTATCTCCTGTGGTCTTTTTCCAAACTGGGGCGGTGGGAATTCGCTCTGCGGCTGGGCTATTGATGCAAAAGCTCGTTCATACGGTCTTGATGTTCCCAAGGACGCTCGAGCGACGCTGACGCCGACATCCCGAATACGGATTTTGGGTACTGCCCTATCTCACAAGGGGCCGAACCATGCTCGAGCCGACGAGGCGCGAGCTCGTTTAGTTCGTGGCGATCCCTGCTTCCTTTCGGCTCTTGCGCCCGCCGCCATCCCCCGCAGCTCCTGTCAACCCCACCGCCAAACAACCCTGTGGAAAACCGTTCATCACGGTGGAAAACAAAGAAAAAAACACTTTAAACTTGCGCGGATTTGATTCCATTATGCGCCTGTTGTCTCGTGTGATTGAGGGGTTGCGATGGGCACGACATACTGGCCGAAAGATCCGCTTGATGGAAATGACATGACGCTGCTGACGTCGATCCTTCGGCGATGGTGCACGCGTTACGGGATCGAATTCACTGCCGAAGAGAGCAAGCGGAAAGCCAGGGAACTCGTCGAATGGTTCGAGTTCGGCGTCAAGGATCCGGTCGAGCTCGAAGAGCTGATCGACGGCAAGTACTGGCTGGTCAGCCAGATCTGAACGCCCGCAGGCGCTCATGAAAAAGCCGGCGAACCATGGCGCCGGCTTCATCGATCTGTCTCTGAACGAGACCTTTAGTCGTCATCCCGCCAACGGCGTTCGCGATCCCAACGCCGCCCCTCGCGCCAGCCTGGACCATCCCAGTCGCGGCGATGATGCCGTTCCCAGCCCCCGCCCCAGCCCCAGCGCGGCGGACCGCCGTAGAAGACCACCGCCGGCGGGCGGCGCCAGTTCGGCCTGCACTCACCCCAGCCCGTCATGTGCCAGCCGCGGCCGCACTCATAGTCGGCCTTGACGATATTGCTCTGAACGTTGATTGACCCGACCGGCATCGCTTCAGCTGTGCCAATCGAGAGGCTGCCAGCGAGCAAGGCAGCCGCGATAGAAAGTGCCTTCATAACGAACTCCAATTCAATCCAGCCAGGCGCACCTTAGGGCTGCCAAATTGAACCGGGGATGAATTGCATGTTCATGTTTGCGGGCGAAAAAGCGCCTGTCCGGACCGCCGGGCGGCACGCCGCCCGGCTGCTTTTTTGCGCAATAACAGTCGGTTGCGGACGCGGTGACACCCTCGGAAAACCGTTCATTTCCTGCCGCCAAAGACATCCGGACCGGGATCGCGCCCGGCGGCGACCTCGGAAAGCCGCCCGAGATAATGCACCCAGCCTTCTGTATGGCCGGCGCATTGCTCAGCACTCGGCAGGCCGCTATGGGTGAGCCGCAGCAGCGTTCCGTCCGGCTGCTCGATCAGGTCGATTTCGACCAGGCTCGAGCCCGGCGGCACCACCTCGCTGCCGTCCCAGCCGAAGCTGTAGGCCAGGCGATGAACCGGCACCACCTCGCGAAACGAGCCGCGCGCGAAGCGGGCGCCGGTGACGTTGACAAGATAGAGCCCGCCCGGCTCAGGCTCGATCTGCGCCTCCGTTCCCATCCAGCGCAGGATTTTCTCCGGATCGGTCATCAGCGCAAACACCGCAGCAGGCGGCGCCGCGATATGCGCCTCGCGGCGCACGACAAAGGGGTCTTGCATCACATTCTCCCGTGGTTGCTGCTCTGCCTACTATGACGCGGCACGACATGCTTTTTCGACATGGATCTCCCCACGGGAAGCATTTAGGCGCAAGGAGACGCTCAGCAAGGGCGTGCACCCGCCTCGCCCTTCGAGGCCCCTGCGGGGCACCTCAGGATGAGGCTCTCGTGAGCGTCGGCGCAGCATCCTCCAACCGACCTCACCTGGGCGCGGCACCCTCCAACGCTCCTCATCCTGAGGTGCGTAGGCCGAAGGCCGGAGCCTCGAAGGACGCGCGCCAACATCACTTCTTGCATCCCTCAACACCATCTCCTCTCGCCGCCCACAAGGCATTTCCCACCTCTTGCCAGCCCGCCGCCCTGCCCCTATGTTCGCGCCGTTCTCAGGGCGGGGTGAAAGTCCCTACCGGCGGTATGCGATTTCGATTGCGAGCCCGCGAGCGCCTTCCTTGGAAGGGTCAGCAGATCAGGTGAGATGCCTGAGCCGACGGTCATAGTCCGGATGAAAGAGAACGCGCGTTCCTGCTGCCCTTACCGGCAGCCGGTGAACGCTCGTGATCGCCTTGGGTGACGTGTCTGTACGCCAAAGGAGATGACCATGACACCCACCCGCTATGCCTTCGTCAAAGCCGGCTGGCACGCCGATATCGTCGACCGTGCGCTCGAAGGTTTCCAACAGCTTGTTCCCGCTGAACAGATCGATGTGTTCGACGTTCCCGGCGCTTTCGAAATGCCGCTGCTGTCGCGCGATCTTGCGGCGAGCGGCCGCTACGGCGCCGTCATCGCCGCCGCCTTGGTCGTCGACGGCGGAATCTATCGCCACGACTTCGTCGCCCAGGCCGTCGTCGACGGGCTGATGCGCGCCGGCATGGATACGGGCGTGCCGGTGCTGTCGGTCTCGCTGACGCCGCATCACTATCAGGAAACCGAGCACCATCAGCAGATCTACCGCGCCCACTTCGTCGAGAAGGGCCGCGAGGCCGCCCGCGCGGCCCTGATGATCGGAAAGACGCGCGCCGCTCTTGCCGCTTGATGGCGACGCGACGGGAAGGCGGCGGGAACAGTTCCCGCCGTCTCGATCCCTCGCCCTGCCGGCCGCATCGGACAGAATAATTGATTCGACGCCCCCGCCGCGCTGTGGTCCACTCACCCTCGACATGTATCGCCATTCTTAATGCGTCCAACCCTCAAGGGAGCTGAAGATGAGCAATGCTATGCGCAGTGAAACCCCCATTGAAACCCCGAGAACGCGACCGGTCGACACCAAGCTCGAAGTGGTCGTCATCCCCGTTTCCGACGTCGACCGTGCCAAACGTTTTTACGACGGCCTGGGCTGGCGGCTCGACGCCGATTTCGCCAATGATGCCGATTTCCGGGTGATCCAGTTTACGCCGCCCGGCTCCGGCTGTGCGATCATCTTCGGGAAAAACATCACCGCCGCCGCCCCCGGCTCCGCCCAGGGCCTTTACCTCGTCGTCTCCGACATCGAGGCCGCCCGCCGCGATCTCATCGCCCGCGGTGTCGAGGTAAGCGACGTCTTCCACGACGCCGCAGGCGTCTATGCCGGCAAGGACGAGCCCTATCTCTTCGGACGGCTGCGCATCGTCGGCCGCGATCCCGACCACCGCAGCTACCGTTCCTTCGCCTCGTTCAAGGACCCTGACGGCAATGGCTGGCTGTTCCAGGAAGTCACCACCCGCCTGCCCGGCCGCATCGACGCCGACGAGACGGCCTTCTCGACCTCAAGCGACCTGGCCGCCGCCCTGCGCCGCGCCGCCACCGCCCACGGCGAACACGAGAAACGAAACGGCGGCAAACACGACGACAACTGGCCGGACTGGTACGCCGAATACATGGTCAGCGAACGCGCGGGCCGGGAGTTGCCATTGTAGGTGACGGCAGACGTAGAGAGCACTCGCCTCACCCTTCCTCAGGGTGAGGCCGTCGTGTGCCGTGGCCACCCCCCTCTGCCCTGCCGGGCATCTCCCCCACAGGTGGGGAGATTGGCTGGGCGCGCTGGCTTCCCCAAACAACTGGCCGTCACATGAACCGTAAATTCAGGGCGAGGCATTGCCTCCTGCCGATCTCCCCACCTGTGGGGGAGATGCCCGGCAGGGCAGAGGGGGGTGTCCCACGGCATACCCTCTCCTCTCGTCCCAAGACGCGCAGGCCCACCTGCAAACCACCAGCTCACCGTTCGAAAAAATCCCGCCATTGCTTCTCGCCAACCAGACAATCGGCCGCGGGCGCGGCCCCCGCCGTCTCCTGCACCGTCGCCGGCGGCGAAAGGCCGCTGATTTCAAGCACCAGCTTGCGGCGCACGGCGATCGCGAAATCCTCGATCTTGTGGACCGGCAGCACGAAGGCGCCGGGGCCGCCGATGACGCAATCGGCGTAATATTTGTCGAGACCATCGGGCGCATCGGAAGGCCGCAGCATGATGGCGAGGCCGTTGATGACCATGCCGGCTTCCACCGCCCTGTCGCGGGCAGGCGTCACGGGATTGCCTGAATTGTTCGGGCCGTCGCCGGAAACGTCGATCACCTCCCGCCTTCCCTGAAAGGGACCGGCGATGATCATGCTGGCGCCCTGAGCGATGGCGGTGGAGATCGAGGTGCGTCGCTGCGTGGCGACCGGCCGGGCCTCCAGCTTGTCGGCAAAGGCGAGCGCATCCGCTTCCGTCTCGATCACCTGCCAGTCGATCACCGAATCCTGGACGACGTAGCCCGCCCATTCGAAATAGCTGATGGCGATGCGGCCGGTGAGCCCGCCTTTGACCGCATCGATGAATTCCTTGTGCTTGAGCGCCTCGACATAACCCTGGCGCTGGATGCCGATCTCCTCGAAATCCATCGACCGCGAGGTATCGACGGCAAGCACCAACGCCACATCGACCTCGCTTCTCCCGATCTCAGCGACCGGGACGACGCCGGAAAGACCCATCAGCACCGCAAGTGTCGTCAGCATTGGCTATCCAATCCTTACGCCATTCCCAGGCGAGGAAACTGTAACACAGCTTGACCGGCACGGGACGCTGGGCCGCCTGCCGGGCTTCAATTTTCGGTGAAGTCGGGAGTGCCTGCGCCCCTTAGCGCCAATCCGGACGCCCTCAATGCAAAGGCAGCCACAAAGGGTTCTTCCACGCCTTCAGCGCGTCCAGAAAAACCTGCAGGCGCAACGGCAGGAATCGGCGGGTGGGATAGACGGCGTGCACGAAAATCTCCGGTGACGACCAGTCGGGCAGCAGGCGGATGAGCTCGCCTCTTTTGATCTCTTCTTCGCAATAGGTGGAAGGCAGCAGCCCGATGCCGTGGCCGCGATAGGTGAAGGCGCTGACCGCCTCGAAATCCCGGCTCGACACCGGCCCCGAGACACGCATGTCGATCGATTTGCGGCCGCTGACGAGATGCCATTCGGCCTCGCCGTTGCGGCCGTTCAGGAGGACGCATTGGTGGTCCTTCAGGTCCTCGGGCTTTGCGGGAAGCATCCTGCCCCTGAGATAGTCGGGCGCGGCAACCAGATAGCGCACGCTCTTGCCGAGCCGCTGCGCGACGATGGAGGAATCCTTGAGTTCGCCGAAACGGATGCCGAGATCGATATTCTCGGCGATCAGATCGAGAAACAGGTTGGTGACAAAGAGATCGACCTGAATCTCGGGATAGGCCTTTAGAAAGGACGAGACGAATTCGTAAAACACCTCCTGTCCGAAAATGACGGGCACGGAGATCTTCAACAGGCCTTCCGGCTTTCTCTGGGTTTCCGTCAGCGCCTGCTCGGCGTCGATGAGATGGGCGAGCGGCTCGCTGCACCTGTCATAATAGGCCCGCCCCTGCGCGGTGAGGCTGAGCTTGCGCGTCGTCCTCTGCAGCAGCGTCACGCCGAGCTGCTCTTCGAGCGAGGTCACCTTCCGGCTGACTGTGGAGACCGGCATGCCGAGGGAATGGGCCGCCCGGCTGAAGCTGCCATACTGCGCCACCTTCACGAAAACGGCGATGTCGTTCAAATCGGGCATGCCATCACTTTTGCACTGATGCAAAAGAGAATCCAGATATTTCCATCTAATCGGGGAATGGAGTTTTCGCCATATTCACCTTGCGAAAACAAATCACAACCCGATGGGGCGCGATCGCGGCGCCCCATCTCGAGCGACTCGGCCGATCAGGCTCGACGTTGCCCGAACCAGATCATGGAGTTCAACATGACTACCGGAAAGACTGTCATCGTTACGGGCGCCTCCCAGGGTATCGGCGCAGGCCTCGTCAACGCCTTCATCGCACGCGGCTACAATGTCGTCGCCACGTCACGCCAAGTCAGCGCCTCGGACGCCTTTCAGGCCTCCGACCGGCTGGCCCTCGTCGACGGCGACATCGGCGACGCCGAAACCGCGGCACGGGTCGCCAAGACCGCGATCGACCGCTTCGGCTCGATCGACGGCCTCGTCAACAATGCCGGCATTTTCCTGGCCAAGCCGTTTGTCGATTTCACGATGACCGACTTTGCGACGTTGTCCTCGACTAATCTCGAAGGCTTCATCCATCTGACCCAGCTGGTCGTCCGGCAGATGGTCGCGCAGAAGTCAGGCGGCAGCGTCGTCAGCATCACCACGCCATTGACCGATCATCCGATCGCCGGCTTCTCCGCTTCGGTGTCGATGATGACAAAGGGCGGCATCAACGCCATCTCCAAGAACCTGGCGATGGAATATGCGAACGAGAAAATTCGCTTCAATATCGTCGCTCCCGGTGTGGTGGACACACCGCTGCACAAGGACAATCCGAAGGATTTCCTGAGCACGCTGTCGCCGATGGCAGGTATATCGAATGTCGGCGAAATCGTTGATGCGGTCCTCTTCCTGACGGAAGCTCCGCGTGTCACCGGGGAGGTGCTGCACGTCGACGGCGGCGCACATCTGGGCAGATGGTAAACCATGGAAACGCGCAGGCAGCCGGTGCGGAACAGCGGCTGCAGGAACTCGGCATCACCCTTCCCCCGCCGCCGACACCCTTCGGGGCCTATGTCGAGGCGGTCAGATCAGGGAAGCTCGTCTTCTTCAGCGGCATGCTGCCGGTCGTCGGCCACGAGCCTCGCTATATCGGCCGCGTCGGCGGCACGCTGACATCAGAGGACGGCAGGAAGGCCGCCGAAACGGCAACCTTGAGCGGCCTTGCCGCCGCCAAGGACTATCTCGGCTCGCTTGATAAGGTGGTGAAGGTCGTCAAGCTCGGCGTCTACATCGCCACCGAAGGCGATTTCCGCGACCACCCGAAAGTCGCCGACGGAGCATCGGAAATGCTGCTCCAGGTCTTCGGCGAGGAAAAACTCTCCGGCCGCGTCGTCCTCGGCGTCGCCAGCCTGCCGCTCGGCATGCCGGTCGAGGTTGAGCTTGTGCTCGAGGTCGAGGATTGATCGCGACTCCCTTCTCCCCAGCGGGGAGAAGGTGGCCCGAAGGGTCGGATGAGGGGGCCATAGGGCACACCCTCACTGCCCTTCACTTTACACTCAGCGCATTCGCGACTTTGCCGCTAACCCCCTCATCTGCCTGCCGGCATCTTCTCCCCGCTGGGTAGAAGAGACTCGTGGCAACGCCATGCTCCGTCGTTGTCGTTGAGCAACCCACCCCTCACACCGCCGCCAGCAAGAGCACATAAGCAATCACGCTCACCATCAACCCGCGAAACGCAAAGGTGACGCAGCGGTATTTGTTGCGGGCGATGGTCGAGAGGATGTTGGCGTTTTCGAGATACTGGTCGAAAAGGTAGCGCTCGTCGCGCCTCAGCGCCGCGTCGAAGAACAGGTCGCGATGATCGGGCCAGGCGCCCCAGAAGAGCGAGGTCGAGGCGCCCAAACGCCGCGGCAGCACGACGAGGATCGCCGACAGGATGGAAAAGACCGAGGCCGCGGCAAGCAGGCCGGAGAACAGCACGCCCCCCGGAGAGCCTGCGATGTAGCGCGCCGGGCTGAAGACCGCCCTCACCTCGCTGGAGCTTACCAAAAAGGCGAGCATAAAAGTAAAGATATAGGCGGCCTTCTGATCGGATATCTTGATCTGATCGTAGAATATGTCGTTGATTTTCTTGATGTGGTCGAAATACTCGACGCCGATATCGCCGCTCGACGGCTCGCTCAGCATAACATCAGTTGCATTTTCGAAATCGCTCACATGAATACTCCACCCCAGAAGTGTTTCCCTGATAGTACACTTTGAAACGAAATCAAGAACACGTGTGCACAGCGCTTGACTTTTTCACTCTACATGGACAAAGGGGAGGTGGGGTTAGGGGTGAGATCATGCGGGGTTATTCCAATAACATCGGCCGCGCCGGCTTGGCGTTGGCGTTTGCTTTGCCTTGTTTCGCATCGTCGGCGATGGCCGATCCCGTGCAGCGTGCAACGCCGGTCGCCGGCTCCGTCATCGCCCGCAAGACCGGCGAGGAGGTCCGCTTCATCGACGTGTCCAACTGGCGCGTCGTCGATCTGCACCAGGATCTTTTGACCGGCGACGTGCTGCGCACCAATGCCAACGGCCAGCTCGCCATCGTCTTTTCCGACCACACGCAGGTCCGCCTCGGCCGCAACTCCTCGCTGCAGGTCAAGAAGATGGCGGTGAGCGGCGACACGATCCTCAATCTCCAATCCGGCACCATCTGGGCGCGCGCCGAGCGCGGCGGCCAGGGCTTGACGGTCGAGACCCCCGCGGCGGCGGCGGCTATCCGCGGCACGGACTGGACGATGACCGTCAAGGGCGACCAGACCTCGATGATCGTGCTGGAAGGCCGCGTCGCGCTCAGCAACCCGCAGGGCAGCGTCGAGGTGAACCAGGGCGAAGGGGCCGTTGCCACCATCGGCCAGGCGCCGCACAAGCTCATCGACGTCAATCCCGACGATCGCGAGCAGATGCTCTTCTATCTGGACCTGCGCGACGGCTTCGGCCTGATGCCGACTTCGCCGCTGCGGGCCGACCGCATGGCGACCGAACGCCGCCGTCTGCTGGCCCTGCCGCCCGAACGCCGCACGACCGAAGACTGGCTGGAACTTGCCGAAGTGCAGAGCGCCTTCGATGGCCGCCAGACTGCCGCCGCAACATTGCAGAATATCCGCGGCCGCAAGCTGACGGTGGCCCAGCAGGCCCGCGTCGACCTGCTCGACGCCACCATCGCCGGTTCGGAAAAGCGCTATGGAGATGCCGCGAAGCTCTTCCAGAAGGCGCTGCCGCATCTCGACCCGACACGCCGCAACATGGCGCAGTATGGCGGCTATTTCGCCCGGTCGCTGGCCGATCCCGCCCATGCCGAACATCCGCCGGCAAATACCGCCGGCCCCTATGGCGCGATCATGCAGGCCTATACAGCGGGCTTCCTGGAAAACCCGCGCGCAGCACTCGAAATCATCAGGAAGGCGGAACAGCGCTATCCCGATGACCCGACGCTGCCGGCGATCCGCGCCCAGCTGGCGCAGCTCATCGATGACCGTGAGCAGATGAAGGAAGCGATAGAACGCTCGCTGGCGCTCGACCCCGATCATCCGATGGCGCTCTCCGCCCGCGCCAGTTACAGGGCAGTCTATGAGAGCGACATCAACGGCGCGCTTGCGGATCTGAACCGCGCCATCGAGCTTGCCCCCGGCGCGTCAGGCACGCTGAATTCGCTCGGCCTGCTGCAGGGTTCGCGCGATGCCAATGACGAAGCGGAAAAAGCCTTCAAGAAGGCGATCGAACTCGATCCGCAGGACCCGGTGCCGCACGCGAACCTCGCGATCCTCTATCTCGACCAGGCGCGTATGAAAGAGGCCAAGCGCGAGATCGACACGGCTATCGCGCTCGACCCCTCCTTCGATATCGCTCTGCTTGCCCGCGGCCGCTACTACCTGCAAAGCGGCGAGAAGGACAAGGCGCTGGAAGATCTGCTCGCCGCCAGCACCGCCAATCCCGCCCATTCGCAATCGCAGCTGATGCTTGCCGCGGCCCACTACGAAAAGGGCGACCGGATTCCGTCAGAGCAGGCGCTCGACAACGCCAACCGCATCGATGATGACGATCCGGTCATCTCCGCCTTCCGCACGGCTGTCGATATCGACGATTACGATGCCGATGGCGCGATCCGCAACGCGCAGGACTTCCTGCGCCGTTCGCGCGCCCGCGGCGGCGATTACAGTGGGCTCGGTGCCAATGCAAGCGCCGGCTCGACCCTGAACGACGCCTTCCGCCTGCAGGGTCTGGATGCCTGGGGCCGCTATTACGGCGACGCGGTTTTCGATCCTTTCGAAGGCAGCGGTTACATCGACCAATCGATCAAGGGCAGCATCTTTCCTTTCGTGAATGCGACGAGCTTCAGCGAAGACAACGTCATCCAGAACCGTGGCAACGCGTCGAGCTACTCGTCCTTCATCCAGGGCCTGCTGCTCTCTCCGCACATGCTGTCCGGCCGTTCACGCTCCGCAACGCTGTTCGATGTGCCCTTCATCGAAGGCTCGCTCGGCGGCGGCATCAACAGCGTCGACGGCCACACGCGCCGCATCGGTGAAGCGGAAATCCAGGGCTATTCGAATTCGACCATCCCGATCAGCTTCTTTGGCAATTTGAACTGGGAAGAAATTGCCCTTGACGGCGACTACCGCGACTTCGGCGGCTTCTCCAACAACAACAAGATCCTCGGCGGCAACGGCTATTTGACCGCAACGCTGACACCTGACGATCGCATCGTAAGTTTCGTCAATTATGGCAAGACTTACGGGCCGCTGAACGCGCTGACGACCAACACCGCTTTGACCGATCGCCTCAATGACGAGCTCTTCATACCATTGGGCCTTCTTCTGCCGACAATGGACCTGCCGCTCTATCGCAACAGATATGACGAGGCGGAAAGAACCAATGCGGGATTAGGCTGGAGCCATACTTTCGCA
This sequence comes from Rhizobium fabae, assembly GCF_003985135.1. Lineage (NCBI taxonomy): Bacteria > Pseudomonadati > Pseudomonadota > Alphaproteobacteria > Hyphomicrobiales > Rhizobiaceae > Rhizobium > Rhizobium fabae. Next base: position 68,113 of record NZ_ML133645.1, read on the forward strand.
TACAGGAATGTGCTCAATACCGCGCTTCTCTATTCCGACACCAAGGTGAAGACGAACTACGATTTCACCTTCGATGCTTCGGCTCTTACCGGGGCTCCCGCGCCGGATTTGGTTCCCTATGCTGAAACACGACAGAAAACCGCATCGAAGACTTATATCGCTGCGATCAGTCACAGCATCGGCGATGACACGCTGACATGGCGATATGGCGTCGAGGGCGGCTGGACCGACGCGAACAGCAACTCTTTCCGGCATCTCGATACGCTCATACCGGGCTTTGTCGATGAAGCAACCTTCGGCCCATTCGAAGCAAGCAGCCGCGTCAACATCGCCCGCGCCTACATCGACGTGCTGCACGAGATCACGCCCGATCTGAAGGGCGAATATGCGCTGTTCGGCACGCGCATGTCGGGCGACGGCGTCGATGTCAGCCGGTTCGAGCCGCGCTTCGGCCTTGCCTGGTCGCCCGTCCAGAACCATTGGCTGCGCGCCGCCTTCATGCGCCAGAGCGTCGACACAGGTGTGCCGACACTGGCCCCTATCGGTATCCTCGGCCTGCAGCCGAACCAGTTCTCGGTCGGCACCGAAGGTTATACCGACACCGTGGCGCTGCAATGGGATGCCGAATGGACCGACCGCCTCTTCACCTCGGTCGAGTACCAGCACCAGGAACTGCATGATTTCTCGATCGATCTGCCACTGATCGCGCTGCCGGCGGCCGACAGCCTGCCGCTGTCGCGCGGCAGCATCGACCGCGCCGCCGTGACCGGCAACGTGGCGCTCGGCTATGGTTTCGGCCTTTCCGCCACCTATGCGTATATGGAATCGGAGAACAAGGATCCGCTGGAGCCGAATTACGGCGGTTCCCTGCCCTATATCCCGAAAAACTCGGGCCAGATCGCGCTGACCTGGGTCAACGAGGCCAAGGTCAAGGCGACGGTGGCGGCAAATTATATCGGCGAGCGCGACGGCGACGATCTCGGCACCAAGCTCGACGATTACTGGAGCCTCGACGCACACCTGATCTGGGAACCCTTCGACAAGCGCATCGCGCTCGAAGCCGCTGCCTATAACCTGCTCGACGAGGAGTTCGAGATCACGCCCGGCGTGCCCGGCTGGGGCCGCGCTTTCAAGGGCACGCTCAAAGTCCGCTTCTGATGCGCACAGAGGGCAACCCTCAGCAGGCCGGGCTGAGCGGCGGGCAGACGGGGGGCCGCCGCCTGAGGCTGCTGGTGCTGTCGCTCGCGGTGTTGATCGCCATCTCGCTCCTGTCGCGGCTGCCCGCCTGGTCGCTGCTGGAGCTCAGAAGCTTCGACTATCTCTCGACCGTCGACGACCCGCGCCCGCCGCCGGGCGGGCCCGTCATCGTTGCGATCGACGAGCCCTCGCTTGCCGATATCAACGCGCAATGGCCCTGGCCGCGCAGCCTTCATGCCGAACTCGTCACCCAGCTTCGCGCGGCCGGCGCCCGCGTCATCGGCCTCGACATCATCATGGCCGAGCCCTCGAACCCCGGTAACGACGCGGCGATCACCAAGGCCGTCGGCCCCGATATCGTGCTCGCCGGCGACGAAACGCTGATCGAGACGCCGCAGGCCTCGCAGCTGATCCGCGCGACACCGCTGCCGCAGCTGACGCAAGCAGGCGCCGTGACCGGCATCGCCTCGATCGATCTCAGCGGCGACGGCATTTTCCGCCGCATTCCGGGCTATGAAGACGGCTTCGCCGCCATGCTGGCAAACGCGTCGGGTGCGGCACAGGCATCCCTGCCCGCCGGCCGGCTGATCCAATCCTTCGGCCCGGCCCGCAGCTATCCCACAGTTTCCTATTACCAGGCCCTCGACCCCGAGAATTTGCTGCCGCCTGGCTATTTCAAGGACCGCGTCGTGCTCGTCGGCCTCAGCCTGCAGAACGCGCCTGAAATCGACAAGGGCGGCGTCGACGCCTTCGCGACACCCTATACGGTTCACACCGGCAAGCTCGTCTCCGGCGTCGAGGTCCAGGCGACGATCTACGACAATATCCGCCGTGGCCTGTCGATCGCCGAAGCCCGCCTGCCCACGGTTGCCGCCTGCATCCTGATATCGGTGCTGCTTGCCGCCGCCACCGTCTGGCGCTCGACGGGATGGCTGACGATTGTCACCAGCGCGGCCGCCCTCCTCGCCTTCGCGGCAGTCAGCTTCGCCGGCATCCGGCTTGCCCATGTCTTCGTCTCGCCGCTCGGGCCTGTCGTCGCCTATATCTCGGTCGCCTTCGGCCAGGCCGCCTTTGATTATGCCGAGGAGCGCCGCAACAAGCGGCAGATCATCCGCGCCTTCGCCCAGTACATCTCGCCCGACCTCGTCCGCCGCCTGGCGAACGACCCGTCGCAGCTGAAACTCGGCGGCGAGCGGCGCACGCTCTCGGTACTGTTTTCCGATGTTCGCGGCTTCACCACCATCGCCGAAACCATGAAGGACGATCCGGAGCAGCTGACCGGCCTGATCAACCAGCTGCTGACGCCGCTATCCGACGTGGTGATGGATCACGGCGGCACGATCGACAAATATATGGGCGATTGCATCATGGCCTTCTGGAATGCGCCGCTCGACGATCCCGACCACGCGCTCCACGCGGTGCGCGCCTCGCTCGCCATGCAGGCGGCGATATCAAGGTTGAACAGCCGGCTGGAGCGGGAAGCGGCGGCACGCGGCGGCAAGCCGCACGTGCTGAAGATGGGCGTCGGCATCAACACCGGCGAATGCATCGTCGGCAACATGGGCTCGACCCGCCGCTTCGACTATTCCTGCCTCGGCGACAGCGTCAACCTCGCCTCCCGCCTCGAAGGCGCCTCGAAGAATTACGGCGTGGCCCTGCTGCTCGGCGAGGAGACCGCAAGGCTGGTCTCTGAGACCTACATCGTCGTCGAACTCGACCGCATTATCGTCAAGGGCCGCACCGTGCCCTCGCCCGTCTTTACCGTCGTGCACAAGGCCGACGCGGAAGCGCTGACCGCCCATCAGGCCTTCATCGAGACGAAATATGCCGGCTCGCTTGCGCCATCCGACCCCGCCTTCGAGACGCTCGCCGCTGACATTCCCGAACTCGCCGCCTATTACGCCATCGTCCGGGATTCACTGGCCGCCGACGGCAAGGAATGACGATCATCCCTCGAGCGTCCGATTGATCGGACAGGCCAAGCGCTTTCGCACACATTCCCAAAGCGAGTTGTAATATAAAACCAGTGCGGCTATCCTTTAACCCAGTCAGAACTGGCGTGGCTCGGCGCCTGGGGGAAAGAGGGCATGGCAAAGCTCGTCTTCGGAATGATGCAGTCCCTGGACGGCTACGTCGACCATATGGATTTTGCGCCAGGCCCCACGCTCTTCCGCCACTTCATCGAGGAAGTGCGCGGCCTAGCCGGTAGCGTCTATGGCCGCCGCATGTATGAGGTTATGCGTTACTGGGACGACGATCATCCCGAATGGGATGCGGATGAGCGGGCCTTCGCGGCGGCGTGGCAACGCCAGCCGAAATGGGTCGTCTCGCGCACGTTGGAATCCGTCGGCCCCAACGCCACGCTCGTGCAGGGCGACCTTGAGCGCGCGATCCGCGCGTTGAAGGCCAAGCGCGACGGCGAGATCGAAGTTGCCGGCCCCGACCTGGCGCGAAGCCTGACCGAACTTGGTCTCGTCGATGAGTATCGGCTCTACCTCTGCCCCGTCGTGCGTGGTCGCGGCAAGCCATTCTTCGCCGGCCCCCGCCCGCCGCTGCGCCTGACAGGCAGCGAACGGATCGACGAGCACGTGATCAGGCTGACCTACGTTCCTGCCTGATCTCGCGATCCGCGGGATGGAAACCACATTGAAGTTTGATATTGGTGGGGGGCAACGCGACGAAAACGACCCGCTGTAGCGGAAGCCCCGGCGACGTGGCGTGTGCATAGGGCCAACTGCTCCCCTCCGGAAGCTGTCGGTCGACGGATGGCCCAGATCGGTCAGTGCGGCCGGTGTGTGTAGTGGCCGCTTCTGGCGCCGCATTGTCCGCTATCAGGTCTCAAGCCGACTTAATCATAGGAAGCTACGTTTGCCCGAATTCAGCTGTTGGTTTTGCGCTAAATCCATAGAAGAAGAAGACGTCAAAGCCGTGCATATCGAAGTATCAAACCTCTGGTTTGTCGGAGAAAATCAGCCGACTCAGACGTTTTGGGCTCATTCTGGATGTGCGAAAGCAAGTCTCAGTCCGATCTACAGGTTTGATCCCGATGATCTCGTCAACCCGCAATAAATAATCGCGGTGGTTTCTCCTGCAGAAAGGAACATTGCTGCTCGTCTCCGATGAACGGCTCCGGTCGGCCCGAAGCGAACGCGCCATCGCTGTCAATTTTCTTTGGCTCCAATAGCTAGACCACGGCCACGATGACATGCGCCTGAATTTTGGCGGCAACCTCGCCACTGCCGTGTCTTTCCGCAATCCAGGACGCGACATAGTCGGTCGCAGCATCGAGTTTCGTCGCGTCCCGCGCCTCGATTTCGTTGCGAAGAAGCGTTCCCTGACAATAGGCAACGGCCGGAATGCGGGGTGAAGATGCGCGGCTTTGTTCGGCCCTCGTTTCGATCAACACATGGGAGAAGCCAGCTCCCATAAGCTCCGAGCGGATCAGGTCCTTGTCGTGGTAGCCATGCGGCGTGCGAGCCAGAAAGCGCGGCGGATCGTCGGGGAAAATCTTGGCGAGAGCATTCGTCACGTCATCGGCAAAGACGTTCTCCTCGATGCGATCCCATACGCTCAGCAAGAAACATCCTCCCGATTTCAGGACCCGCCTTGCTTCGCGATAGGCAGCCGGGCGGTCTGGAAAGAACATCGCGCCGAACTGGCAGCAAACGAGATCGAAGGCCGCGTTTTCAAACGGCAGCGCCAGAGCATCCGCCTGGCGCCATTGGATGCGGCTGTCGGGCGCCTGTCTCAAAGCGGCGTGGTCGAGCATCGGCTGGTTGAGATCTGTGACGACATAGCTTGCGCCGGAGGGCAGCCTTGGCGCCAAAGCACGGGTGACGACCCCGGTGCCCGCCGCGGTTTCCAGAACGGCGCCCGGCGAAAAGGACGCGGCCCGCCCTGCGAGATCCGCGGCGTAGGGCTCGAAAATCAACGGCACCATATAGCGGTCGTAATTTTCCGGAACCGAGCCGGAAAACACTTTGTCCGTCTCCAACATTGCCATCGCTCTCCATCTGCCGGCGGCACGCGAGACTAGCATGGAATTGCGTGTCAGGGATCGTTTTCGAGCGGGCCGACAGTTCCGCTAGCGATCCGCTACCCCCAGCCTCGCGATCTCAGGGGCAACGATTGCGATGAACAGTCCGGGCTCGCCGAAGGCCCTTGCAGAGAGCATAGCCCCGTGAACCGAGGCCATCAGCATCTGGGCCTGCTCTTCCGGCAGCTTGTTCAGGCGGAACAGCCCCTGCTCCACTCCGGCCTGCAGTACCGAGGTAAGCCACCCGGAGAGACTCTGGAAATGCGCACGGACGCGGGATGCGACTTCTTCCGGCAGCATCTGCATTTCGCTCGCGAGCATCGCGCAGACGCAGAAGGGTTGCGAGGCGTTCTCAATGCATGATTGCCAATAGTTGACGTAGAACTGCAACTGATCGGCGGGGCTTGCGGCCTGCTCGCGCAGGGACTGCAAACCCGCCTCCGCCTGCTTCCTGTAGCGATCCACCAGCACTGAGACCAGCTCGGCCTTGGTCGGAAAATGATGGTGGATGCTTGCCTTCCGGATGCCGATCGCCGCCGAGATATCGGCATAGCTGAAGCCGTTATAGCCTCCCGCCACGATGAGAGACTGGGCAATGTCGAGGATTTTGTCGGAAGTCGAAGCCGTTGATTTCATAGCGTCGCCTACCTTTTGGTAGGCAGATTGTCAAGCCTGCTCCACATTCCCTGCACTCACAATGAGGTGTTCGGGCGCCGTGTTGACTTGCTCCTTTTAACTTCCTACTAGTAGGTAGGCTAATCAACAAGGACCTACCTATGCAAAGCCATTCCTCTCAGTCCAACTGGCTGCGATCCTATTATTTCACGCGCGCCGCGTTCTCGTCGATCTGGATTTCCGCCGCCGTTCTCCTCGGCGGGCAGCCCGGCCCCGCCGCCTTTCTGCTGGTCATCTACCCTGTGTGGGATGCACTCGCGAATCTCGTCGACGCACGGGTAAACGGCGGCCTCAAAGCCAATCCGTCCCAGGCATTGAACGTGGTGGTGAGCCTGATCACGGCGCTCGCCGTCGTCATTGCCGTCAGCAACAGCACCTACGCCGTCCTGGCCGTGTTTGGGGTCTGGGCGATCCTCTCCGGCGTGTTGCAGCTCTATACGGGCGTCAGGCGCTGGCGCACCTACGGCGCCCAATGGGTGATGATCCTGAGCGGCGCGCAATCGGCCCTTGCCGGCGGCTTCATGATCAGCCAATCGCTTGGCACCGCGGTACCGACGATCCTTGATATCGTCCCTTATGCAGGCTTCGGCGCATTCTACTTCCTGCTGTCGGCAATCTGGCTCGTCGTCGCAGCCTATCGCAAAGCACAAGCATAGGCGCTGCCCAGTCCTGCGGCGGCGGGCTTGAACCGCCGCCGAAAGGCCGGGCATCGCTCATTCTCCGCTTGCGGCGCACGAGATTTGCGGGAGACGGTCCAGTTCTTTCGCGCTATGAAGAGTGACCACAGATCCCGCCCATCAGACACTGAGGTCACTCCATGGCTTTGAAAGTCCTTTTCATCGGCGGCACAGGCCAGATTTCCTATCCATGCGTCGAGCGCGCTGTTGCCGAGGGCCATCACGTCAGCGTCTATAACCGAGGCCTGAGAAGCGCCCCCTTGCCTGCGGGGGTGACCTCGATCATCGGCGAGCTGGGATCGGCCGCCTACGCGGATCTCGCCAGGGCCAATTATGATGTCGTATGCCAATTCATCGCCTTCACGCCCGATCAGATGGCGCGCGACATCGAGATCTTCTCGGGCAATTGCGGCCAGTATGTTTTCATCTCCTCGGCCTCTGTCTATGAAAAGCCGCCGCGTCATTACGTGATCACCGAGGAGACGCCGGCGATCAACCCCTACTGGCCCTACAGCCAGGCCAAGATCGCCTGCGAGGAACGGCTCAAATCGTCCGGCAATCTCGCCTGGACGATCGTCCGCCCCAGCCACACCGTCCGCACCGGCCTGCCGATCATGATGGGCGACAGCGACGTCATGGCAAGACGCATGCTGGACGGCGAGCCCACCATCGTCGCAGGCGACGGCCACACGCCCTGGACGCTGACCCGCTCGGTCGATTTCGCCGTGCCTTTCGTCGGCCTTTTCGGCAAGGCGGCAGCACTCCGCGAGATTTTCCACATCACCTCCGATCGCGCCCACATCTGGGACGATATCCAGAAGACGATCGCACGATTGCTGGGCGTGGAAGCAAAAATCGTCCACGTCCCGACCGACACCCTGATCAAGTACAATCCGGATTGGATAGGCCCGCTCCTCGGCGACAAGGCCTGGACGGCTATTTTCGACAACTCGAAGGTCAAGCGCGTGGCGGGCGACTTCACCTGCGCCGAGAGCCTCGAAGACATCCTGACCGAGCCGATCATGCACCTCAAGCAACGACTGGCGAAGAGCCGGCCGCTGAGAGGTGAGCTTGATGCCCTGATCGACAGGATTTGCGCGGAGCAAAGTGCTCTTGGCTAGGTTGGTTCGTTGCGGGGGCTTGGTGTCCGCGGTTGGTACAAAATTGCCGTGACGCTTCGACCACTATTGGCCCTAGCGGACAAATATGTGTCCTAAAATTCGCTCACCTGAGCGACATGGCAAAGTCGGAGGAAAGACCCTTGCGATCGCCACGTCGCAAACCTGGTGGACTTACCCCTTTGGCAAGGCAGCAATGTATTGGTCGACATGGTTCGTCCACAAAGCTGGCTTGAATAGCAAGGCATGGCCTGCGGACGCAGCAATGAATTTTCCCTGTCCGCCCGCCAATAGAAACCTTTCGAAATTTTCTCGACAGTGTTCTAGCCGCCCAGCTCATCAGAGCACGATGATGTGAGCAGAGATGACAGCAGGACCGCAGGGAGCAATGCCGAAAGGCGGCCGTTTTCTCTGATTTGCACTCGCGGCTCAATTGCCAAGGTCAGACATCCTCAATGTATGGTAGTCCACCATCGCATCACGGTGTAAACAGTCGTTCCAATCGATTTGCTCAACGATTTATTAATGGCCGCTTCTGGCGCAAAGCGGCCAAGGTTCGTCGGCGATCGGTCCCAAGCAACCAGCGCCTGGTCATCGGGAAATGCTGCTTTTTAATCGTAGCCGGCCCGCCGACGCTGGAGGTCGTCCTTTCCCAATAGGCGAAGTACCGCCGCCTTCATCTGTGCCGCGCCGGCTCAATGGCCGACTTCGGCGAAGACGATTTCGGCAAAGCCCGGGACGGTGGCGTCGCGGTTCCAGTCCCGCTGCAGCTCGCAGGCAAGCTGGATCCAGCTGACCGGCACTCCGCCCGCCTGAACGATCCGGTCGAGCCCGGCGCGATGCGCCGCCTCCGAGGTGCCGCCGACGGCATCGACCACGGCATAGACTTCGAAGCCTTCGCGCAGCGCATCGAGCGCGGGGAAGACCAGGCAGACCTCAGTCCACAGAGCGACCATGATCAACTTCTTGCGGCCGGTGGCCTTGACCGCGTTGGCGAAATCCTCGTCCTCCCAGGCATTGATCGAGGTCCTGTCGATCGGGACCACCCCGGGTAGCGCATCGGTGATCTGATGGATCGTCGGTGCGTTGCGCCCTGTCGCGACATTGACGGTCGAGAGCACGACCGGAAGATCGTAAAGCCTGGCGGTGCGGGCGAGCGCCGTGACGTTTTCGATCAGCAGGCGCTTGTTCATGGTGGCGATCGAGCCGACCTGGACGGGCTGGAAGTCGATGATGACAAGCGCCGCATTCTGTGGCGTCAGCATATGGTCGGCGAGTGGATCGCGGATGGTGGCAGGAGACGTCATGGTAGTTCCTTTCCTAGAGTTCGAGGTTGAAGTGCTTTGGACGCAGGGAGGCATTGCCGGGCGCCCGCCGGCTTGAAATCGAAAGCAATGTTTGAGCAGCAAGCGGTCAGCGATACGGGGCGGCGCCCGCGTTCGCATAGTCCGTATTAGTGGCCACTGGCAGCAACGCCACCGGCGGGATCAGGATCGTGGTTCGGACGCTTACGTGCCCGGCTCCAAAAAGGCTGTGATGAGCGTGATGGTTGCCTCGGGCTGCTCTTCCATCAGCCAATGGCCCGATCCCGGCACCACGGCTTCGGTCACGTTCGAAGCGGCGTCGCGCATGACGACCGCCATCATCGGACCAAACGACTTGTCGCCGCCGATCGCGAGGACTGGCATCGGCAGCTTCGTGCCCTTCGCCCGCCAGGCGCGGTTGTCGATCACGTCCTGATCGAAGGCAGCGAATTGGGCGAAGCCCGAATGCATGCCCCCGGGGCGCGCATAGAGCGCCGCATAGTGCTCGCGCGAAGCCTCGTCGAACCGCGCGGGATCGGCGGAGAATTCGTTCCAGAAGCGATCGAGATAGATGCGCTCGCGGCCCGCGACCAGCCGCTCCATGTCCGGCCCGCCGAAGCGGAAATGCCAGAGCAGCGGGCTCTTGAGGATGTCGTCCCACGGCCCGATGCCAGGAATGGGCGCATCCATCAGCACGAACCGGATCACGCGATCCGGCTGCTGCGTCGCGAGCGCGAAACCCACCATGTTGCCGATATCGTGCGTCACCAGCGCGAAGTGATCGATATGCAGCTTGTCGAGAATGGCGGCGACGTCACGCGCTTGCGTCGCCTTGTCATAGCCACCGGCGGGATGGTCCGAGAGGCCCATGCCGCGCAGATCGGGCACGATGACGGTGTGATCGACCATCAACGCCCTCGCGAGTGGCGACCACATGTCGCCGGTCTCGCCGAAGCCGTGGAGCAGCACCACTGCGGGGCCATGTCCGCCGATGCGGACGAAGAGTCTCGAGGTGCCGTCTGTGGCGACGGTCTCGGTCTTGAACGACGTCGGATAGGGCAGTACCTGGGCCGACGCGGGCGTCGCCGCAGCAAGCATCAATGCGCCGATTGAGGTCAGGGCACGTGAAGCGAACTTTCTCATGGTGGCACTCCTCAGCAGCCGGTAACTCGGCCGGTGACGATTAGCATGACAGGAAATTTGTTCATGTAAACATCTTTTTTGAAAACTTGATCAGTTTTTTTTGTCGTGTAATATGCTCCAGACGACTCAGGAAAGGCAGCAAGCATTCGATGAAGCCCAAGACCCAACGCCATGCCGAAGCGACCGGCGACAGCAGCGCCCGAGAGCGCATCCTCAAGACCGCCGAGCAGATCTTCGCCGAAATGGGGTTCGAGGGAACCTCGCTGCGGCAGGTCGCCGTCAATTCGGACGTCCCGGTCGCGCTCGTCAGCTACCACTTCAAGAACAAGCTCGGGCTCTATCGCGAAGTGTTCAGGGCGCGTGATCCCAACACAAACGCGCAGCGCCTGGCGGGCCTTGCTCTCGCCGAAATGGAGGACAATCGCGAGCGCCGGCTCGAGATGATCATCAAGGCGGCGCTGATGCCGATGTTGTCGCTGCGCAAGATCGAAGGCAGTGCGAATTTCGGCGTGCTGCTTGCGCGGGAGGCCACCGATCCGCGCTCCGCGGAGCGCGGGATCATCAAGGAGATGTTCGACCCCGCCGCCACTGCAACGATCAAGGCGCTCAAGGGCGCACTGCCCGGCCGCAGCGAGGCCGAAATCGTCTGGGCCTTCCAGATGATGATCGGCACTATGCTCTACATCATGGCCGATGGCGGCCGCGCGAAGCATCTGAGCGGTGGCGTCTGCGATCCGGAGGATGTCGAAGGGACGATGCGGCTGATCCTGCCCCTGCTCCTGCACGGGATGCGCGGCCCCGAGTTCTGATCATCGGCTGAAACTTCCCGCGACCGCATTGCTGCCGAACTCGCCTCACCCGCCTGTCACGGCACGCATCACCGCGGGAGCGCATCGCTGCACCGAGCGCACGCTTCCCGAGGCTGGTGTATTCGGATGCCGGCCGGCTCACGGCTAGTTTCCGCCGATCCCGCGGCCCCGCTCGCAATGTCCCTTTTCATACGACCCCGGTCGAAAGCCACCATTCATCGGTCAACGCGCAGCCCAATTCCCGGTGTTGGCGCTACCCGGCCAAGGCGTTCTTCCGCCCGGCCCGCCGACGCCGGAGGTCGGCCTTGCGCAATAGGCGAAGTGCCGCCGCCTTCATCTGTGCAGCGCTCGGGAATTGTGGCATAACCGGGCCATGGCGATACATGTCTTGGCGGTCCATCGTGACACGGTCGGGACGGAACAGGCGGCGGGCGGTTCGCTTGCAGCCGCCTATTCCGTGGGGGTTTTCTGCTGGCTGCTGTCGGCCGGCGTCTATATCGCCGCGAAATGGGTTTCTTCGGAGATGCCGCCCTGGGCGCTTTGCTTCTGGCGCGTGCTGATCGCCTGGGCGATCCTGATGCCGATCGTGTACCGGCATTTCGGCGCCATGGTCGCGCTCGTGCGGGCTCGCGGCCTCGAGCTGCTCGCCATCGGCGGTATGGGGCTCGCGATCTGCCAGGGCCTGATTTTTGTCGGCCTCGAACATGCCGATGCCACGACTGCCGGCATCATCATCGCCCTGATCCCGATCATCACCATGATTCTTGCCCGTTTCATTCTGGCTGAGCCGATGGGACGCTGGCAGGTGATCGGATCGATCCTCGCCTTTCTTGGGATCGTGGTCATCATCGTCAAGGGCAGCCCGGCTGCGCTCTTGCGTCTCGACCTCAATCCCGGAGAGCTGTGGATCGTCGCTGGCGCGTTCTGTTTCAGCCTCTATACCGTCCTGCTCCGCCGGGCGAAATTCGACGTGAATCGCCTTGCGCTCCTGGTACTCCTCCTCGGTGCGGCGGTGCTGACGGCGCTGCCCTTCTACCTGTTTGAGCTTGTCTCCGACGAGCGCTCGACGCTGAATGCCAGCGGCCTTATCGCGCTCGGCTACGTCGCGATCCCGGGCGGCGCGGTTATGTATTATCTCTTCAATCGCAGCATCGAGGCCCTGGGGGCGGCGCGGGCGGGCGTGCTGCTTTACATCCAGACGATCTTTATCGCCGTGCTCGCCTACCTTTTCCTCGGCGAACAGTTGCAACGCTATCATCTCGAAGGCGCGGCGCTCATAGTCGCCGGCTTGCTTCTCATCATCCTGCTGAAGCCAGCGGCCAGAGCGGAGGCGACCAAAGCCTGAGGACGAGCGCAATGCTTTCCCAGTGACCGCTTCAGGCGCCAAGCAGACATCGGCCTCGTTGCTTATCGGGCTGGTTCGCGAGGCTTCACCGCCGAATTTCGGTCGAGTCATACTTTTAGACGCTGGTCCCCACAAATCGCAGATGGCGATGACTCTTTTCACCTTGTTGGAACGTCGTTGTTGTGACCGTCGTCGAGCGGTCGGACCCGACCCAAATGAGGACTGAGAAATGGATCTGGAAGGAAAGCGAATCGTGGTCGTTGGCGGGAGTCGCGGCTTGGGCAGGGGGCTCGCCGAGGCATTTGTGGTTCGCGCGGCGGAAGTCACCGTGGTCGCCCGAAACGCGACGGCCGTGCAGGGGCCAGGCGAGCAACCGGCCGTCACCGCGATATCGGCTGATGCAACCGATGTCGACGCGGCATGGCGGATCATGGACCAGACGCGACCCGATCTCGTCATCATGAATGCCGGCGCAGAACCGCCCACGGAACGGATCGACCGGATTGGCTGGGAGGCATTCACCACCAACTGGAATGTGGACGTCAAGGCCGCGCTGCACTGGGTACAGGCGGCTCTGACGTTGCCGATGACGCCGGGCGGGCTTGTCGTCCTGGTCTCCAGCGGGGCCGCCGTGCAGGGGTCGCCGCTATCGGGCGGTTATGCGGGAGCCAAGCGCGCGCAGTGGTTCATTGCAAAATATGCCGAGGGCCTGTCGGCGGAGCTCGGCCTGGGTCTGCGCTTCCGGGTCATCGTTCCCCGGCAGATGTTTACCGGAACCGGTGTGGGCGATACCGGCATCGCGGCCTATGCCGCGGCGGCGGGTCGGACATTTGCCGAACAGGCCGCCACCTGGCCGGAGATGACGCCGCGGGCTTTTGGCGATATGGTCGCCGACCTGATCGGCAGAACGGGCCTCGCCGAGGCCATGGTCTACGCAGTACGCGGGGATACGGGTGTGACGGTCATCGAATGACAGAAGACGCTGCTCTCGAAGACGAAGAGAGGAAAACTCTGCTCGCAGCGCTCGCGAGCGAAGCGGACGCGCTTCGCCCCGAACTGCACCGCTATGCTGCTCGTCTGGTGGGTTCGGTGATCGACGGCGAGGATGTGATTCAGGATGCGTTTGCCAGGGTATTTGCGACGGCTGGCTCGATCCCGCCGGGCACGCCGCTGCGACCCTGGCTATTTCGCATTGTCCATAACAGAGCCATAGATGCCCTGCGCCAGCGCAGTACGCGCCGATCGGAGCCACTTGAGATGGCTTTCGATCTGGCCGATATCAGCGCCGTCGGTCCGGAGGACGCGCTGATCCGGCAGGACGCGGTGCGGATCGCCCTCGGCCACTTTGCAGAATTGCCGGTACCGCAACGCAGCGCGGTGATCCTCAAGGATGTGTTGGGAGAGTCACTTGGGGACATCGCAGCACTGCTGGAACTGAGTGTCGATGCCGTCAAGGCCCATCTGTCGCGCGGTCGGGCAAGATTGCGCGCCATCTCCGACGTGCGCTCCGAGGTTCCACCACCGCCGAGTCCCGAGGTCCTGAACTTTGCAGCGCTCTTCAACGCCCGAGACTGGGACGCTTTGCGTCGCATGCTGGCGCAGGATGTTCGGCTTCGTCAGGCGCGACGGCCGGAAATCTCCGGTGCCGCCGACGTCGGTCGATTTTTCACCTATTATGCCGAGTATCCGCCAGTCAGGATCGAACCGGCTTGGCTGGAAGGCCGGGAAATATTGCTGGTATCAGCCGAACCGTCGGGCGGTCCTTCCTATTTCATGCTGCTCGAATGGCTGGGGCAAAAGATAAGCCTGATCCGCGACCATCGCTATGCGACCTATGTCATGGACGGTGCTGATGTAACGCTGGCCGCATCGCGGTGACCGATATTGATTAAGACGCGCTTTCTCGAGGTCGTTGGGGCGCGGCATCCTCTAATGCCCCTCATCCTGAGGTGCGTAGGCCAAAGGCCGAAGCCTCGAAGGACATGCCGCAGCACTGCTCCCTGCATTCCTCAACCGTCAACACACCCGCCCCGCCCTTCGAGGCCCTTGCGGGGCACCTCAGGGTGAGGCTCTCTTTTTACTCCCGCCTTTACCCCAGCCGTCGCGCCTCCAGCGGAGCCTCCTGCCGGAATTCGTCGAAATAGCGGCCGCCATGCAGGGCAAGTTCCCGATCGGCCAAAGCCAGGAACCGCGCACCGTCGCCCGCTGCCGCCAGTCCGAACGCCGCGTCGAATTCGGTCGCCAATTGCGCATCGAGGGTCTTCATCAGGCGCGGCGCCCATTTGCCCCGACCGCTCCATGCGCCGCGTCCGAGCAGGATCAGGTCGGCGAGCTTCTGGTAGAGAAGTGCGGCGATGGCAGCGATCTCTTCGGGCGGGCGGACGCCGCGCAGGTCGTCGGCCAGATCGGTCACCTGATAGCGCAACGCATCATAGGCAGGACCTGCAAGAGGTTTCGGCCCTGCCGCCAGCATTCCTGCTGCCTTTGCCTGGACGGCGCGGGCGCGCTCGATGTCCGGCCCTACTATGCTGCCTGTCGCGACCATATTGGCCATGATCGGATAGCCGCTGTCTGCATCCGCATGCAGGTAATGCGCCAGGGTCTGTTCATCGTGAACGAAGGCCTCGACGGGAAAACCCTCCAGCGTGAACGACTCCCGCCAGGCCCTTTCAAGCGACGGGAACACGACGACCAGATCGATATCCGAAAATTCGGTGCCCTCGCCGCGCATGAAGGAGCCGGCGACATAAGCGAAAGCCGCTCCGTCATAGCGGCTGGCGATGCAGCGGCGGGCAGCGGCGAGCGCCCGCTCGGCAAGATGATGCTTCTGGATATCGTCCACGATCTCGTCCTCGAATGCGGGAGGCGAGCGGCAACAAAAAACCCGCTCGTTTCCGGCGGGTTGGTGTTTTCTGCAATGAACGGAATTCAGTTCACGCGTCTGCCACCCACCGCCAGGCGGTGGTCGTAGACGTCGTGGAAACTGCGAAAATCCGGCTCACGACGATGACGTTATCGCTCGGCGGCGACAACGTCAACGTGCCAAGCATGCTTCCCCGGCGTGGCGTTTTCCGTCTAAGATGAGTGCCAAGACTCGATAAGCACAGGAAGGCCCGCCATGCCCCATCCCGCCACCGTCATTCCGCGTCCCGCACCGGTTCTGCTGCCGGTCGAAGACAGCGACGGGCGCTTTCCGGTGCGCCGCGTCTATTGCGTCGGGCGCAATTATGCCGACCACGCGATCGAGATGGGCCATGACCCCAGCCGCGAGCCGCCCTTCTTCTTTCAGAAAAACGCCGACAACCTGCTGCCGGCAGGCAACGCTTTTCCCTATCCGCCGCTGTCATCAGACGTGCATTACGAGGTCGAATGCGTGCTGGCGCTGAAATCGGGCGGCACGAACATTCAGGCTGCAGATGCGCTCGACTGCGTCTATGGCTATGCCGTCGGCATCGATTTCACCCGCCGCGACCTGCAAAGCGAGGCCAAGAAGCTCGGCCGCCCCTGGGAACTCGCCAAGGCCTTCGAACATTCCGCCCCCGTCTCGGCGATCGTCCCGGCAAGCCGCCTCGGCCATCCAGCCGAAGGCCGGATCTGGCTGGAGCAGAACGGTAAGCGCGTCCAGGACGGCGATCTCAACCAGATGATCTGGAAGGTGCCGGAGATCATCGCCGAGCTGTCAAAGCTCTTCACGCTGGCGCCGGGCGATATCATCATGACCGGCACGCCGGCCGGCGTCGGCGCGGTCGCCAGGCGCGATCGCATCACCTGCGGCATCGACGGCATCGCCACGCTGTCGCTCGACGTCGTCTGAGGAGAGACCCATGCCCATCTACGCGCTTGGCGGACTGACGCCGAAACTGCCCACCGCCGGCCTGCACTGGATCGCGCCGGATGCCCATGTAATCGGCGATGTCGAACTCGGCGAGAATGTCGGCATCTGGTTCGGCTCGGTGCTGCGCGGCGACAATGAGAGGATCACCATCGGCGAAGGCACGAATATCCAGGAAGGCGTCATGGCCCATACCGATATGGGCTTTCCGCTGACGACGGGAAAAGGCTGCACCATCGGCCACCACGCCATCCTCCACGGCTGCACCATCGGCGACAACGCGCTGATCGGCATGGGCGCCACCATCCTCAACGGTGCCAAGATCGGCAACAACTGCCTGGTCGGCGCCAATGCGCTGGTGACGGAGGGCAAGGAATTCCCCGACAATTCCCTGATCGTCGGCGCGCCGGCCCGTGTCGTGCGGACGTTGGATGAGAAGGCCATCGAGGGCATTCGCCGCTCGGCGGAGAACTACGTGCGCAATTGGCAGCGGTTTGCGCGGGATCTGAGGGTGATTGGCTAGCTTGCCCTTCGGGGGAACCAAGGGCTGAAGCTGGCATAGGCCGTTATTTGCCCTTCGTCTGCGCTCCGTGCATTCGCGGCTTTGCCGCTCAGCCCCCTCATCCGACCCTTCGGGCCACCTTCTCCCCGCTGGGGAGAAGAGGGTGGAGCAAGCCACGCGTCCTTATTTCCGAAACGATGCCTTTGAAAAGGGCGAGACGCCGCTACGATTCCGCTTCTCCCCAGCGGGGAGAAGATGCCGGCAGGCAGATGAGGGGGTGAGCGACGACAGGAGCGAATGCACAGAGCGTTAGCGAAGGGCAAATGATCAGGCGCACCTCGCCCCCTTACCAAATCCCCGGAATCCAGCGCCACCGCACCCGAGCCATATACTCCGCATAGCCCTCCAGCCCCTTGCGCAATTCCGCCTCCTCTCCCAGCGTCCGGCCAAAGAGCACGACCACTAGCAAGCCGGCGGGGATCAGCGCGTAGAGTGAGCCGAGCGACAGCGCCATGCCGAAGCCGAGCAGGATGGCGGTGGCGTATCCGGGATGGCGGATGGTGGCGTAGGGGCCGGTGTCGATCACCTTGTGGTCGCGGTCGGTCTGGATGCGCACCGTCGGCTCGAAATGCCGGTTGACCGATTGCGCCCAGGTGAGGCCGAGATAGCCCGCGGTCAACAGGATATAGCCGATGAAGACGACCCAGCCGGGCTGCGGCGCCCAGTGGAAACGCCCGTCGTCGAAGGCAGCGATGGGAAGAATGGCGGCAAAGAGGATGATCGTCAGCGTGGCCACCACGACGTCCCACGGCTTGGTGCCTTTCTGATACTTGCTGCGCGCCGCAAACAGCTCCGGATTCGTCCGCCGGATCCAGATGATCGCGACTACCGTCAGCGCCAGGAAGAAAACGAGAAAGCGCCAGCCGCGCGGCCAGTCGAGCGTGCCCGCCGGCCAGAACAGCGCGGCAAACATGATGATGAGGGTGATGGCAAGTGATACGAGCGATGGCGCCGCCGCCAATGAGCGACCGTGCCGGCTATCCTCTGGCGTCATGACCGTTCTCCGCTCTGCTGCCCGCAGCGGCCACCCAAGTCTAGTAGCCCTGCGCGGAATTTAGGAGGTGAAACGCGCAACGTCCCGATAGCGACGCAGCAAATGAAAACCGCCTCTCAATCGTCGCGACAGCGTTCCGCATATATTGCCGGAGACAGCTGTTGCCGCGGACGGATCTCGTTGAAAACCGCTTTACTCTGCCGCTTCCAGAAACTGGCTGTTCCGTGAGGAGGAAGCAAGAGCCTGCACCCTGGCTTCCGTCTTGGCGATCAGCTGATAGAACTCGTCCTGCGCTTCGACATCCAGCTGAATGACGGCATTGACCTCGTCGGGCGTATCGCAAACGCAGGCGACCGCCGAAATGGGACAGATGCCGCCGGGATAACGCTTGCCGGCTCCGGTATAGGCGCGACGGCCCCAACGCTCGGAATGAACAGTCTCTTCCCGATCGAGGTGGAGGATCGTCCCCTTGCAGGCCGTCACGATGGCTGCCTTGCCGTAGGCGAACCAATGATAGTTCAGCTTCCGGAGAATATATTTGCCAGTGATGTCCTCGCCGGCGAGTTCGGCAGGGTCTTCTATCATTCTGATCATGACGGCTTCCCTCAACGTTTGAGGAATATCCGTCATCTCTTCTTGCGCGGCAAGTCGAAAAATGCATATTTTATAGACACTTAGTCACAAAGTATTTCCGATTCTTACAAGGTGCACGCATCAGGCTGCTCCTCGGATACACAATTCTTCGTCGAATTTACCGCGGCCTGCACCCGTTTTCAGCTCGGGCTCGATATGTCTCGGCATCGGCCGCACGATCAGTTCGGGCTTGCAAGCTGGGCTTCGATCGCCGCCTTGTCGATGACCGACCAGACCTCGACGATCTTGCCGTCGCGAAATTCGTAGATCACGTTCTCGGTGAAGAAGACGCCTCTGCCGTTGACCTCGAGGCCAAGGAATTTTCCCCTCGGCCTGCAATCGAAGCCGAGACGGGACGCAACGTAAGGCGGATCGGAAATCAACATCATAACATCGAAATAAAGGTCCGGAATCTCATCGAAATCCCGCTCCAGCATCTCGACATAACCAGACAGCCCGACCCGCCGGCCATTGTGGATCACACCGTCATCGACGAACTGCCCAAGACTGGACCAGTCCTGCCCGTTCAGGCAGGCAATGTAATCCCGGTAGAGATGGGAGAGGTCGGTTTTCGTCACGCGATCGCCCCTGGTTCGGACTCCCGGGGAAAGATAGCGCTTGGATCTGCACTTGCCAGCGGCGAGTGGCCGCCTTGGGGCGTTCGGTTCAGGAGAACTCGCCTGCACGGGGACCGGCAAGCGTGACGCGCCAGCCCGTTCGCGATTGGAAATCTTGAGTGGCCAGAAACGTATAACCCGTCATGCGCCAAAGCCGCACGGCATTGGTCAGATTGTCGAGCACATAATCGCCGCCGTCCGTGCGGGCAATCAGAACGACATGGTTCTGATCGTGCGGTCCGATCACGACGGAAAGCGCCAGCCTGTTTGACGGAAAACCGGCTTCGATCAGGTCCTTCATTTTCTGGAGAGCATAGTCCTCACAGTCGCCATGACCGGCAACCGGCAGAGACCAGACATCCCTATTCCCGGAAGATGGGCCATCTTCCGCAGGGATGATACGTCCATTTACGGCGCGATTGACCTTTTGAAGAAGCGCTATTCCTGCCTGATCGCTCAACTGTTGCGCCGCCATCCTGCCGCACAGCCACTTGTACTTGGCGCAGGCCGCGGCGAATCCCACGGGCGCGCCGATGCTGCGCGTCACCGGCAGCGACGATCCCGCAACAGCTTGAAAATGCAGGAGAATGAATAAAAAGGCAGCGAGCGAAACCAGACGCTTCATAGCCGATTCCCTTTATTTGGTATGGGACGATAGCACAGACAGAATAAAAATTTATTAAAATTTTATACTTGCGAATTTAACTGTAATATATAAATGAGACAGATTAACCATAGTCTATCCTTCGTGTTAATAGATCATTAGTATAAAAGATCTCCTCATTAAGGGTTAGTTAACCTTGGGAGATGATTGAAATGATCAGCAGAGCAGCGAAATTCAGCCTCGCAGTTGCTTCCCTTCTGGCAAGCAGCAGCTTGGCAACGGCGGCCCCGGCAGTCGTTAATTGCAAGGCCGCAGTTCGCGGCACACTCGAATACAGACTGTGCATGCCGACCAGATCAATTCAGGCCGACAGCAAGTTCAGCCCGAACGATAAGGATCGCAGCAGCGACGACGTTGGCAGCGGCAAGAAGACCTCCAGCACCGGCTCGGTCGCCAGCAACGGGACCAGTGGCGGCAACGGTAATGGCAGCGGTGCTGGAGACAACGGCGGCAATGACGGCCCCGGCAAGGGTGGCAATGACGGCCCCGGCAAAGGGGGCAACGACGGCCCCGGTAAGGGCGACAATGACGACCCCGGTAAGGGCGACAACGATGGCCACGGCAAGGGCGACAACGACGGTCACGGCAAGGGCGACAACGACGGTCACGGCAAGGGCGACAACGACGGTCACGGCAAGGGCGACAACGACGGTCACGGCAAGGGCGACAACGACGGTCACGGCAAGGGCGACAACGACGGCCACGGCAAGGGCGACAACGACGGCCACGGCAAGGGCGACAACGACGGCCACGGCAAGGGCGACAACGACGGCCACGGCAAGGGCGACAACGACGGCCACGGCAAGGGCGACAACG
>NZ_ML133645.1:88544-590525 GCF_003985135.1 Rhizobium fabae
CGGCAAGGGCGACAACGACGGCCACGGCAAGGGCGACAACGACGGCCACGGCAAGGGCGACAACGACGGCCACGGCAAGGGCGACAACGACGGCCACGGCAAGGGCGACAACGACGGCCACGGCAAGGGCGACAACGGCGGCCAGGGCAAGAGTGACAATGGCGGCCAGGGCAAGAGTGACAACGGCGGCCAGGGCAAGAGTGACAATGGCGGCCAGGGCAAGAGTGACAATGGCGGCCAGGGCAAGAGCGACAATGGCGGCCAGGGCAAGAGCGACAATGGCGGCCAGGGCAAGAGTGACAATGGCGGCCAGGGCAAGAGCGACAGCGGCGGCCAGGGCAAGAGCGACAGCGGCGGCCAGGGCAAGAGCGACAGCGGCGACCAGGGCAAGAGCGACAGCGGCGACCAGGGCAAGAGCGACAATGGCGGCCAGGGCAAGAGCGACAACGACGGCCAGGGCAAGAGCGACAACGGCAACCCGGGCAAGGGCGGCAACAAGGGCTGACCTAGTGCCGGCCGGGATTGAACTCGACCAGCGAAAGAATGCAAAGATGAGGCCGGTTTCCGGCCTCATCTTTTGTCAGGTTGAGTTTCCGTCGACTCCACCACTTTCAGGAAGATAGGTGGCTGGATTCCTGCGACAAGCATCGCAATGAGGAAGGTGAAACGACCTCATTCCGGCCCGCGCGTCTTACGCCGCACAGGCCTCGCACAATCCGCGGATCTCGATCGTCGTCTTCTCGGGCTTGAACTTCTGCCCGCGAACCCAGGCCATCAGCCGGTGGTCGACCTCGTGGTCGTGGAATTCCATCACCTGGCCGCAGCTTTCGCAAATGGCGAAGGCGACGATGCCGTGGCTGTGGCAATCGTCGCCGGGATGGGCGCAGGCGACGAAGGAATTGATGCTTTCGAGCCGGTGCACGACGCCGTATTCGAGCAGCTTTTCCAGCGCCCGGTAGACCTGCAGCGGCGCGCGAAAACCGTGATCGCGCAGCTTGTCGAGGATGGTATAGGCGCTGAGCGGTCCTTCGGCCTTTTCCAGCACGTCAAAGACCAGCGACTGGTTCTTGGTGAGTTGCGGTGTTGTCATGTGCCTTGTCCTTGCGTAACCGCGCGGTGGCGCCTGGGAAGCAGGCTGAGAAGGAAAAGGATCAGCGCTGCGACCACGATCGAGGGGCCCGACGGCGTATCGTAGGTGAGCGAGCCGAACAACCCGCCGACGACGGCTGCCGCCCCGATCAGCGAGGCAAGCACCGCCATGATCTCCGGCGTGACCGAGAAGCGGCGCGCCGCGGCCGCCGGAATGATCAGCAGCGAGGTGATCAGCATGATGCCGACGATCTTCATGGCGATCGCGATGACGACGGCCATCAGCAGCATGAAGAAGAGCCGCGCCCGCTCCGGCTTCAGCCCCTCGGCCTCGGCAAGCTCGGCATTGACGGTTGCCGCAAGCAGCGGCCGCCAGAGCCAGGCGATCGCCGCGAGCACGAAGAGCCCGCCGCCCCAGATCAGCGCGATATCGGTGGTGGAAACGGCAAGGATATCGCCGAACAGGAAGGCGATGAGATCGATCCTGACCCAGCTCATGAAGGCGACCATGACGAGGCCGATTGCGAGTGTGGCATGCGAGAGGATGCCGAGCAGCGCATCGGCCGACAGCGCCTGGCGCTTCTGAAGGAAGAGCAGCAGCACCGATACCAGAGCGGCGACGGCAAAGACGGCCAGCGTCAGGTTGACTTCGAAGAGCAGCGACAAGGCAACGCCGAGCAGCGCCGAATGGGCGATCGTATCGCCGAAATAGGCCATGCGCCGCCAGATGATGAAGCAGCCGAGCGGCCCGGTCGTCAGCGCCAGCCCGACCCCCGCAAGGATCGCCCGCACGAAGAAATCGTCAAGCATGGCGGCCCTCCCCGCTGCGGGAATGGGCGTGCTCATGCGCATGATCGTGCGCGTGCTGATCGCTATGCGCATGGGCATCATGTGCATGATCGTGGTCATGGTCATGATCGTGGTCATGCGGGTGCTCATGCGGGGCATGAGCGTGATGCCCGTCATCGGGGCGGCAGTGATCGGTCACCGAACCGTCGGCATGGCGCACACGCCCGTCCGGCAGATGCGTATGATCATGGTGATGGCTATAGACGGCGAGCGTCTGCGCCGCCCGGCTGCCGAACAGGCGCACATATTCCGGGCTGCGGCTGACAGCTTCGGGCGTGCCGCGGCAGCAGACATGGCCGTTCAGGCAGATCACCGTATCGGTCTCGGCCATGACGACGTGGAGATCGTGCGAGATCAGCAGGATGCCGCAGCCGCTCAAATTGCGGATCGATTTGATGAGGTCGTAGAGCGCGATCTCGCCGGCGAAATCCACCCCCTGCACCGGCTCGTCGAGCACCAGCAGGTCGGGCTTGCGGGCGATGGCGCGGGCCATCAGCGCCCGCTGGAATTCTCCGCCGGAGAGATGCTGCACCTCCGCATCGAGCATATGGGCAATACCAGCCGCATCGAGTGCCGCATGCATGTCGCGATCCGGCAGCGGGCCGGTCAGCGTCATCAGCCGGCGCACCGTCAGCGGCAGCGTCCAGTCGATCGAAAGCTTCTGCGGGACATAGCCGACCTTGAGACCGGCCTTGCGCTCCACCCTGCCCTCGTCGGGCTTCAACACGCCGATCGCCGCCTTCGCGCTCGTCGATTTGCCGGAGCCGTTCGGCCCGATCAGCGTGACGATCTCGCCGCGCGAGACGGAGAAATCGACGCCGCGCACCAGCCAGCGGCCGTTCCGGAGAACGCCGACATCCTCGAGCGAAACCAGCGGTTCGCCCCTGACATCAGCGGGAGCATTTGCGGGAGAGAGCATCAATTTTTCCGAAAGTCTGTTGCGTCCTGCTATCGCACACGTTATAGCATAACGCAATTGATGTAATAACATAACATTTGTAATTCAAGCGGAGCCTATGATGAAACGTGCCCTGGGGCCTGCCCTGAAAACCCTGGCCCTTCGAATTCCGGCCGTCCTCGCCATCCCGGCCCTTGCGATCCCCGCTTTCCTCTTTGCCGGAACCATGCGGGCGGCAGACGCGCCCGTCGTCGTCACCTCGATCAAGCCGATCCATTCGCTGGTCTCGGCGATCATGCAGGGTGTCGGCGAACCGGAGCTGATCGTCGATGGTGCCGCCTCCCCGCACACTTACAATATGAAGCCTTCGAACGCGCGGGCCTTGCAGGAGGCCAAGGTCGTCTTCTGGGTCGGCCCCGGCCTCGAAGCCTTTCTCCAAAAGCCGCTTGAGGCGCTGGGCGCCGATGCCAGCGTCGTCGAACTCGACAATGCGCCGGGCCTCGTCAAGCTGCCCTTCCGCGAAGGCGGCGCCTTCGAGCCGCATGACGACGGCGACGCCGCCGAGCACGATAGTGCTTCCCCCGCGGAGCACGATAATGCCTCTGCAGAGGCTCACGATCACGCCGAAGCCGATCATGACCACGAGCACGGCACCTTCGACACGCATCTCTGGCTCGACCCGATGAATGCGAAAGCCATGGCCGCCATGATCACCACGACGCTGGTCGCCGCCGATCCCGCCAATGCGCTGACCTACCAGGGCAATGCCAAGACGCTGGATGACAGGCTGGATGCGCTGGACAAGGAGATCGCCGCCACCGTCGCCCCCGTCAAGGACAAGCCCTTCGTCGTCTTCCACGACGCCTACCAGTATTTCGAGCATCGCTACGGCATCCGCGTCGCCGGCTCCATTACCGTCAGCCCGGAAACCATTCCCGGCGCCGAGCGGGTTTCGCAGATCCACCGCAAGGTCGGCGACCTCGGCGCAACCTGCGTCTTTGCCGAACCGCAGTTCGAGCCGCGCCTGATCGATGTCGTCATCGAGGGCACCCGGGCAAAATCCGGCGTGCTCGATCCGGAAGCAGCAACGCTGAAGGCCGGTCCCGATCTCTACTTCACCCTCATGCGCGGCATTGCCGACAGCATGAAGGCTTGCCTCTCCAGCGCATGACCCCTCACGCGCCGCTCCGCGTGTCCTTCCGGACCCGCAGAGCTTGGGAGAGTTGAGGCGGAAGAAGGCGGCGACACCCCCGTTCCGCCTTTTTTCTGCTCCGCAAATGTAATGATATAACATTAATATTAAAGAGGTTCCCATGGACAACAGACTTCCGGTCACGGTGCTTTCAGGCTTTCTCGGCGCCGGCAAGACGACCCTGCTCAACCATGTGCTCGCCAATCGCGAGGGCCTGCGCGTCGCCGTCATCGTCAACGACATGAGCGAGGTGAATATCGACGCCAGCCTGGTGCGCGACGGCGGCGCCAATCTCTCTCGCACCGAGGAGCAGCTGGTCGAGATGACCAATGGCTGCATCTGCTGCACGCTGCGCGATGATCTGTTGAAGGAAGTCCGCCAGCTCGCCGATCAGGGTCGCTTCGATTACCTGCTGATCGAATCCACAGGCATTGCCGAGCCGCTGCCCGTCGCCACCACTTTCGAATTCCGCGACGAGGACGGCCAGAGCCTGTCGGACGTCGCAAGGCTGGATACGATGGTGACTGTCGTCGATGCCGCCAATCTGCTTACCGACTATGCCTCGGCCGATTTCCTCGCCGACCGTGGAGAAACGGCAGGCGACGGTGACAACAGGACCATCGTCGACCTGCTGGTCGAGCAGATCGAATTTTCCGATGTCGTGGTGCTGAACAAGATCGGCACGGCAAGTGAGGAACAGTGCGACGCCGCGCGAAAAATCATCATCGGCCTCAACCCGGATGCCAAGCTGATCGAGGCGAATTTCGGCAGGGTGGCGCTGAAGGAGGTGCTCGGTACCGGCCGTTTCGACCTCGACAAGGCCGAGACCCATCCGCTCTGGTACAAGGAATTGCACGGTTTCTGCGACCACGTGCCGGAGACCGAGGAATACGGCATCCGCTCCTTCGTCTACCGCGAGAAGCGCCCCTTCCATCCGGCCAGGCTGCAGGCCTTTCTCGACAAAACATGGCCGGGCGTTGTGCGCGCCAAAGGCTTCTTCTGGCTGGCGACCCGCCCGCACCATGTCGGCGAGATTAGCCAGGCCGGCGCGATCGTCCGCACCGGCAAGATGGGCCTGTGGTGGGCCGCGGTGCCGCGTGAACAATGGCCGGAGGAGCCCGGCTTCCTACGCGCCCTGAGCCCCTATCTCGACCCCGTCTGGGGCGACCGCCGCCAGGAAATCGTCTTCATCGGCGCCGACCCGATGGACGAGGCCTGGATCCGCAAGGAACTCGACGCCTGTCTGGTCGAAGCCAAGGCCTTCACGCCGGAGCGCTGGCACAACCTGCCCGACCCATTCGCCAACTGGAACAGGCAGGCGGCATGAAGGCGACGGCAATCCGGCGCTCCCGTTGCGTCTGCACGGAGTGCGAGCCACTGCCGCCGATCGAGGGGCTGCATCCGCTGACGCATGAACCGGACGCTGAGGCTGAAGCCTCCAAGTCGAAGGGATTTCTCGGCATCATTGCCGAACATGTGATGCCTTTGCGCCGGCTGGGCTGAAGCGGCGGCCACAGCCGACACGGCGAGTTTGGTGCAAACGCCGCCCCGCTCTCCGTCATTCCTGTGCCTGTCACAGGAATCCAGTGCGCCCAAGTCCTTGGGCGCGGGAGACTCATTTGCTCGTATGGGCGTCATTCACGGCGCAGACGCGCCGTAGCTGGATTCCTGTGACATCCCTCGGGTCAAGCCCGAGGACAGGAATGAGGGTGGAGAGGAGAGCGACATGCTTATCGAGACGGTATCGCTTGCCCGCCTTAAAGTCGGAAGAAGGGGCGGCCGAAGCCGCCCTCATCCATCGATCAACGCCCGGCAATGATGTTGGAGATGACGCCGCTGGTGACGCCGATCAGCAGGAAGTCGTGGTCGGCGCGAACCCAGCGATAGCCGTGCGGCGGAGGCGCCAGGCGGTAGCGGCGGTAGTCGTGGACGTCGGAAAACCGGCGGCGGTCGTTGGCAGTGACGCGGTATCCCTTCTTCCAATGCGGCCGGACGACTGTTTTTTCGACGATCACCTTCTTCTCGACGACAGCAGGCGGGTGACGAAAATCACCCGCGCTCGCCTGGGAGGCGACGATCGGCGAAAGGAGGAAGGAAGCGGAAAGAAGGGCTGCGAAGATCTTTTTCATGTGCGGTTCCTCGTGTTGGGCACGGGAGAAAACTAGGGCCGGGAAGATGAACCGAAACTGAAATAAAAATTAAACTTCAGTAATGAAATCCATAGCCTACGGTCATCTTTTAATATTTTAGACAAGCCTTATACGCCCACATATCGCCGGCGTGCGCACACCGTTGACCTCAGGCCGATTATCCATACAGTCGCCCATCATGATCGATTTTCGAGGACGCGGGCCGGGGATGACGACGAGACCACCAGGATCTGCCCAGCCATGGCGCTCCGATACCCGAGGTGGCGATGAACACCCGTGACGATGCCCTGCCCCTTGCCGGTCCCGCCGAGGGCTCGCCGCTCGAAGTTCTGCGCGTTTTCCTGAAGCTCGGCCTCACCTCCTTCGGCGGGCCGATCGCCCATCTCGGCTATTTCCGCGACGAACTGGTGCTGCGGCGCAAATGGATCGACGAGGCGGGTTATGCCGATCTGGTCGCGCTCTGCCAGTTCCTCCCGGGGCCGGCCTCCAGCCAGGTCGGCTTCTCGCTCGGCGTCCTCCGGGGCAACGGCCTTGCCGGCGGGCTTGCCGCCTGGTGCGCCTTCACGCTGCCGTCGGCGCTCATCCTCCTTGCTTTCGCGCTCGGCGCCTCCGCCTTCACCGGCCCGGTAGCGGAAGGTCTCCTCCACGGCCTGAAGCTCGTTGCCGTCGCCGTCGTCGCGCAGGCGATCTGGGGCATGGCGAAGAGCCTCACTCCGGATCGGCCGCGCGCCGGTATCGCACTCGCAGCGGTCGCCATTGCGGTCTTCACAGGCGGATCCTTTGGACAGGTCGGCGCGATCGCGCTCGGAGCGGCCGCCGGCCTGCTCTTCTGCCGTTCCGAAGCGCCTGATGTTGCCGGCCATCTCGGCTTTCCCGTCTCGCGCAGGAGCGGCGCGATCGCGCTTGCCCTCTTTGCTGCCTTCTTCCTCGTCCCTCCCTTCCTCGCCAGTTCGACCGGCCATCAGGCAATCGCGCTCTTCGATGCCTTCTACCGCTCGGGCGCGCTGGTGTTCGGCGGTGGCCACGTCGTGCTGCCGCTGCTCCAGGCGGAGGTCGTGGCGCCCGGCTGGGTGACGAACGAATCCTTCCTCGCCGGTTATGGCCTGACGCAGGCGGTGCCCGGGCCGCTCTTCACCTTCGCGGCCTATCTCGGCGCGGTGATGGAGCCGGCGCCGAACGGATTGGCAGGCGCCGCCATCGCGCTTGTCGCCGTCTTCCTGCCAGGCCTGCTTCTCGTCTACGGCATGCTGCCCTTCTGGGACGGGCTGCGCTCGCGCCCGGCCATGCAGGCCGCCATGCGCGGCGCCAACGCCGCCGTGGTCGGCATTCTCGGCGCAGCGCTCTACAGCCCGGTCTGGACGAGCGCAGTGCTTTCGCCGCCGGATTTCGCGCTGGCGCTTGCCAGCTTCCTGCTGCTCACCGTCTGGAAAGCGCCGCCCTGGACCATCGTCCTCCTGCTCGCGGCAAGCTGTGCCCTGCGCGGCGCGATGGGCGCCTAGTTCTGAAAATCGGATTCGATTTTCGCAAGGTTCGGGCGCAGATTCAAAGTCATCGAGCATCTCACCGGGATCGCCCGGGACAATGAAAGCACCTTGGGAAAGCACAATGGAGGAAACCATGCCCGGCATCAGCATGCGCTATATCGTCGACGACGTCGACGCCGCGGTGGAATTCTACACCAGACATCTCGGCTTTTCGGTCGCGCTTCGCCCCGCCCCCAGCTTCGCCATCCTGACCAGGGATGGCTTTCGTCTGCTCATCAGCGGCATGACCGGACCGGGTGGAGCCTCCCAGCCAATGCCCGACGGGCGAAAGCCGGAACCCGGCGGATGGAACCGCATCCATATCGAAGTCGAGGATCTGGAAGCGGAAGTCGCGACGCTGCGCAAGGCCGGCGCGCGTTTCCGCAACGAGATTGTGCAGGGTGTCGGCGGCAAGCAAATCCTGCTCGAAGATCCGGCCGGAAACCCGATCGAACTTTTCGAAGCGCCGAAGAAGTAAAGGCATCGGCCGTCCGGCCCGGGACGCGTGATCGCGGCCAAGGCAGGCCGGCATCGACATCGCTCATGGCTAGAATGGCGGCCGCGCCTTGCCAGCCGAGCGCGAGCGTGTAGTTTCGGACTCGCATCAATTCAGAGGCAAGGAAAAACATGTCCGAATCCGCGGGCGGGGTCTACGACTATGTCGGGATACTCGCCGTGCTTCTTCTCGTCGCCGCCAATGGCTTCTTCGTCGCTGCCGAATTCGCGCTGGTGTCTGTGAGGCGCAGCCGCGTTACGGAACTTGCCGCCGCGGGGCGCATGAATGCCTCCGCCCTTCAGCGCGCCGTCGACAATCTCGACGCCAACCTTGCGGCCACCCAGCTCGGCATCACCATTTCCTCTCTCGCCCTCGGCTGGGTCGGCGAACCCGCGCTCGCCCACCTGATCGAGCCTCTGCTCGCGTGGCTGCCCGGAGAATGGGCGAGGACCGGCGCCCACACCGTCGCGATCGTCATCGCCTTCGTTATCATCACCGCGCTGCACATCGTCCTTGGCGAGCTCGCGCCGAAGAGCCTGGCGCTGCAGCGCAGCGAGGCCACCTCGCTTGCCGTCGTGCGCCCGCTCGGGCTGTTCCTGGTGCTGTTCAAGCCGGCGATCTTCACGCTCAACGGCATGGGCAACTTCGTGCTGCGCGCCGTCGGCCTTCGCGCAGGAACAGGGGAATCGTCGTTCCACTCGCCGCAGGAGCTGAAGCTGCTCGTCGCCGAGAGCCACGAGGCCGGCCTCCTGAACCAGGTGCAGCAGCAACTCGTCGAGCGGGTATTCAACATCGGCGAAAGGCCGATCTCCGACATCATGACGCCGCGTCTCGACATCGAATGGTTCGATGCCGACGACAGCGAGGCCGAGATCCTGAAGACGATCCGCGAATGCACCCACGAGCAGCTGCTGGTCGCCCGCGGCTCGATCGACGAGCCGATCGGCATGGTGCTGAAGAAGGATCTTCTCGACCAGGTGCTCGACGGCGGCAAGGTCCGGCCGATGGCGGTGATCAAGCAGCCGCTGGTGTTGCACGAGGGCACCTCGGTCGTGCGCGTGATCGACAGCTTCAAGGCCTCGCCCGTGCGCCTTGCCATCATCATCGACGAATATGGCAGCCTGGAGGGCATCGTCACCCAGACCGACCTGCTCGAAGCCATCGCCGGCGATCTGCCGGGGGCCGACGAGGAGCCCGATATCATCATCCGCGAGGACGGCTCGCTGCTGATCGATGCGATGATGCCGGCCTTCGACGCCTTCGAACGGCTAGGCCTCCGGGAACGTCCGGATGCCGATTTCCATACGCTGGCGGGCTTTGCCCTGCATCAGCTCCAGCACATCCCCGAAACCGGAGAAACCTTCCTCTTCGAAGATTGGCGCTTCGAGGTGATCGACATGGACGGCATGCGCATCGACAAGATCCTGGCGATGCGCATCCCCGCGGACGGGGCCGAAAGCTAGCCGAAACCTAACCGACAGCCAGCGTCCAAAGCACGCCCGCCGCCGCGCAGGCAAGCAGCGTCGCGATGACCGAAGCCTTGAAGCGGAAGATCGCGATCGCCGCGGCGGCCGACAGCGCCATTGCCGCCGGCACGGCCGATTGCAGCACCGGGATATCGAGCTGCAGCCCGCCGAGCCGAACGGAGGCGACTTCGGCAAACAGCGTGTGCACGCCGAACCAGACGGCGAGGTTGAGGATGACACCGACCACCGCCGCCGTGATCGCCGACATCGCGCCGGCGAGCGCGGCGTTGCCGCGCAGCTTTTCGATGAAGGGTGCGCCGAGGAAGATCCAAAGGAAACACGGCACGAACGTCACCCAGGTCGTCAGGATCGCGGCAAGCGTGGCGGCAAGCATCGGATCGAGCGATCCGGGATTGCGGTAGGCGCCCATGAAGCCGACGAACTGCACGACCATGATCAGCGGCCCCGGCGTCGTCTCGGCCATGCCGAGACCATCGAGCATCTCGCCGGGCTTCAGCCAGCCGAAATGCTGCACGGCCTGCTGCGCGACATAGGCGAGTACGGCATAGGCGCCGCCGAAGGTGACGACCGCCATCTTGCTGAAGAACAGCCCGATCTCGGTAAAGACATTGCCCGCACCGAAGGCGATGTAGAGTGTGGCGACGGGCACGAGCCAGAGGGCAAGCAGCACTGCCGACATGCGCAGCGACCAGCCGAGATTCGGGCGCGCATGCGCCGGTATGTCTTCGCCAAGCGCCGACTCCGCATCCGACAGCACCGGGCCGCTTCCCGCCTTGTGCCCGCCGCCCGTCTGGAAGGCGGCAAGCCCCAACCTGCCGCCGAAGAAACCGCCAAGACCGGCGGCAAGCACGATCAGCGGGAACGGCATGTGCAGAAAGAAGATGGCGACGAAGGCAGCGGCAGCGATGGCGACCATCACGCGGTTCTTCAGCGCCCGGCCGCCGATGCGAATGACGGCCTGCACGACGACGGCAAGCACGGCCGCCTTCAGCCCGAAGAACAGGCCGGCGACGAGGCCGACGCTGCCGTATGCCGCATAGATATAGCTGAGGCCGAGGATCGACAGGAACCCCGGCAGCACGAACAATATGCCGGCGACGAGACCGCCGGCGGTGCGGTGCATCAGCCAGCCGATATAAATGGCGAGCTGCTGCGCCTCGGGCCCGGGAAGCAGCATGCAATAATTCAGCGCATGCAGGAAACGATGCTCGCCGATCCATCGCTTCTCGTCGACGATGATCCGGTGCATGACGGCGATCTGGCCGGCCGGGCCGCCGAAGCTGAGCGCCGAAACGCGCAGCCACACCCGGAAGGCCTCCCCGAACGAGACGCCGTGACGATGCCCTTCGCCAGCATCTTTCTCCCCCGCCTGCCCGGCGGGCGCATGGCCTGTCATCTCGGCCATCTCATGGCCTCTTCTTCGGCGCGGGCCAGTTGTGGGTTTCCTCGGTCGCGTCGCGGCACCAGCGGTAAAAGGCGTCGTAGAGCAGCATCCCGGCCTCGAGCTGCTCCAGATCGTCGGAATACATGCGGGACAGGCCGAGCGAGGCGGCAAGCAGGCCTGATGCCTCGGGCGCGAGATCGGGCCTTGCCGTATCGGCCGCCCGGACGATCCGCGCGAGATGCAGGAGCGGCTCCGAGGTCAGCCCGAACTCCTCGACCATCACATCGAAGGTGCAGAGTTCGCCGCGATGGCTCCAGAATACGTCTTCGATATCGAAGGGCACAGCCCCGAAGCGCTCGCCGACGGCCAAAACCTCCGGCGTCGGCACGAACAGGAAGACGGCGTCCGGATCGACGAAGCGCCGGATCAGCCAGGGACAGGCGATGCGGTCGATCTTCGGACGCGCCCGCGTCACCCAGACGGTGCGCCCTTCGACATCGCGGCGCGGCAGCTTCGCCTCGGGCACGACAGGTCCCGCCGCAACCCAGGCTTCGAAGCCGCCTTCGAGGCTTTCCGCCTCGATGCCGGCATGTCTGAGATAAGCGGCCACGCCGTGGCTGAGCTTGGCGCCCCTCTGGCAGACCACGACGACGGCATCGGCATCGACGCTGCCCGCCCAGGCCGCGACGTCGGCATGGCTGCGCCGGATCGAGCCCGGCACCAGGCGCGGATCGAGCGCGAAATCCTCCTCGGTGCGGACGTCGATGATGCAGGGCGCACCCGGCGTTCCGATGAGGCGGTTGAGCTTGTCGGGAGAAATTTCAAGAAATGACGGCATGACGCGTCCTCCGTTGATCGGGTTACTGGACGCGATTCTTCAGCATGACGCCTCGTGGGGTGATCGCGACCCCATGGCAAAATCATGCGCAAACTGCCCGTGCGATGTCAAGCGCATTAGATCGCGGCTTGGCGTCGACATGGGATGCTGGGCAGCTGTCATCCGAGATGTTCACTGAGAAATTTTGAAGAACGAAGTGAAGATGCCGGGGCGATACGTCGCCACGATTCCCCTTCTCCCCAGCGGGGAGAAGGTGCCGGCAGGCAGATGAGGGGGTGAGCGACGATAGGAGCGAATGCACGAAGTGCAAGCGCAGGGCAATCAGCGGCACGCCGCGCCGCCCCCTCATCCGCCCTACGGGCACCTTCTCCCCGCCGGGGAGAAGGGGGATCGAGACGCTGCGGCAAATCCCTTCTGTCGTCCGGGAAACGAAAGCGCCTAGGGAACCTTTCGCAGCCCAAAAGCCCTGACAACACAGGCCCTCCGGCCCAGAATGGAACAAAAAGCCCGCTTCGCCATTTCTCTCTCACCGAAAGAGGAGAAAGTACCATGACGTACGACCCCAATAGCCCTAACGATCCGAACCGCCCGCTGAACCCGAATCTGGACCTGCGCACGACGCCGAGCATGCGCAGCGCCAATAACTGGGTGGTCTGGGTCGCTGCATTGGCCGTGATCGCTGTCGCTGCATTCGCCTATTCGCAGTGGAGCAGCACACCGCCCGGCACATCCCCGGATACGACGGCCTCCACGACTCAATCCGAGCCGGTACCGGTCAAGCCGATCGCTCCGACCGACAACAGCGCAACATCCGCACCGGCGCCAGCAACTCCGGCTCCGGCTACGCCGGCTGCCCCTGCCCAGCAGTAACCCTGCTCGGCACATGGAACGGAACGTCCCTGGCGTGTCGGACACGCCACTCCGGGGACGGTTCAATATACTGGCGCATTGGGGAATGCCGGTCTCCATTCCCGCCGTCATGTGCCACCCTGGGCATCTTTTTTACTGCGTGGCCCTTGAACCTCTTCAGGCGAATATTAAATATCACTCATACAATTTGTCTCCGACGGCTGACCACGGATGTACTGGCAGCCGCCGTTGAGGCAGATCGAGGAAGGTCGGTGCGAATTTCGCCCGGCCTTTTTTCTTACCCTTATCACTCCCGAATGAGCAGAGCTGGCGGCAGGATTGGCGAAATCGATATCGATCGCCTGCCCTCACCTGGATTTCGGCTTTCGCCCCCATCGGCAACGCTGCCCGCCGCGATTGGCGGGAATGGATGCAGCTGGATGGCGCACCTCTTTCGGGGCAAATCGAACGGCAATCAGCCGTTCGCGGCATCACCAGCCATTGCTCTTTTTCTTGCTGTCGAAGCCCTTATACGGGTCGTAATTATAGGTGCGGGAACCGCCTCCATAGATGGTTTCGCGATAGTTTCCGCCGAGATTCTGCTGGGTCTGCGAATAGGGATCGCCGTTGCGATAGGTGTTGTAGCTGCCGCCGGAATTCCGCTCCATCGTGTAGGTATCGCGGCCCTGCGTCCAGCACGGACCGGAGATGAGCTCGCAGCCGGCAAAGGCCTCGCCTGATATCAGCATCGCTGCTGCGAAAACAAACTTGCGCATGATACGTCTCCCCAAATGAAGGTCGAAGGGTTCAACCTTTGCCATAAACCACTGATTTCATTCATTCCATCCCGGCTCTTCCGGCCGCCTCGCCACCGTGTGACCGGACAAGCCGATCCCGTTCGCGCCTTCTCAGGCGCGGCAGGCTTGGCGATGTTCGGGCGGAACTACTTGGGAATTCTGTTATAGAAGGATTGAGGGTCGTAGACGCACTCGTAGTCGAGGAGGCAGAGCTTGCCGCTGGCATCCCTCACCCTCGCCGTGTCGTACTTGTCCCCCAGATTGCACCTGGCCGGCGGATAACGGAAGCTGCGGCCGCCGAAGCCCATGCGCACGAACACCGCCTTGTCCTGACGGATGATCCGCGCAAGCTCCTCGCAGCTGTGATCCCTGGCATTGACCTCCACCGCCGGGGCCGCAAGGACCGCGGACGGAAGCAGCACCGCAAAAGCCAGAACGACGCTTTTCATACTCACTCCTGATGTGAGCGAATAAAGTTAGAGTGTGAGCTTCATCCGACCAGTCCGGAATGCCCCGATAAGACTGGCCATCGCTACCCTTTCCTTTATCACCCCAGCGCTTTTACTAAGCTGTTCGAAAATATGTTCTTATTTTGTTCCGAATACCGCAAGAGTCAATACGCCAAACGAGAAATTTTCAACCGCAGGATTCAATTGGACGTCGCCTCAACGCAAAGCGCCCGGGGCGCTTCGGAGGAAGCGGAGCCTCAATCCTGACGATCATTGTCGGCCTCGTCCGCAACCCAGCGAGCTGCGGCGATCGAACCGGCGTGGAAATGATCACGCAACCTCCGATCCGTTAAGATGTTTCATCTATCCTGCCGGTCATGAAACCCACGTTTGGACAGAGGCGCCCCGCGTTACCTGAACGAAAGCGGATCGAGGCCGCTCCGGTTCCGAAGAGGGATGCGCCTTACGACTGGCGCAGTATCGGGCGATACGTCAGAAACGGTGCCCTTGCCCTTCTGATTGCCGCAAAGCTTGCCATTGCGGCCATACACTTTGCCGCGCTCAACACCTCCTACTCTCTTTCGGAGTACGGACCGCCAATGGCAGCGACGGCCCTGGTGATTTTCATCCTCGGAGGTCTCTGGCTCATCGGCGTGAAGCCGACTGAACGCGATTGACGCACTGCGCTCACTGCCTTTGCCGCTGAACCATCAGGGAAAATTATAGGAGGACGCCGGGTCGTAGACGCAGGCATAATCGAGAACGCACTGCTTTCCCCCGCCGTCGCGAAAACTGGCAGTGCTGCGCATATCGCCCAAGCTGCATTGAGCCGGCGGATAGCGAAAACTGCGCCCGCCGAAACCGACGCGGACAAAGACCTTCTTGTTCTGACGGATGATCTGCGCAATCTCACCGCAGCTGTGATCGGCCGCTTTGACCTGCATCACTCCGGCGGCAAAAGCCGGCAGCGGCAGAGACAAGGCGACAGCGAAGATGACGCTTCTCATGGCCCCCTCCAGTTTATGAGAGGAAGATAGGGCGAGCGCACCGATGCGGCCAGTGCGGACCGTATCGCCCGTTTCCGGAACGATTTCCGACAGGCCGGAAAATCCGGCCCGACGTCAAATCATCAATCTTATCAAGAGATTTGGTGGGTGATGTAGGGCTCGAACCTACGACCCGCTGATTAAGAGTCAGCTGCTCTACCAACTGAGCTAATCACCCGTCCGCGCTTGGTTGTGCGGTGTGACGGGGCGTATAAACAGGATCGGCAGGCTTGTCCAGCGCATCGGCGAAAATTCTTTGGTTAATCTCAAAGATTTTTCCGCATGGCTGAAATGCAGCGCATAAGCCCGAAAATCGGAATCGATTTTCGGAAAGGATTATGCGCCGATTCAAAGTGATAGAGCGTCCTTGGCGCGTCCGTCCGGACGCGCGGCGCTCTATGAAATCAAAGGTCGAGAGTACCGCTCGCCAGCCGCACTGCCTGACCGCCGATCCGGGCGTTGGAGATCACCCCGCCGTCGACGTCGATATGCAGGTGGATGAAGGAGGGCCGGCCCATCTCCACGCCCTGCTCGATCAGGATCGGGTGATGCCCGTCCGTCAGCCGGTCGAAATAGTGGATCGCGCCGGAAAGGGCGGCCGCCGCCGAGCCGGTCGCCGGGTCCTCGACGATGCCCATGCCGCTTGCGAACATGCGCGCATGAAACTTCGCCACATGGTTGACGCCGCCGCGGCAATAGACATAGGCAGAGGCGAGCGCGCCGTCGACGAAGGGCACGATCTTTTCCCAGAGCTGCGGATCGAACTCCAGCCGTTGCGCCGCCCCGACATCGTGGACCGGAATAAGCAGGAAGGGAACGCCGGCGCTCCAGATCGCGGGAACGTGATTTTCGAAGCCGATCTCGCTTGTCTTCAGCGACAGCGCGTCGGCGATGCCGAGCCTGTCGAGCGGCATGACGGCCTGCTGCGATTTGCGCGGCAGGTCGAATTCGGCAAAGCTGGCCTCGCCCTCCCTGAGCCGCACCGCGCAGCGCACCGGCCCGACATTTTCTTCGAGCACCGTGACGAGATCGCGGGTCGTGGCGCCGTGTGTCCATTCGGCGAGCGCCACCGCCGTGCCGACCGTCGGATGGCCGGCAAAGGGCAGTTCGCGGCCCGGCGTGAATATCCTGAGTTTCGCCGCATAGGCGGGATTGGTCGCGGGCTGCACGAACACCGTCTCGGAGAGATTGATCTCCCGGGTGATCGCCTGCATCGCCTCGTCGCTGAGATCGTCGCCGTCGAAGATCACCGCCAGCGGGTTGCCGGCAAGCTTTCGATCGGTGAACACGTCATAGACGCTGTAGCTTCGCGCCACATCGGCCTCCTTGAATCGGTCATCGCGCCGCCAACCTGCCCGACCAGACGGTCGAGTGCAAGGCAGTAAGTCCAGTAAGAACAACGCATCCCCGGCCGGAGACGCCGGCACTCCTGGATTTATGCGTGATTGTTAATGAAAACTATATTCGATTTTTGGGGAGCGGCGGTGGAGCGTGTGCGAACGCATGGCTGTCAAAGGAGGGCGTGCCGTGTGGCACCCCCCTCTGGCCTGCCGGCCATCTCCCCCACAAGGGTGGAGATCGGCTGGGTGTGACGGCTTCCCCAAACAACTAAAGCATTGTGATTGTCTATGCCGGTTGAGAGGGAGCGATGGTCAAGCTCCTTGCCAATCTCCAGCCTTGTGGGGGAGATGCCCGGCAGGGCAGAGGGGGGTTCCACACGGCACGGCGGTGCCCAGGAACCCAGGCATGGTGCATCCGAGAGGCCTCAACCCATGCCATCTTGTCCTCTACCCCTCACGCACCAGCCTTGCCGAAATACCAGTCGATCACCGGCAGCATGGCGATGTTGTAAGGATGGGCCGCGTGATCGGCCGAGCGGATCGCCACGGCACCGGCGATCTCCTTGTCCTCGGCCACCAGCATGTGGGCCTCGATCCGCTTCACCATCTCGTCGGCCGTCATGTCGAAGCGGAAGAGCCGGATGAGCGTCACTGTTCGCCTGGCATGCGTGGCGTAGAGCCCCTGCCCCGCCACGGATTGGGCGAGATCGAGCCCAGTCTCCTCGTGGACCTCGCGGCGCATGTTGGCTTCGATGTCGCAGCTGTGGTCGACGATATCTTCGGCCTCGAGCGAACCGGCGGCGAAATAGACCTGGCCGGGATTGGCGGTATGGGCGCCCATGCGGATTGCCACCAGCGCGCCGTCGGAGCTTTCGAGCACCGGATAGGCGAAGATATGAATGCCGCCCTGGCGCTCAGGCTGGCGCCGCCACCACATGAAGGCGGAAAAGGGAACGACGTAGCCCTCGCCCGAGATTCCATCCTCACCAAACGATAGCTGCCGCTGGAAGACGAGACGCCCGTCGAAGAGCGCCGGGTTGGCGGCGGTCTCCTTCACCCAGTTCTCGCGGATCGCCGTTTCCTCGGCGGCGACGAAGGGATGGGTGCCGGGCAGGACCTTGAGATCGACGCCGGCGATCGGGAAGACCGTGGCCTCCGGCGGCCAGCCGGCAAAATCATCGGAAAAATCGGTGTTCGGAAAATTCACGTTCAAATTGGTTTTCATATTCGTTCTCAGGGGAGATCCAGTGTCATGACGACGGGGCAGTGATCGGAGGCCTTCGGCCGGTCCCAGCCGGTGCGGGGATAGCGCTCCACCTCCTGCCCGGGCGGAAAGATGGTGCGATAGGGCTGGCCATTGCGGATGATCTCCGGCAGGCGGCCGGCATTGTGGGCGGCGAGTGCGGGCGAGAGCCAGAGATAGTCGAGCTGGCAGAGCCACTGCTCCTGCGGCCCGCGTGTGTGATAGAGCGTCCAGCGGTCGAGGGCTTCGCGGCGGCGCACGACATTTTCGGCAAAGCCGTCATGGCTGAAGACGTCGAGCGCGCTTTCGGCCTCGTCCTGATGCTCGAAACGATAGCCGGCGCCGCGGCGGCCGATGACGTCGACGCGCTCCTGGTAATCGTTCATGTCGCCGCAGATGGCGAAGCTCTTCTTATCCGTCTGGCCGGCGCCAAAGCGGTCCTCGATGATACGGCGCACGGCGCGCGCCTCGGCACGGCGGATCGGCATGGTTGATTGCCGTCCGTCGAGCCCCTCGCGCGGATTGCCCATCGATTTGAAATGCACGACATAGAGCGAAAACGGCCGGCCGCCGATCAGAAGGTCGAGTTCCAGGCAATCGCGTTTGAAGATCTTGTCGTCGATGCGGTTGGTGAGCGCCAGCTCCTCGTCGAAAAGATCGAGATCGCGATAGGTCGTCATCGCATGGCTGCGGATGTCCTGAAGCTCAATCTTCTGGCCGTCGCGCGTTTCCTCGCGCATCAGCACGGCGACATCGATGCCGCGGCTGTCATTGCCCTCCACCAGGAATTTCTGGCGGTAGCCGTTTCCGACCATGCGGAAGAGATAGCCGTATTCGAAGGCCTGAAGCGCGGCCATGTTGTCGATTTCCTGCAGGCAGAGGATATCGGCATCCGCATCGGCGATCGCCAAGGCCGTCATCTGCCGCGTATCGTCGGTCGCGGCGATCACCCGCGCCTGCTCCAACTGCTGATAGACGCCTTCGCTCGACACCTCGAAAAGCTTGATGACGCGGTCCTGGCGCAGCTGGTTGCGGAAGCCGGTGAAATCGAAACGGGTCAGTAGATTTTCGACGTTGAAGGTGGCGAGGCGAAGCGACATGGAATGAGTCCGGTTGCAGGCGCTACCTTAACCAGCAGAAGCGGCAGGAAAAGATGGCACGGCCAAGAAAAGTGCGAACAGCCGAGGCTTTTGAAATCGAAAGCGTCTGCGACTTAGGCTGCTGACATTCCGCCACAGGCCTCTGATAGTTTGCCGGACGGCAATCGCCGATTCGCACGCGGGGGGCATTTCATGAAACGAATTCTGGCATCGCTTGCAGTTCTGACACTCCTTGCCGGCGCCGGCCCGGCGCTCGCCGACACCTATGGCGCTATCGCCTATTCGCCGTCATCAGGCGCCACCGGCTGGTCCTATGCCTATGGAAATCGCGGCGCCGCCGAAACCGTCGCGAGGCGCAATTGCGACGAGAGCGCCAATGACTGCCGCATCGCCATCTGGTTCCGCAACGGCTGTGGCGCGGTCGCGGTCGGCTATCGCGGCGGCTGGGGCTCCGGCTGGGGTTACGACAAGCGTGAGGCGCAGCGCCAGGCGATCGGCAGTTGCAGCAGGCAGACCGGCAGCTGCCGCGTCATCCGCTGGCAATGTTCGGGCGGCGAATAAACGCCTTCCCTCCATCAAAGCCGCCAGCCGGCGTGGATGATGACGCGCACCGCTTCGCCGGTCTCGACAGCCACGCGGCTGTAGGCGCGTAGCGTCTGGCCGTTGCCGAGCGTGAGTTTCACGGCATAACGCTCGCCCTCGAAAAGCGCGGATTCGACGGTTGCCCGAGCCCCCTCGCCGCCGATGATCACATCCTCCGGCCGCACCAGAATATCGGCGCCATCGGTATTGGCGGCTTGAAGCGCATCCTGAAGCTCGTCCCACTCGAGCTGGCGTTCACCGCCCATGACAGGCAGCGTCAGGATCGCGCCGCGTCCGATCAGGCCGCCGACGATGCGCCCTTCCGGCCGGGCATAGATTTCGGCCGGCGGCGCCACCTGCAGCAGACGGCCCTCGGACATGACGGCGACGTCGGTTGCGAGCGCCATCGCTTCGCTCTGGTCGTGGGTGACATAGATCATCGCAGCACCCGAGCGCTGGTGGAACTCGCGGAACGTTTCCTCCATCTCCTGCTTCAGGTGCCGGTCGAGATTGGCGAGCGGCTCGTCGAGCAGCACCACGTCGGGCGAGGTTACCAGGCAGCGGGCAAGCGCCACGCGCTGGCGCTGACCGCCGGAGAGATCGGCCGGCCGCCGCTCGGCGTAATCGGCAAGCCGGACGGTGCCGAGGGCGTCGCGCACCTTCGCCCGGTAGGCTTCGCCTGAAACGCCGCGCACTTTCAGGGGATAGCCGACATTGTCGGCGACACTCATATGCGGCCAGAGCGCGTAGGACTGGAAGACCATCGCCATGTTGCGCTTCTCGGGTGGCAGCGATTGCGAAGCATCGGCCAGCAGCCGCTCACCGAGATGGATCGAGCCGTCGGAGGGCGTCTCGAAACCGGCGATCATGCGCAGTACCGTCGTCTTGCCGCAGCCGGAAGGCCCGAGCAGCGCCAGGAAACCGCCCTCGCGCACGTCGAGCGAGAAATCGCTGACGGCGGCGCGCCCGGCGCCGAAATCCTTGGCGAGCCGGTTGAGGATCAGTTGCGCCACGGGACCACCCCTTTCGGCAGACGTTTCGCTAGAAGTTCGAGCAGCAGCATCATGAGAACGACCATGAGGACGATGAGCACCGAGAGCGCCGAGGCAAGGTCGGAACTGCCGCTGTCGTCGAGATTGTAGATGGCGACGCCGAGTGTCTGGGTGCCGGCCGACCAGAGCAGCGCCGAGATCGTTAGCTCGTTGCAGGCGATCAGGAAGACGAGGATGACGGAGGCGCCGGCGGCCGGCGCAATCAGCGGCACGATGATATCGAAAAGCCGGCGGAAGAAGCCGGCGCCGGAAAGCCGCGCGGCCTCTTCCAGCGCCGGGTCGAGCTGATGAAAGGCGCTGACGACGGGTTTCAGGCTGACGGCGAAGAAGGAGGAGAAATAGGCGATCAGGATGATCCAGATCGTGCCGTAGAGCGAGACGTTGAGGACCGGAATGGGGGCAGCAAAGACCAGGATGAAGGACACCGCCATGACGATGCCCGGCAGCGAATAGGGTATCTCGATCAGGCTGGCGACAACGCGGGAAGCCGCATCCCTGCGCCGCGTCAGCACATAGGCCGCAAGCACCGTCAGCACGAGGAGACCAAGTGCCGTTGCGCCGGCGAGCGACAGTGAATTGACGAAAGCCGTGCGCGTTACCGCCTGCCGGAACAGGATTTCCTGAAAGGCATGCAGCGAAATGGTCTTGAAAGTGAGCGGCACGCCATAGGCCGGCACCAGCGCGCCGGCGACGAGCGCCAGGAAGGGGGCGGCCAGCATGAAGAAGAGGATCGCCCAGAGCAGCGGCGTGAACAGCAAGCGCCAGGCGCCGAGTTCGAAGGCGGCATTCGCGCCCGATAGCCCGATAACGCGGTAGTCGCGGCCGCGCAGTGCCCGATCCTGGATCATCAGTCCCGCGACCGAAATCATCGCAATAATCGCCGAGAGCACGGCGACATCGCCGAAGGTGCGGCTGGTGAAGGCCGAGAATTTGGTGAAGATCAACGTCGGCAGCGTGAAGATCGAAGCCGGAATGCCGAGAATGGCCGGAATGCCGAAATTGCCGGTGCAGGAGACGAAGGAGATCGCCGCTCCCGCGATGATGCCGGGCAGCGACAAAGGCAGGATGATGTCGCGGAACACCCGCAGGCTGGAGGCACCGGAAAGCCGCGCCGCCTCGACGCCGTCGCGCGGCAGCGTCATCAGCCCTGCCCTGAGCGCCAGATAGACCAGCGGCGCATGCTGCACGCCATAGAGCAGCGCGATGCCGCCGACAGAATAGAGCGGCTGCGGCGAACCGAGCGGCGGAGCGATGGAGAGCGCCTTCAGCAGCGGACTTGATGGACCCGACATCTGCACCCAGGCAAGCGCCGTCACCTGCGGCGGGATCATCATCGGCAGCACGAAGAAGAAGCTGAGCGCCCCCTTGCCGCGAATATCGGTCAGCGTCAGCAGGAAGGCGAAGAGGCAGCCGATGACGAGCGAGATGACGGTGCCGAGAACCGCGGTGACGACAGTGTAATAGGTCGCCGACCAGAGCGACGGCTCACTCAACACATCGATCACGCCGCCACTGGCGAAAGCCGCGATCCCGACCATGGCAAGGCGGGCGAGCGGCAGCACGCTGAGGATCAGGACTGTGGTGACGATAAAAGGAAACAGCCAGGCGGGCTGGCTGTTTCCTGTTCTGACATATCCTTGCATGGAAGGATCAGTTCGAGCCGTAGATGCCCGAGAAGGTCTTCAGATCCTGGTCGGTATTCTTCAATGCTTCAGCCGCCTTGATCGGCAGGACCTTGATGGCGTCGCGCGCCGGAAAACCTTCCGGCAGCTTCATGCCGTTGCGGGCCGGGATGTAGCCGAGCTTCAGGAAGCCTTCCTGGCCCTTTTCGGAGAGCACGTAATCGACGAACTTCTTGGCGGCATCTGCATTCTTGGTGCTGGCCAGGATGCCGACCGGCTCGGTGACGGCCGAAACGCCTTCGCTCGGGAAGACGAACTCGACGGGAGCGCCCTTGGCCTTCTCGCGGATCGGCAGGTAATCGACGACCATGCCATAGGCCTTTTCGCCCGAGGCGACCGACTTCAGCACGGCGCCGTTGCCACCGGCCGCGATCGCGCCGTTTTGCGCAAGCGACTTGTAGAAATCCCAGCCGAGGCCGGGAACGGCAGCGAGCGTCTGGGCGTGGATCAGCGCCGCGCCCGAGGCAAGCGGGCTCGGCATGGTGACGAGGCCCTTGGCCTCCGGCTTCGTCAGGTCTTTCCAGCTCGTCGGCTTCATCGCCGCAGAGGTGTTGTACATGATGCCTGTCGTGATCAGCTTGGTGGAGTAGTAGTAACCGTCGGCATCATAGAGAGCGGCGTCGTAATGGGCTGCTTCCGGCGACTTGTAGGCGAGAAGCTTGCCATCCTCCTTGAGGTGCTCCAGCGTCACCATGTCGGCGATCAGGAGAATGTCGGCGACCGGATTGCCGGCCTGGATCTCGGCCAGCAGCTTGGCGATGATCTTCGGCGTGCCGTCGCGGACCCAGTCGACCTTGATATCGGGATTGGCGGCCATGAAGCCGTCGACCGTCGCCTGCGCGTCTTCATTCGGCTGGCTGGTGTAGAGAACCAGGTTTGCGGCGGACGCTGGAATGGCGAAGAGGCTCGCGGCGAGAAGCGCTGCGGCGGAAACGATCGTTTTCATGGGAAGATCCTCGATTTCGTTACCCCTCCCATATTAGGGGCCGTTGACAGACATGTGACAGCACGCCGCAGCCGCCAGACGCCATTCCCACAACCTTCCCTCGCCGTTCGTCCGCGCCGCCGACAATACAGTTGATCGCCCTCCGGATTTCTGGAATCGCCTGTGAATGCGGCCCGTCCGGGCCGATTCGAGGGGACGGCGGAATGAAAAGAACACCCTGGCGTGCGCGCCTGCGCTACCAGTTCGACAAGAGCATGGCGGCCGGCCCGATCGCGCTGATCGGCTGGCTGGCTGTGATATCGCTGGTCGTCATCATCGCCGCCGGGCTGGTACTGGCGCTGACGGGCATTGCGCCCGACGGCAGCGAGCATATGAGCTTCGTCGAGGGCGCCTGGGAATCGCTGATGCGCACCATGGACGCCGGCACGATGGGCGGCGATCTCGGCTGGCCTTTCCGCAGCGTCTCGCTCGTCGTCACCATATCGGGCATCTTCGTCTTCTCCGCCCTCATCGGCGTGCTAAGCTCGGGTCTCGAAGAAAAGCTCGACGACCTGCGCAAGGGCCGCTCGCAGGTGCTGGAGAACGACCATACGATCATCTTCAACTGGTCGCCCTCGATCTTCGACGTCATCTCCGAGCTTGTTATCGCCAATGCCAGCCGGCGCCGCCCGCGCATCGTCATCATGGCCGCCAAGGACAAGGTGGAGATGGAGGACGAGCTTGCCGACAAGATCGGCGATCTCAGAAATACCCGCATCATCTGCCGCAGCGGCGATCCCACGGATCTCTACGACATCAACATCGTCAATCCGCAGACCTCCCGCTCGATCATCGTGCTGTCGCCGGAAGGCGGCCATGCCGACTCCGAGGTCATCAAGACAGTGCTCGCCCTCGTCAACGATCCGGGCCGGCGCGCGCAGCCCTACCAGATCGCCGCCGAGATCCGCGATGCGAAAAACGCTGAGGTAGCACGCATCGTTGGCGGCAAGGAGCTGCAGCTGGTCCTGGCCGACGACCTGATCTCCCGCATCGTCGCCCATTCGAGCCGCCAGTCGGGA
This sequence comes from Rhizobium fabae, assembly GCF_003985135.1. Lineage (NCBI taxonomy): Bacteria > Pseudomonadati > Pseudomonadota > Alphaproteobacteria > Hyphomicrobiales > Rhizobiaceae > Rhizobium > Rhizobium fabae. The sequence continues at coordinate 112,595 of NZ_ML133645.1, forward strand.
CTGTCAGGCGTCTATTCCGAGCTGCTCGATTTCGACGGCTGCGAGATCTATACGCTCGACCAGCCCGAACTCTCCGGCAAGAGCTTCGGCGCCGCGGTGATGATGTACGAGACCTCGACGCTGATCGGCTACTGCGACACCCAAGGCGAAGTCTATCTCAACCCGCCGGCAAACCGCATCTTCCAGCCCGGCGAGCGCGCCATCATCATCGCCGAGGACGATGCGGCGATCAAAAGCGGCGCGGTCGAGATGCGCGTAGACAAGGAGGCGATCGTCGCGCCGGTGACACGGGAGGCGAAGGCCGAACGCACGCTGATGCTCGGGTGGAACCGCCGCGGCCCGATCATCGCCCATGAGCTGTCGCGTTATGTCGCCGCAGGCTCCGAGCTTACCGTCGCCGCCGATACACCTGGCATCGAGGAAGAGGTCCGCGGCCTGAAACTTGCCGGCGACAACATGAAGGTCACCTGCCGCGTCACCGATACGAGCAGCCGCGCCGAACTCGACGGCCTCGGCATTCCGGCCTACGACCACGTGCTGGTGCTCGGCTATTCCGACCACATGGCCGCGCAGCCGGCCGATACGCGCACGCTCGTCACGCTTTTGCAGCTGCGCCGGATCGCCGAGACGAACGGCCGCCACATCGGCATCGTCAGCGAGATGATCGATGTGCGCAACCGCGAGCTTGCCGCCGTCACCCGCGCCGACGATTTCGTCGTCAGCAACAAGCTGGTCAGCCTGATGCTGGCGCAGGCCTCCGAGAACGCCCAGATGGCGGCGATCTTCGACGAACTGCTCGATGAGGATGGTTCCGAGATCTACATGCGCCCGGTCACGGACTATGTGTCCATCGACAGGCCGGTGACCTTCTATACGATCTGCCTGGCGGCGCTGCGCCGTGGCGAAGTCGCCATCGGCTATCGCCGTCAGCGGCCGGGCGATGTCGACGCCCGCAATCTCGCCGGCGTCGTCGTCAATCCTGCTAAATCGGATCTTCTAGCCTTCGCCGAAGCCGACCGGCTGATCATCCTCGCGCAGCAGTAAGCGGGGTCACGGCACTTGCGCGCCGTGACCCTGATCGAACGTTATTTCGCGGCCTTTTCAATGAGGTCTGCCACCTTCTGTGGCTGCGAAACCATCACGACGTGGGAAGCGCCGTCGACCACGACGGTCCCCTTCGACCCTGCCCGCTCGGCCATAAAGCTGAGGGCTGCGGCCGGGATGTTCTTGTCACCGGTGCCGTAGACGAACCACGACGGCAGCTTCTTCCAAGCGGGCTCGCCCGACTTTTCAGTAAGGGCTGCCTCGGTGACCGGTCGCTGAGCCGCCGCCATCAGGGCAGCCTGTTCAGCCGGCACGTCGCTGGCGAACTGGTCATGGAACTTCGCCTGGTCGATATAGAGATCAACGCCGCCGGCGCTGAGCTTCACCGGGGGTGCAAGCGCTGCGCCCAGCGTGCCGCCGGGAAACTTGCCGGCAAGATCGGCAACCGATTCCCCTGCATCAGGCGCGAAGGCTGCGACATAGACCAGGGACTTGACGTTGTCATGGCCGTTTGCGGCGGTCGAGATCACCTGCCCGCCATAGGAATGGCCGACGAGAACGACCGGGCCGGCGATGCTGCTGACCACGTCGGAAACATAGGCGGCGTCATTGGAAACGCTACGCAGCGGATTGGCGGCGGCAACGACCGGGAAACCGTCTTTGCGCAGGATTTCGACGACGCCGTTCCAGCTGGATGAATCGGCAAATGCGCCATGGACGAGGACGATGGTCGGCTTGGCCGTCTCGGCAACGGCAGTACCGGAAAGAAGGGCGCCCGCCAGGGCGACGACAGCAGCAAACTTGAACATTGGTCATTTCCTTTCGTCGGTTGAGTTTCACTAGGCATGGTGAAGCAGGCAGAGGAGGATCACTTGTTTCCGCATCTCTTGACGCGGCAGGCGGTTCACTCGCATTCCCAACATTTAATTTGTAAGCGATTTACTTGTACGCGATCTAAATAGGTCGCTTCCGCCGAGACGTCAATAGCTTGCAAATAGATCGCGCACAAATTATATTGAAGCCTGAGGAGAATGTGATGACAAACGCCACATCAGATGATCTCGCCGACGTGCCGAAGGTCGATGAAATGCTTTGCTTTTCAATCTACTCGGCAGGCCACGCCTTTAACCAGCTTTACCGCCCGCTGCTCGACGAGTTGGATCTCACCTATCCGCAATTCCTGGTGATGACCGCATTGTGGGCGCGTGACGACCGCACGGTGAAGGATCTGGGCGAGACGCTGTTTCTCGACTCGAGCACCCTCACCCCGCTGCTGAAGCGGCTGGAGAATGTCGGCTTCGTCACCCGCAATCGAAATCCCGCCGACGAGCGCCAGGTCCTGCTGCGCCTGACGACGAAAGGGCACGCCCTGAAGGGCCGTGCGGCTCATGTGTTCGACTGCATCGGAAAAGCTGTCGGCCTCGACGCGGCGACCGTCGGCAAAATTCGAGAAACGATCGCGTCCATCCGCGACAATATTCGGAAGAAGGACGAGGCCTGACGACCGTCGCCGCGCCGGAACAATTTCCGTCGACAAGCCGATGACATATTGTACCATCCCTCTGCCGGCGCCCTGCCGCCGGCATGCGCGATCGACCATGGCCGCCACGCGGCCGGAAGATGCCGGCGCCCACAATCTTGCCTGACCCTCACGCAGGCGTGAATACGCGGCCATTGCCATTCCGCCGCACTGAGGTACGTCAATCGTGTTTTCTATGAAGGAGGAGTTTCAATGGAATATCGTCTGCTTGGCCGTTCGGGCCTGAAGATTTCGACTTTGACCATGGGCACGATGACGTTCGGCGGCGTCGGCTGGGCGAAGATGGTGGGTGATCTCGGCGTCACCCAGGCGAAGAAGATGATCGACATGTGCATCGACGCCGGCATCAATCTGATCGACACCGCCAATGTCTATTCCAATGGCGAATCCGAAAACATCATCGGCGAGGTTCTGGCCGGCAAGCGGCCGCAGGGTGTGCTTCTCGCCACCAAGGCCCGCTTCGGCATGGGTGAAGGCCCGAACGACAGCGGCCTGTCGCGCTACCACCTGATCCGCGAATGCGAGGCGAGTCTCAAGCGCCTGAAGACCGATGTCATCGACCTCTACCAGGTGCATGAATGGGACGGCCAGACGCCGCTCGAAGAGACGATGGAAGCGCTCGACACGCTGATCCGGCAAGGCAAGGTGCGTTACGTCGGCTGCTCGAACTATTCCGGCTGGCACATCATGAAGGCGCTCGGTATCGCCAATGAGCACAGGTACCAGCGCTTCGTCAGCCAGCAGATCCACTATACGCTGGAAGCCCGCGACGCCGAATACGAACTGCTGCCGATTTCGATCGACCAGGGCCTCGGCGTGCTGGTCTGGAGCCCGCTGGCCGGCGGCCTGCTTTCCGGCAAGCACCGCCGCAACCAGGCGGCGCCCGAAGGCACACGCCAGTTCGCCGGCTGGCCGGAGCCGCCGATCCGCGACGAGAACCGCCTCTGGAACATCGTCGACACCCTGGTCGCGATCGGCGAGGAACGCGGTGTCTCGGCCGCACAGGTGGCGCTTGCCTGGCTGATCGGCCGCAAGGCGGTCACCTCGGTCATCATCGGCGGACGCACCGAGGCCCAGTTCCGCGACAACATCGCCGCCGCCGAACTGAAGCTCACGGAAGAGGAGCGCAAGCGCCTCGACGCCGTCAGCCTGCCGCCGGTGATCTATCCCTACTGGCACCAGCTGAACACGGCGAGCGACAGGTTTGGTGAAGCCGACCTCGAGCTTTTCGGCCCGCATATCAAGCAATAAAGCAGTTACGGCATTGCACGGTGAAAGTGATACGTCACAAAAGATGCACTTTCGCCGTGCTATCGTGAGATCCCGCATCGCCAGGGAGGCTCGCCATGTTGAAGAATTACAAGGTCCTGAAGGGTACGGCGAGCGCGCTCGCCCTCGATGACGACAACGATCCGCATATCGAGATCCGCATCGAGGCGAACGGCGTCAGCTACCGCATCGCGCTCAACGTCCGCTCCAAGGAATCGCCGCACGACCTACTCTATGCCAACATCGTCGATTTCAAGCATGGAGCGCTGACCGAGGCGCTCGAAGCCCTGCCGATGGGCCTGACCGACATCCGCAAGGATCATCCGGAGCTTGCGATCGACTATGTCCGCGGCGGGCTGATCGAGCGCGAGGACATGAATGTCGCACCCTTCCAGCTCTCCGGCCCGAAGAACGACCTTCGCGATTTCATCGAGCCGATCGTCCAGGAAGGCATTGCCGATACCGACGTGCATTTCTACGCCTTCGGCGAGGCCTGGGGACCTGAAAACAACAAGCCGGACGAATATTTCCATTTCGAACCCGGCAACGGCATCCACGATATCCACATGAACCAGGGCGACGGCGGCAGCTTCAAGGCCACCAATGCGCCGAACCAGGACGGCGCGCTGCTGGTCCATTTCAACAACACCGACGAATGGGTGGCGATCTTCCTCTGCTTCCAGTCGCAGAACTGGAACACCGATGCGGCGACCGGCCATCCCGTCTCCGAGAACCGCGGCGGCCAGGGCCGCGGCGAAGGCACGCGCCGGCCGCAGCCGGTCGTCGCCTCCTCGCTGCGCATCATCGCCGCGCTGATCAACCCGGTAAACGGCGAAGGCGGCGTGGAAGCCGAAACGGTGACGCTCATCAACCGCTCCGACATGTCAGTATCACTCGACGGCTGGAAGCTGGAGGACGAAAACGGCCGAACCCAGACGCTGTCGGGAACCCTTGCCGCCGGCGAACTGCGCACCATCGCCCTGAACGCCGCAGCCGGCGGCCCGCAACTCGCCAACCGAGGCGGCGACATCATCCTGCGCAACGGCGACGGGGCGGTGGCCGACCGCGTCGGCTACGGCAAAAGCGAGACGGCGAACGAAGGTTGGACGACGATATTTTGATGGGGGTTCCGGCTGGCTGGCCGTAAAACGCTTATAAAAGTGACGGAGGGCAAGCGGCTCGCTCCCCTCTTCTCCCCAGCGGGGAGAAGGTGGCCCGAAGGGTCGGATGAGGGGGCCGCTCGGCACAACCTTCATGTTGCCCTTCGCTTACGCTCCGTGCATTCGCTCCTGTCGTCGCTCACCCCCTCATCTGCCTGCCGGCATCTTCTCCCCGCTGGGGAGAAGCGGAATCGTGGCAGCGTCCCGCTCCCCACCTAACCCTGCTCAGCCACCAATCTCGTCTGCAATCAGCTTGCCGAGCCGGCTGATGCCATTCTCGATCATCTGTTCGTTGGCGCAGGAGAAGCTGACGCGGAAGGTGTTGGCGCCGGAGCCGTCGGCGAAGAAGGCCTTGCCGGGCACGAAGGCGACCTTGGCGGTCTCAAGCGATTTGGCGAGCAGCTTGGCGCCGTCCATGCCCTCCGGCAGCGTGATCCAGATGAACATGCCGCCTTCCGGCTTCGTCCAGCTGGTACCATCAGGCATGTATTTCTGCAGCGCTGCCAGCATGCAATCGCGCCGTCTGCCATAAACAGCCTTGATCTTGGCGACCTGTGCGTCAAAGCCGCGCTCGGCCACATCTGAAATCGCCATCTGGTTGATCGTCGAGGAATGCAGGTCTGCCGCCTGCTTCATCAGCACCAGCTTGCGGATGACGGGCGCATTGGCGACGATGAAGCCGACGCGAAGGCCGGGCGCCAGCGTCTTGGAAAAACTGCCGCAATAGATCGTGCGCGTATCGTTGATATGGCCCTTCTCGGCGATTTCAAGCGCCAGGATCGGCGGGATCGGTTCACCATCGTAGCGCAGCGACTGGTAGGCGGCATCCTCGATGACGGCGATGTCGAGTTCTTCGGCGAGCGCCAGCACCTTCCTGCGGCCGGCAAGATCGACCGTTTCGCCTGTGGGATTGGAGAAATCGGCGGAGAGATAGGCGAACTTCACCTTGCCGCCGGCAGCGGCCGCAGCGACGCGATAGGACTCCGGCGTCCGGTTGCCGCTCGGCGTCAGCTGCTCGTAGGCGGGCTCGTAGGCGTTGAAGGCCTGCAGCGCGCCGAGATAGGTCGGCCAGGTCACGAGTGCGGTATCGTTTGGCGACAGGAAGAGCTTGCCGAGATAATCGAGCCCCTGCTGCGAGCCGGAGACGATGAAGACATTGTCGAGTTCGCAGGGAATGCCGAGCGAGGCCATCTGCCCGACCAGCCATTCGCGCAGCGGCTTGTAGCCCTCGCTGACCGAATATTGCAGCGCCGAATTGACGGCGGTGCTTTCGAAAATATCGGCATAAGCCTGCTTGAATTCCTGATCCGGAAACAGCGCCGGATCCGGAATGCCGCCGGCAAAGGAAATGATGTCGGGCCGGTCGAGAAGCTTCAGCAGCTCGCGGATCTCGGATGCGCGCATGCGCGAGGAGCGCGACGCAAACATGGTGTCCCAGTTCAGCATGGGGTTTCCTCATATTTTTTTGGCATTGCCACCAGACCACGCGGGAAAATTTATGTCAACAATACTGACCTATTTTCTTGTCGCAGTGACAAGTTTGGAAGTTTTATATTCCAAAGCCTTTCCGGGAGATCCGCGAGCGTCTTTCCGATAGGGATGAAATTTCCGGGAAGAGGCTCGATCCCGAATTTGCGGCTCGACGTCAGCCACATCGAGCGGTTATTCCTCTGATCAAAGCCGAAACCGGCTGATTCAGCTCTTTCCAAGACCAGCTCGGCGGCAGTAGTGTCGCCGCCACAATTCAATGTACTATCAAGGTGCCAGCAATGACCGTGACGTCGGCCTCTCCTGAAATCAAAATCGAACTCCACAAGTCTCCCGTTTCGGATGCCGACCGCATCAAGGCATTGGAGGCGCCCGGCTTCGGCAAGGTCTTCACGGATCATATGGTTTTGGCACGATGGACTGCCGACAAGGGCTGGCACGATGCGAAGGTTACGCCGCGGCGCCCGCTGGAACTCGATCCTGCCAGCGCCGTGCTGCACTACGCTCAGGAAATCTTCGAGGGCATGAAAGCCTACAAGGCAGACGATGGCCGCATCCTGCTCTTCCGGCCTGAAGAGAACGCCCGCCGCTTCGCCCAGTCGGCCGCCCGCATGGCAATGCCTGCCGTGCCGGAAGAACTGTTCCTGAAGGCAGTCGAAGAACTGGTCCGCGTCGACAAGGCCTGGATTCCATCCGGCGACGCCAGCCTCTACCTTCGCCCCTTCATGTTTGCCAACGAGGCGTTTCTCGGTGTTCGTCCGGCTCAGGAATATATCTTCTGCATCATCGCCTCTCCGGTCGGCGCCTACTTCAAGGGTGGCGCGAAGGCGGTCTCGCTCTGGGTCGAGACCACCTATACCCGTGCGGCCGCCGGCGGCACGGGTGCTGCAAAATGCGGCGGCAACTATGCAGCCAGCCTCGTGGCGCAAGCCGAGGCCGCGAAGAAGGATTGCGACCAGGTCGTCTTCCTGGATGCAGCAGAGCATCGCTGGGTCGAGGAACTCGGCGGCATGAACGTCTTCTTCGTCATGAATGACGGATCGGTGGTGACCCCGCCGCTTGGCGGCACGATCCTGCCGGGTATCACCCGGGCCTCGGTGATCACGCTCGCCGGAGAAAAGGGCTTGCGCGTCGAGCAGCGTCCCTACTCCTTCGCGGAATGGCAGGCCGACGCTGCCAGCGGCAAGCTCGTCGAAGCCTTTGCCTGCGGCACGGCCGCGGTCCTTGCGGGCATCGGCCTGGTTCGACATGCCGGCGGCGAGTTCCTGGTCGGAGACGGACAGACCGGCAAGCTGACCACCGAATTGCGCCAGCAGCTTGTCAGCCTGCAGAAGGGCGTAACGAATGACGAGCGCGGCTGGACGCGCCTTATCCCGGCCTGAAATCCGAATATCAGGCACGCCGCAGCGTTCCCGACGGGCGGACATAGATCGACAACTTCGAAACCGGGCGCACCGCCCGGTTTTTTGTGATCAAATCAGAAAAACGGTTCGCCATTGACCGACGCCAGTTCATTTCTTACCTTCTATCAATCGATAGAGGAAAGGTAAGAATGGCAACCGTAACCCTCTCTGCAAAATTCCAGATCTCCATTCCGAAGGAAGTGCGCGATGAGCAGCACTGGTCGGCAGGTCAGGAATTCGTATTTATACCGAAAGGCAAAGGCGTGCTGCTGATGCCGGTCCCCACACTTGCCGACCTTCACGGCATGGCCGAGGGTGCGGACAAGAAAAACTATCGCGACCGGAACGATCGCTTCTGATGCGCGTGGTCGACAGCTCCGCATGGGTGGAATGGCTGACGAAAAGTGTGACGGGAAACCGCCTTGAGGCTGAAATCCCGCCACGCGATCAATGTATCGTCCCGACGATCGTCCAGCTCGAGCTTTCCAAATGGTTGGCACGCGAAAAAGACGACGAAGCCGTCGACAGCTTCATCGCCTATACCGCCAGATGCATCGTGGTGCCCCTCGACACGGTCCTCGCCCGCCGCGCCGCCGAAATATCCGCAACTCTGAAGCTCGCTACCGCCGATGCGATCATCTACGCGACGGCCGAGCGCCACGATGCCGATATCCTGACATGCGACGCCCATTTCAAGGGCCTCGAGCGCGTCGTCCATATCGATAAAAAAGACTGACCTGCATGTGACCCAAGTGCTCGACGGCACCGATCAACGCTTCTATCACAGCGGGGGGAATGGTAATCTGGCATCAGGGACAGCTGAAAACCGGCATGTGCGGACGGCACCGAATTCAATGGCGAAAATGACGATCTCGCTTCCGGATGATCTGGCGGACTACGTCGCGCGCCGTGTCGCAAGCGGCAGGTACGACAGTGCCGACGCGTTCCTGGCGGAACTGATCGTGAAGGACCAGGACCACCGCAAGCTCGATGACGATGAACTGCGTGACATTCTGAGGTTGGCCGAGGAGAGCGGCGTCAGCGACCGGCGCATTCCCGATATCCTGTTGGAAACGAAGGCGAAGCTGCGTGACTACCTATAGCCTGACCCGAACCGCGGACGCCGTACTCTCAGGCATCGACGAATATGCCAGCCTGCATTTCGGCGAGGCGCAGGCCGATGCCTATCTTCTCGACTGGGACAGGATTTTCATTCTTCTTTCGCGCGTGCCTTCCATGGGAGACGAATGCGAGGAGCTCGGCGCCGGCCTTCGCCGCCTCCTCCACATGCGCCATGTCGCCTTCTACCGCGAAGTACCGGAAGGCATCCTCGTCATCGACATCATCGGTGCCGACCGGCTTCCCGAAAGACACCTTCAATCCAACCGCCGGCCGAAACCATCCGACCCGCATGCCCAGTGACAGCACCGCCGCCTTCTACCGGGACAACGCAACGGCATATGCCAACCGGGCGCGCAACCTGCCGAAACATCAGCTCGATGCCTTCCTGGCCCGGCTTGCGCCAGGCGCCGCCATCCTCGAACTCGGCTGCGGCGGCGGGCAGGACAGCGCCTATATGCTGTCGCAGGGCTTCGACGTGACGCCGACCGACGGCTCGGCCGAGCTTGCAAGACAGGCCGAGGCACGGCTCGGCAAGCCCGTCCAGGTGATGCTGTTCCAGGACCTCGACGCCGAAAGCATCTATGACGGCGTCTGGGCGCATGCGAGCCTTCTTCATGTCCCCCGACCCGAACTGCCCGACGTCTTCGCCCGCATCCACCGCGCGCTGAGACCAGGCGGCCTCCTCCACGCGAGCTTCAAGGCCGGCGAAACCGAAGGCCATGACGGCCTCGGGCGCTATTACAACTACCCCTCCCCCGAATGGCTGTCGGATCTTCTGACGAAAGGCGGCTGGCACGACTTTGCCATCGCCGAGCACGATGGCGGCGGCTACGACGGCAAGCCGACCCGCTGGCTGACGGTGAGCTCGGAGCGATAAGCGCCCTACCTTACCAATCCGTATGTTGTGATCGAACCGCCCTATCGGCTAGATTTACCCCTCCACAGATGCGGAAACGACCCAGCCGATGAAAATCCTGCTTATCGAGGACGATACCAAGACGTCGGATTATGTCTCCAAAGGCTTCTCCGAGGCCGGGCATGTCTGTGACGTGTTCGCCGACGGTCGCGACAGTCTTTTTCAGGCGCAGCGGGAGGCCTATGACGTCATCGTCGTCGACCGCATGCTTCCGGGTCTCGACGGTCTTGCCATCGTCCGCTCGCTTCGCGCCGCCAGGATCGGCACGCCTGCGCTGTTTCTGACATCGATCGGCGGCGTCGATGACCGCGTCGAGGGGCTGGAGGCGGGCGGGGACGACTATCTCGTCAAACCCTTCGCATTCTCGGAGCTTCTCGCCCGCGTGAATGCGCTCGGCCGCCGGCCGCCCGTGCGGGAACAGAAGACCGTGCTGAAGGTTGCCGATCTCGAGCTCGATCTCATTCGGCGGGAGGCCCGCCGCGCCGGGCAGGTCATCGAGCTGCAGCCCCGCGAGTTTACGTTGCTCGAGGTGCTGATGCGCGGCGAAGGCCGCGTCATCACCAAGACGATGCTGCTGGAGCGGGTCTGGGATTTCCATTTCGATCCGAAGACCAGCGTCGTCGAGACCCATATCAGCCGGCTGAGGGCAAAGGTCGACAAACCGTTCGAGACGCAGCTTCTCCATACGGTCCGCAATACCGGATACAGCCTGCATGCGCCTCGCTAAGCTGCGCAGGAGCACGCCGTTCCGGCTTGCCGTCACCTTCGGCGTCCTCTTCGTCGTCACCTTCATCCTCAGCGGCGCGATCATGTACCACATGCTGCGCGCCGGCCTTGAGCGCGACCTGGAACAGTCGCTGCATGAAATGAACTCGCTGATCGCCTCCGCCTACGAGGCGCACGACACCGAGGATCTCGTCAACACGCTGAACAACTATGCGAGCTTCCAGTCGACCTCCGACGGGCTTTACTCCCTGACGGACGCCGGGGGCCACAAACTTGCCGGCAATTTCGCCGCCCCCCGCATCCCGAACGGTGTCTATACCGTCACGTCGAGGGATGTTGGACTGAAGGGGCACGAACGCTACCGGATGCAGGTCTCCACGATCGGCCCCTATACGCTGGTGGTCGCCGAAAACTTCAACGACATCGACGAAATGCTAAGAATCGTCCTCGTGAGCTTCGAATGGGCCGCCGCGATCGTGGTGGCGACCGCCATCGGCGGCGGCGTCTTTCTCGCCGTTCGCGCCCAGGCGAGACTGGACAAGGTCGCCCGCACCATGAACGACGTCTCGCACGGCGAACTCCAGGCCCGCATTCCGGTCACCGGAAACGGCGACGATATCGACACGGTGGCAATCCAGATCAACGCCGCGCTGGAGCGGCTCCAGACTTTGGTCGAGAGCATGCGGCAGGTGAGCGCCGACATCGCCCACGATCTCAAGACCCCGCTCAACAGACTTCGCCTGACGCTCGATGCCGCGGTGACGCGAAACGACCAGCAACTCGACGTTTCCAGCCTTCTCGATGAAGCGAGAAACGAGAGCGACCGGATCAACGCAACTTTCGAGGCGCTGCTGCGCATCTCCCAGATCGAGGCCGGCGCCCGCAGGGAGCGTTTCCAGGCGACCGATATCGACGATGTGCTTGCGGTCATATCCGAAGTCTATGCCGACGTCGCGGAAGACGCCGGCCAGTCTCTGGCGATCTCCGACCACGGGCCTGCGGTCATCTGGGGCGACCGCGATCTGCTGACGCAGATGCTCGCCAATCTGGTCGAGAACGCCATCAATCACTGCCCGGCCGGAACGGTCATTACGCTGTCGCTTCGACGACAGGACGATCGCGCCATATTGTCGGTCGCCGATAACGGCCCGGGCATTCCCGCCGAAGAGCGGGACAAGGTCTTCCGGCGTCTCTATCGCCTCGACAAGAGCCGCACGACGACAGGAAGCGGTCTTGGCCTGAGCCTGGTCAAGGCAATCGCCGACCTGCACTCGGCCGAGATCGCCATGGGGGAACACCATCCGGGCCTCATTATTTCGATAGCCTTCCCGCTGCTGCCGGCCCTCTCACCCTCCACGCAGCGAGCCTGACGAAGCGGACCGCAAACCGACGCACTTCAGCCGCCATGCGATATGGCAGAACGCTCCACGGCCGGCGGCTGCGGCCAATCCGGTAGGTCGAGAGGCCGGCCTGTATCTGGGAATGCGCATCCGCCCGCTGGCTCACCGGAACCGGATCGACGAAACAGGCCCTGAGCCCCTCGTCGAACTCCAGATCGAGCGCGATATCGTAGGGCAGCCGCATGGGAAGAAGCATATCCGCAATCCAGCCGGCAGCCTTGCGATTGATGAGATAGGCGCCCGATCCCTTCTCGCGGGTGAGCGCGATCGCCAGCGAGCGGGACGCCGTGAGCGGTCCCACTTTATGCTTGCGCCCGCTGTTCACAGTGGAAAGACGCAGGATGTCCCAGGAATCCTGGCGCTCGAGGGCAGCGGCAAGCACCTCGGCGAAGTCGTCGTCGAAGTCGAGGTCGTCTTCGAGAATGAGAGCGAATTCGCCTTTGCTGGCAAGGAACTTCCTCGCGCATTCGACATGGCTGAGATAGCAGCCGATCTCGAAGGGATTCGGTCTGCGGCCGTGCCGGCGCAGATAGGATTTCGCGTCGAAATCGCGACGCGGCAAGGCAATGCTCACACCGTCGACAGCCGCCACGCGCTCGAATTCCATGCCCATCTCCGTGAGCAGGCGCTCCATGCGAAACCGGCGAAGCTCCGCCCGGTCGAGATTGATGAGATAGGTATTGATCCGCAGGCTGACCGGATGAACGGCCGAAACGACATCGGCAGCTGTGGCATGCATATTCATGAGAACTCGCCTCGACTTGGGTAATTACGATTCCACCAAGCCTGCGCTCGAAAACTCACGGGGACTTCGCCCGAACTATACAATTTCGTAAGGCGCGCCCGTCGCTTGGTCATCCATGACGTGCGGGCCAAACCTTCAATGCGCGAATGACGGGTTGAGATAGCGTCCGGCAACGGCTATCTCAGGCAAACCTCAAGCGGGTCCTCCGCAAAAGACAAGGCTGCACAGCATGATCCCAGATTTCCTCGTCACCCATTCCGGTGGCTTCCATGCCGACGAGTTGCTGTCGAGCGTCATCTTGACCCGGCTTTTCCCGCAGGCTCGCATCGTCCGCAGCCGGGCGCCGGAATGGATCACGCCGGGGGCAGACCGTGTCATCTACGATGTCGGCGGCGCTTATGACGCCGAGGCGGGGATCTTCGATCACCATCAGCGCGGCGCGCCGTTGAGGGAAGACGGCCAGCCCTACAGCTCGTTCGGGCTGATCTGGAAGCATTATGGCCATGATTATCTGGCAGCCTCAGGCCTTCCCGAAGAGCATATCGAGGCGGTGCATGGCTCCTTCGATCGAAGCTTCGTGCTGCCGATCGATCTGACGGACAATGGCGCGCTCAGCCCCTCCGGGCCGCTCGGCGCTCTCACCCTGCCCGCCCTACTGGAAACGCTGAAGCCGGTTTTCGACGATCGGGATCCCGAGGCCGACGATCGCGCATTCCATGCAGCACTTGCCGTTGCCCGCAGCTTCGTCGAGGCAAAGATCGCCCAGAGCGCCGCGAAATTGCGGGCCGAGGCCCTGGTCCATCGGGCAATCCTGGATACTGGCGAGGGACGCGTCCTCGAGCTGCCGATGGGAATGCCCTTCCGCCCTGCCATCGTGAAGGCGGGCGCCGATCACCTGCTCTTCGTCGTCCACCCGCGCGAAAAGGACTGGTGCGTGACCGGCATCCGCCGCGGCGACGAAGGCTTCGAGCTGAGGGCCGATCTGCCCGCCGCCTGGGCGGGCCTCACCAATGGCGAGCTGGAGGCTGCCTGCGGCGTGAGCGGAGCAAGCTTCTGCCACAACGGCCGCTTCATCGCCGCCGCTAGGACCCGCGAGGCGGCGCTCGCCATGGCCGAGCTTGCGGTCGAGGCCATCGGCAAGGCCTGATAGCGGCCGTCATGCCACTATCGCCCCTTCCCGGCCGGCCGCCTGGCTCTATAGTTTCATCGTCGCTACCGCCCAAATGAGAGGTTCCCCGTGAGTGTCGGCCTGATTGCCCTTCTTGATGATGTCGCAGCGATTGCCAAGGCTGCGGCCGCTTCGCTTGACGATGTGGTTGCCCAGGCCGGCAGGGCCGGCGCAAAGGCCGCAGGCGTCGTGATCGACGATACGGCCGTCACGCCGCGCTATGTCACCGGCTTTTCGCCCGCACGCGAACTGCCGGTCATTGCAAAAATCACGCTCGGTTCGCTCAAGAACAAGATCCTGTTCCTCCTGCCGGCCGCGCTGATCCTGAGCCTTGTCTTGCCCGGGGCCATCACGCCCCTGCTGATGCTCGGCGGGCTTTACCTCTGCTACGAGGGCGCTGAAAAAGTCTACGAGCTTGCCTTTCCCCATGCCGCGCACGCCCACGAGGCCGAGCTCGATGCGGGCAGCGTCGATCCGAAGGCCTTCGAGGATGAAAAAGTGGCGGGCGCCGTCCGGACCGACTTCATCCTCTCGGCGGAGATCATGGCGATCACTCTCGGCTCAGTTCCTGAAGCCGGCTTGGCAACGCAGGCGCTGGTCCTTGCCATCGTCGGCATTGCGATCACGGCCGGCGTCTACGGTGTCGTCGCCTTGATCGTCAAGGCTGATGATGTCGGGCTCTGGCTCGCCCAGCGCTCGCCTCCGTCTCAAGCGGGCGCACTTCCGCGCATGCTCGGCCGCGGCCTCGTGCAGGGCATGCCCTATCTTTTGAAAGTGCTGGGTGCGGTCGGGACGGCAGCGATGATATGGGTCGGCGGCGGCATCATCGTGCACGGCGCCGAGGCGTTCGGGTTCGGCTGGCCGAGCCACCTTCTCCATGATGCCGGAGAAAGTGCTGCCCATGCGATCCCGGCGGTTGGCGGATTGGCTTCCTGGCTGGTTCAGGCCGCCGGCTCCGGCCTCATCGGCATCGCCCTTGGGCTGGCGATGATCCCGACCGTCAGCTTTGCCGTCGCGCCCGCATGGCGGTGGTGCTCGACGCGCATCCGCAAGATCAGGACCGCGTAACCACAAATATCAGAATAAAGACCGAAGCGCGCCGCATGAACCAGGTTCGATGCGGCGCGCTCCGGAAAGTGCTTAGTTGACGGACTTGTCGACCAGCTTGTTCTTGCCGATCCAGGGCATCATGCCGCGCAGCTTGGCGCCGACTTCCTCGATCTGGTGGCTGTCGTTGACGCGGCGGATGCCCTTGAAGCGGGCCGCACCCGACTTGTATTCCTGCATCCACTCGGAGGTGAACTTGCCGGTCTGGATGTCCTTGAGGACACGCTTCATCTCGGCCTTGGTTTCTTCGGTGATGATGCGCGGACCCGTGACGTATTCGCCCCACTCGGCCGTGTTGGAGATCGAGTAGTTCATGTTGGCGATGCCGCCTTCATAGATCAGGTCGACGATCAGCTTCACTTCGTGCAGGCACTCGAAATAGGCCATCTCCGGAGCGTAACCAGCTTCGGTGAGCGTTTCGAAGCCGGCGCGGATGAGCTCGACGAGACCGCCGCAGAGAACGACCTGTTCGCCGAAGAGGTCGGTTTCGCACTCTTCGCGGAAGTTGGTTTCGATGATGCCGGAACGGCCGCCGCCGACGCCGCAGGCGTAGGAGAGAGCGAGTTCAAGCGCGTTGCCGGAAGCGTTCTGGTGAACGGCGACGAGGCAGGGAACGCCGCCGCCCTTCTGGTATTCGCCGCGAACCGTGTGGCCCGGGCCCTTCGGGGCGATCATGACGACGTCGACCGAAGCCTTCGGCTCGATGAGGCCGAAGTGAACGTTGAGGCCGTGGGCAAAGGCGATGGCTGCGCCGTCGCGGATATTGCCGGCGATGTCGGCCTTGTAGATCTCGGCCTGCAGTTCGTCCGGGGTCGCCATCATCATCAGGTCGGCCCAGGCGGCGGCTTCTGCAACCGTCATGACCTTGAAGCCGTCGGCTTCGGCCTTCTTGATCGTGGGCGAACCGGCCTTCAGCGCGATGACGAGGTTCTGGGCGCCGCTGTCCTTGAGGTTCAGCGCATGGGCACGGCCTTGCGAACCGTAACCGATGACGGCGACCTTCTTGGCCTTGATGAGGTTGAGATCGGCATCACGATCGTAATAGACGCGCATTTGAAGTTCCTTCCCTTTGCTTGTCTTGTTGACTGTCATGAAAGCGGGTCAGCCGAGAGCCGGCATCTCCGCGAGAACCTTGTCCGTGCCGTAGAGCCGGAGGAAGGCGGTCACCGCCCTCTCCGCCTGGCGCGCGGTATCCTTGAGGCCGGGCTCGCCGAGCAGCATGCGCACATGCAGGTCGGAGACAACGAGGCCGTAAAGCGTGTGATAGGCCTCGTCGGCATCGGAAAACCGAAGGAGCCCTGCCCTTTTTCCGGCATCGATCAGCGCCATGGCGCGCCGGTCGATCTGGCGGCGGCCGCGTTCGAGCAGCAGCTTGCCGAGCTTGGAGCCGTCACGGTGCGACTGGCCGATCGCCAGCCGGTTCAGCGCCAGCGAGACGTCGCCGGCCAGAACCTCCAGCAGGTCGCGCGCGAAGATGACGACATGGTCGTGCAGGCTCGCCGCCGTCAGCCGCTCGCCGTTGCGCTCGAAAGTGCGCACCTTGCTCGCCTGGTAGGCGATCATCGCCGACAACAGCCCGTCGCGGTCGCCGAACCACTTGTAGAGGCTTTCCTTGGAGCAGTTGGCGGCGCGCGCGACCCCCGAGGTCGTCAGCGCCTTTTCGCCGCCGTCGACGAGCAACTGCAGCGCCTGCTCCAGAACGGCGTTCTGGCGCGGCGAAAATTCGCTCGGCTCTGCGGTATCGACGGACACGGCCATGGCTCCCTTTGAAAGTACCGTACGGTACGGTTCGTGAGCTATATGCGGCAAACCGATCGGGACGTCAAGAAGCCCCGGCGGATTTTTTTATGACCGATATCCCGGCGAAACGCCAGAATTGCATAGGCGCGCCCGCCCGGGAATCGCATAATGTCGCGCCACGCCATTTGCCGGGAGCCTTCCATGCCGCGCCTGCCCGCCGCCCTTCTTCTAGCCGGAACACTGCTCCTGGCAACGACGCCCCTGACCATCGGCGCTTTCGCGCAGTCGGAAAACGACGTCTACAACAAGATCGAGGAGTTGCACGGCGATGCCGCGGGTTTCGACCGGCCGCTGCGCCAGCTCGTCCGCGCGATGCGCTCGGGCGATGCCGAGGCTATCGCCGGCCTTGTCGAATACCCGCTCACCGTCAAGGCGAACGGCGAGACCTACGATGTCGAGAATGCCGAGGATTTCGTCGAGAATTTCGACGATCTGGTGACGGCTGAGACCCGCCGCACTGTCGGGCGCCAGCAATATCAGGATCTCTTCGTCAACAGCGACGGCGTCATGCTCGCGAACGGCGCCGTCTGGATGGGCGCGGTCTGCGACGACAATGCCTGCCAGGACAGCCATTGGGCGATCATCGCGATCAACAATTGAAATCCGGCGACGAGGAAAAGCCAATGAAATACTGGGTAGCCGCGGCCATCATCACCGCAGCCGTGACCATCGCGGCGAATGCACAGGCCGCCGAGACGCGTTGCGGCTGGATCGAGAATCCGACGCCCGCCAACTGGTGGCTGCAGGATGCGGAGAACACCTGGACGATCATGACCCAGGGCGAGGATGTCGATGCGGTGGAAGGCATGGACCTGATCCCCGACATCTCAGAACACGATTACGTCAGGACCAACGGCAATTATGGCTATGCCTGCGCCTGCATGGGCGTCGAGACCGACGGCAAGGATCGCATCACGAAAATCCTCTCCTTCCGCCAGCTGAAGCTCGCCAAATGCCGTGCCGACAAGGCGCTGAAATCTCCAGGCTGATCGGAGCCTAAACCGAAAAACTGGAAGGCCGGCGCGATCATGACCCAAGGGCAATTGATGCCGCAGCGCAGCCGGCAGGGATCGGCGGAGATTCTTCCGGCATCGTCTTGTCGATCGCGTATAGCTTCGCGAAACCGGCATCCTCGATGAGCGTCAGGCCGGCTGGCATGACGTTGCCGACATAGTCGTCGGTAACATCGGCATTGGCGACCAGGACGAAATCGAACCGCCTGCGCCAATCCGACAGGTACAGATAAGACGGATCGGCTTTAAACTCCTGCATCAATGCCGGGCAGGAAAGCACGCCAATCGACACGAGACTGCTCTCGGGAGCCGCGATCTCAGACCATGGCGGCAGGACGGAGAGCGGCTGCTTGCCTTTTGCGGTGAAGAGTGTCGGCACGAAAGCATGGGAGAAAGGCAGGGCAAGCGCCGGCAGATGCCGGTAGGTAGCCAGTCCCCACACAAAATTCCGGCTGGAGTGGGCAAGGCCGCTTTCCTTACCCGCTTTGTGCTCCAGAGGCAGCACGGCCGCACCGGGCGATATCTTCTTGAGAACGCTCTCAACGGCGGCAACATCCTTCTGCGCCAGCCACCAGTTCCAACCGATCCAGCCGGTGCGGCCGAACACCGTGAGATTGACGATGAGCGCCAGCAACAGCGCCTGCCGGCGCGTGAGATTGGCGAAGGGACACACCATTGCCATGGCGACGAGCACCGCCATGATTGGAAAGCGCCAGCTGATCCATCCGGTACCGAGCGCGTGGCGAGGCGAAATACAGGAGAGAAGCAGAAGACCGGAGGCGGCGACGGCAAGCCCTGCATGAATACGAATGTCGCCGGCGCGCGCTGCCCGCGTGCAGATGAAAATCAGCGGCAGAACCAGCACGACATCCACGACCGGGACATAGGTCATGATGGCGGAGAGTAAATTCTGGACGGTCAGGAGGATGCTGTCGTTCCAGACGAGGCCGAGGCCATTGCCGGCGGCGTTGGGCAAAGCCGCCGTATGGAGATAGAGCGAAAGCGGCGGCAGAACGCAGGCGCCAAGCGCCAGTGCCAACCGGCCGGCAAGTCTGAACAGGCCCGACTTCGATCGCACTATGTCGATGCGCCAGGAAAATTCGAGGCCGCAGACGATCGTCATATAGAAGCCGAGCGCGAAGATATGCATCACCGTCAGCGCCAGTGCGGCGGCGAGCCGCCAGGCAAAAACCAGAGCGGGATTTCGCCCCTGCAGCCGCAGATCGACGCAGGCGAAGGCGAGCGCCATGCCGAGGCCGATCTGGAAGTTGATGAAGCCGCCGATCATGGTGGCGCACCAGCCGAGCGACAGCATGGCGATCTGCCAATAGTGCCGGCCTCCGAAAAGCGCGCGGTGCAGGCAGATCGCGCCAAGCGGCGGCAGAACGATCGCCAGGAAAAGCAATGCCCGCGCGAGCGCATCCGCGCCGATGAGCGGTCCGAGCCAGACGGCCAGGAGATCCATTCCCACATTGGTGAAGGTGCGGTTCCAATCGACCGCATAGATCTCAGGAAACGGCTGCTCGCCTATTCCACCCGAAAGAAGCCAGAGACGGGCGTAGTGATTGGCATAATCGAGAATGGGCGGAAAGGGAAACAGCACCACCAGGGCCGCGGCAAGCGCGACGAAAGCGGCGATCGCGATGGTGGAATCCTGCCTGCCAGCCGATTCTTCAGGCCTGGCCTTGGCCGAGGCAGGCGCCGCAATCTGGTCCATTATCCGATCCGGCTGGTCTTTTGCGACCGCGGCGGCTCACCGGATGCAAAGACCGCATCCAGCGCGGCGCGTCTGTCGCTCGCGCTCATCTCGGAAAAGACGGCCGGCAGTTCGGCCTGTTCGCTGCCGCGCCGGATCGTCTCGATCATGAACATCGGCCGCTTCTTGCTCTCCTGCACGAGACGGCCGAGATACTCGCCGATGATGCCGATGCAGATCAGCTGGATGGCGCTGAAGACGCTGACGGCAACCATGATCGACGACCAGCCGGTAACCGTTTCGCCTTCCAGCCAGCGCACGAAGGTATAGACGAGCAACGCGATCGCGACACCGGCGCTGACCACTCCGAGCCATGTGGCGATACGCAGCGGCGTCGTCGAAAAGCTGGTGATCGCATCGAGCGCAAAATTGATCATCTTGCGCAGCGGATATTTCGTGGTGCCGGCAAAGCGGGCGTCACGCTCATAAGGCAGGGCCACCTGCCTGCCGCCGATCCAGCTGACCATGCCGCGAATGAAGCGATCGCGCTCCGGCATGGCGAGCAGGATATCGACGACGCGCCGTCGCATCAGCCGGAAATCGCCGGTATCGCGCGGGATGGTCACCGAAGCGAGCCTGGACAGGGCGCGATAGAAGAGCGAAGCCGAGGCGAGCTTGAACCAGGTTTCACCCTCGCGGCGCGTGCGCTGGCCGTAGACGACGTCGGCGCCGCGCTCCATGATCGGCATCATCATCAAAAGCAGTTCGGGCGGATCCTGAAGATCGGCGTCGATCAAAAGCACACGCTCGCCCCGGGACGCGGCAAGACCCGCCGTCGATGCCAGCTGGTGGCCGTGATTGCGCAGGAGGCGAATGCCGAGCACCTCGGGCACATCAGCCGCCAGATCCGAGATGATCTCCCAGGTGCCGTCGGACGAGCCGTCATCGACGAGAATGAGCTCGAAGGCATCGCCGGCAACGCTGCGAGCAGCGGCCACCGCGCGACGGCAGAATTCGCGCAGACCCTCTTCCTCGTTGTGACAAGGCGCGACGATGGAAAGAAATGGTGTTTGCGTCATGCCGCCATCAGTGCTTGGTGTTTCGAACAAGCCTAGCTGCGAAACGTCAAACATCCTTTAATAGCAAACCGCGCCGGCATCTTGGCGGACGCGCCGCGCTCTATTCCGCCGCCATGATTTCGCGCGCGCCGTCGATATCGCGGGCGGGTGATGCGCCATAGAGGCGGCTGTATTCGCGGCTGAACTGCGAGGGGCTCTGATAGCCGACGCGGTGGCCGGCCGTGCCGGCATCGAGCCGCTCGACGAGCATCAGACGGCGCGCCTCATGCAGGCGAAGCTGCTTCTGATACTGCACCGGCGTCATCGCCGTCACCGATTTGAAGTGGTGATGGAAGGACGACACGCTCATGCTGACGCGCTCGGCAAGGTCTTCGATGCGCAGCGGCCGTGCGAAGTTTTCCTTCAGCCACGCGACCGCGCGCGCGACCCTGTTGCTGTGGCTGTCTGCCGTGGCGATATTGATCAGCCGCGCGCCATCCGGCCCGGTCAGCACCCGGTAGAGGATTTCCTGCTCGATCAGCGGCGCCATGGCCGGAATATCGGCTGGACGATCGAGCAAGCGCATCAGGCGGACAGCGGCGTCGAGCAGTTCCGGCGGAGCGACATTCACCGCCATCCCGCGCTGCCCGTCGGTATGGGCGGCCGGGCGCGGAATATCGATGCGGCTCAAAAGCTCCAGCAGCTTTTCGGAGTCGATTGCCAGCCCCAGGCAGAGGTGCGGAACCTCGGGGCTCGCCTCCGTGACGCGCCAGGCGACCGGCAGGTCGAGTGAGGTCAAAAGATAGTCCCCGGTTCCATAGCTGATCTGCTCCGTGCCGAGGCGCAGGCTCTTGGCCCCTTGCAGCACGAAGGCGAAACACGGCTGGTAGCTGCTGTGCAGCGGGTCGCTGGGCCTGGATCGGCGGCTGATGTGTAGATTGCCGATCGCCGTGGAGAACCCGCCGTCGTGAGGTGCGAAGCGCATCGAGATGTCGACGATTTCCTGATAGGGGCTGAAGGGCAAGGTCATGCGGCAACTCTTTCTGTCAATTGTCTGACGCCGGCGATACCGCCTCTATCTAGAGTGCCTTCGCCATTTCGCAAACAGGCCGGCCTCTCACTTTTGCAGGATCGTGCAAAAAGCTCGGAGGATCGCTCTAACCCTCTCGCGCGGTTCCGGGCAATAGTCCAGCATCCCGTTCAACCCCCACTCCATGATCAAAAGGAAGGTTCCCATGCCTATTGCAAGAGGCTACGCCGCCACCGACGCTTCCAAGCCGCTCACCCCCTTCACCTTCGAGCGCCGCAACCCGAACCCCGATGACGTCGTCATCGACATCAAGTTTGCCGGCATCTGCCATTCCGACATCCATACCGTCCGCAACGAGTGGAAGAACGCCGTCTACCCGATCGTGCCCGGCCATGAGATCGCCGGCATCGTTTCGGCCGTCGGTTCCGCCGTCACCAAGTTCAAGGTCGGCGACCGCGTCGGCGTCGGCTGCTTCGTCGATTCCTGCATCGGCTGCGCCGAACGCGACCTCGACCGCGAACAGTACATGCCGGGCCTTTCCGGCACCTACAATGATTTCGAAGCCGACGGCAAGACACGCACCCAGGGCGGCTATTCCGATAGCATCGTCGTCAAGGAGGGCTATGTCATGTCCATCCCTGACAACCTTCCGCTCGATGCCTCCGCGCCGCTGCTCTGCGCCGGCATCACGCTCTATTCGCCGCTGCGCCACTGGAATGCCGGCCCGGGCAAGAAGGTCGCGATCCTCGGCATGGGCGGCCTCGGCCACATGGGCGTCAAGCTTGGTTCGGCCATGGGCGCCGATATCACCGTGCTCTCCCAGACCCTTTCCAAGAAGGAAGACGGCCTGAAGCTCGGCGCCAAGGAATATTACGCCACCAACGACCCGGAAACCTTCACGAAGCTCGCCGGCACGTTCGACCTGATCATCTGCACCGTCAGCGCCGGGATCGACTGGAACGCCTATCTCGGCCTGCTCAAGGTGGACGGTTCCTTCGTGGTCGTCGGCGCGCCGGAACACCCGATCCCGGTGCATGCCTTCTCGATCATCCCCGGCCGCAAGAGCATCTCCGGCTCGATGATCGGATCGATCAAGGAAACCCAGGAAATGCTCGACTTCTGCGGCAAGCACAACATCGTCTCCGAGATCGAGAAGATCAACATCCAGCAGGTCAACGAGGCCTATGAGCGCGTCCTGAAAAGCGACGTCCGCTACCGCTTCGTCATCGACATCGCCTCGCTGGCGGCCTGAGGAACGAGGGGCGGCTCCTTCGGGGGCCGCCTTTTTTGATAACGAGCGGCACCCTCCATCGGCCCTCGTGCGGACGCGCGATGGCTTGATCCTATACCGGCGTGCCGTGGCCACCCCCCTCTGCCCTGCCGGGCATCTCCCCCACAAGGGGGGAGATCGGCAGGAAGCCATGCTTCGCCCCAAATTTACGGTTCATGTGACGGCCAGTTGTTTGGGGAAGCCCTGGCCACTTGCCGATCTCCCCACCTGTGGGGGAGATGCCCGGCAGGGCAGAGGGGGTAACCCCACGGCATACCCTCTCCTTCCTGATTTTTGCGCTCATCCCCAGGGTTCAGTACAACCCCCTTAACCACTCCCCCGCAGGCGCAGCAGATATTCGGCGCCGTTGAACGGATCAGGCCCCGAGCGTCCGCGCAAGCGCGGCGGGCCTGCGATCGGGGCGTAGTGATCGAAGGAAGTTTCCATGGTCCCCGCCCCGCTCGTCAGGCGGGGCAATTGCTGCTGAACGCTTTGGACCATCTGAGACGCCATGGTCCCCTCGAGCCGGGCGACGCCATCAGCGATCACCGAATCCGTCGTCGCCGCGGCTGATTTCGCAAGCAGAGTGAGCACGGCGCTCAAGCTCTCCATGGGTGCGATGAGATGAAAGCGGTCGATCGGCTCGCAGAGGACGGTCTGCGCGGCCGATAGCGCCGTTGCCAGCACCCATGGCGTCATCTGCCGGAAATCGGCGGCGGTGCTTGCGGGCGCACTGTGCCGGGCGGCCGTCATCGCCACGTGGCAATCGATGACCTGCCAGCCGAAAATCCCCTGCTTCAGCGCCTCGAACACGGTTTCCTCGACCGCTCGGTAAAAGGCGACGGGCATCTGGCCGACATCGACTTCGAGCGCGAAGCTGTTGCCCGCTCCAGGGGCGCGCGGTTCGACGCGCAGGCCGACGGTCGCGAGAAACGGATTCGGCTCCTTGAAGAGGATCTGCAGGCCGACCCCGATCCCCAAGGGCCTCTCGACCAGGATGACTGTGCTTTCCTCGAACCGTGCCTCGAGGCCGAAATCCGTCTGCAGCGTCGATTGGATCACCTCCTTCTGCACCTCGCCGTAGAGTGACACGAAGACTTCGTCCGCCTCCTCGTTCCGGCGCAGATTGATCAAGGGATCCTGTTCGGCCATCTGGTTCAGCGCCAGCCAGAGCGCCGCCTTGTCGGAAGGGCGGCGGGCAAAAACGCGGGTTTCGAGCGTGGGCGGCGCGAAGTGAGCCCGCCCGCCCTGGGGATCTCCGCCCACCGCATCGCCGATACGGGCGCCGGCAAGGCCGCTGACGCGCGCGATCTGCCCGGCACGGAGGCTCTCGGCGCCATGAACCCGGCCAGCCTCGAACACATGGATCGCGGTCACCCGTTCCGGGCCTTTGGGCAAGTCCAGAGATTGCCGGAGCCGCACCGTGCCTGAGTTCAGGTAGATGTAGGAGAGCTTTTCCCCGCCCCAGCCGCGTTCGATCTTGAAGATCTTGCCGGCGACCGGACCATCCGGATCGGGCCGCCGCGCGGGCAGGATCGTCGCAATGGCCGATGCCAAAGCGGGAATGCCGACGCCGGTCATCGCAGCGCCCGCGAAGACGGGATGCACAAGCCCTCTCGCCACCTGATCGGCCAGGCAGCGCCCGAGCATTTCCTCCGTCAGCCGGTCGGGAGCGACGACATAGTCATCGAGCAGCGCCTCGTCATTTTCCCCGAGCGTCTCACAGAGCGCCGAAAAGAGCGGCTCGCCTCCCGGAGAGAGCGCCTCCACCCGGGCAAGCTTGGCTCCGGCATCGATGACCGAGGACATGGCGATGGGGCGGACCGCCAGCTGCGCAGCAAGGGCCTCCATCACATCCTGAAAACGCGCGCCGGGACGATCGACCTTGTTGACGAAGAAGACGAAGGGGACGCCGAGCCGCCGTAGCGCCCGCACCAGCACGCGCGTCTGCGCCTGCACGCCTTCGACTGCCGAAACGACAACGACCGCAGCATCCAGCAATCCCAGCACCCGTTCGACCTCCGCGATGAAATCGGGATGGCCGGGTGTGTCGATCAGATTGACGATCCTGTCGCCGATCGCAAAAGACACCACCGCGGCCCTGATCGTGATGCCGCGCTGCCGCTCGAGTTCGAGAGTGTCCGTCTGTGTATTGCCGGTATCGACGCTGCCGAGCTTGTCGATCACCCCGGCGTTAAAAAGCAGTCTTTCGGTAAGGCTAGTCTTGCCTGCATCCACATGGGCGAGGATGCCCAGATTCAAAGTGCGCATAAACCACCAACTTCTCGGAAATTCGGATGTGATTTTCGTGAGAAGTGAATCGGCGCATTGGAACCTCTACCCGTTGTTACGGCTTGGATGCGTAACTCCCGGTGGTGGGAGACGCGGGTGGAATGCTAAGGGTGTGTGCGGAGATATGTCAAGCGTGGGGTGTATTGCATTTGCGGTGCGGCGCGCCGATTGTGGTCTCCTGTGTCGGAGTGCCGTGGGATTACCCCCTCTGCCCTGCCGGGCATCTCCCCCACAAGGAGGGAGATCGGCAAGAGGCTGGGTCATCCGTCCCTCTCTGCCGTATCGAAATAACCATGCGGTGGTTGTTTGGGGAAGCCATCGCGCCCAGCCGATCTCCACCCTTGTGGGGGAGATGCCCGGCAGGGCAGAGGGGGGTGCCACACGGCACGCCCTCTCTTCACCGGCTTGACCCGAAAGAAGGAGCCCTACCCCTCCTCCCGCATCGTCTCCCGCTGGGTGATCAGCCGGGCGCTGTGCTGGCCGCTGAGATAGATCCATAGCCAGCTCCAGGCGACGGAGAAGCGCGAGCGGGTGCCGATGAGGAAGTAGATGTGGGCGATGCCCCAGATCCACCAGGCTAGCCAGCCTTTCAGCTTGATCCGGCCGAAATCGATGATCGCAGCACTCTTGCCGATCGTCGCCAAGCTCCCCTGGTGCCAATATCTGAAAGGCGCCGGCGCCGGTTTGCCCGACAGGCGGGCGCGGATGACCTTGGCGACATAACCGCCCTGCTGCTTGGCGGCGGGCGCGATGCCCGGCACCGGCTTGCCGTCTTCCCGCAGAACCGAGGCGGTGTCGCCGATGACGAAGACGTCGGGCAGGCCAGGCGCGCTCAGATCCTTTTCGACGACGACGCGCCCTGCCCGGTCGGCGGGTGCGCCGAGCCATTGCGCCGCCGGCGAGGCGGTGACGCCGGCCGCCCAGACGATCGTCCGGCTCGGGATGAAGGTCTCGCCGATCTGCACGCCGTCGGCGCTGCAATCGGTCACCGGCCTGCCGAGAAGAACCTCGACCCCAACCCTCTTCAGCGCCTTTTCGGCATAGGCCGAAAGCTCTTCGGCGAAGGTCGGCAGCACGCGCGGGCCGGCTTCGACCAGCTCGACGCGGGTCTTGCGCGTGTCGATGTTGCGGAATTCCTTGGGCAGCGTGAAATGCGCAAGCTCGGCAATGATGCCGGCAAGCTCGACGCCGGTCGGCCCGGCGCCGACGATGGTGAAGGTCAGGAGCGCATCGCGCACGGCGGCATCGGCCTCCATCTCCGCCTTTTCGAAGGCGAGCAGCACGCGCCTGCGGATCGTCGTCGCATCCTCCAGCGTCTTCAGGCCGGGCGCCACCGGCTCCCATTCGTCACGGCCGAAATAGGCATGCGTCGCCCCGGTCGCCAGCACCAGCGTGTCATAACCGAGAGTCATGCCGCTGCGTAACGAAACCGTCTTCGCGCCGCTGTCGACGCTGGTGACTTCGCCAAGTAGCACCGTCACGTCGGGCCGGTCCGCATAGAGGCGGCGGATCGGCCAGGCGATCTCAGAGGTGGAGAGAATGGTCGTCGCCACCTGATAGAGCAGCGGCTGGAAGAGATGATGGTTGCGCCGGTCGACGAGGGTGATCTTCACGCCTGCGCCCTTCAACCCGTTGACGAGCTGCAGCCCGCCGAAACCGCCGCCGACAACGACGACATGATGATCGCCCATGACCTGCCCCTTTGCGCCATTTCGCTGAAAGCCAATGTGGCCTTTGCCGCGAAGGTTGCAACCGCCGTTTCGGCATGCCTGCCCTGCGCCACCGGCAGCCGGTGGCGCTCAGATTATCCGCTCCTCCGGTAGTCCGACCCTGCGAAACTTGTGGAATGGAAGTCAGGCGCAGTTATGCAGCCCAGACCGAGCTTCGGTTGGGCTGCAATGCAGACGTGCCGTTCGACCGATAGCCGGTCAGGAACCGGCTCACAGCGCAGATACGAAACGTACCCTCAATAGGGACCGACGCACTGGCGACGTGGTCCGTAATAGGGCTGGAAGGTATTGTCGAACGCCCTATACGAGCGATAGCGCGCATAGCACCAGCTCTCGTGGCTGCTGCCCCCTCCATAATAGGCAGTCGACGCATAGGCCCGATAGGGCCGTCCATAATAGCGGTAGGGCGAGCCATAATAGCGGTAAGGCGATCCGTAATAGCCGTAGGGCGAGCCGTAATAGCCGCCCGAGCCGTAATAGCCGCCGTAGGGTGAACCATAATAGCCGCCGTAATAGGGCTGTGCCAATGCCCCGCCAATGATCGTGCCGACGGCCAGACCACCCAAGGCCCAGCCCCAGCCCGATCCATGGTGATGATGGCCGTAATACCCGCCTCCGTAATGGCCGCCATCCCAGTGGCCGCCACCCCAGTGACCGCCGCCATGGCCGCGCCATTGCACTTGCTCTATCTGCTGCTGCGCATCGATCCGGGGTGGGTTGATAGCCGGAAACGCTTGAGCCGGCGTGATGCCGGGGGCACCTATGATCAAGCATAACGCAGCGACGGTTAGCTTTCTCATGACCGTTCTCCTCTCCTCCTCCAAGTGGAGGCAATATCTTCCTCTCCTCCTGAACCAAAGGTGAACGCAATATGTCGAAAAACGTTCCGTAGAGAGACAAATTAATCGCTGGCGATGGCGCTGAGGATTATCGGCTCCTCCAGCGATCCAACCTTGCCTTTTCCAGACAAGACCGGATACCAGGCGCTCATCCCCTGGTCACCGTGCGTAACCCACGGGTATCGCCATTCCATGTTTCAATTCTTCCATCGAAATCGACGCCGAGACGTCGAAGAGTTCGAGCTTGCGCACGATCTGTTTGTAGATCACGTCGTAATGCTCGACGCGCGGCAGCACGATCTTCAGGATGTAATCGTGATTGCCGGTCAGCCGGTGCGCCTCGACGATCTCGGGAATGTCGCCGATGATCCTGCGGAAAGTTTCCGTCCATTCGTCGGAATGATGCGCCGTCTTGACGAGGGCAAAGACCGTCGTCGGCACGCCCATCCGCTCCCGGTCGAGCACGACGATGCGTCGGGCGATGTGGCCGCTCTCCTCCAGCCGCTGGATGCGCCGCGAGCAGGCCGATACCGAAAGCGCCACACGCTCGGCAAGGTCGGTCACGGATATGCCGGCATCCTTTTGCAGCATGTCGAGAATGCGTCTGTCGCGATCGTCCAGCATGTGTGTGAAGTCAACCTCGCGCCTTTATTTTGCATAATATTACCAAATCACGCAAAATAGTAGCACACTCCTCGCATGAGGGACAAACAACGCAAACACGCCGCGCCGGGAATGCGGCATCATTTTCGAAGTTCAAGCATGGGAGCATGAAGAGATGGAAACGATCGGTCTGATCGGCGGCATGAGTTTCGAAAGTTCGGCGGTCTATTACCGCCTCGTCAACGAGATGGTGCGTGCCCGCAGGGGCGGCCTCGCCTCTGCCGAGCTCATCCTGCATTCGGTCAATTTCGAGGAGATCGTCGCCCTTCAGAAGGCCGGTAACTGGGATATGGCCGCCCGTCGCCTCGCCGACGTGGCTCTGCGCCTGCAGGTAGGCGGTGCCAGCTGCGTCCTCATCTGCACCAACACCATGCATTTGATCGCCGATGAGGTTGCGAAGAAGATCTCCGTGCCGTTGATCCACATCATCGACGAGACGGCGAAATCGCTGCATGCCGCCGGCCGCAAGCGCCCGCTGCTGCTTGCTACCCGCTACACGATGGAGCACGGCTTTTACGCCGAGCGCATGAAGAGCCTCGGTCTCGACATCATGGTGCCTGATGCGAGCGACCGCACCACCGTGCACGACATCATCTTCAACGAGCTCTGCGCCGGCAGAGTGCACAACAGCTCGCGCGAAAAGCTGATTGATATCATCGACCGCGCCGTGGATCGCGGCGCCGACAGCATCATCCTCGGTTGCACCGAGATCTGCCTGATCCTCGATCCCGACCGCCTGCCGCTGCCGGGCTTCGATACGACTGCGATCCATGCGCGCGCGGCGGTCGATTTCGCGCTCGGCGCCGAGGAAGCGGCCGAAGAGGAAGCCGCTTGAATTGACAATTTAGTTGACTCAGTCAACTAAATGCAGGACAAAGGTCTTCATTCGGAGACCTTTGCCGCACTGCTGACAGGTCGGCCAGCTTCTCTTTCGTCATGCTCGGGCTTGTCCCCGGGCATCTGCAGCCGGTTGAGATGGAGCAGATCCTCGGCACAAGGCCTGGGATGACGCCGAGCAAAGAGCGAGGTTTGTCAGCAAATTGGCAAGAATCTCCACCTGGAGACCTTTGCCATGTCCGACACCGCTCTCATTGAAACCGCCCGCGATTTCAACCGCTTCTATACGAATTTCCTCGGCCTTCTCAACAAGGCCTATCTCGACTCGCCGTTTACGCTGACGGACGCCCGCATCCTGTTCGAAATCGGCTCGCACGATGGCGTCGCCGCCACGGCACTTGTCCGCGACCTGCATCTCGACCCGGCCTATCTCAGCCGCATCCTCAAGCGTTTCCGCGCCGAGGGACTGATTGAAACCAGTCCCGATCCGGTCGATCTGCGCAGCCAGGTCATCATTGTCACCGACCGGGGACGAGAGAAGTTCGAGGAACTCGGCCGGCGCGCCAATGCGCAGATCGCCGCCCGTTTCGACAATCTCGCGGCCGGGGAGCCGGAGGCGGCGATCCGCGCCATGGGCACGATCCGCGCCTTGCTCGATCCGGCGGCCAAGCCTGCGCCAGCGGTCATCCGCGCCCATCGCGCCGGCGATATCGGCTGGATCGTCCAAAGCCAGGGCCGCTTCTACGCCGAGGAATATGGCTGGGACCTGCGCTTCGAGGCGCTGGTTGCCGAAGTCGCGGGAAAATTCCTCGCCAATTTCGATCCGTCCTTGGAATATTGCTGGATCGCCGAGCGCGGCGGCGTCAATGTCGGCTCGGTCCTCGTCACCAATGGCGGCGACGGCATCGCCAAGCTGCGCCTGCTCTATGTCGACAAATCGGCCCGCGGCCTCGGCCTCGGCAAGCTGCTGGTCGACGAATGCATCCGCTTCTCCAGGCAGAAGGGCTACCGCGAGCTTTCACTCTGGACCAACGACATGCTGGAGACCGCCCGCGCCATCTACGTCAAAGCAGGCTTCCGCCTTATCTCCGAGGAGAGACATCGCATGTTCGGCCCCGAGGCGAACGGCCAGAACTGGGTTCTGACCCTCTGATCTCGTCCAGCGATTGTTGCGTCGCAAAAATTTCGCTTGATTTGGAAACGATCATTCCCTAATTAACGGCCATGACCGTTGCCAACCTCACATCAGATGAAAAAGTCCGCAGCCGTGGCCGTCCGCGCGAGTTCGATATGGATGTCGCACTTGATGCTGTCCTGCAGGTCTTTTCCGAACGCGGCTACCACGCGACCTCGATCAGCGATCTGACCGAGGCAATGGGCCTGACCTCAGGCAGCATCTACAAGGCGTTCAAGGACAAGCGCGGCGTCTTTCTCGCAGCCTTTGCCCGTTACCGGCAACTCGGCCGGCGGCGCCTGGAAGCGATGATCGCGTCAGCGGAAACGGGCCGCGAGAAAGTCTTCCAGATGGTGATGTATTACACCGACCGCTCCTATGGCGATGACGGCCGCAAAGGCTGCCTCGTCGTGGGCGGCGCCAACGATTTTTCCCTGCTCGACGAGGAATCGGCCGCCCATGTCGCGGCTGCCTTTGCCGCCGACGAGAAGCTGATGGCCGACCTCATCCGCATCGGCCAGGCCGATGGCAGCATTCCGCAGACGGTGGCGGCGGATGCCGCCGCACTCACCTTTCTTTGCTTCACCAAGGGCTTGCGCGTCATCGGCAAAACAGGACGCAGCAGGCAGGAGATGGTCGCCGCAGCCGAAGCGGCGATGAAGCTCGTGACCTGAAGCATCTCGCGCAAAACCGTGCAGCGCTTTTGCGATCACGACATGCGCGGGGAGCCAATCTGAAAGATTGCGGCGCGCTTTATGGCCGCGCCCCAGACGATCGAAAATAACGACACCCGGTCAAGGATCGGGTGGCCGTAGCCAGCATTTTTGCATTCAATCCCCAAAATCTTTGGACACCGGAGTTTCCGATGAGCATTTCAGCCACCACGCCGGACAAGGCTATCCCACGAGCGCTATCGCCCTGGCTCACCTTCCTTTTCGCCGCCGCCTGCGGGCTGGTGGCCGCCAATCTCTATTACGGCCAGCCGCTTGCCGGCCCGATCAGCGCCGATCTCGGCTTCACCCCCGCCGCCACCGGCCTGATCGTCACCCTGACGCAAATCGGCTACGGCCTCGGCCTGCTGCTGATCGTGCCGCTCGGCGACCTCACCGAAAACCGTCGCCTCGTCCTGCTGCTGATTTCTGTCTCCGCCGTTGCGCTGATCGGCGCAGCACTGTCGACTACGCCTGCCGCCTTCCTCGCCGCCTCGCTCTCTATCGGCCTCGCCTCGGTCGCCGTTCAGGTGCTGGTGCCCTTTGCGGCAAACATGGCGCCGGATGCCACGCGCGGCCAGGTCGTCGGCAACGTCATGAGCGGCCTGCTCTGCGGCATCATGCTCGCCCGCCCCTTCGCAAGCTTCGTCGCCGAGGCCTCGTCCTGGCACGTCGTCTATTATCTCACCGCCGGGCTGATGATCGTGCTCGCCATCGTGCTGCGCGCCAACCTGCCGGTCCGCCTGCCGAAGACGAAGCTGCGCTATGGCGAGCTGCTCGCCTCCATGGCCCATCTGGCACTGACCTCGCGCGTATTGCAGCGCCGCGCCCTCTACCAGGCCGGCATGTTCGGCGCCTTCAGCCTGTTCTGGACGACGACGCCGCTGCTGCTCGCAAGCCCGGCCTTCGGCCTCACGCAGAACGGCATTGCCCTCTTTGCGCTTGCCGGTGCTGCCGGCGCCGTCGCCTCGCCGATCGCCGGCCGGCTTGCCGACCGCGGCATGACGAAGATCGCCTCGACGATCGCCATGCTGCTCGGCATGGCCTCCTTCCTGATCAGCCATTTCGCCACAGATGGCTCGCTCACCGCCTTGCTGCTTTTGACGGCGGCGGCGATCCTTCTCGATTTCGGCGTGACGACCAATCTCGTCTGCGGCCAGCGCGCCATCTATGGGCTGAATCCGGAACACCGCAGCCGGCTCAACGGCCTGTTCATGGCCACTTTCTTTGCCGGCGGCGCGCTCGGCTCGGCGCTCGGGGGCTGGGCCTATGCGACCGGCGGCTGGACGATGACGGCCTGGATCGGCTTCTGCTTCCCCGCACTGGCCTTCCTCCTGTTCCTGACGGAAGGGCGCGGCAAGCAGGCAGGCAAAATCTGAGACCCGATATCCAAATCCTCAATGCGGGCTTATAAATGCAGCCATCCGGTGAGCGGGCACACTCCCGCTCACCGCTCAAGAATTTCGTTTTTGTGGGATGTTTCCAACATGGACATGGACGAAGAGAAGATCGACGACGCCGTTCTCGCATTGCTATGGCTGACGCTGCATGACGGAGACCGTGCCTGGAAGGGTTTCGACTGGGACGTGATGGACCGCTTGCATCGGAAGGGCTTGATTGAAGATCCCGCGGGCAAGGCAAAGTCCGTCGTCCTCAGCGACGAAGGATTGCGGCGATCGGAGGAATTGTTCCGCGCTCTGTTTACGCGACCGACGAAATGATCGCTGACGCCACTAGCTGTCGACAGAATCGAAACGCAAGCGGGCGGCGCGAACGGCATCGTGGTTTGCTTCCGCCCAGTTCAGAAGCTGCGACAGCGGCTGGTAAAGCGAGCGGCCGAGATCTGTCATCGAATATTCGACGCTCGGCGGCTTGGTCGGGAAGACCTCACGATTGACATAACCGTCCCTCTGCAGGTCGCGTAGCGTCTGCGTCAGCATGCGCTGCGAGATATCGGGTAGCATGCGCCGCAGCTCACCGAACCGACGGGGCTCGGCCGCCAGCACCTCGAGCAGCAGCGTCGACCATTTGCCGCCGATCTGCTGCATCATGTCCCGGACCGGGCAATTGGAAAAATCGAGATCGGCGAGATCGATCTCGCGCCGCATCCCCGGCGTCCTGTTCTTCAGACTGACGACTGCGCCGCTCATCTGCTGGTTCCCTTTTGGTAACGTACAGCCGAAAAACTGCCTCCTTTACACCGCGAAGTCAATTCCTATTCTAGTGTTACTCTCTTTTTGAGACTACCATCGGAACGCAGAAGGAAACGACGTATGAGCGAAACCATCCTGATCACCGGCGCGGCCGGACAGCTCGGCCAGCGTGTCATCCATCACCTGATCGAGACCTATAAGGTCGCCCCCGGCAACATCGTCGCGGCAACGCGCAGCCCGGAAAAGCTTGCCGAGCTCGCAAACAAGGGTGTCGTCACCCGCAAGGCCGATTTCGATGATGCGGCCGGTCTGGAGAAGGCTTTCGCCGGCGTCGACCGGCTGCTGATCATCAGCACCGATGCGCTCGATACTCCCGGCAAGCGTCTCGCCCAGCACAAGGCCGCCGTCGCCGCCGCCGCCAAGACAGGCGTCAAGCACATCGCTTATACCTCGATGCCGGCGCCCGACGATTCGCTCGTCACCTTCGCACCCGACCACCTCGGCACCGAAAACGCCATCAAGGCGAGCGGCGTCGCCTACACGATCATTCGCGACGCCTGGTATCACGACAACTACCTGCACGGCATGCCGCACAATCTCCAGGGCGGCAAATGGTACAGCGCCACGGGCGACGGCAAGATCTCGACCATTTCGCGCGACGACTGCGCGCTGGCGATCGCAGCCGCCCTCGCCTCCGGAACTTCAGAGAGCGCCACCTACACGCTGACCGGGGCCGAGCTGCTGAACAACCGGCAGATCGCCGCCATCGTCTCCGAAGTCGCCGGCAAGCCGCTTGACGTGGTCGACGTCAATGACGAGCAGCTCGGCCAAGGCATCCGCGGCGCCGGCCTCCCCGGCTTTGTCGCCGATATGCTGGTTTCAGCCGACGCCAACACCCGCGCCGGCAAATTCGCCATCGTCACCGAAGATTTCACCAAGCTGACCGGCAGGAAGCCGCAGCCGCTGAAGGATTTCTGCGTGGCACACAAGGCAGCCCTGACGGCTTCAGGCAACGCCGGAGGCCATTGAGCCTTCCGCTCATCCCTGCGCTTGCCGCGGGGATGAGCGGCTGGATTTTGAATGCGAAAATGTCATCACGTCAGACAGATGGGTCACCCACGGCGCGGACGCGCCCTGGGTGGGTTCCTGTGACATCCTCGGGGCAAAGCCCTGAGGACAGGAATGAGGAGAGGGCGTGCCGTGTGACACCCCCCTCTGCCCTGCCGGGCATCTCCCCCACAAGGGTGGAGATTGGCTGGGCGCACCGGCTTCCCCAAACAACTCAAGCATTGTGGTCGTCGGTGCCGTCTGAGAGGGAGCGATGGTCAAGCATCTTGCCGATCTCCACCCTTGTGGGGGAGATGCCCGGCAGGGCAGAGGGGGGTGCCCCAGGCACTGCCAGTCCGGCAGCAAGCCCCAGTTTATACCGCCGTATCGCCGATCGACGATGCCGTCAAACCGCCTGCCCGCAAGCCCTGCAGAACCGCCGCACCGTCTCGGCCATACCATATTCCAGCGCATCGGCGGTCAGCCCATGGCCGATCGAGACTTCGGCGAGATCGGGAATGCGCTTTACCAGCGCTGGCAGGTTTGCGACGGTGAGGTCGTGGCCGGCGTTGACGGCAAGGCCGATCGCGAGCGCCGCATCCGCCGTCTGTCCCAGCGCTTCGAGGATCGGGGCGGCCCGCTCCGGCGCATCGTAGCAGCCGCCATAGGGGCCGGTGTAAAGCTCGATCCGGTCGGCGCCGACCGCCTTGGCGATCTTGACCGCTTCCGCATCCCCGTCGCCATCGGCAAACAGCGAGACACGGCATCCCATCGCCTTCAGCCGCGCGACGGCAACGGTCAGGAATGCCTGATGTTTGCGGAAATCCCAGCCGTGGTCGGAGGTTGCCTGCGCGGGATCGTCGGGCACCAGCGTCACCTGCTCGGGGGCGGCGCCGGCACAGAGATCGAAGAACTCCTCCGTCGGATAACCCTCGATGTTGAACTCGGCCTTGGGGAATTCGTCGTCGATCAGGTTGCGGATGACGGGCAGGTCGGAAAATCTTATATGCCGCTGGTCGGGGCGCGGATGCACCGTCAGCCCGCTGGCCCCCGCGGCAAGCGCGATGCGCCCGAGCGCTTCGACGCTCGGCCAGGGCAGGTCGCGCCGATTGCGCAGCATGGCGATGGCGTTGAGGTTCACGGAGAGCTTGGCGGGCATGGCTGGCATCCATCGGTCACGGAAACGGGAGGCCCTGCTTTTATGCCAAGTGCCGTACGATGACCAACGAGATTCGCAGATGGATGCGATGCCGATCGCTGATGGGCATTGCGTTTGGCCGGAGCATTCGATGGCACCGGCGTACCGCAGATAGTAATTCCCGTCGCCCCGAAAGACGACCAACCAATGCCGCAATGCAGCGCATGTTTTGCTGCAGCACACTTAAAGCCTTGGTAAATTAGGCCGTCACGTTGCTATCCCATTTAAAAGAGATTATTTTTAGCACTTATAAAAAAGATCGTTCCCGCATAACCTGGACATCGTATCGCGTTGGTAGGCCGCGTACTGCTTCTTTCCCAATGATAAGAACGCCTAGAGGAAACCCCACTCGCCGCGCCCGGGAAGCAACTGGCAAAACCGCATGAGGTGCAACAAGATGCCCCAGGAGGGTTCATGCCAGACGGTTCCAAACGCCTGTTTGCCACCGCCGGTATTGCTTCGGAGGCCCGGTCGAAATACCGGTTTCTGCCTTCGGCTGCGCTGCCGCCGGACCTACCAGACGGTCCCGTGCCCATTGCCGATATGGCCAACGCATTCGGCGTTACGCACAGGACACTGCATTTCTACGAAGAAAAGGGGTTAATCTCCGCCAATCGCATCGGCCTGATGCGGGTTTACGGCCAGGACGACGTGATGCGCATGGCTGTCATCACCGTCTGTCGCGAGACGGGCATGCCGATCGCCGTCATCCAGGAACTGATGGACGAGCTTCGCAAGGCCGATTCGCAGGAATCGGCCGAGACCATGTTCCGCGAGGCCCTGCAGGTGCGCAAGCGCGAGTTGACGGCCGAGATGTCGACGCTGCACCGCCAGCTCCAACAGGTCGGCGACCTCCTGGATTTCGACGGCGGCATGGAGATGGCGCCGCTGAACGACAATCAGGACAGTTCCAGCCTGACCCCGCGGGAGCTTCGCTGCCTGGAACTGATGGCAGAGGGCTATTCCACCCAGCGAATCGCCCGCGCGCTCGACCTGAAGCATGACGAGACCAGGGATCTCGAAGCCGGAATCATCCTGAAATTCCGCGCCAACAACCGCTTCCAGGCGATCGCCAAGGCAGTCCTGCTCGGCATCGTGCAGGCCTGAGGCATTCCCCGACGGCCGCCACCGTCCCTTCCCTCGCTGACCGCATCACTGATGTGATGGGCATTTCTGACGTGATCGGGATCAGCGCACGATCGTCAGCGTCTCGGCCGCGCGGGTGATTGCGGTATAGAGCCAGCGCTCCCGCGTATCGCGAAAGGCCCAGCTCTCGTCGAAGAGCACGACGTCGTTCCACTGCGAACCCTGCGCCTTGTGAACGGTCAGGGCATAACCGTAATCGAACTCGTCGTAGCGCTTGCGCGTGTTCCAGGGGATCTCGCCTTCGACATCCTCGAAGGCCTGCTTGAGCAGCTTGATCTTGGC
The DNA here is from genome assembly GCF_003985135.1 of Rhizobium fabae. Taxonomy (NCBI): domain Bacteria; kingdom Pseudomonadati; phylum Pseudomonadota; class Alphaproteobacteria; order Hyphomicrobiales; family Rhizobiaceae; genus Rhizobium; species Rhizobium fabae. The sequence goes on from NZ_ML133645.1 coordinate 149,621, forward strand.
CGCCCCGCGGTCCATGTCGTCGTCCTCAGGGCGGACGAGCAGGTTGATGCCGGGCTTCGTCGTTTCCTTGGATGAAGTCATCACCTGCCAGAGCGAGCCGTTGAGCAGGCCCTTGGCCGGATCGTTCCTCAGACAGACGAGCTTGTCGCCGGTCTGCGGATAATCGGCGCTGAAGCCCTTCAATTCGCGCAGGCGCTGATTGTAGCGCCGCCTTGTCCTGTTGGTGCCGACGAGCACCTGGTCGGCATCGAGCACGAGCTGCTGCGTCACCTCGTTCTTCGAGATCACCTTGGCCGTGCCGTAATCGCCGTACATCACCTCATTGCCTTCGCGCACCTGCATGGCGAGCTTGATGATCGGATTGTCGCGCGCCTGGCGATGGATATCGGTCAGCAGATAGTCCGGCTCCTCATTGGTGAAAAAGCCGCCGCCGCTGACCGGCGGCAGCTGGCCGGGATCGCCGAGCACCAGGATCGGCGTGCCGAAGCTCATCAGATCCTTGCCGAGCGCCTCATCCACCATCGAGCATTCGTCGACGATGATCAGCGCGGCCTTGGCGACCGGGCTCTGCCGGTTGATTGAAAACATCGGCGCGATCGAGGTCTTGCCGGTTTCCTCGTTCTCCACCTCTTCCTCGCCGCGCGGGCGGTAGATCAGAGAATGGATCGTCTTGGCGTTGGAGGCGCCGCGCGAGCGCAGCACCTGCGCGGCCTTGCCGGTGAAGGCGGCAAACAGCACATCGCCATCGACATTCTCGGCAAAATGCCTGGCAAGCGTCGTCTTCCCCGTTCCGGCATAGCCGAACAGGCGAAAGAGCGGCGAGCGCCCTTCCTTCAGCCATTTCGAAACAGCCTTCAGGGCTTCGTCTTGTTGCGGCGCAAATTGCATGATCGCAGGACTTGGCAGGATTCGCCTGTATTAGGCAAGGCGGAAACTGACGCGGCATGGCCGAGGACGGCAAGATCCCCGTGCGCGCACCGAGTCCGCCCGCCCGGACGATCATCCGTTCCACGGTCGGTCCGCGCCGCTCGCGCACATGGAGGGGTCCTGCCCGATCGTATCGGTCAGGAAATCCAGGACTATTTTGACGCGCAGCGCCATGTTGCGTCTGGAGAGGTAGACGACGGTGATCGGCAGCCGGCTTGGCTGGAAGCCCTCCATCACGGGGATCAGCCGGCCGGCGATGATATCGGGCACGGCGATGATGTGGGAGAGCACCGCGAGGCCCGCGCCGGCAAGGGCTGCCCTGTGAATGGCAACCGCGCTGCAGGCGGTCAGCCGCGGTGAGATCCTGACGGAGATGTCTTCCGAGCCGTTCGAGAACGACCATGCATTGGCCTCGCCCGCCCTGTTGTAGCACAGGCATTCATGGTCCTTGATATCCCGCGGCTGGCGCGGCGGCGCCTTGCGCGCGAGGTAGGCGGGCGACGCCACCAGGAAGGCCGTCGTCCAGCCGATCCGCCGGCAGACGAGGCTGCTGTCTGCGACCGAACCCAACCGGACTTCGAGATCCAGGCGCTCCTCGATCATGCCGGAGCTTTGCTCCCTGAACATCAGCTCCACCGAGAGTTTGGGGTGGGCGGCAAGAAGATCGCCCAGCCGTTCGCTGAGAAAGAGGCCGAGCGGCGCGGGAACACTGATCCGGACCTTGCCGGAGGCCACCGTGCCACCCGATCCGGCGGCATCGCCGAGCTCCTCCACCGCTTCGAGAATCCGGAGCGCCATCGGCATCATCCGCTCCCCCTCCGCCGTCAGCGACAGGCCGCTCGTCGTGCGATGCAGGAGGCGGGTGTTGAAATGACCCTCGAGGGCTGCGACCTGCCGCGAGACCGCCGGTTGCGTCACGTCGAGATCATGCGCCGCCGCCGAAAACGAGCCCGTCTCCACGACGCGCAGGAAAGTCCGCAATGCCGAAACGATATCCATCCCCACCCCTCATACTTTTGTGCATAGGCTTTATGCGGCCAGACTAGGCTGGAATGGCTTTACAGTCCAGAGATTAAGGATATCTTTTGTCCATAAGGACATTTTATATCCTTAATTAGAGGAGAAATGACATGACCCAGCGATTGAACTATGCCCAGCAGTCCCCCGAGCTTTTCAAGAAATTCATGGAATTCAGCATGGCGCTGAAGAACAGCGTGATCGACGAAAAGCTTCAGGCCCTCATCGAGATCCGCGCTTCGCAGATCAACGGATGCGGCTTTTGCCTCGACATGCATGTGAAGCAGGCGAAGATCTTCGGCGAGAGCGAATTGCGCATCCACCACGTCGCCATCTGGCGGGAATCGAATCTGTTCGTTCCTCGCGAGCGCGCTGCCCTTGCCTGGACCGAAGCCTTGACCGAGTTGCCGGAAGGCGGCGTTCCCGATGAGATCTACGAACGGGTTCGCGGCCAGCTTTCGGAGAAGGAAATTTCGGACCTGACCTTCGTCGTCATGGCGATCAATGCCTGGAACCGCGTCAATGTCGGCTTCAAGACGGTGCCCGGCTCGGCCGACAAGGCTTACGGCCTCGACAAGGCAGGCCTGAACTAACCCTCGCAATTCATTGAGAAGATTCAACTTTGACGCTGCCGCATCGCGGCAGCGAACGGGAGATCTATTATGAAAATCGTTATCATCGGCGGAACCGGCCTCATCGGTTCGAAGACTGTCGAACGCCTGCGCAAGCGGGGACATGACGTGATTGCCGCCTCGCCGAATTCCGGCGTCAACACGATCACCGGCGAAGGATTGGCCGAGGCACTCGCGGGCGCCGAAGTCGTGCTCGACCTTGCCAATTCGCCCTCCTTCGAGGACAAGGCCGTGCTCGAATTCTTCGAGACCTCCGGCCGCAACCTTCTCGCCGCCGAGAAAGTCGCCGGCGTGAAGCACCATATCGCGCTGTCGGTCGTCGGCACCGAGCGCCTTCAGGAAAGCGGCTATTTCCGCGGCAAGCTCGCCCAGGAAAAGCTGATCAAGGCGTCGGGCATTCTCTATACGATCGTACATTCGACGCAGTTCATGGAATTCCTGAGCGGCATCGCCCAATCCGGCACCGTCGGCCAGACGGTCCACCTGTCGCCGGCCTATGTGCAGCCGATCGCCTCCGACGACGTCGCCGACGCCATGGCCGACGTGGCGCTCTCCGCCCCTGCCAATGCGACTGTGGAGATATCAGGTCCTGAACGGGTCCGCCTCAGCGACCTCGTCGCCCGATATCTGACAGCGATGAAGGATCCGCGCACCGTCGAGGCCGATGCCGAAGCGAAATATTTCGGCGCACGGCTCAACGACCAGTCGCTGGTCTCCGACGACAATCCGCGGCTCGGCTCGATCACCTTCGAGCAGTGGTTCGCAAAGTCCGCCCAACCAAAGTGATGGGGCCTGGTCCTTCCCAACCCAGATTCAAGGAGATTCCGATGATCAGAAAATCATTCCTCGCCGCCGCTCTCGCCTTTCTGGCCGCCACCGGCGCCGGCGCGCATGACAGCAGCAAGGCTGCCAAGGTCACGCTCGTCTATGAGCACGAACTTCCCAACGTGCCCGGCAAGAGCATGAAGGGTGTGCTGGTCGAATACGGTCCGGGCGGCTTCTCCGAAGGCCACACCCATCCCGACTCGGCCTTCATCTACGCCACCGTGCTCGAAGGATCGATCCGCAGCCAGGTCAATGACGGCCCGATCAAGGTCTATCAAGCCGGGGAAAGCTTCTCCGAAATGCCGGGCGACCGTCACGGCGTCAGCGCCAACGGCAGCGACACCAAGCCCGCCCGCCTGCTCGCCGTCTTCGTCGTCGACACCAGCCAGAAAGAGCTGACCTACCCGCTGAAGAAGTGACGATCTGTCTTGCCGTGCCGCGCGAAGCCTCGATGCTTGCGCGGGCGGCCGACATGCTGGATCTTGTGCCGCCCGCCCCTCCCGGAGACTGAGAGATGATCTACGACGCGCTCTTCGGCAAGCCTTTGATATCCCTTGTTACAGTCGGCTTTGCCGGCATCGTCGTCTGGTTCTTCCTCTCCAGCCAGCGGCCGACGACGCGGCTGGTGGTGCAGATCCTCTTCTTTGGCCTGATGACCTTGATCCTCGTCAGGAGCGGCATCGAACCCCACCGGTTTCAGGGATATCAGGCTGAGGATCCGCAGGCCCTGCTCGTCATCCTGGCGAAATCGCTCTGGTGGGTTCACCTCGCATGGGCCGTCATCGGCTTCATCAGGCTCTATCTGGTGCTGGAGGGCAGCCCGCGGGAAGCCCGCCTGCTCCAGGATCTCGTCATCGGCGTCGTCTATATCGGCATCGCGCTGTCGATCCTGGCTTTCGTCTTCGGCGTGCCGATCGGAACCCTCGTCGCGACCTCGGGCGTGGTCGCGATCATCCTCGGCCTTGCGCTTCAGAATACGCTCGCCGACGTCTTCTCCGGCATCGCTCTGACCCTCGGCCGGCCCTATGTCATCGGCGACTGGATCCTTTTGAGCGACGGCACCGAAGGGCGCGTCATCGAAAGCAACTGGCGCGCGACGCATATCCTGACCGGCGCAAACAACGTCGTCGTCCTGCCGAACAGCTTCCTGGCGAAGCTCGGCGTTACGAATGTGAGCCGGCCTGACGAGACCCATCTCCTGGTCCTCACCATCCGCGTCGCCCCGACGCGGATGCCGGCATCGATCCGGCAGGTCATGGCCACGGCGCTCGCCAGCTGCAATTCGATCGTGCGAGAGCCGCCGCCGGTCGTCGCATTGAAGGGGCTGGACGCCACGGCGCTCGAAGTCGAGTTGCTGTTCAAGGTCACGAGCCCCAGCCAGCGCGCGACGGCGCGAAACGAGGTGCTCGATCTCGTCTATCGTCACTGCAAATCAGCGGGCCTGCTGCTCGCCCTTCCCGCCTCCGCCACGATCCTGACCGCAGATCTGCCGACCGAGGAGACCGCGCAGCCGCCAAGCGTGACGCCGCTGGCGCTGATCGAGGCCATTCCGATCTTTGCGACGCTGACATCAGAGGAAAGAGAGAAGCTCGCAGAAACCACGACTATCCGGGAATTCCGCAAGGGCGACGTGATCGTGCGGGAGGGAGAAATGCTGCCGTCGCTGATGATGGTACGCGCCGGCATCATCGCAGCGCGGCGCGCAGGCGAAGAGCGCGGACGGTTTGCGCCCGGCGATTTTTTCGGCGAGACCGGGCTTCTCGCCGGCATGCAGGAAGTCTGCACCCTGGAAGCACTCACGCCCGCCACGGTCTATGAAATCGATCAGGAGGCCTTCGCGCCGCTGCTGAGCCAACGCCCCGCACTGGCCGAAGAGATCGCCGAAGACCTCGCCGGCCGCGCCGAACGCTTCCGCGACGGCGGCGCCCTGCCCCCGGAACATGCCCGTAGCGCGCACGCCATCCTGAAGACCATCAGGACCATCTTCAGGGCATAATTTGACAGACTTCTCAGCCGGCGCGCTTGAGCACCCATTCGAACGTGCTCTGCCAGACGTCGGGCCGCACCTCCTCGGACAAGGTATCGACGAGATCGGAGAGCCGGACGCGCCTCAGCGACGTCCGCCAGGCCTCGTCCGCCTCCCACATGATGCGGGCGACCGCGCAAGGCTTGCTGTCGCAATACTCTTGCGGCCGGCAGGGATTGTTCTCCCGGATGTTCGTGCAGTTGAAACTGCGTGCCTTTCCCTCGACTGCCTCGACCATGTCGAGGAAATTGATCTCGGACGCGGGCCTCGCCAGCCGGTAGCCACCGGTCGGGCCGAGCGTGGTCTCGACGAGCGAGGCCTGCGAAAGGCTCTGGAGCGCCTTGGAGAGATATTCCTTTGGCAAGCCGTGAAGCTCGGCGAGCGCCTTGGTGGAGAGATACCTGCCCTCGGGCAGGCCCGCGAGAATGGCGCAGCAGTGCAGCGCCCACTCGACCTGGCTTTTCAGGATCATTCGGCAACTCGTATTGGCTGGTCCGCGAACGGAATTAAGGATATATGATATCCACAAAGCGAGACGATGTAAATGATCCGCAAAAGCAGCCTCTTGCTGCCGTGCCGGCACGATTGACGCCGGCTCCCGTTACCGCTCAGCCCGCAGTCTTGATCTCTTCTCCGCTCGGCGTCAGCTCCCTTTCAATGCCGGCGATCAGCTTGCGCAGCAAGGCCGCCAGCGTCTCACGCTCCGTCGCGTCAAGGCCCTGCAGAAACGAGGCTTCGCTCGCCATGTCGGTGCGGATGGCCTTTTCGGCAAGTGCTGCGCCGGCCTCCGTCAGGGCCACCAGCACGCTTCGCCCGTCACGCGGCGATCTTTCCCGGCGGATCAGGCCCGCCTTCTCCAGCCGGTCGAGCCTGTGGGTCAGGCCGCCGGAGGAGATCATCAGCGCGGAATACATGTCGGTCGGCGTCAACCGGTACGGCGGTCCGGAACGGCGAAGCGTCGCGATCACGTCGAATTCGCCGCGGTCGAGGCCGAAATCGGCGAAGGTCGCCTCGATACTGGGGCGCACGAGGTTCGACAGCCGATAGGCGCGGCCCAGGATCGTCATCGGCTGCGTATCGAGGTCCGGCAGCTCGCGTGCCCACTGGCGCTGCAGCCGATCGACATGATCCTCTTTTTCAATTCCGTCCGTCATTTTTGCCTCACGCACCGGTGACAGCGCCGACACATACACTTTCCGCCGAGGCCGAGCCATGGAAATATCTTGACGAGAAGATAGTTTTCGAAATATATCTTCTCGTGAAGATAACTCGACGACATGCGGGAGGCACATGATGTTCAAGATTCTTCGTCACCAGGAGCCGCAGCCCGGCCAGAGCCGCACGGTCCGTTTCGAGGGCCATGACCATGGCGGCGGCATATCCCTCTTCATCGTCGATAACGAACCGGGCCAGGGACCGGATCTGCATGTCCACCCCTATTCCGAGACATGGGCCGTCAGGAAGGGCGAAGCCGAGTTCACCGTGGGCGACATCAAGACCCGCGCCTTCCCCGGCGATATTGTCGTCGTGGCCGCCAACACACCGCACCGCTTCGAGAACATCGGCACGGGACGGCTCGAAGTCGTCTGCATTCATGCCAGCGATACGATCGTGCAGGAATTTGTGTGAACAAGGCCGAAGGCCAGGACAATGGAAGAGGAGACAACCGCAATGACCAAGATGATCTTCGTGAACCTGCCGGTGAAAAACCTTGCCATTGCGACCCGCTTTTACGAAGCGATCGGCTGCCGCAAAAACGAGCAGTTCAGCGACCACCAGGCCTCAAGCATGGTCTGGTCCGACGCCATCTTCCTGCACCTGCTGACGCGCGATTTCTTCGCGACCTTCACGCCAAAGCCGGTCGCAGAGGCAGAAAAGTCGAGCGAAGTGCTGATCGCGCTGACGATGGAGAGCCGTAAAGAGGTGGACGCGATCGTCGAAGCGGCGGCGGGAGCCGGCGGCAAGGCCGATCCGCGCCCGCCGACCGATATGGGCTGGCTCTACAACCGCGCCTTCGAGGACCCGGATGGCCATATATTCGAAGCGCTCTTTGCCGACATGGCGGCGGCCGGCTCGGGGCAGTAACGAAGCGCACCATGCGCGGGCAAGGCGGTTCATTCCGCCTCGACCGTCAAAACTTTTCCCGCGTCTGGAATAAAACCGCCTCGACCCGTGTCTCATGGGAGGTATCGCAGGATTGCGTGCCCAACCTGAGGAGACACACCATGAAATCCGTGAAATTCCTGTCCATCGTGGCGGCTGGCGCTTTTGCCGCGACCGCTGCCTTTGCCGCCGCTCCCGTCAAGACAGTCGATTCTACCAAAGGCAAGGTTCTGGCCGGTGAAAACGGCATGACCCTCTATACCTTCAAGAAGGACGCCAAGGGCGTTTCCAACTGCAACGGCGATTGCGCCAAGAACTGGCCTCCGCTGAAGGCGGCTTCCGATGCCAAGGCCGATGGTGCATATTCGATCATCGAACGCAAGGATGGCACGAAGCAATGGGCCAAGGACGGCATGCCGCTCTATTTCTGGGTCAAGGACACGAAGATGGGCGACATCACCGGCGATGGCGTCGGCGGCAACTGGGAGCTCGCCAAACCCTGATCCCAGGATCCCTGATCACGAGAAAGCTGCCGGCGTGAAAACACCCGCACCCGAAACCTTCGAGGGCCAGATCCTGGCCCTCCTGCCCTCGCTCAGGCGCTATTCGCGCAGCCTGACGCGCTCGGATGCCGATGGCGAGGATCTGCTCCAGGATTGCGTCGAGAAGATCCTGACCCGCCGCGGCCAATGGCGCGGCCTCAATCTGCGCGGCTGGGTCCTGACCATCATGACCAATCTCTACCGCAACGGCCGGCGCGGCAGGACGCGCGACGGCCTGGTCGAGCTCGATGCAGCCGAGGATATGGCAGCCCCCGAACCGCCGGCCGATCCGTTGGAGCGCGCCCGTCTCAACGATGCGCTGAACAGCCTTTCGGAGGAGCACCGCGCTGTGCTGATGCTCGTCGTCATCGAGGGATACACCTACGGCGAGGTTGCCGCTGCTCTCGATATCCCGATCGGCACGGTCATGTCCCGCCTGTCGCGCGCCCGCCGGCGCGTCGCGGAACAACTGAAGGCCGATAACATCATTACGCTTCGGAGACCGAAATGAACGACGCCAACCCGATCGTCACCGAAGCCGATCTCCACGCCTATGCCGACGGCCAGCTGCCGGAATCGGCACGCGCCCGAGTCGAGGCCTTCCTTGCCGACAATCCCGACGAAGCGGCGGCGATCGCCGGCTGGCAGGCGCAGAACGGGGCCATCCGGTCGCTGTTTGCAGATTACGAAAGGGCGAGGGATACCGATCCGCTGCTCGTGACGCCCCCGCACACCGTCTCGCCGCGAACAAAACGCTGGGCGGTCGCTGCCGCTGCCCTCCTCGTCTTCGCGCTCGGTGCCGTCAGCGGCCATTATGGCCCGGCGCTTCTGGAAAAGCCGGCGCTGCAGCTTGCCGGCTCCGACACCCTGCCGAAACAGGCCGAGACCGCCTTTATGGTCTATGCCGCCGAGGTCCGCCACCCCGTCGAGGTCTTCGCCGATGAGGAGGCGCATCTTGCCGCCTGGCTCGGCAAGCGCCTAGCGATCGAAAACCTCAAGATCCCGACCCTGCAGCCGCTCGGCTTCAAGCTGGTCGGCGGCCGCCTGCTGCCGGTCGACGGCAGGCCGGGAGCGATGTTCATGTATGAGAACCAGGCCGGCGAGCGCCTGACCGTCATGGTCGGCCGCAACACGGAAAACCGCACCACGAGCTTCCGCTTCGCCTCCTCAGGCAATCTCGAGACCTTCTACTGGATCGACGGTGAACTCGGCTACGCCGTCACCGGCGAAATCTCGCGCGAGACGCTGCGCGCCGTGGCCGAGGAATGCTACCGGCAGTTCCCGTCCTAGCGCAATTCCCGCAGCGGATCGTTGCCAAGCTCGATCGGCTTGCCATGCAGCGTGGCTTCGGCAGCCCGCTGCCAGCTCTTCTGCAGGTCAATGATGACGGATGCATCCGCCACGCCGCGACTGACCAGCAGGGCCGAAAGCGCCTCCACCCAGCAATCGAAATAATCGCTGCCGTCTTCGGCTCGGCCGGCTCCGTGCAACTCCCTTGAGAGGGAAGCCGCCCATTCGCTCCAGGTGAAGACGCCCTTTTCGTGCAGGTGCACGGTCATGGCGAAAGCTTCGGCCGCCCAGGGCTCTGGGAAAACGGGATCGCCCTCCGGCGACTTCGGCAGGCCCGGCGATTGCGAGAGCTGAGAGGATATTTCACACGCGCTCAAGATAGCTCTCCCACGCATCGATCGACACCGTCAGTGACGGGTCGGCCCCCTCGCCCCAGATCTCCGCACCGTCGAAGACGACGGTATAGAGCCATTGCGGGTTCTCGCCTTTGCCATGTGCGTTATCGTCGGGGAAAACGAAAGAGCCTTGCACCGCCTCGACCACACCGGTCCTGGCGCGCGCATAGCGCGGTAGCCGCGTATGGGTCGCCGGATTGAAATTCTTCGTTTTCACGCGCTCGCCGGCCGCAAAGAGCGGCGCGGTCTCGACGGGACGATCGCAAGGCCCACCCTTCGCCAGAGCCGCGGGCACCATCTCCGCCTTCAGCACCCGCTTCGGCGCCGTCCCATCCTGCAATTTCCGCCCGGACAAAAGCTCCTCGCCCGTCGCAAAGCCGTGCCGCTTCAGCAGCGTCTCGACGCCGCGGATCCAGAGCTCGTAATAGCTGACGGCGAGATAAGCAGCCGGCGGAATATTCTCGCGAGCATGCCGGCTTTCATCGATCGTCCATGCGCCGAAAGCGCCGCAGGAAAGCGTGATGCCGAGCGCCCGCTTTTCCCATTCGGCATGGAAAGAGGGTTCGTCCTTTTCAGGCGCGACAGGCCCGAAGCCCATCTGCCCGCCGAGATCATGGGGACCGTTCATGGCAGAGCCTCCGGACTGCCGGCAATGGCCGTGCCGATCATCGCGTCGCGGCTGACGAGGCCCGCAAGTGCGGCCTCGTCCATCTCTTCCGTGCCCGCCGGGCGTTCGGGGATCACGAGATAACGCAGCTCCGCCGTCGAATCCCAGACGCGGATCTTCTTCTCCTCGGGCAGCGTCAGCCCGAATTCGGCAAGCACGCCGCGCGGATCGATGACCGCGCGCGAGCGATAGGCCGGCGCCTTGTACCAGACCGGCGGCAGGCCGAGCACCGACCAGGGATAGCAGGAGCACAACGTGCAGACGACAAGGTTATGGGTCTCTGCCGTATTGAAGACGGCGCGCATGTGTTCGCCCTGCCGGCCGGTAAACCCAAGGCTCGCGATCGCCGCCGTCGCATCGCGCTTGAGCCAATCGGCGAAATCGGCATCGCTCCAGGCTTTGGCGACGACCTGCGCACCGTTTCGCGGACCCACCTTCGTCTCATAGGTCTCGACAATCGCATCGATCGCCGCCGGATCGATCAACCCCTTCTCCGTCAGCAACGTCTCCAGCGCCTTCACGCGCGCCTGCATGTCGGAATAGTGGTTGTCGTGCTCGTGCCCGTGGGCGTGATTGTGATGATGGTCATGGTCGTGCAAGGCAATGTTCTCCCAAACGGCGGCGTGAAAGATGGGCAGGGTTCGCGACTTGTTACCTCTTCCCCCCGGCGGGGGTCCGAAGGACGGATTGAGACCGGTGGCTCAACCCCGGTCGGTGACCCGAAGGGCCGGATGAGGGGCCATACGGCACGCCCATCATTGTTGCCCTCTGCTTACGCTCCGTGCATTCGCGGCTTTCGCCGCTCACCCCCTCATCTGCCTGCCGGCATCTTCTCCCCGCTGGGGAGAAGCGGAATCGTGGCGGCGTCTCACTTTCCTGAAAACGCCTTCCCCTCTTTCTAAACACACACCACACGCCCGCCAAGCCCTTCTATCCCACTCACGCTTTTCCGCTAATCTCCCGCAATGAACATCCTGATTCTCGGCGCAACCGGCTTCATAGGCTCCGTCGTCGCGGCCCGGCTCGTCGCTGACGGCCACGCCGTGACCGGGCTCGGGCGCAATCCGGCGCGTGCACGGCTGAAGCAGCCTGCGATCGGCTGGCGCCAGGCCGATCTCTCCCGCATGACAAAGCCCGAGGACTGGGAGGATCTCCTCGAAGGCCAGCATGTCGTCATCAATTGTGCCGGCGCCCTGCAGGACGGCATGTCGGACGATCTGGCGGCCACCCAGGCGGAAGCGATGCTGGCGCTCTATTCCGCCGCAAAACGCACGCGCCCTCTGATCGTGCAGATATCCGCAAGGACAGCAGGCCCGGCGGGCGACCTGCCCTTTCTCGCCACCAAGCGACGGGCCGACGAGGCGCTGGCGGCAAGCGGCCTGCCTCATCTCATCCTGCACCCCGCCCTCGTTCTCGGCCGCAATGCCCACGGCGGCTCGTCGCTCTTGCGCGCACTTGCCGCCTTCCCCCTGGCGCTGCCGCTCGTCCACGCTGAAAGCCCGGTCGAAACGCTTTCCGTGGATGACGTGGCGGAAGCGGTATCGCGGGCGGTTGCAGGCGATCTCCGCGGGGACATCGTTCTCGCCGCCGACGAGGCGCTGACGCTCGCCGAACTCGTCCGCTTGCATCGGCAGTGGCTGGGCCTGCCGCCTGCCCGCGTGATCGCCCTTGCCCCCTGGCTTGCGAGGCCCGTAACGTGGCTCGCGGATATGGCGGGCCTGCTCGGCTGGCGCTCGCCGCTGCGTTCGACGGCGATGACGGTCATGTCGGAAGGCATCAGAAGCGTGAAAGCCGGAAGCGGTATCGCCGCGACATCCGCAGCCGCAACGCTCGCGGCCAATCCTTCCGGCGTGCAGGATCTCTGGTTTGCCCGGCTCTATCTCCTGAAGCCGCTCGTCATATCGGGTCTGTCGCTCTTCTGGCTACTATCGGGCCTCATCCCACTTTTGGCGCCAGCGCAGGCAAGCGCCCACTTCCTTCCCTTCATGCCCGCAGGCGCCGCCATGGCGCTGACGATCATCACCTGCCTGATCGATATCGCGCTCGGCGCAGCCGTCCTTGTCCGCCCGCTCGCCAGACGCGCCCTTCTCGGCATGCTGGCCGTCTCGCTCGCCTATCTCGCCGGGGCCACTCTTCTCGAACCCATGCTCTGGCTCGATCCGCTCGGCCCCCTCGTCAAGGTGCTAACGTCGATCCTGCTGACGCTCGCCGCTCTCGCCATTCTGGACGAACGCTGATGCTTGCCGAACTGCTGCTGCTTGCCCATGTGATCGGCGCGACCGTGCTCTTCGGCACCGGCGCCGGCATCGCCTTCTTCATGGTGATGGCGCATCGCACACACGATCCCATAGTGATCGCCCATGTCGCGGCAACCGTCGTCATCGCCGATACGGTCTTCACCGCCACCGCTGCCATTCTCCAGCCAATCACCGGCTATCTGCTGGCGCGATCGATCGGCTGGGACCTTTGGGAAGGTTGGATTGCGCTGTCACTGCTGCTTTATGTCGTGACCGGCCTGTTCTGGCTGCCGGTCGTCTGGATCCAGATCCGCCTGCGCGATCTCGCCCGCGCCGCAGCAAGCTCGGGAAGCGCCCTCCCGCCCAGCTATTACGGCCTCTATCGCATCTGGTTCGCCTGCGGCTTTCCAGCCTTTTTCGCCGTCGTCGGCATTTTCTGGCTGATGCTGACCAAACCGTCGATCACCCTATTTTAGCATCGGCCAGAGGCTCGCCACCAAAAGCACGGCCATGCTGATATTGAACCATTTCAGCCGCACCGGATCGGAAAGCCATTCCCGAAACGCCGAGCCGAAGCCCGCCCAGGTCGAAACGCTCGGCACGTTGACGATTGCGAAAGCCAGGCCGACAATCAGCACGCTGATAAGATAGAGCTCGGGATTGGTATAGGTCGCCATCGCCGTGACCGCCATCACCCAGGCTTTCGGATTGACCCACTGGAAGGCCGCCGCCGCGAGAAAGGACATTGGCGCTGCACCGCTCTTGCCTTCGCTGAGCGAACGCGAGGAGGCAATCTTCCAGGCGATCCAGACGAGATAGGCGCCGCCGGCGAATTTCAGCGCGGTGTAGACCACGGGCACCGTGTGCAGCAGCGCGCCGAGCCCGAGACCGACGCCGATGAGCAGTGAGAAGAAGCCTGCGCCAATGCCGAGCATATGCGGGATCGTCCTGCGGAAGCCGAAATTCACGCCCGATGCAAAGAGCATCAAATTGTTCGGCCCCGGCGTGATCGACGTCGTGAAGGCGAAGAGAAAGAGAGCTAAAAACGTATCCGGCGGCATGCGACCTCCAAAGTCGGCATTTCCTCAACCTGCTTATTTAGGTCAGCATAGCTGCCCTAAACTCTTGATGCCATTACATCATTGCCATGGTGACAGGATTACTTGAAAGATAAGAACGCCGCGCAATCTCCTGCAAAATGGAAAAAATCATGCAAGATGATCCGATCCCGACAGTCAAATTCCCGAACGGCGCTGAGGTGCCGGCACTTGGCCAGGGAACCTGGGCCATGGGCGAGGATGCCGGTTACGCGAAAGCCGAGATCGAAAGCCTGAAGGCCGGCATCGATCTCGGCATGACGCTGATCGACACCGCCGAAATGTACGGCGACGGCGGCGCCGAGGAGATCGTCGGCCAGGCGATCAAAGGACGGCGCGACGAGGTCTTCATCGTCAGCAAGGTCTATCCCTGGAACGCCAGCTTGAAAGGCACGGTCGAAGCTTGCGAAAACAGCCTCGAACGGCTCGGCACCGACCGCATCGACCTCTATCTCCTGCACTGGCGCGGCAACTATCCGCTCGCCGAGACGGTCGAAGCTTTCGAGACACTGAAGGCAACGGGCAAGATCGGCGCCTGGGGCGTCTCGAACTTCGATACCGACGACATGCAGGAACTGCTCCGCGTCCCTGACGGGGCCAATGTCGCCGCCAACCAGGTGCTCTACAATCTTTCCCGCCGGGGCGTCGAATTCGATCTGCTGCCCTGGTGCCAGAGCCACGACATCCCGCTCATGGCCTATTCGCCGATCGAACAGGGCCGCATCCTGCACCATCCCGAGCTGATCCGCATCGCCAAGGCCAATCAGGCGACACCCGCACAAGTGGCTCTCGCCTTCCTGCTGGAACGCGGCGGCGTCTTCGTCATACCGAAGACATCCAATGTCGAGCGCGTTCGCGAAAACCGCGACTGCGTCTCCCTCGACATTACCGACGAGGACTGGAAGGCGCTCGACGCGGCCTTCCCACCGCCGACAGGCAAAAGGTCGCTGGAGATGCTTTGACCTTCAGCGGTGCAAGGGAATTGGCTCGCTATACCGAAAAAAGCCTGATAATTTTTTGCGGACACCAAGCGAGGCAATCCCATGCCAGGCGGTCCGACGCGAAGTGATTTAGCAGCTATGCAAGGGGGCGGCTTCTATAACAGGCATTCCGCCATGCAGGCCGCCGGTATTGCCGCTCTGCTTCCCGTATGGGAAGCCGCGTGCCGGACCGTGGACATCAGCGATGGCCCAGTGACCATCGTCGATTATGGCTGCTCGCAAGGCCGAAATTCGATGATCCCGATGCGAAAGGCGATTGACGTCCTGCGTTTCAGAGCGGGCGCAATCATTCCCATCGAAGTCGTCCACACCGACCTTCCATCCAACGATTTCTCGTCCCTGTTCGAAACGCTGATTTCAGACCCGAATAGCTACATGACGGGAACCTCCGATGTTTTTCCTCTGGCGATCGGCAAATCATATTTTGCGCCGTTGCTATCGCCTGGCCGCGTGCACCTTGGCTGGTCGACCTGGGCGTTGCAGTGGATGAGCACCAACACAATTGATGCGCCAGATCATATCCTAGCAGGAATGAGCAGTTCACCAGCCGTTGCCGCTGCGGTCGCGGCGCAGCAAGCGCGCGATTGGGAATGTTTTCTGACCCAGCGATCACGGGAGATGCGGCCAGGTGCGAAACTCGTGGCCGGGTTCACCGCCCGCGCGGAAGCTGACACCGGCTGGGAGTGGCTGCTTGGCGAACTGTGGTCGGCGGTCGGAGACATGAGAAAGGATGGTTTGCTCTCGGAACGGGAAGAGGAGCAGATTACCATACCAATCGGCCTTCGGTCCCTGGAGGATATTCAGGCCCCTTTCAGACAATCCGGATCTTTCGCAGACCTCACGCTGGAACACCTGGATCTGGTGAAAGTGAGCGATGCATTCTGGCCCGAATTCGATGGCAGCGGCGACAGATTGGCGTTCGCCAGGCATCATGCGAATGGGACGCGCGCATGGAGCGGCCCGCTGATTGCCAGCGTGGCGCCACACTCGCGAAAGCAGACCGTATTTGTCGACGAGCTGTTTAGCCGTTTCGAGCATCGCCTGTCGAAAGACCCCAGACCCCACGAGCCTTACATGGCGACGGTGGTACTATCGAAGAAAGATCGGTGATTTATGCCGAGCCGACGATCCGCACCCATCGGAACTTCCGCGGTTTAGGAAAGTGGCCCGGCATTGTCTGAGCTCGGCAGATTCCGTCATGCTACATCAGGCATGACGGAATCCGACTTTTACATCCCCTGCGCGCCGCGGTTCATCGCGGCGATGCCAGTGCGGCAGACCTCGATGAGGCCGAGCGGCTTCATGATCGCCACGAACTGGTCGATCTTCGAAGATTTGCCGGTGATCTCCAGGATGAAGTGGCCGACCGTCGCATCCACCACCTTGGCGTGGAAAGCGTCGGCAAGGCGCAGCGTCTCGGCGCGCATATCGCCCTCGCCGATCACCTTGACCAGCGCCACTTCACGCTCGATCGGGCGGTCCTGACCGAGTTCGCGGGCCCGCACCGTGAGATCGACGACGCGGTGCACCGGCACGATGCGCTCGAGCTGCGCCTTGATCTGCTCCAGCACGTGCGGCGTGCCGCGGGTGACGATGGTGATGCGGGAAAGATGCGCCTGATGCTCGGTCTCGGAGACCGTCAGGCTCTCGATATTGTAGCCGCGCCCGGAAAACAGGCCGATGACCCGGGCAAGAACGCCCGGCTCGTTGTCGACGAGAACCGAAAGCGTGTGGCTTTCGACCGCCGTCGTTTCCGGCGAGATGAAATAGGCGGAGCCCGTGGGCTGTAGATGTGCGTTCATGGTCTTGAGTTTCCTCTTCCCTGCCGCATAACCCTCGAAAATCGGAAGCGATTTTCAGAAAGCATTATGCGCAAATTAAAATGTCAGACGAGCGCGCGGCCCTTGGCGTCGATCGCATTGGCGACAGCTTCATCCGTGGCTTCGTCAGGCAGGAGCATTTCGTTATGCGCCTTGCCCGAGGGGATCATCGGGAAGCAGTTGGCGAGATTGGCGACACGGCAATCGAAAATGACCGGCTTCTTGACCTCGATCATCTCCAGAATGGTGTCGTCGAGATGCTCCGGCTTCTCGCAGCGCAGGCCGACGGCGCCATAGGCTTCCGCCAGCTTGACGAAATCCGGCATCGCCTCCGTATAGGAGTGCGACAGGCGGTTGCCGTGCAGCAGCTGCTGCCACTGGCGCACCATGCCCATGTACTGGTTGTTCATGATGAAGATCTTGATCGGCGCATCGTACTGGATCGCCGTCGACATTTCCTGGATGCACATCTGGATCGAGGCGTCGCCGGCAATGTCGATGACGAGACTGTCGGGATGGGCGATCTGGACGCCGAGTGCTGCCGGCAGGCCGTAGCCCATCGTCCCCAGGCCGCCCGAGGTCATCCAGCGGTTCGGCTGTTCGAAGCCGAAGAACTGTGCCGCCCACATCTGGTGCTGCCCGACCTCGGTCGTGATGTAGGTGTCGCGATCCTTGGTATGCGCAAACAGCCGTTCCAGCGCATATTGCGGCATGATGACGTCGCTGTTCTTCGTATAGGCGAAGGAGTTGCGCGCCCGCCAGCGGGCGATATCGCTCCACCAATCCTCCAGGCGGTTTTTCTCCGGCCTCTTCGGCAGCGCCCGCCACAGGCGAACCATGTCTTCGAGGACATGGCCGACGTCGCCGCGGATGCCGATATCGACACGGACATTCTTGTTGATCGAGGACGGATCGATGTCGATATGGATCTTCTTCGAGTTCGGCGAAAAGGCATTGAGACGGCCGGTGATGCGGTCATCGAAGCGGGCGCCGATGCAGACCATGACGTCGCAGTCATGCATCGCCATGTTGGCCTCGTAGGAGCCGTGCATGCCGAGCATCTTCAGCCAGTTCTTGCCCGAAGCCGGATAGGCGCCGAGGCCCATCAGCGTCGAGGTGATCGGAAAATCGGTGAGCTCGACCAGTTCGCGCAGCAGCTTGGAAGCCTCCGGGCCGGAATTGACGACACCGCCGCCGGAATAGATGACCGGACGGCGCGCACTCGCCATCAGTTCGATCGCCGCATGGATCTGGTTGAGATCGCCCTGGATCTTCGGCTGATAGCTCTTCTGCACCGGGTAGTCGGCGGGCGGCGTGTAGGTGCCGGTCGCAAACTGCACGTCTTTCGGAATATCGACGACGACAGGCCCCGGACGGCCGGACTGAGCGATGCGGAAAGCCTCATGAATGATGGCGGCGAGCTGGTTGACATCCTTGACCAGCCAGTTGTGCTTCGTGCAGGGCCGGGTGATGCCGACTGTATCGCATTCCTGGAAGGCGTCGGAGCCGATCAGCGGGGTCGGAACCTGGCCTGTCAGGCAGACGAGCGGGATCGAATCCATCAGCGCGTCCTGCAGCGGCGTGACCGCATTGGTCGCGCCCGGACCCGAGGTGACCAGCATGACGCCGACCTTGCCGGTGGAGCGGGCGTAACCTTCGGCAGCATGGCCGGCCCCCTGCTCGTGTCGGACGAGGATGTGCTTGATGTCGTCCTGCTGGAAGATCTCGTCATAGATCGGCAGGACCGCGCCGCCGGGATAGCCGAAGATATGTTCGACGCCATTGTCCTTCAGCGCCTTGAGAACGATCTCCGCTCCCGTCATCCGATTGCCTGCCGCCTGATTGTCCGTGCTCATCTGTCTGTTCCGTTTGATGCTGGGATTGCGTTTGTGGCCGGAAGCCCTGATTTCGGGCATAAAAAAAGGCCCCGGAGGAGCCTGTCATCTAGCGCATGGGTGGCTATCGCCGGATGGTTACACCATCCTGCCCATGCGCTTTCCCACCACGATAAGAGCCGTTGCGATTTTCATGGTCGGCAGTGATAGACAGAAAATTTCGCAGCGTCAACGCATGCCGCAATAAAAACTGCCCCACGCCTGCATCCCCGAAAATCCATAGGATGAAGGATTTGTTAAAGGATCGACTTTATTCTTATACGCTACCGCATGGAGTAGCCCTTTGCTCAACAACGACTTGCGCACGTCTGGCAAGGCAGGCGAGCATGATCGCCGCGATGGCCATGCGCCGGGAAATCGCTTTCTCGGCCGCGTCGTTGCATGCAGCGGCTCCAGGGCAACCATTGCCGCCGTCGCCGAGCAGGGCGGCACCGATCTCACCGAACTCTGGTCCGTCGGCCGGCTGATTTCGATCAGCGTCGGCCGCAACCGCGTCGTCGCCCTTGTCTATCAGATGAACACCGGCAGCCATGCCTGGGGTGAGGGCGAGGACAATTATTTCAAGATCGAGACTGAGCTTCTCGGCGAAGTTCGCGTCGATGAGGACGGCACCGAGGAATTCTCGACCGGCATCTCATGCTATCCCTATCTCGGCGCCATCGCCCACCGCATCCGCTCCGCCGACCTGATCCGCATTTACGATGCCGGCGAAGGCACGACAGCCGTCATCGGCAAGCTGACGCAGGACGAAAGCATCGATGCGGCGATCCACATCCCCTCGATGCTCTCCAAGCATTTCGCCGTCGTCGGCTCCACCGGCGTCGGCAAGTCGACGGCCGTGTCGCTGCTGCTGCACAAGGCGATCGCGGCGAACCCGAAGCTGCGCGTGCTGATCCTCGATCCGCACAATGAATTCGCCGCCGCCTTTCCCAAGCATGCCGTCACCATCGACACGGATACGCTCGACCTGCCCTTCTGGCTGATGCGGCTCGAAGAATTCGCCGAAGTCGTCTTCCGTGGCCGCCCGCCTGTACCCGACGAACTCGACATGCTGCGCGATATCCTGCCGGAGGCCAAGCGCGCCTTCCGCGGCAGCGACAACTCGCTGGTGCGCCGCACGACGGAAAAAAGCTCGATCACCGCTGATACGCCGGTCCCCTACCGCATGGCCGATCTGCTGGCGCTGATCGACGAGCGCATCGGCCGCCTGGAGGGCCGCTCGGAAAAGCCCTTCCTGCGGTCGCTGAAGATGCGCCTCATCGCTGCGATCAACGATCCGCGCTATCATTTCATGTTTTCCAACAATACGATCAGCGACACGATCACCGAAACGATCGCGCAGATCTTCCGCATCCCCGGCGATGGCAAGCCGATCTGCACCTTCCAGCTTGCCGGCATTCCGTCCGAAGTCGTCAACTCGGTCGCGTCAGTGCTTTGCCGCATGGCCTTCGAGGTGGCGCTCTGGAGCGAAGGCGCCATCCACATGCTCGTCGTCTGCGAGGAAGCCCACCGTTACATCCCCTCCGATCCGAGTCTCGGCTTCGTGCCGACGCGCCAGGCGATCGCCCGCATCGCCAAGGAGGGCCGCAAATACGGCGTCTCGCTCGGCATCATCACCCAGCGGCCGGGCGAACTCGACCAGACGATCCTGTCGCAGTGCTCGACGCTTTTTGCCATGCGGCTTGCCAACGACCGCGACCAGGAAATCATACGCTCGGCCATCCCGAATTCGTCGATCTCGACGACGAGCTTCATCTCCTCGATCGGCAACGGCGAGGCGATCGCCTTCGGCGAGGCGATCAGCGTACCGATGCGCATGCGCTTTTCCCGCGTCGACGAGAGCCTGCTGCCGAAGGCGCACGGCGCCAACAGCAAGCATAGCGAGGAAGATCCGGATACGGTCGATCTGCGCAAGATCGTCACCCGCATGCGGGCGGTGACCGTCGGACCGGATATTTCGAACTTCCAGCAGAGCATGGCCGCATCTGCGGTAGGCTTCGACGAGCCGGATGCCGCCGACGAGGATCTCGACGCCACGCCCTATACGCCGCCCGACCCAGCCACCGCGCCGCTCGAATCCTACCGGCGCGAATTGCTGCCGCAGGCGCCGCGGCTGGATCCGGCCGCGTCTCCCTCGATCGACCCGCGGCTCGATGCGCTGCGCCGCGAGATGCGCCGCGAGGAACCGGTCTTTCCCCGCCCGGCGCCGCCCACCGACCAGCCGGCGATCTCCCGCCGGGAGCCCGGCACATCGCTGCGCGAAAGCATCCTGAAAAAACCGCTGAGCAGCCTTTACAACAAGGATTGATGCGTCAGCCCCGTCTCGTAGTCGATCAGCGGCCGGGCGGCGTCGAGCACGCGTTGCCGGTCCACAGGGTTGAGTGGCAGGAGAGGCCGCGGAAGCTCCGCGCGGCCGAGTGAGAGATGCTCGACGAGCATATAGACCACGCGGATGCTTCCGAATGCCTTGAACGTTTCCCAGAGCGGCTGCAGGAGCCCGGCGAGCCGTTGCGTCTCATCGCCATTGCCGGACATGGCAGCCTTGGTCAGGGCAAGAGCTGTGCGCGGCAGCAAGCCGCCGATGACGCTGTGCCAGGCGTCAGCGCCTGAAAGCAGCGCTTCGGCCGCACCCCAGTCGCCGCTGTAGCCGATCGCGAGATTGGTCTTTTCCCGCAATGTCGCGAGTTCCCCTCGCAAATCACCGTCCGCCGGCAGCGGCATTTTCACGGCCCTGATCGTCTCTATGTGAGACAGGCGCTGCAGAAGCTCCCGGGTGAAGGTGAAGTGCGTCGTGCCGGGATTGTTGTAGATGCAAAGCGGAAGCCTGGTCGTCTCCGCCACCGCGAGGAAATGCTGGTAGACTTCCTCCTGGGTCAGCGGCGTGTAGGACACCGGCGCAAGCAGAAGAGCATTTGCACCCGCTGCCTCGGCATCCCTGGCGAAATCCTTCGCATGGTCCGTCCTCAGAGCCCCGACGCCGACGACAAGCGGAACACGGCCGCCAACGCATTCGACCGCCGCCTCGACGGCCCTCCGCCGCTCCTCGCGCGTGAGATAGGCGTAGATCCCCGTGCTGCCGAGAAGGCCGATGGAGGCGGCGCCTGCCTCGCACAGGCGTTCCAGCAGGCGGCTGAGGGCCTGCGTATCGACCCGGCCATGGATGTCGGCAGGCGTTGGCGGGAAGGCCGAGAGGCCATGAAACGGCGAAGAAGACATGATGCGATCCTGAAAAACGATCAGTTGGAAAACAGCAGGCGCGATCCGGCACCCGCGAAGAAGACGGCGAGGCTTCCGTCGATCCAGCGGCGCGCCCTGGCATAACCGCGCACCATCGGCGCCGTCGAGAAGATCAAGGCATAACCGGCGAAGATCGAGATCCCGAGGAGCACGCAGCCGCCGAAGGCCGTGATGGCCATTTGAGGCGAAGCGCCGGGTTTGAGGCCGAGCGACATGATCGCCACCCAGGCGAGAACCGCCTTCGGATTTCCGAGATGCATCAGGATGCCGCGGCGATAGAGCGCGCCGAGCTCGACGGCAGGCCGGATCACCTCGCTTGCCGGCGCATCCCGAACTGCCGAGCGGGCCGCTTTCCAGGCAAGCCAGAGAAGGTAGAGCCCGCCTGCGATCTTGAGGAACAGCAGCGCATGGGCATAGCGCACGAGCAGCGTCGAGATGCCCGTGACCGCAATCAGCCCCCAGCATGTCGACATGGTTATGACCCCGGCGGCAAGGGCAAGTGCGGGTCGGCGTCCCTGGCTCATCGCCACATTCATGATGGCCATGTTGCTTGGCCCGGGACTGCCTGCGGCAATCATGTAGGCGATGTAGACGACGATAAGATCCTGCATTGCTTTTCCCGAGGTTTGGCCATCTGCGCGGACACCGCCCGAACGGGGGGAGCCGCCAATCCGCTTTCTTCTCCTCGAAAATTGGTCCATCATGAAGCACCATTTTCAAGAATCTTCGTGGACCATTTCGCGATGTCCAAGCGACGCAGCACCATCGAAATCCCGTCTCTCAACGCGATCGACCGAACGGCCCATGTCGGCCGCCAGCTCGCGCAGGCCCTCAGGAGCGCAATCGCCAGCGGCGAGTTGAGGCCGGGCGAACGCCTTCCCTCGACGCGCACCCTTTCGGCCACCCTGAAGATCGCGCGCGGCACCATCGTCGAGGTGTTCGATCAGCTGACCGCCGAAGGTTATCTCGAAGCGCAGGTCGGAGCCGGCACCCGCGTTACCGCTGCCCTGAGGGACCCGCCGCCGGCGCTCCCGCCCGAGCGGGCGGCGCAGGCGGCCGAGGCTGCCATCGACCTGCCTCCCCCCGCGGCCCGGCTGATCGCGATTGCCCGCGCGCTCGCGCCTCACCCGCCCGTTCCCTTCGCCATCGCCGTCCCGGCCTCCGGCATCGCCCCCGACGACAACTGGCGCCGTCTCGGCAACCGCGTGCGCGCTTGGAAACAGGCGGCGCCCTCGAGCTATCACGATCCGATGGGACTGCTCGAGCTGCGCGTCGCCATTGCCGAACATGTGCGCCGCGCACGGGCCGTGCACTGCGAGCCGGGACAGGTCATCGTCACGTCGGGCACCCAGCAAGGCCTCTACATGGCCGGCCGCGTGCTTCTATCGCGCGACGATCCCGTCTGGGCCGAGAATCCGGCCTATCCCGGCCTGACCGCCGTGCTCGACGATCTCGGCGTATGCACGCATCGCGTCCCCGTCGATGCGCAGGGGATGAACGTGGAACGCGGCATCGAACTCTGCCCGCAGGCGCGCGCCGCATTCGTGACGCCGTCGCATCAATATCCGATCGGCATGCCGCTCAGCATGGCGCGGCGCAACGCCCTGATCGCCTGGGCCGACCAGAACCGAGCCTGGATCGTAGAGGACGACTACGACAGCGAATTGCGGTATGCTGGACACCCCTTCCCTTCGATGCAGGGATTGCGTCCGTCACGCGTCATCTATCTCGGCACCTTCAGCAAGGTGCTCTTTCCGTCCCTGCGCCTTGGCTACGTCATCGCCCCTTCACAGCTTGCGGAAGCCTTCGCCGGCGCACGCGCCATTCTCGACCGGCATTCGCCGACGACAGAGCAGCACGTTCTCGCGGCCTACATGAAGGAGGGCTATTTCGAAGCCCATATCCGGCGCATCCGGGGTCTCTATGCCGAACGCCGCGCAATCCTGCTGTCGGCCCTCGAACGCGCCTTGCCCGAAGGCTTCCGCGTCGAGCCGAGCGACCAGGGCATGCATCTTCTCCTGTGGCTGCCCGAAGGAACCGATGACGTGCGGCTCGCAGCCCGGGCGCTTTCGGCCGGCATCGCCGTCCGTGCGATCTCCCCCATGTATGCCGGCCAGCCCGCACGCCCCGGCCTGATGCTGGGCTTCGGCGGCTTCCTGCCGGAGCAGTTGCAAGCCGCGGTCGGCGAACTCGCCAGACTGCTGAGACTTCGTGAAACGGCGGACAAGCGGCATAGGCCACTGTGAATGCGTGACGAATTTGCAGATGGCTTCGGCTAGCGCGCCAATGGACTGTCCCAGACGACAAACAGCAGCGCCTTGAGTTGGGCGAAACGCTCCGGCCCAAGCTCGGCGCGCCACTCGTCCTCGATGTCGCGCAATATGTCGACCATCTCAGAGAACGCGGCGTGTCCACGTTCCGTAAACCGGACGATGCGCGCGCTGCCTTCACCCGGAACGTCGGAGCGGACGATGTAGCCGAAACCCTCGAGGCTGCGGAGCAGCTGGTTGATGGCCTGTTTGCTCATGCCGGCGCGCTCGGCGATCGTGCCCGGCCGCGCTCCGTCCGGGCCTGGAAACTGCAGAACCGCCATATGCGGCAGACGCAACTCGTCAAAACCGGCGGCGTTCAGCCCTTTGATCAGCCGGCGCTGGATCGCCTGGGCCGGCACGCGCAGCAGGGCGCCGATCAGCATGTCTTCGGTTCTCACTGGCAGGCTTTCCTGGATGACGGCATTGACGATCCGGTAAATTGAGTTTACTAATGAGTAGTAAACGTAGTTTACCGGAGGAGTTTCCAAAATGCCAGAGAGAACCATTGATCCTCGCGTCAATCCTTCCGATGAAACCATTGGCACCAAAGGCTTCGCGGTTCGCTTCCTGCTGACTGCGGACGACTCGAACGGCAGCGTTGCCGCCTTCGAGCTCATGGTCCCGGCCGCGCTGCGACTGCCGGCGCCGGCGCACAGCCACGATCACTACGAAGAGACGATTTACGGCATCGAGGGGGTGCTGACTTGGACGGTCGACGGAAAACAGATCGACGTCGGGCCGGGGCAAGCGCTCTGCATTCCGCGTGGCGCCGTTCATCGGTTCGACAACAACGGCAGCCAGGACGTGAAGGCGCTCTGCGTGGTCACGCCGGCAGCGATCGGACCGGAGTATTTCCGCGAGGCTTTCGCGGTGCTCAACGCGGCGGCAGGTGGTCCGCCGGACCGGGCCAAGATGGCGGAAATCATGCGCCGTCACGGCCTTATGCCAGCGGCGCCCCCGACATAGAGGCGGCGGCTGACGGGCTGGCCCTCGGCTAAACCGTCAGCCGCTCCCAGCTCTCGTCCATCTGGTTGCGGAACCATGTCATTTGTCGCTTGGCATATTGCCGCGTTGCCGCGGCACCTTTCTCCAGCACCTCGTCGCGCGTCATCTCGCCGCTCAGCATTGCCGCGATCTGCGAGACGCCGATCGCCTTCATGACAGGCGCCTCGGCGGGCAGGCCGAGCGCAAGCAGCGCCCTCACCTCGTCTTCCGCGCCCTCGCGCAGCATCTTTTCAAAACGGCCGTTGATACGGGTATGCAGCACGGCTCGATCCGGCAGCACGACGATCTTGCGGGCCTTGGCGGCGTCGATCACGACAGGCCCAGACCGGCCCTGGAAATCGGCGATCGATTGCCCGGTCGCCTTCATCACCTCCAGCGCCCGGACGATGCGCTGCCCGTCCTGGCGGTTGAGGCTTGCCGCCATGGCAGGATCGGCCTCGGCAAGCTCCGCGTGAAGCCCGTCCGGCCCCTCCGCCACGAGCCGAGCCCGCAGCTCTTCCCGCAATGCCTCAGGAATATCGGGCATATCGGAGAGGCCGCCGGTCAGTGCCTTGAAATAAAGCCCGGTGCCGCCGACGAAAACCGGCAGTCGCCCGGCGGCGCGGAGCGCCGGCAGCAGCGCCGAGACATCGCGCAGCCAGGCGCCTGTGGAATAGGCCGCCCCCGCCGGCACATGACCGTAGAGATGATGCGGCACGCCCTGCATCTCCTCTTCCGACGGGCGCGCGGTCAGCACCCGCAGCGTGTCGTAGACCTGCATGCTGTCGGCGTTGACGACCGCGCCTCCGTGGCGCCTCGCCAATTCAACGGCGAGCGCGGACTTGCCGCTGGCGGTCGGCCCGGTTATCAGGATCGCGTTCTCTATGCTCAGAAGGTTTTCCATCATGGCCCTCGTTGCCACGCTTGTTGCCAATCCGTCAAATCCCGTGCTGACCCCTGGCATCGCCGAACGGGCGGCCGAGGCCGTTGCGGCGTCCGGCCTCTACTGGCTGGCCGACGGCATTGCCTGCGATATCGCCCTGCGCGACGGCACGGATGCGCAAGCGGCCGAAGCCAATCTCCTCGCCGTCATATCAGGCGCGCCGATCGATCTCGTCATCCAGGAGCAGGACAGCCGCCGCAAGAAGCTGCTGATCGCCGACATGGATTCGACGATGATCGGCCAGGAATGCATCGACGAACTCGCCGCCGAAGTCGGCCTGAAGGAAAAGGTCGCCACCATTACCGCCCGCGCCATGAACGGCGAGATCGCTTTCGAGCCTGCGCTGCGCGAACGCGTCGCCCTCTTGAAGGGACTGCCGCTCTCGGTCGTCGACGAGGTCATCGCCAAGCGCATCACGCTGACCCCGGGCGGGCCGGAGCTGATCGCCACCATGAAGTCGAAAGGCCATTACACCGCCCTCGTCTCCGGCGGCTTCACCGTCTTCACCAGCCGCATCGCCGCCACCCTCGGCTTCGACGAGAACCGCGCCAACACGCTGCTGGAAAACAGCGGCATCCTCTCCGGCTTCGTCGCCGAACCCATCCTCGGCAAGCAGGCGAAGGTCGATGCGCTGAACGAGATTTCGGCCAAGCTCGGCATTTCGCCGAAGGAGGCGATCGCCGTAGGTGATGGCGCCAACGATCTCGGCATGCTCCACCTCGCCGGCTCCGGCGTCGCCCTCCACGCCAAGCCCGCCGTCGCCGCCGAAGCGCAGATGCGCATCAACCACGGCGATCTGACCGCGCTGCTCTATATCCAAGGCTACCGGAAGACGGATTTCGTCACGGTTTGAAGACCGACGGGGGAACTTTCTCCACCCTCATTCCTGTGCTCGTCACAGGAATCCAGCCACCGCGCGTCCGCGCGGTGAATGATCTACGCCGGAAGAAAAGGATCTCCTGCGCCCAAAGACTTGGGCGCACTGGATTCCTGTGACCAGCACAGGAATGAGGGAGAGTTGGAGACGACGGCGGCTAAATCACCACCGCCGCAACTCTATCACTCCATCGGCACTGCGACGAACCGCAGATCGCCATTGGCCGATGCGATCATCAGCTGGGCGTTGCGGCGGCCTTCCTGTTTCAATGACTGCACCTTGGCGGCCACCGCATCCGGCGACTTCATGAATTCCTGCGCCACCTCGACGATCACATCGCCAGGCTTCAGCCCCTTTTCAGCCGAAGCGGAGCCGGGCGTCACCTCGGTCACCACGACGCCGTCGACGCTCTCGGCAATGCCGAAAGCCTTGCGCGTCTCGGGGCTCAGGAGCGAGAGCGACAGGCCGAGCACATTCTTCGGCGTTGCCGCATCCGGCGCCGTTTGTCCCTGACCTTGGCCCTGATGCTGGTCGGGCGCGGGCTTGGCCTGATCGCCGGTGTCAGGCTGGTCCATATCGTTGTTCTCGCCGGGATCCGGCGTGATCACGCCATCATCCTGCGAACCGTCGGGTGCGGCATCGTCAGTTCCGCCCGGCTGATCGCTGTCCTCGAGCCGGCCGAGCGTCACCTTGACGGTCTGCTCCTTGCCGTCGCGCAGCACGACGACATCGACCTGCTTGCCTACGGCGCTTTCCGCCACGACGCGCGGCAGGTCACGCATTTCGGCGACGGTCTTGCCGTCGAATTTCAGGATGACGTCGCCCGCCTTGATCGAGCCGTCGTCGACAGGCCCGCCCTTGATGACGCCGGCAACCAGCGCTCCCTTGGCGGAATCGAGCCCGAGGCTGTCGGCGATATCGTCGGTCACCGGCTGGATGCGCACGCCGAGCCAGCCGCGCCGCGTCTCGCCATATTCGCGCAGCTGATCGACGACGCCGGAGGCAAGCTCCGACGGCACCGAGAAGCCGATGCCGATCGAGCCGCCGCTCGGCGAGATGATCGCCGTGTTGATGCCGATCACCTCACCCTTCATGTTGAAGAGCGGGCCGCCTGAGTTGCCCTTGTTGATGGCCGCATCTGTCTGGATGAAATTGTCATAGGGGCCGGCATTGATGTTGCGGCCGCGCCCGGAAATGATGCCGACCGTCACCGACCCCCCGAAGCCGAAGGGATTGCCGATCGCCATCACCCAGTCGCCGATGCGCATCTTGCTGGAATCGCCGAACTTCACCGATTTCAGCGGCGTCTTCGGCTCGACCTTCAGCACCGAAAGATCGGTCTTCGTATCCGTGCCGATCAGCTTCGCCTTGAGCTTCGAACCATTGGCGAAATTGATCTCGATATCGTCGGCGCCTTCGATCACGTGGTTGTTGGTTACGATATAGCCTGTGGGATCAATGACGAAGCCGGAGCCGAGCGAGCTGACATTGTGATTGCCGCCCTTGTCGCCCTGCTTCTTGTTGAAGAAGTCGTTGAAGAACTCCTGGAAAGGCGAGCCGTCGGGCGCGCGCGGCGCAGGCCCCGCGCCCTCGTCGTCCTTCACGTTCTGCGAGGTCGAGATATTGACCACGGCATCGAGCAGACCTTCGGCAAGGTCGGCGACGGAAGCCGGACCGTTGTTGGGCACGGTGGACTGGATCGGCGGGACCTGCTGTGGTGCTGCAGGCGCCGGAGCCGTCTGCGCGGCGGCAGGAGGCGTGGCCATCCCTGGTGCAGCAGCTTCAGGAGCGGTTTGCGCATGGGCAATCCCGCTCACGCCGGCTTGCGCCAGGATTGCGGCGCTGGCCAGTAGCGCGAGCGTTCGTCTGAAGGGCGAGCGTATCGTGGGGGCCATCAAGCTTCCTCATAAGGGGGTAAATGCGCACATTGAGCACCAGCATAAGGCGGAATGATGGAGGGCGAAATCACCTTTTCGCGAAATCCCCGTGCAATCTGACAAGTCCTCGCAAAAGCCGGATTACCGCAATCATTCCATGAAAAAAGGGCCGGCGCACGGCCGGCCCTTTGAATTTTCCGGGATGCGGAAGGCATCCCTTACCGTCAGTTCGCCGGCTGGGCCGGCGCTGCCGGAGCAGTTGCCCCGGGCACTGCCGGAGCAGTCGCTGCCGGGTTTGCCGGCGATCGCAGGACGCCATCGGCATTGTCGAAATAGCGGAAGAATTCCGAATTCGGCGACAGCACCAGCGTCGTGTCCTGCGAAGACAGCGCCGAGGAATAGGCTGCCATCGAACGATAGAACTCGAAGAAGGCAGGGTTCCTGGAGAAGGCGTCGGCGAAGACGCGGTTGCGTTCCGCGTCACCCTGACCGCGCAAGATTTCCGCGTCGCGCTGGGCATCGGCGGTGATCTCGACCACCTGGCGGTCGGCGATCGCACGGCGGCGCAGGCCGTCTTCCGTGCCCTGGGCGCGCAGCAGCTCGGCTTCGGCCAGGCGCTCGGAGCGCATGCGGTTATAGGTGTTCGGCGCCACATCGGCCGTCAGATCGGTACGGCGGATGCGCACGTCCTCGATGTTGAGGCCCAGAAGCTCGGCGTCGGGACGCAGATCGTCGCGCACTTCGAGCATCATCGATACGCGCTCGTCGGAAAGTGCGGCATCGAATTCGCGCAGACCGTAGACGCGGCGCAGCGCCGAATCCAGACGGGTACGCAGCCGTGCTTCAGCCGAATCGCGGTCGCCGGAGACGGTTTCGCGGAAGCGACGGGCATCGTTGATCGAGTAGATCACGAAGGCGTCGACATCGAAGGTCGCGCCGCCTTTGACCTGCACCTGGATATTGTCGAGGTCGAGACGCAGCTTCTGCTTTTCGACGAGCTGGACGCGGTCGGCATCCATGAAGCTGAACGGCAGCTTGAAGTAGATGCCGGGCTCGGTCTTGACCGACTGGATTTCACCGAAGCGCACGACGATCGCCTGCTCGCGGGCATTGACCACGAAAACTGAGGAATAGAGACCGAGCAGCAGAACCGCGAGGATGATGAGAATGACGGGAAGCCTGTTCGAAGTCATGGCTCAACCTCCCTGCTGCGAGGGTCTGGTGATCTCGTTGAGCGGCAGATAGGGCACGACCCCCTGCTTCTCGTCGATGATGACCTTCTTGGAATTCTTGAGCACCTGTTCCATCGTTTCCAGGAACAGCCGCTTGCGGGTGACGTCGGGCGCCTTCGAATATTGTTCATCGATGGCGATGAAGCGCTGCGCTTCACCTTCCGCTTCCTTGACGACGCGGTCCTTGTAGGCGGCGGCATCTTCGCGGATGCGGGCGCCGTCGCCGCGCGCCTGGCCGAGCTTCTGGTTGGCGTACTGGTTGGCCTCTTCCACCAGTCGCTGCTTGTCCTGGTCGGCGCGCTGCACTTCCTGGAAGGCATCGGCCACTTCACGCGGCGGCGCCACGTCCTCGATCGTCACCTTGTTGATCGAGATGCCGGAACTATAGCGCGACATCGTATCCTGGATGATGTTGGCGACTTCGCTGGCGATCTCCAGGCGCCGGTCGCGGAACGCGTCCTGCGCCGGGCGCCGGCCGACCACTTCGCGCATCGCGCTTTCGGAAACCTGCTGCAGCGTCTGCGCCGGGCTTTCGACGTTGAAGAGATAGGCGCGCGCATCGCTGATCTGGTAGAGCACGTTGAAACGGACGTTGAGGATGTTCTGGTCGCCAGACAACATCAGGCCGCCGGCCGTGTTGCTGCTGCCCTGCGTGCCGCCGACGTTCAGCAATTGCTCGGTGACCTTGACGATCTCGACCGAATCCATCGGCCAGAAATGGAAATGCAGGCCCGGCATCGATACCGTGTCCCGTGGCTTGCCAAAGCGCAGCTCGACGCCGCGTTCGTCCGGCTGGACGGTGTAGACGCACTGGATCAGCCAGAACACAGCAACGATCGCCGCGACGATCGCGGCGACGCCGCCGTTGAAGCCGCCGGGAATGATGTTGCGCAGCTGGTCCTGGCCGCGCCGGATAATGTCTTCCAGGTCGGGCGGTCCGCCCTTGTTGCCGCCGCCGCGCGGGCGGTTCGGCCCCTGGCCCCATGGCCCCTGATTATTACCGCCGCCGCCGCCCCAAGGGCCGCCGCCGCCATTCTGATTGCTCCAGGGCATCAAAACCTCGTTGTTCGTTAAGTCTTCCACGCATCCGGGACCGTGGGGGCCGACCGGCGGATGCGATCGTGACCGTTATAGGTATCGCCGCACCGGCTTTCAACGCAGCGTGAGAAACTTGGTCAATTTAATTGGAAAATAGTTCGTTTTCAGGCGTGCCGGCGTTCATACACGACGTAGCGGGTGGGATAGCTGTCCTTCTCCCCGGCCGGCACCGCGAGCGCCTCCCCTGCCTGCCAGACGTCGGGATCGATCGCCGGAAACGCCGCATCCCCTTTGAGGTCGACCTCGACATGAGTGACGCACATCCGGTCGGCAAGGCCGATCGCCTGCGCATAGATCTGCCCGCCGCCGACAATGCAGACCTCGTCGACGCCGGCCTCAACCGCCAGTCTTTCGGCCAGCGCGATCGCCTCGGGCAGCGAATGCGCCATGCTGACATCGGGATGATCGATCGCCGCCTGCCGCGATATGACGACGTTCGGCCGCCCGGGCAGCGGCTTGCCGATCGAATCGTATGTCTTGCGGCCCATCACGACGGGCTTGCCCAGCGTCAGCGCCTTGAAACGCTTGAGGTCATTCGAAAGCCGCCAGGGCATATCGCCGTCGCGGCCGATGATGCCGTTGCGGGAAACGGCGACGACAATGGTCTTGCGGATGTCGGCCATGAAATCTCTCCGATCAGACGGCGATCGGCGCCTTGATATTGGCCTCGGCCTCATAGCCAACCAGCTCGAAATCCTCGAATGTGAAACCGAAGATATCCTTCACATCGGGGTTGATGCGCATGAAGGGCAGCGGTTTCGGCTGGCGCGCCAGCTGCAGTTTCGCCTGGTCGAAATGGTTGTGGTAGAGATGGGCGTCGCCGAGCGTATGGACGAAATCGCCGGGTTTCAGCCCGGTCACCTGAGCCACCATCATCGTCAGCAGCGCATAGGAGGCGATGTTGAACGGCACGCCGAGGAAGATGTCGGCCGAGCGCTGGTAGAGCTGGCAGGAAAGCCTGCCGTCGGCCACGTAGAACTGGAACAGGCAGTGGCAGGGCGGTAGCGCCATCTGGTCGACCTCGGCCGGGTTCCAGGCCGAAACGATATGACGGCGCGAATTCGGATTGTTGACGATGCCTTTGACGAGATTGGCGATCTGATCGATATGGCCGCCGTCGGGCGCCGGCCAGGAGCGCCACTGGGCGCCGTAGACCGGCCCGAGATCGCCGTTTTCATCAGCCCACTCGTCCCAGATCGAAACGCCGTTCTCCTTGAGATAGTGGATATTCGTCTCGCCCTTCAGGAACCAGAGCAGCTCGTGGATGATCGAGCGCAGATGCAGCTTCTTCGTGGTGAGGACCGGGAAGCCCTCTTCGAGGTCGAAGCGCATCTGGTAGCCGAAGACCGAGCGTGTGCCGGTGCCGGTGCGGTCGCCCCTGTCGGAGCCCTTTTCCATCACATGACTGAGGAGATCGAGATATTGCTTCATGGCGCGCTGATTCCGTTTCGCCTGATTTTAAGTCTTCGGCGGCGGGAAGCCAGCCCCCCGCGCGTTTTCCCGCAATTTCTGCCGGGAGATAAAGCTTTTATGACGTTTGCCCTTTCCTTGGGCAGAGGAAACCCCTATATCAGCCGTGCCGGCTTTCGGGCCGGCTATGGCGATAAATGAGCGGTGTAATAAACCTATTGGACCCGGGGGCGGTACCCGGCGCCTCCACCAAAAACCGGCGGTCTTGAAGGCCGGCTTTTGATGGGGGCGAAACAGGATCGACAAGGGTGTAAAGATCGTATTTTTGCTCGGCATTGTACCGCCGTTATCGGGCTAAAATTGTAGTTGCAAACGACAACTATGCGGAAGCTCGTCTCGCTGCTTAATCGCGGTGTGACACTTCAATCAAAGTCCTAGTGGTTCGCACCTCTAGGCGGGGTCCGAAGGCACCTGGCAACAGAAGCCTTCACCTTCTCCCTGCCGCAATAATCATGTATGCTCGTTATTAGCGTGACTCGGCTCCGGACTTTCCCAAGGCGCCTGAACGTGGCATATACCTTGTGAAAAGACTTTAGAACCGACGAAAGACAGGAAAAGCATGGGGCAGGATCATATCCGCTACGACATTCTGGCGCAGGATGCACTTCGCGGCGTCATCCGCAAGGTTTTGGCGGAGGTAGGAACGACGGGCCGTCTGCCCGGCGACCATCATTTCTTCATCACTTTCCTCACCGGTGCGGCCGGTGTACGCATCTCGCAGCACCTGAAGTCGAAATATCCCGAGCAGATGACCATCGTCATCCAGCACCAGTTCTGGGACCTGAAGATCACCGAGACGCATTTCGAGATCGGCCTTTCCTTCTCCGACGTTCCTGAGAAGCTGGTCATCCCGTTCAATGCCATCCGCGGCTTCTACGACCCTTCCGTCAATTTCGAGCTCGAATTCGATGTACCGCTCGCCGATGGCGAGGAGCTGCCGTCAGGCGAAATCACCGCCTATCCGGTGGATGCGGCCGGAAAGCCCGATGACGCCGCGACAAAGCCCGCGGACGGCGAGGAGAAGAAACCGGGCTCCGTCGTCTCGCTCGACTCCTTCCGCAAGAAGCAGTGATTTCAAGGGAGGCCAAGCCTCCCTTTTTCATGAGGAAGACAGGCACCGCATGAGCGCCGAAATCGTCAACCTGCGCCAGTTCCGCAAGAAGCAGGCCCGCTCCGAAAAGGAGAAGCAGGCCGAGCAGAACCGCATTTCCTTCGGCCGCACCAAGGCCGAAAAGCAGCTCACCCGCGCCCTGAACGAGAAAGCCGACAAAGCCCATCACGCCGGCCGGATCGAGACGGATGACGACGGCGCCTGACCCATCGGCCCGAAAAGCAGCGTCCTTTGCACGACTGAAAAGACCTGTGGCGCTGTCAGCCCTCAAGCAAAGCTTGAAGAGCCGGAATGGAATCTGCAATCAACCACTTATGCAGTTTCCTTGAATCAATCCGCGAAAAACTCAACCGAGACGCCGCTTCATGATCCGTAAGCATTCGGCGACATTGCACGGCCATCGCACCAGCTTTTCGCTGGAGGACGAATTCTGGGCCGAGCTGAAGACGATCGCCGCAAGCCGTTCGATGCCGCTTGCCGCGCTGATTTCCGAGATCGACGACCACCGGCCGCCGGACAGCAACCTCTCCTCGGCGCTCAGGCTCCACGTGCTCGCCTGGGCGAAGGACGGCGCCAGCCGCCCAGCCGTGAGCGACGGCATGCATGAAAACAAGGGCTTGAAGCCTGTCGCCTGAATCGGATTTTTGTGCCGCGCTGTTATTGCGCCTGAACGCCCGGCACCTGGTCGAAATTGAGCGGACCGGGCTGGGCCTGCCCGCTGCGCCGCGCCGCTTCCGCCTCGGCCGCCGCCCTCGCATCGGCATCCACCTTGGCTTTCGCCTCGGCTGCCGCGCGGGCGGCATCGGCGGCGGCCTTCTCTTCGGCCGCCTGCTGCGCGAGAGCGCGCAGGCGCTCTTCCTCCGCCTGCCGCTGCCGTTCGATCTCCGCCGCCTTGACGCGCTCGGCGGCGTTGAAGCGGTAGAGCGCGACCTCGCGGCGCAGCCGCTGCTTTTCGAGCACGATCGCCTGCAGCCGCTCGACGCGGCGGCGCTCGCGCTCGAAGGCGCGCAGCGACAGGTAGCTGGTAATATCGGTCACATCCATCGTCTTGCCGGGCGACGGCAGCATGCCGGAAAAATTCAGCCGGAGCGCCGGCTCGGCGCCGGAAAGCGCCTCCTGGCCCGGATTGAACCCGACGCCGAGCGTTGCGCTGATCCGCTCCTCCGGCAGCGCGATCTGCGCATCGGCGCTGATGTGGGCAAGATCGTTGGCGATGGCGACGTTCTGCACTCTCAGCGTCCCGTCCGTGACGTTGAAGGGAATACCGAGCGGCGGCAGCTTGGCCTCCCCGTTGCTGAGCAGCGTCTCGACAATCGGATGCACCTTGCCGGCGGTGATCTGCTCCTGCATCGTATCGGTTGCGGCAAGCAGCGGCGGCAGGATGGCAAGGTTCAGTCCGCGTATGCTGGTCTCGCCGAGCTTCAGTTCACCCGAGCCGTTGAGCGAGCTGGCGATCTCGCCGATCGTCTTGCCCGAGGCCTCCATCGACAGCGACAGGCCGAACTTGCCGTTGGCGATCGGCGCACCGTCGCGCAGCCAGACAACGCCGGCAAGATCGGAATCGGCAAGCGAAAGCTTCGTCTGCAGGAAGCCAGTGCCGTCAGCATTGGTGAAGAGCAGGTTGCCGGAAAGCTTGCCCCCGTCCCAGGTGCCGGCCATGTCGTTGAGCTGCAGCTCGTCGCCCTTGTAGGCGACGTTGCTGGTGAAGTCGGAAACCGCCGTGTCCGGCAGGCCGGGCCAGAATTGCTTGGCCGAGACCTTCACGTTGACGTCGAGATCCTTGAAGATCGGCAACCCCAGCGGCACCGTCGTCAGCGTGCCTTTGGCGGGATCGGTGATCTGGCCGAACACCGCTTCGCCGAGCCAGCCGACATCGGCCTTGGCAAGCGTCAGCTCGCCGTTTGCCGTCGTCTTCGCCGCCTTCCGGTCGAAGGTCAGCGCGCCTGAAAATTCATTGTCGGCCGCATGGCCCTTCAGATCGGAAAAGACGATCTTGTCGCCGTTGACGGCGGCTTTGGCCTGCAGGCCGAAAGGCAGCCCTGCCCCAGTCTGCGGCAAAGCGATGCCGTTCATGATGAGGTAGGGG
The DNA here is from genome assembly GCF_003985135.1 of Rhizobium fabae. NCBI lineage: Bacteria > Pseudomonadati > Pseudomonadota > Alphaproteobacteria > Hyphomicrobiales > Rhizobiaceae > Rhizobium > Rhizobium fabae. Next base: position 185,322 of record NZ_ML133645.1, read on the forward strand.
TCGATATCGGCGCTGTCGAGCGAAAGCGCGATCTTCCCGTTCATGAAGCTTTCCGGCCGCACATCGACCTTGCCGTTGGCGGTGAACGAGGTCCGGTCGGTGGCGAAGGTCAGTGCCGCCTCGGCGGGGTCGTTGCCCGATGCCTGCACCTTGAGCGTCAGGCGGCCGTTGGCGCCGACATCGACGGGCAGCGGATCGAGCCCGGCCTGGCCAAACAGGACTGATGGCACGGCATTTTCCAGCGTCGCTTCCAGGCTGGTCGTGCCGTTGCCGGTCAGCGCCAGGAGATCGGACATGCGGTAGTCGAGATTGACGCGGCTGCCGTTCGAGACGCCGGCAAGCGTCACGGTCAGCGCATTGCCCTCGTCGCCGCCGAGTGTCAGCGCGCCGCGCAGCGCCGTATTGCCGTACCAGCCGGCATTGCGCACCAGCCGGTCGAGCACCGGGTGATGCGGCAGGTGCTCGCGCAGCATAGTGAAGAAGCCGCCAGGATCGGCCGATTTGAAGGTGATCTCGCCGGTGCCCTTATAGTCGAGCAGCGAGCCTTCCGCCCTGCCCGTCGCCGTCAGCTCGGCGCCCGCGATATTCTTGATCGACAGCCGGTCGACGGCAAGCGCGCCGTCGGCGATCGTAAACGTGGTTTCGACATTCTCGGCGCTGACGCCGAAGGCATTGAATTTGTCGGCCTTGAGCTGGGCGGCGATCTTGTGGTCGAGCACATTATCGCCGGCATCCTGTCCGGTCAGCAGACCGGTCAGCGCCTGCAGCGCATCGAGATCGAGCGTATCGCCGTTCAGCGCCACCGACAATGTCGGTGTCTGGCCGGAGATCGCCTGCCGCTCCAGCCGCCCCTTCAGCGTCGCCGGACCGATGGCGACTTCGAGATTTTCGAAACGCTGCAATTCGTGGGTCAGGCTGACATTGGCCGAAAAGCCCGCCTGCCGCAATTGCCGGATGGCGGGATCGACCGAGCCCGCAAGCCAGGAGGCAAGCCCGGTCGGCTGGCTGGAGGCCACCACGATCTGCCCGTTGAACGAGGGATCACCCTTGAGCAGGAGCTTGCCCTTGCCTTCCACCTGAGTGCGCCCAGGCAGCGTGCCGGTGGCGCTGTCGATCATCCAGCCCGTGCCGGCCGGCTCAAGCTCCAGCTGCACATCGCGCAGCGTCGTATCGCCGGCGACGATCGCCGGCAGCTTGACGCTTGCCTTGCCCGGCACCTGCGGGATCGGCACCTGCCCGACGATATCGATCAGCGAACTCAGCCGCTCGCGCGCCGAAACCGCCGCATCGCGCGTTGTCTTGCCGGACTCGCCCTGATTGCCGATGCGGTTGACGTCGATCTGCTGTCCGTCGGCGGTCAGCAGGAATACCGGCGCATTGCCGGTATCGAGCGTCGCCTCGCCTGTAATGACATAGGGATCGTCGGTCGAGCCGATCTCCATCCGGTATTCGGGGATGCGGATGCGTTCGTTGGTGAGCTCGAAGCGGCCCTTGACGCGCGGTGGTTGAACACGTTTGTCGGCGGGCTTGGCGCTGTTGCCGTTTTCGATCGCTGCCGAAAGCTGGCCTTGATAATTCGGCTTGCTGTCGACGAGCTTCAACTCGCCGTCGAGATCGACGCTGACAGGGTGCTTGTCCGGCGAGAGCTTCGTGCGCACGCGCAGCGCGCCCTTCTCGTCCGGCTGGCTGCTGGAAATCGAAAAATTGCCGTGCTCGCCGTCGAGCGCTGCATCACCCTCGATGCGCCAGGGACCGGCCAGCGACTTGGCCGACATTTCCGCATCGAGGCCGGTGATGTGGCGCGAGCGGCCCGACTGGTCGTCGATGAACTCGACCTCGCCGCCGCTGACATGCACGTTTTCGAGAACGACGGTCTTTGCCGGTATTTCCGGGCGGCTGCCGCGCATCCAGTCAAGCGTGCCGTCTTTCAGCAATCTCAGGCGCACCTTCGGCTTGACGACGCGCATGTCGAAGATCAGCGCCTCGCCCGACAGGAAAGGCGCAAGCTCGGCATCCATGGAGAACTGCTCGATCTTGACGATCGGCGTGCCGTCCGCCTCTTGGCCGACGCGCACGTCGTGCAGCGTGACCGAGGGAAAGGGCAGCAGGCGGGCATCCACCGTGCCGTGGACGGTGACTTTCTTGCCGATGATGCGGCTTGCCTGGTCCTCGAAATTCTTGCGGAAATCCGTCCAGTCGATGAACAGCGGCGCAAGCAGCGCCACAAAGAGCGCCGCGACGATCACTCCCCCCAGAAAGACGAGGAACCGGCCTACCAATGCAAGGATTCTCCATTCGGGATTCTGTTACCGACACTAGAGCATGGTGCCGAAAAGTGTGAGCGGTTTTCGGGCGACATCATGCTCTAACTCTTTAATGAAGAACGGGATTCGAGAGCAAGGCCCAAGTTCATGAGAATATTCCGTTTTCAGCCTTGGTGGAAAATCTTGCCGGGATTGAAGATATCGTCCGGATCGAGCGCCCGCTTCACCTGTCGCATCAGATCCACCGTGCCGCCGAGCTCCTGTTCCAGGAACGCCATCTTGCCCTGCCCGATTCCGTGTTCGCCGGTGCATGTCCCGTCCATGTCAAGCGCCCGGCGGCTGAGCCGCTCCACGAAGCTCTCGGCCTTGGCGATGTCCTCGGCGCTTTTGTCGTCGAACAGCAGCAGCACATGAAAATTCCCGTCGCCGGCATGGCCGACGATCGGGCCTAGCAGCCCATGCTCCTCGATATCCGCCTGCGTTTCGGAAACGCAATCGGCAAGTCTCGATATCGGAACACAAACATCGGTCGAAAGTGCGGCAAGCCCGGGCGCCAGCCCTCGCGCGGCCCAATAGGCGTCGTGGCGCGCCTTCCAGAGCTTCGTTCGCTCCTCGGCATTGGCGGTCCACAGGAATTCGCCGCCGCCGCATTCCGCCGCGATCTCGGCAAAACCCGCCGATTGCAGCGGCACGGTCTCGTCGGTGCCGTGGAACTCGAGGAAAAGCGTCGGGCTTTCGGCGTAGGAAAGCCCGGAATAGGCGTTGCAGGCCCGCATCTGCATCGTGTCGAGCAGCTCGATGCGCGCCACCGGAATGCCCATCTGGATCGTCATGATGACGGCGTCGCAGGCGGCCTTGATGCTCGGAAAGGCGCAGGCCCCGCCGGCGATCTTCTGCGGGATCGCCTGCAGGCGCAGCGTCACCGAGGTCAGGATGCCGAGCGTGCCCTCCGCACCGACGAAAAGCCGCGTCATGTCGTAGCCGGCCGAGGATTTGCGGGCGCGCCGGGCGGTGCGGATCTCCTCGCCATTGGCGGTGACCGCGGTGACGGCGAGCACATTGTCTTTCATCGTGCCGTAGCGCACGGCATTGGTGCCGGAGGCCCGCGTCGAAGCCATGCCGCCGATCGAAGCGTTGGCGCCGGGATCGATCGGGAAGAACAGGCCGGTATCGCGCAGGTGGATGTTCAGCGCCTCGCGCGTCACCCCGGGCTCGACCGTGCAGTCGAGATCTTCGGGATTGACTTCGAGCACCCGGTTCATACGGCTGAAATCGATCGAAATCCCGCCATTGGCGGCGTTGACCTGGCCCTCCAGCGACGTACCGACGCCGAAGCCGATCACCGGCACCTTATGGGCGGCACAGGCTCTGACCGCCGCCTTCACATCCTCGGCGCTCTCGGCAAAGAGCACGCCATCGGGCAGCTGCGCGGGAATATAGGTCGTCGTATGGGCATGCTGGGCCCGGAAGGATTGGCCGGTTTGGAAACGCTCGCCGAAGCTCTGCTTGAGAATTCCGAGCACTGCGGAGATGCCCGCCTCGTTGCGTAAGCCGGCCTTCGCGTCCTTCAACGCCATCCCTTTGATCTCCCTGCCATTCCACGGATGCCCATCTATTCCCGCAGATAGGCCGGGTATGCGGCAAGTCAAAGCTGCTGTCCAGTTAAGATTAGGAGAAGATTTCATTCCCCCTTTGTTATAGGCGCGCGCCGCCTTTCAGGGCGCACGGCCTGTCCGTCCGCTGGCCGCTTCGTGCCCATGCCTTTTTCTTGGACCTGCCTATTGACAAGTCACCGGCGATGTCGCTCGATATGCAAATCCAATAAACAAGACACGTGTCCAATATATTGGATCAAATTCAGAGCGTCAAACAAGGGGAACCATCATGACCGTCTCGCTCCGCACCAGCGCGCTTTCGCTGGCAACCGCTCTCGTTCTTTCCGCCATGCCCGCCGCCGCTGAGGAGGCCAAGAGCAAGCTCGATGAGGTGCTGGCCCGCGGCCATCTCGTCATGGGCACCGGCAGCACCAACGCGCCGTGGCACTTCAAGAGCGCGGATGACAAGCTTCAGGGCTTCGACATCGATATGGGCCGCATCGTCGCCAAGGCGCTGTTCGGCGATCCCGAGAAGATCGAGTTCGTCAACCAGTCGTCCGACGCCCGCATTCCTAACATCACCACCGACAAGGTGGATATCACTTGCCAGTTCATGACCGTAACAGGCGAACGCGCGCAGCAGATCGCCTTCACCATTCCCTACTATCGCGAGGGTGTCGGCCTGATGCTGAAGTCCGACGGCAAATATGCCGACTATGCCGCGCTGAAGGCTGCCGGTTCGTCCGTCACGGTGTCGGTGCTGCAGAACGTCTATGCCGAAACCATGGTGCATGCCGCCCTGCCGGAAGCAACCGTTGACCAGTATGAATCCGTCGACCTGATCTACCAGGCGCTGGAATCGGGCCGCGCCGACGCTGTGGCCACGGACCAGTCGTCGCTCGCCTGGTACATGACGCAGAATCCCGGCCGCTATAAGGATGCGGGCTACGGCTGGAACCCGCAAACCTATGCCTGCGGCGTCAAGCGCGGCGATCAGGACTGGTTGAATTTCGTCAACACGGCTCTGCACGAGGCGATGACCGGCGTCGAATTCGACTTCTACGCCAAGTCGTTCAAGACCTGGTTCGGCAAGGATCTGACGCCGCCCCAGATCGGCTTCCCCGTCGAGTACAAGTAAGGCCGCCTGGGACGGAAGAGGCCTCCGGGGAAATCTCCCCTCCGGAGGCTCCTTCCCCGGAAGGTCTCCTGCCCAGGCGGGTCTCCTGCCAGGCAGGTTTCCTTCCGCCCGTTCTTCACCCTTGATTGCAGGATTGCGCCATGGGTTATACGCTGAATTTCGCCGCCGTCTGGCGCAGCTTCGACCAGTTGCTCGAAGGTTTGCTGCTCAGCCTCGGCCTGGCTTTCATTTCCATCCTCATCGGTGCTGCGCTCGGCCTCATCGTTGCCTTTGCGCTGACCTCGAAGAGCGGATGGCTGCAGCGCCCGGCAGCGCTCTACGTCACGATCATCCGCAACCTGCCGATCCTGGTTCTCGTTCTTTTCGCCTTCTTCGCGCTGCCGCAGCTCGGCGTGCGGATGGGCAAGATCCAGAGCTTCATCGCGGTGCTGTCGATCTATTCCGGCGCCTATCTGGCCGAGGTGTTCCGGGCGGGCCTGCTCTCCATTCCGAAAGGCTTGACGGAGGCGGGCCTTGCGATCGGCCTGACGCCGATGCAGATCCGCGTCTCGATCATCACGCCGCTGATGCTGCGCAACGTCCTGCCTTCGCTGTCCTCGACGATCATCTCGCTGTTCAAGGACACCTCGCTCGCCGCCGCGATCGCGGTGCCCGAACTCACCTTCGAGGCACGCAAGATCAACGTCGAGACCTTCCGCGTCATCGAAACCTGGATCGTCGCCTCCGGCCTCTATGTCGTAACCTGCTCCGTGCTCGCCGCGCTGATGCGCGTCGTCGAGCGCCGGCTTGCCGTTCCGAGGTGATGTCATGACGGGTCTTACTGCTTTTCTCGACCAGCTCTGGATCGCCCGCTTCGTGATCCTCAAAGGGCTCGGCGTCACGGTCTCGATCTCGTCGCTGGCAATCGTCGCCGGATCGCTGCTCGGCGTGCTCGTCGGTCTCGCCCTCGTCTACGGCAACCGCGTTTTGCGCCTGGTCGTGCGAGCTTATACCGATTTCATCAGGGGAACGCCGGTTCTGGTGCTGGTGCTGGCAAGCTACTACGTGCTTTCGACTGTTGGCATCGAGCTCGGCCCGTTCCAGGCCGGCGTGCTCGCTCTTGCGATCTTCTGCTCATCGCATGTGGGCGAGATCGTGCGCGGCGGCCTGCAGGCGATCCCCAAGGGCCAGACGGAAGCGGCCAAGGCGATCGGCCTCACCTTCCGCCAGACCTTCGCCTATGTTCTCTGGCCGCAGGCGCTGCGCCAGTTCCTGCCCGCCTGGGTCAATACAGCCGCCGAAATGGTCAAGGCCTCGACGCTACTCTCCGTCATCGGCGTGGCCGAGCTGCTGCTGCGCACGCAGGAGATCATCTCGCGCAATTTCCTGAGCCTCCAGTTCTATTTCTTCGCGGGGCTTCTCTACTTCGTCATCAATTACGGCATCGAGCGCCTCGGCAAATATGTCGAGCGCAAGACCGTTGTTCCATCGTGAGGGCTCGATCATGAGCAAGGTACTTCTCGAAATTCAGGGGCTTCACAAGCAATATGGCCCCGTCGAGGTGTTGAAGGGCGTCGACTGCACCATGCAACAGGGAGAGGTGATCTCCATCATCGGCTCCTCCGGCTCCGGCAAGACGACGATGCTGCGCTGCATCAACATGCTGGAGGACTTCCAGGGCGGCCACATCCGGCTCGATGGCGAAGAGATCGGCTATGAGCAGTCCGGCGGGGTGCGCCGGCGCAAGAGCGAAAAGGAAATCGCCCGTCAGCGGGCGCTGACCGGCATGGCCTTCCAGCAGTTCAACCTGTTTCCACATATGACGGCCGCCCGCAACGTCATGCTCGGCCTCGTCAAGGTCAAGAAGATGCCGCGCGACGAAGCGCGAGCGGTCGCAGAAAAGTGGCTCGACCGCGTGGGCCTGGCCGCCCGCGCCGACAATTATCCTGGCCAGCTCTCCGGCGGCCAGCAGCAGCGCGTCGCCATCGCCCGCGCCATTGCCATGAACCCGCGGCTGATGCTGTTCGACGAAGTCACGTCGGCGCTCGACCCTGAGCTCGTGGGCGAGGTGCTGCAGGTCATCAAGGGGCTCGCCGCCGACGGCATGAGCATGCTGCTCGTCACGCACGAAATGCGCTTCGCCTACGAGGTCTCCTCCCGCGTGATCTTCATGAACCAGGGCGTGATCTGCGAGGAAGGAGATCCGAAGGAAATGTTCGCGCAGCCAAAGACGCAGCGTCTCGCGGAATTCCTGAAGACATCCAGTTTCAACTGATGGGCAGTTCAATTAACGGGACGGGACTGAGGCCGCACGGCCTCAACCCCGGCTGTGCAAAGACTCCGGCTCAGACAATCGGCGGATTGAGCCGCGCGAAGCCCTCCTGTCGCCGATAAGGGAAATAGGGATAGGGCGCAGTGACCGCGCTGACGGCATCGAGCCTTTCGATCTGGTCTTTCGACAGGCTCCAGCCGACCGCATCGAGGTTCTGCCGCAGCTGCTCCTCGTTGCGCGCCCCGATGATGACGCTCGACACCGTCGGCCGGCCGAGCAGCCAGTTGATGGCGATCTGCGGCACGGTCCTGCCGGTCTCCGCCGCAATGGCGTCGAGCACCTCGACGATGTCGAACAGCTTCTCGTCGTCGACTGGCGGGCCGTATTGCGCCGTCTCGTGCAGCCGACTTGCCTTGGGCAGCGGCTCGCCGCGACGGATCTTGCCGGTCAGCCGACCCCAGGCGAGCGGGCTCCAGACGAGCGCGCCCACACCCTGGTCGGCGCCGAGTGGCATCAGCTCCCATTCATAGTCGCGCCCCGCCAGCGAATAATAGACCTGATGGGCGACATAACGCGGATACCCGTGACGCTCGGCGGCTGCGAGCGACTTCATCAGTTCCCAGCCGGCAAAGTTGGAAACGCCGACATAGCGGATCTTGCCTGAGGCAACGAGGCCGTCGAGTGTCGACAGCACTTCCTCGACCGGCGTCGAGGCATCGAAAGCATGAAGTTGCAGCAGGTCGATGTAATCAGTGCCGAGCCGGCGCAGCGCATCCTCCGTCGCCCGGATCAGCCGCGCCCGCGACGTGCCCCAGTCCTGCGGACCCTCGCCCATCGGCAGCGCTGTTTTCGTCGAGATCAACACGGCATCGCGCCGGCCGCGGATCGCCTGGCCGAGCACCTCTTCGGAAGCGCCGGCAGAATAGACGTCGGCCGTATCGAAGAGATTGACGCCGGCTTCGAGGCAGATGTCGACGAGCCGCCGTGCCTCCTCCCCTTCGGTGTTGCCCCAGGCGCCGAACAGCGGACCGCTGCCGCCGAACGTGCCCGCGCCGAAGCTCAAGACCGGCACTCTGAGGCCGGATGCGCCGAGATTTCTATATTCCATGGATCTGTCTCCTTTGTTTCCTCTGAGATAGACCCGACGCCATCGTTGATATAGATTGCCTGAAAGAAAATCATCTGTGACTTGAATTCATCATGAGTCGTCAGGACATCAACCGTTCCGGGGAAATGGAAGTCTTCGTCAGCGTCGTCGAGCGCGGTGGCTTCTCCGCGGCCGCGACAGCCCGGCGCATGACGCCGTCGGCCGTCAGCAAGCTCGTCGCCCGAATGGAGGTGCGCCTCGGCGCCCGCCTTGTCAATCGCTCGACCCGCAAGCTGCAGCTGACGCCGGAAGGCTGCGCCTTCTATGAGCGCAGCATCGCCATCCTTGCCGATATCGCCGAGGCCGAACGGCAGGCATCATCGGGCGAAGAGGCTTCAGGGCGCATCCGCATCAACACCAGCGGCTCCTTCGGCAATCATGTGCTGGCGCCGCTCGTGCCCGCCTTCATGGCGCTTCATCCCGCCGTGACGCTCGATATTTCCCACACCGACAGGATCGTCGACCTGATGGAGGAGCGTGCCGACGTTGCGATCCGCGCCGGTCCCTTGAAGAATTCCAGCCTGATCGCCCGCAAGCTCGGCGCCACCGGCAAGCGCATCGTCGCCTCTCCCGATTATCTCAAGCGCCACGGCGAGCCGCGCACGCTCGCCGATCTCCGCAGCCACTGCCGCATCGGCTTTTCCTATGCCCGCGCCGTCGAGGGCTGGCCGATGCGCGAGGACGGCGAAACGGTGACGGTGCCGATCACGCCGGGCGTGCAGGTCGCAGACGGCGAAGCCATGCGCCACCTCGCGCTGTCAGGCGCCGGCCTTGCCCGTCTTGCCACCTTCACCGTGCGCGCCGATATCGATGCCGGCCGGCTGATGACGGTGATGGAAGAGGCCAATCCCGGCGACATCGAGGAATTTCACGCCCTCTATATGGGCCAGGGCGGTCCGCTGCCGGCCCGCGTGCGAGCCCTGCTCGATTTCCTCGCCGGCCATGTACGCCTCTGATGAGAAAACAATGACTTGAAGGCAGCCGCTTGAACCAAATTCGCATGGCAGGCCGCCGGGAAGCCAGATTTCGCAATTGACCGGGTTTGTCGCACCCGCCTATACCGAAACTGCGCCAGCCGGCCCTTGCGGCCGGCCTCTCTTCGTCATGCCGGAGCGTCCTCCCATCTCCAGCCTCAGGGCTTGGCACCGGCCAGGAAAGATACGAGGATCATGCCACTCAGCGACACACGCCGCCTGCTGCGCGACGCGGGCCTGCCGAAATGGGCGCTGCTGCTTGCGCTCTCCACCGCCCTCACCGTCTTCCTCGAACTCTTCGCCCTGCCCGCTTCGCTGCTGATCGGGCCGATGGTCGCCGCCATCCTTCTCGCGCTGACCGTCGGCAAGGGAAAGCTTCGCGTGCCGCTACTGCCGCTGCAGTTCGGCCAGGTCCTCGTCGGCCTCATGATGGCGCGCACCATCACTCCCGATATTCTCGGCGCCATGGCGAAGGACGCGCCGCTCTTCCTGCTGTTCGTCTTCTCCGTCATCGCCATCGCCACCGGCCTCGGCTGGCTCCTGACGCGCTGGCAGGTGCTGCCGGGAACGACCGCCGTCTGGGGCTCCTCGCCGGGTGCTGCCTCCGCCATGGTCATCATGTCGGAAGCCTATGGCGCCGATGCCCGTCTCGTCGCCTTCATGCAGTATCTGCGCGTCGTCTTCGTCGCCGTCGGCGCTTCGGTGATCTCGCGCCTGTGGGTGGCGGCCGACGGCACTGAGCCGCCGCCGCTTGTCCTCTTTCCCGCGGTCGACTGGCCGGCCTTTGCGGCGACCATCGTCTTTGCCGGCTTTTGCGCCTATGGCGTGCGCCGCCTGCGCATCCAGGGCGGCATGATCATCGTGCCGCTCTTTCTCGGTGCCTTCCTGCAGGGCATCGGCCTCTTGAAGATCGAGCTGCCGATGTGGCTGCTTGCCATCGCCTACGCGCTCGTCGGCTGGAGCATCGGCCTGCGTTTCACCCGCTCGATCCTCAAGCATGTGGCGCGCGCCCTACCGCGTGTATCGGCCTGCATCGTGCTGCTGATGGCGCTCTGCGGCTGCATGGCGGCGGCACTTCACGTCTTCGCCGGCATCGATCCGCTGACCGCCTATCTCGCCACCAGCCCCGGCGGCGCCGATTCCGTCGCCATCATCGCCGCGTCAAGCAATGTCGACGTGCCCTTCGTGATGGCAATGCAGACCGGCCGCTTCCTTGTCATTCTGCTGATCGGCCCGACACTCGCCCGCTTCATCGCCCGCCGCTCCGGCCTTGCGGAAAACCCGGCCTGAAGCGCCGCTCAGCGTTATGCGCGAGGGTTGCCCATTGGCCGGGCGTCATGCCGTAGGCCTTCTTGAAATGGCGGTTGAGATGGCTCTGGTCGGCAAAGCCGGTTGCCGCCGCCACGTCGGATATGCCCTCGCCCGCGCCGATCATCGCGCGCGCTTGTTGCAGCCGCCGCATCAGAAGGTAGCGGTGCGGGCTGGTGGCGAAGGCCGCCCGGAAATGCCGCGACAGCGCAAAACGGTCGAGCCCTGTCACCGCCTCCAGTTCCAGGGAATGCACCGCCCGCGTTGCATGCGCTTCGAGATAATCCCGCGCCGCCCGCGCCTGCCGCCAGGCGACGCCGCCGAGAGGCCGGCGTGGCAGGCGCGCATGCCGCGACAGCCCGCCGGTCACCCGGCTGACGAAATCGTCGACGAAAAGCTCGTCCAATTCGCGATCGAGTTCACTGAGAGCGGCAAGCAGCACACCCGCCAGCGCGGGATCGCCGATGACGGGCTCGTCCACGAAAGGCAGGCCGACACCGTCCGCCTCCAGGCATTCGAGCAGCAGCGACGGCTCGAGATAGAGCATCCGGTATTGCAGACCGTCCTCGGTCCCTGCCCCGCCATCATGCTCCTCATCGGGATGCAGCACGATTACCTGCCCCGGCAGGCTGAAACGCCGCTTACCGCGATAGCGGAAGGTTTGCACGCCCTTCAGCGTCACGCCGAGCGCATAGGTATCATGCCGGTGCGGCTCAAAGGCATTGCCCGAGAACTGCGCGCCAATGCGCTCGATGCCGGGAAAGGCAGGCGCCGTCAGGATGCCGTTGCCCGATGGCGCCGCGCACAAACGTTCAAGACCTTCGAAGACCTGCGGATGTAGATCCTGGCTCAAACTCCATGCCCCGTTGAGAGGTGAAAGACCGTCCGATGTTTGATACCAAAATTGCCGTCGTCCTGCGAAACAATCTTGCCGGCTGGCAGAAGCTGAACGTCACCGCCTTCCTGATGACAGGCATTGCCGGCAGCCATCCCGAAATCATCGGCGAACCCTATAGGGACCGCGCCGGCAATCTCTACAATCCGCTGTCGATCCAGCCGATCATCGTGCTTTCCGCCGATGAGGCGACGATATCGTCCATCCATCGCCGCACGCTGGAACGCGATGTCACGGCATCGCTCTTCATCGAGGAGATGTTTGCAACCGGCCACGACACGGCCAACCGCGCCGTCTTTGCCGAATATGCGCCCGAAGACGCCAAGGTCGTCGGCATTGCGCTGCGCGCCGAAAAGAAGATCGTCGACAAGATCACCAAGGGCGCAACGATGCAGCACTGACGGAATGTTGGAGATGAAAAAGGCCGGGCAATGACCCGGCCTTCTTGTCGTCTGAAAAGCGTAGGATCAGCCCTGCGTGATCGGAGCGATCTGGATCTCGACGCGGCGGTTCTGGGCGCGGCCAGCTTCGCTCGCATTGGAGGCGACGGGCTGGGACGGGCCGAAGCCGACGGCCGAGACGCGGCGCTGGTCGATGCCCTGGCCGCCGAGATAATCGGCAACCGAAAGCGCGCGGCGCTGCGACAGGTCCTGATTGTGCTGCAGGCTGCCGGTCGAATCCGTGTGGCCGTTGACGTCGATCAGCGTGCGGTTGAACTTGCGCAGTACGATCGCTACCGAATTCAGCGTCGGATAGAAGCCCGGCTTCACCGCATCCTGGTCGACATCGAAGGTGATGTTCGAAGGCATGTTGAGAATGATGTTGTCGCCGTTGCGGGTCACCGAAATGCCGGTGCCTTCGAGCTGGGCGCGAAGCTCGGCTTCCTGCTGGTCCATGTAGTTGCCGATCGCGCCGCCGGCCAGAGCCCCGATGCCGGCGCCGATCAGCGCCGCATTGCGCTTGCCGTGCCCGCCGCCGCCGACGGCCACACCGACGAGGGCGCCACCGAGCGCGCCGAGCGCCGCGCCGCCCGCGGTATTGGAAACCTTCTGCTCACCGGTATAGGGATCGGTCGTCGTGCAGGCGCTGAGATAGCTTGCTACGACAGCCAGAAGTACGAATTTCTTGATCATGGACAGGACGGTCTCCGTTCAAAACTGATGCGAGCAAATGGCAAGGATTACGGCAAGAAAATGAAGATCTTCTCTTGATAGGGGAATTTTAGGCGCCAAAACAGCAGCCATGTTGCAGCAATGCGCTGATATCACCAGTTTTAGTGGATCGGCGGGGCTCACGCGCCGGCAGGGTGCGACGATCAGCCCTCATGGTGAGGGTGAGGAACGGTCCGCGGAGCGGTGCAATCGATCCAGTGAATCGATTGCAGTGACGAACCGGGGGCCGTCTCGAACCATGAGGGCGGGTGGCCGGGTGATCGAAGGTTAGAAGTTCTGGAACAGCTGCCTGACCGTGTCGTACGAGGCGTTGGCGATGTTGAGCGATTGCAGGCCGAGTTGCTGCTGCGTCTGCTGCGCCTTGAGCTTGCTGGACTCCTCCTCCATATCGGCATCGACGAGCCGGCCAATGCCGGCGGTGATGTTGTCGTGCAGTTTGGTGGCGAAGTCGTTCTGCAGGTTGATGCGCCTTTCCAGCGCACCGAAGGCCGAACCGACCGTCGTCAGCTGTGACAGCGCGGCATCGACGACGCTGATCATCTGGCCGATCTGGCCCTTCGTCATCCCTGACGCCACCGAGATCACTACCTGGCCTGTCGTGGTGCCGTTCTTGCTCGTCATCAGCACATAGTCCTGCGAAGCGCCGAGTTCGGTGGCGAAATAGGCCGATGTCAGCACGCCGTATTCGCCCGACCCCGTGGCGCGGTCGTCGATCAGATAGCGCGCATCCTTGGAGGACGTGGCCCCGACCGGCGTCGTGTCGATATGGTAGCTGAGCATACCCACAGAGACCGTCCCGTCGGAATTGCGGATGAAGGAGGCCGGGATCTGGCGCGGCTGCGTCGGCGTCGCGTCGTCGTTCAGGATCACCCAGTTGTCGCTGTTGAAGGTCGCCGATTCCGACACGCTGCGCAGTTGCTCCTGCAACTGCTTGATCTCTTCGTTGATCTTGTTCTTGTCGATGCCATCTTCAGTTGCGGCAACCAGCTTGGCCTTGATCTCGGAGACGACGTCGATGACGTTCTGGACACCGGTATAGGCCGTCCCCATCGTGGCGGCCGCCATGCCAAGCGCATCCTGGACTGCCGAAAGCGCCTTATTGTCGGTGCGTGCGGTGGTGGCGATCGACCAGTAGACGGCGTTGTCACTGGCTTTGGCGACGCGCATGCCCGTCGTGATGTGGTTCTGCGTAACCGTCATCTTCCGATTGGTATCGCGCAGCACGTAAAGCGCCGCATCCACGGAGGTGCGCTGATAAATACTCACGGAACTAAACTCCAAAACACAACAAACGCAAACTGCACAAAAAATGAACCGCGCCGCGCGGACACTCATGTCCTGGGCCGCTGGAATCCCAGCGCATCGGCCTTCAGGAAACGAAGAAGACCCGTCGGTTGCTGGTAACAATCATTGCGGGTTATGCTTAAAAAACGGCTAATCTTCAGAGCTAATTTAGTTTATTTCGCAAGACTTCGTACACCATGAGAAACGCCGCCGGAAAAGATCCGGCGGCGTTCTTTCAAATCGATGCAAAGCCTTATTCGGCCGCCTGAAGCTGTTCTTTGCCGGCTGCCGCGCGCGGGCGCGTGGCGATCGACATCTCCTCGTGCAGGCGCGCTTCCTCATGGGCATGCGGCTTGGCGAAGCGGGCAAGCAGGAGATAGGCGACCGGCGTGATGAACAGCGTCACCAGCGTCGCAAAGCCGAGACCGCCGACGATCACCCAGCCGAGCGCCACGCGCGCTTCCGCACCGGCCCCATGCGCAAAGACCAAGGGAACACCCCCAAGAATGGTCGCGATCATCGTCATCATCACCGGGCGCAGGCGAAGCGCGCAGGCCTTCTCGATGGAAGAGCGCACATCCTCGCCGCGGTCGCGCAGCTGATTGGCGAATTCAACGATCAGAATGCCGTTCTTCGCCATGACGCCGACCAGCAGCACCAGGCCGATCTGGCTGTAGATGTTGAGGCTCGATCCGGTGATAACAAGCGCAAAGACGGCGCAGGCAAGGCCGAGCGGCACCGTCGACATGATGATCAGCGAGGACAAGACACTCTCGAACTGCGCGGCGAGCACCAGGAAGATGATGACGATGGCGAAGCCGAAGGTCAGCGCCATGCCGTTCGAATTCTCTTCCAGCGTCGCGGCTTCCGCAAGCGGCACCAGGCGTGAGCCCGGCGGCAGCAGCGGCTCGGCAAGCGAGGTCACCTGTTTCACGGCATCGCCGAGCGACATCCCATTCTTGAGACCGGCAGTGATCGCGACGGAGGCGAGCTGCTGCTCGCGGTTCAGCTGCGGCGCGACCGACCCTTCCGTCATCGTCGCGATCACAGACATCGGCACGATCTTGCCGTCGCCGGTCTTCAGGAACACGTTTTCGAGGTCGGTCGGGTCGTCGATCGGCCGCGTCGTCGAAGTCAGCAGCACGGGATAGGATTCGCCGCCAACGAAGACGTCGACCACCGAGCGCCCTTCGAGCAGCGACTGGATCGCCGTCGAAAGCCCGGTGATGTCGATGCCGAGATCCGAGGCGCGCTCGCGGTCGATCGCAACCGACACCTGCGCCTGGGTAGGCTCGTTGGTCAGGCGCGGCGTATCGTACCGGCCGGTGGCGTCGAGCGCCTGCACCAGCTTGGCGGCAGCCGCCGTCAGCGCCTCGTGGTCGTTACCAACAAGCGCCATCTGCACGCCGCTGCCGGCGCCGCGGATGCGCAGGCTGTTGGAGGAGATGGCGTTGCCGCGCAGCGCCGGCACCCTCGCGGCCGCCTGGTTGATGTCGCCGACAATCTCAGCCTGCGTCCGGTGGCGCTCTCCCCAGGGCGCAAGCGTCAGCACCATGAAACCGCTATTCAAAGAACCGCCCTGGCCGGAGATCGAGAAGACGTTGCGGATGTCGCGGCTGTCGACGAGTGGCTGCAGATATTCCTCGAGGAGCTGCATCTTGTCGCGAGTATATTCAAGGCTCGATCCCTGCGGCGTCGTCAGCCGCATCATCACCATCGACCGGTCCTCCTCCGGCGTCAGCTCGCTCTTGACAGTCGAGAAGGCGATGAGGGCCGCGCCGGCAAACATCACCGAGAAGAGGATGACGACGAAAGGCGCGTTGAGGCAGCCGTGCAGCGCCCATTTGTAGAGGCTGGCGAAAGCGCCGCCGACACGGCCGAGCGCGCCGTGATCCTCGATCATCGGCTTCGTCAGCATGCGAGAGGCAAGCACCGGGCACAATGTCAGCGCCACGATCGACGACAGGCCGACCGAGAAGGCGAGCACGAAGCCGAATTCGCGGAAGAGGCCGCCGACCTGCCCCGGCAGGAAAGAGAGCGGGATGAAGACTGCCGCCAGCGTCGCCGTCGTCGCGATGACAGCGAAGAACACCTCGCGCGTGCCGAGCACGGCGGCCGCGCGCGGCCCCATGCCTTCCGCGCGCCGGCGCACGATGTTTTCGAGCACCACGATCGCGTCGTCGACGACAAGGCCGGTCGCCAGCACGATGGCGAGCAGCGTCAGGATGTTGATCGAGAAGCCGACCATGTAGATCGCAGCCAAGGTGCCGATCAGCGCTACCGGCATGCTGACCGCCGGGATCAGCGTCGCCCGCCAGTCGCGCAGGAAGAGATAGATGACGGCGGTGACGATGACGGCGGCGAGTACCAGCGCCAGCACTACCTCATGGATCGCACCATCGATGAAGACGGCGTCGTCGCTGGTGATCGCGATCGTCGTGCCCTCGGGTAACGTCTTCGACAGCTGCTCGACGGCAGCCTTGATGCCGGTCGAGATATTCAGCGTATTCGACTGCGCCTGGCGGATGATCCCGAGGCCGATGCCCGGCTTGCCGTTCGAGCGCAGCGCCGTCTCGCCGTCACGGGGCCCGAGCGTCACGGTCGCAACGTCGCCGAGCCGGACGCGGTCCTGCAGCATGACATTGGAAAAATCCGCCGGTGTCTGCAGGTTGGCGGTGGCGCGCACGACGATATCCTGCGTATTGCTCTTCAGCGAGCCGGCCGGAACATCAAGCGCCGCATTGTCGAGCGCCTTGATCAGATCGCCGATGGTGAGCCCGCGGCTTGCAAGTGCGCCCTGGTCGACATCGACGCGAAAAACCTTCTCCTGGTCGCCATATTCCTCGACGTCGGCGACGCCGTCGACGGAAGCCAGCCGATCGACCACCTCGTTCTCGACGAGCTGCGTCAGGTCGTCCATGTTGAGCTTGGTGGAGGTGACGGCAAGGCGCATGATCGCCGAAGAATCCGAATCCGCCTTGACGATCTGCGGCGCATCCGCCTCATCGGGCAGGTTCTGGGTGATGCGGCCGATCGCATCGCGCACATCGTTGGCGGCGACCGAGAGGTCGATCGCATCGGAGAATTCCAGCGTCACCCGGCTCTGGCCGAAGGAAGAGGTCGACGAGATCGACTTCAGCCCGCTGACGCGCGCCACCGCACCTTCGATCACCTTGGTCAGTTCCTGGTCGATCGTCTGCGGCGATGCCCCGTCGAATGTGGTGCGCACGGTAACGACGGGACGGTCGACATCCGGCAATTCGCGGACTTCGACGCCGATATAAGCCGCAAGGCCGGCGACGACCATCAGCGTATTGAACACCAGGGCGAGGATCGGCCGGCGAACGAAAAGCGCGGTGAAGCTCTGCTTGCCCGACGCCCTATCCTGAGGCATCTCGGTCACGCTCATTGGGTCGTCACCTCGCCGTTCGAGGCGACATCGGCGGAAACGCGAACCGCCCCACCCTCACGCACGCGCTGCAGGCCCTGCGTCACGATCTTGTCGCCATCCTTGAGGTCGGCGTTGACGAGCACGAAATCGGGATTGCGCTGCACGATGCTGACCCGCACCTTGTGCGACTTGTCGTCGGTCACCCGCCAGACGAAGGAGCCTTGAGAATCCCATTGCACGGATTGCGGGTCGACCGCCGGATATTTGTCGCCGGGAAATTTCATGCTGACGTTGAAGGACATGCCGGCGCGCAGCTCATCCGATGAATTGTCGATCCGGGCGCGCAGGCGCAGCGTGCGGCTTGCCGCGTCGATGCGGTTGTCGACGGCCTCGACCGCGCCTGAAAACATCTGCCCCGGCCTTGCGACCGACATGGCGTCGACCGGCTGGCCGACCTTTACCGTATTGGCGAAACGCTCCGGCACCCAGAAGTCGACGAGGATTTCCGAACGGTCGTCGAGCGTGACGATCTGCGTCGTCGTCGTGACATTGTCGCCGATATTGACGGGCACGATTCCGACGATGCCGTCGATCGGGGCTATGATGTTGCGCCGCGCGAGATTGAGTTCGGCGGCCTGCAGCTGCAGCCGCGCGCCCTGCTCGGCAATCTCGGAATCGAAGACATCCATGCGCGACACGCTGGATTTGATGTTGTGATAGAGATTGGATTTCTCGACGGCAGCCCTCACCGCCACGTCTGCCTGGCCGCGGGCGATCACCTGCTCCTCGCTGTCGAGCTTGGCGAGCACCTGGCCGGCCTTCACCATGTCGCCCGATTTAATCAGGATCTCGCGGATCGTGCCCGTTGCCTGCGGCGTCACCGCGACCGAGCGGATCGCATCCCCCGTGCCGATGGCGTTCAGCCGGTCGTTGACGACGCCCTGGACGACCGCCTGCGTCGCGACCAGAATGGCGCTGCTGCGCCCGCCGCCGCTGCGGCGGTTCTGTCCCTGTCCCTGCTGCTGCCCTTCGGCCCGCGGAGAACCGCCGGCATCCGCATTCTCCTTGGCTTTCGGCGCAATCTTGGAAACGAGACTATCGGGAATGCCGGCATTGCGCATCGTGTCGCCTGCGTCAGGCGCAAAGAAAACCCACGCGGAAAAACCGGCAATGATGACGATGAGCGAAAGTGCAAGCTGCTTCCAAAAAGCCATTCACGTCTCCGGAGGGACTCGAGGTTGGACCAGGGTCGGTCGAAAGAGGCGCTGCGGGACCAGGTTATCCACCGGGTGCGACAATATCGCGCTTTTGCAGCTTAGCGGCAAGCATAAGCACCCGCATTACCGATTTGTAATATCAGCGAAGAATGGAAATAACCCGGCCGCTCACTTTTGCTTGATCGAACCGCGCAAACGTCTTCGACGCCGCCGGTTTATCGGCGAATATCGTGCGGAAATCTATCGGCGCATCGACCAGCGCAGGCCGCTCACCGCGGCCACCCCCAGTATCGGCCACACCGCCCAGAACGTGCCGCTCCAGGTGAAGAGGTTGATGCAGATGAAGCCGAGCGCCAGGATCGTGAGCGCGGCCAACCTGCGATCGAAACGCGTCTGGGAACGATTCCAGGCAAGCGCTGCAATGACAGCGAAGGCAAGCACCGGAAAGTGCGCCCAGAAAACGCCGTCCCACGTCAGGAGATTGATGCCGATGAGCGCGGCGGAGACGACGCCGAGCACGGCAAACGATCTGCGCCTCTGCGGCACCGGCTGCGGTTCGGTCATAACGGCGGCCGGCCGCGGCGGTCGCGCGGCGGACCGTTCTGCAGGCTGCACGTCGTTGCTTGCATCGCCAATTCTCACCGCATAGCTCGGCACGCCCTCATCGACGTTCTTCACCGCCAGCGGCCCGAGAAACTCGAAACCGACAGCCACCTTGTTGCGAACCTGGTCGTAGACGGTACTCGAAATGACGATACCGCCGGCCGTGGCCGACGCCTGCAGCCGCGCGGCGATGTTGACGCCGTCGCCATAAATGTCGTCGCCTTCGACGATCACGTCGCCGAGATTGATGCCGATGCGGAAAAGCATGCGCCCGTCGCTCGGGCGGCTGGCGTTGAAGCCGGCCAGTTCGTTCTGCGTATCGACAGCCGCGCGCACCGCCTCGACGACGCTTGGGAAATCGGCGATCAGCCCATCGCCCCAGGTGTTGATGACACGGCCGCCATGGCTTTCGATGAGGCGCCCCATCGCCTCCCGGCAACGCTTCAGGCTCGCAAGCGTCCCCTCCTCGTCGGCGCCCATCAGCCGTGTGTAATCCTGCACGTCAGCACAGAAGATCGTCGTGAGCTTGCGCCGCGTTTCATCCATGGTCTTTCGCCCCCGCGCCATCCGCTCCGGAAAGATCACTGCAAAGGCCGAACCTGCTTGAATGGAAATCATGCGGGCGATTGCAGCGGTGCTAGGTTACTAAGCCTTTGTGTTCGTTGCTACCGATAATTGCTGGGCGTCGATGCGGCATGCAGCGTTGGCTGCGGCGTTCAATATTTCGGAGCGAGCCCATCGAGCAGGAAGTCGAGACCCTTCCTGAAAACGCCATCCCAATCATCATCGAGCAGCAGACGAGAGCGTTCGATTGTCGGGTAGTGTTCGCTGAGGAGCGCAAGGCGCTGCTGCGCGGCGGCCATATCGTCGTCCGAGAGATCGAAGCTCGCCCGGGTGACGGTAGCGCCGATCACATAATTCCAGAGCGACCATATCGCGACGTTCAAATCCGCGTCGGCGACGCCGGCTCCTGACAAGGTCCTGCTCAGCATTTCCAGGCGCCTGAGGATGTTCGGCCCGAGCGCCCGGCGCGGCAGCAGCGATGCCGACCAGGGATGGCGCAGCATGCCGGCGCGCCAGTCCAGAAGCATATGAACGACTTCCCCGCGCCAGCCTTGAGAGGGAGCTATTTCAGGCGGCTCGCGATATTCGAGCACCGAGTCGAGCGCCAGATCGAAGACTTGCTCCTTGTTGTCGACGTGCCAATACAGGCTCATTGCGCCAGACCCGAGGCGATCGGCGAGCCGGCGCATCGTCAATCCATCGATACCATGGGCGTCCAGCAGTTCCACCGCGGTCGCCACGATCCGTTCCAGGGAGAGAGCCGGATCATGGCGCGGCTGCTCGGCGGACCGTGTCCGTTGAGACCGCTTGCTCTGAGCGCCGCTGCGTTTGCCTGCCATCCATCTTCCCTGCCGATCCGGAGCCGATTTAAGCCGACAACACGGGGATTGTCGATCCCGAACAGTTGACTCGTACGGCGTACGAGATAATTGATGGTACAGTGTACGATTAACTTCAATCCTGCAGCCGCGGGGGTATCTTGCCCGCGGCCCTCAGAACCAAGGGGAAATCATGTCACGCGCAATCAAGCATCTGCTCATCGGAGGGCTAATCATCATGACCATGGGAGTTTTCAATGCGGCGACAGCGAGCGAGAATGATCTCAAGCTGACCATCGTCAATCCGCAAAACCTCTACGACCCGACGCCGAACGGCTACAGCACGGCGGTGATTGTGCCCAGCGAAGCCCGCTTGGCCTACATCTCCGGACAGGGCGGCCAGGACAGCACCGGAGCCTTATCGCCCGACTTCGCCGTCCAGGTGAAACAGGCCTACGCGAATTTGCACGCGGCCCTCGATGCGCTCGGCGCGAAGCCGGATCAGGTCGCCAAACTCACGGTCTTCGTGGTCGATCACGACATGTCCAAGCTTGAGGTGCTGACCAGAAACGTCAAGGACATGTTCGGCGAGAGGCTGCCGGCGCAGACCCTCATTCCCGTCCCGAAGCTGGCAATCGACCCGATGCTCTTCGAAGTCGAAGCCGTTGTCATTCTGAAGTAGCGGCGGCAAGGCCATACGCCTCGGTTCCCTCGCGACGCCGTTGCAGCGATCGCGGGGGCCTATTCCTCGAAGCGTCCCGTGGCGTCGCGATCGTGGTCGTATCGTCGGGCAAGCGGAAACGGCGGCAGCCAGGACTCGCGACGAACCGTCCAAAGTTCATAAGTCGGCATCAGTTGGTCAGGCGCGTCGAGGGATCCCAAGTTCACTTCGATTTCATCAGCGGAGCGAGAGAAAACCGACGAGCCGCATCGGGGACAGAAAAACCGCCCGGCATAATCGCGCGTTTTGCCCTCGATCGTCACCGCATCCTGAGGGAATATCGCGGAAGCGTGAAAAAGCGCGCCATGATGCTTGCGGCAATCAAGACAATGACAAATGCCGACCCGGTACGGGCGCCCCGATGCCACAATCCGGACATTGCCGCACAGACAGCCGCCCGTGAACCGGTCCATCTGCGTCTCCTCCAAAATGAAACGGACGGAACGTCTACGGTCCCATCGTTACATTCATGATAGCTATCGCGATGTGACCATCAACTGGCAGCCATCAAAAGCGAGACGTCTCAGCGAAAATTTCAGCCGATCACTGAACGATCTTGCGCGGGCTCGCCGTGTGCTCTCTTGCCACGACGTTGGAACCGTCGATTTCCTGGAGCAATACGTCGTAGCCCCAGAGATCGGCAAGATGCTGCAGCACGAGCTTCATGTCGGCTTCCTGGAGATAGCAGTCGTTCACGACGATGTGCTGCAAGAGCAGGCGGCGGTCGCCGGCGAGGTCGACGTCGACGATGTCGATTGCCGGATCTGTCCAGCCGATATCGTATTCGCGCGAGAGCTGGCGGCGGATGCGGAGATAGCCGCGCTCGTTGTGGATTGCCGAAACCAGCACCCCTTCGGTCTGATCCGGATCGTCATAGAGATGGAACAGCCGCAACTGTCGGATAAGGTTGGGGCTCAGGAACTGGCTGATGAAACTCTCGTCCCGGTAATTGGCCCAGATGTCGCGCAGGACGCCCATCGCGTCGCCGCGTCCTGCGATATCGGGAAACCACGCGCGGTCCTCTTCCGTCGGCTTCGTAACGATCCTCTCGATGTCCTGCATCATTGCAAAACCGAGTGCATAGGGGTTGAAGCCTGAGAAGCGTCGGTCGTCGTAGTTCGGCTGGAACACGACATTGGCATGCGACTTCAGGAATTCGAGGAAGTTTCCATCGCTGATCTGCCCGCTTGCGTGAAGCCGGTTCATGATCTGGTAGTGGACGTAAGTGGCGGTTCCCTCGTTCATCACCTTGGTCTGCCGCTGAGGATGGAAATATTGTGCGACATGGCGGACGATGCGAAGAATTTCGCGCTGCCACGGCTGCAGCCGCGGCGCGGATTTCTCGAGGAAATAAAGGATGTTGTCCTGTGGGAGACCGAGGGCGGCGCGGCGCTTTTCAAGCCCTAAGTCGCCCGCCTTCTTGGTCTTGCCGACGGGAACCGTGCGCCACAGGTCGTTGAACATCTGCTCCTCATGAGCGCGGCGCTCCTGCAGCCGCTTCTCCTCCTGGCGAAGGTCGAGGGTATTCTTGCCGGCATATCGATGCACGCCGTGCGACATCAGCGCATGCGCCGCGTCGAGCGTGCGCTCCACGGCCACCTCGCCATAACGTTCCTCGCAGCGGGAGATATAGCCCTTGGCGAAATCGAGATAATCGAGGATGCCCTCCGCATCGGTCCAGAGCTTGAAGAGATAGTTGTTCTTGAAGAAGTGGTTATGGCCGAAGGCGGCGTGCGCGATGACGAGCGTCTGCATCGTCGCCGTGTTTTCCTCCATCAGATAGGAGATGCAGGGCGAGCTGTTGATGACGATCTCGTAGGCAAGGTCGCGCATACCGCGGCGGTAGAAGGTTTCGTGATGGGCGAAGTGCTTGCCGAAGGACCAATGGCGGTAGAAGAGCGGCATGCCGGTCGATGAATAGGCATCTAGCATCTGCTCCGACGTGATCACTTCGATCTGGTTCGGGTAGACATCGAGGCCGAGTTCGCCGAGCGCGATTTCCTCGCAGGCATCGTGGATGCGCTGCAGCGTTGAAAAGTCCCAGTCGGCACCTTCGAACAGACGCAGTTCTTTCGGCCTCAGCGTGGTTGTCATGGCGTCACCCTCGACTGTGCGTCACGTTTCTGGAAGAGATCGTGGAAGACGGGGAATATCTCGCCTCGCCGGCAGACCTTGCGCATCGAGAGCGGCAGGAGATCGGACCGGATCCCCTCATAGAGCAGCCAGAGAGGCGACCGGGATATCGAGGAGTCGCCGCCCTCTTCGCCAACTTCGATATAGGCGAAATACTGGCAGAGCGGCAAAATTTCCTGCAGCAGATGGCCGGTCAGGTTTCCGTCCGAATGGGCGTTGTCGCCGTCCGAGGCCTGGGCGCCGTAGATGTTCCACTCCGCCGGATCGAAACGCGCCGCGATGATCGCCCGCATTGCCGCCAGCGCACTGGAGACCAGCGTGCCGCCCGTCGCCGGACCGTAGAAAAAGGTTTCCTCATCGACCTCCTCGGCCCTGTCGGTATGGCGGATGAAGACGATCTCCACTTTCTTGTAGCGCCTCGACAGGAAGAGGTAGAGCAGCAGGTAGAACCGCTTGGCGAGGTCCTTCATATGTTCCGACATGGAGCCGGAGACGTCCATGAGGCAGAACATCACCGCCTTTGCCACTGGCTTCGGCTCGTTTTCGAAACGGCGATACCGGACATCGAGCGGATCGATATAGGGAATGCGCCGGCTTTTTTCCGTCAGGGATTTGAGTTTTGCCTCAAGCGCCAGGCGGCTCTCGTCGTCCTCGCATTCCTCGATCTGCCGTTGCAGGGCTTCGATTTCTTCGCGGCGCGGACGATGAAGCGCGACACGGCGCATCATCGCGAGCCTGGTCGTGCGACCGACGGCGATGTTGGCCGGCGATCCCGACACGGAATAGCCGGCCCGGAAGGGCGTTTCCTCCTCGGTTTCTGCCAGGCGCCGCTTGGCAAGGTCGGGCAGTTCCAGATCGTCCAGGAACACATCGAGGAATTCCTCGCGCGTCAGCACGAAACGGAAGCCGTCCTCGCCGTCGCCTTCGCCCGCATCCTTGGGTTTTCCGCCTCGGCTGCCGGGCGGGCGCGGAAGAATGTCGCCTTCGACGAAGGCCCTGTTTCCAGGCAGGATATGATCGCGGATGCCGCCGTCGCCCCTACGCAAGCTCGGTTCGGCCATTCCATCGATCGGCAGGCTGATTTCCCCGCCGTCGAGCACATCACGGATGTTACGGTTTTGCAGAGAACGTTTTACCGCCTGCTGCACGGCGCCCTTCATGCGTCGAAGGAACCGCTGCCGATTTTCCAGACTTTTACCGCGCGGATTTAGCCGCCGGTCGACAATGTGCATAATGGCTCCGCATTAGCTTGCCTGTTTGACGCGCATGTACCATTCCACAAGGCGTCGAACCTGCCTCTCGGTGTAACCCCGCGCGGCCATGCGCGAGACGAATTCGCTGTGCTTCTTTTCCGTTTCGGAATCTTTCTTCGATCCGAAGGAAATGACCGGCAAAAGATCCTCGACCTGCGAGAACATTCGCTTTTCGATGACCTCCCGGATTTTCTCGTAACTCGTCCATGACGGGTTCTTTCCGCCGTTGGCTGCCCGCGATCTCAAGCAGAACTTGACGATCTCGTTGCGGAAATCCTTCGGATTGGCGATCCCCGCCGGCTTTTCGATCTTCGTCAGTTCCTGGTTGAGGAGCTCGCGATCGAGAAGCTGGCCGGTATCGGGATCCTTGAAGTCCACGTCCTCGATCCAGGCATCGGCATAATCCACATAGCGGTCGAACAGGTTCTGTCCGTAGTCCGCGTAGGATTCAAGATAAGCCTTCTGGATTTCATTGCCAATGAACTCTGCGTAACGCGGCGCAAGATCGGCCTTGATGAATTCCAGATAGCGCTTCTCGACGTCGTCGGAAAACTGCTCGCGGCGGATCGATTGCTCCAGCACATACATCAGATGAACCGGATCGGCGCCGATGTCGGTGGTGTCGTGGTTGAAGGTAGAGGCGAGCACCTTGAAGGCGAAGCGCGTCGATATGCCGTCCATGCCCTCATCGATGCCGGCCGCATCCCGATATTCCTGGACGCTGCGGGCGCGCGGATCCGTCTCCTTCAGGCTCTCGCCGTCATAGGTGCGCATCTTCGAGAAGAAGGTCGAATTCTCGTGTTTGCGCAGGCGTGAAAGCACGGAGAAGCGGGCGAGCATTTCAAGCGTCGCCGGCGCACATGGCGCGTCCGCGAGTTCCGATCCCTCGATCAGCTTTTCGTAGATCTTCTGCTCTTCCGTCACGCGCAGGCAGTAAGGCACCTTGATCACGCAGATACGGTCGATGAAGGCCTCGTTGTTCTTGTTGGCCTTGAAGGTCTGCCATTCCGCCTCGTTCGAATGCGCAAGGACGATGCCGGAGAAGGGTATGGCGCCGATATTCTCGGTGCCGATATAGTTGCCTTCCTGCGTCGACGTCAGCAGCGGATGCAGCATCTTGATCGGCGCCTTGAACATCTCGACGAATTCGAGGATGCCCTGGTTGGCGCGGTTGAGACCTCCCGAATAGCTGTAGGCATCGGGATCGTTCTGCGAATACGTCTCCAGCTTCCGAATATCGACCTTGCCGACCAGCGAGGAGATATCCTGGTTGTTCTCGTCTCCGGGCTCGGTCTTGGCAATCGCGATCTGGCGCAGCCGCGACGGCTGTATCCTGACGACGCGGAAGCGGGAAATATCGCCGCCGAAATCATCGAGCCGCTTCAGGCACCACGGGCTCATCAGCCCGTTCAGGCGCCGCAGCGGAATGCCGTATTGCTCCTGGAGAAGCGACCCCATGGTTTCCGGGTCGAAGAGATTGAGCGGGCTTTCGAAAACGGGGCTGATCTCGTCGCCCGCTTTCAGCACATAGATCGGATGGATTTCCATCAAAAGCTTCAGCCGCTCCGCCAGCGACGACTTGCCGCCGCCGACCGGGCCGAGGAGATAGAGGATCTGCTTGCGCTCCTCGAGCCCCTGCGCGGCGTGGCGGAAGAAGGAAACGATGCGTTCGATCGTCTCTTCCATGCCGTGGAAGCCGGCAAAGGCCGGATAGATCCGGATGGTCCTGTTCATGAAGATCCGCCCGAGGCGCGCGTCCTTGGCGGTGTCGACCATTTGCGGCTCGCCGATCGCGGCGAGCAGACGCTCGGTCGCATTGGCGTAGGCGATCGGTTCTTTCTTGCAGAGATCGAGATATTCCGCGACCGACATGTCGGCCTCGCGGCGCGCTTCATAACTGCGGGTGAACGCATCGAATACGGATTCGCTCAGCATGGGCCCTCCATCAAGGTTATGCCACAGGCTTCAGGTGTCCCTATAACCATCGAGATGGCCACGACGTTCCTGAGAATCAATAGTTTCGTTAGTATATTCCACGCTCACCGGCCGTTTCTAGCAATGCACGAAATTGTGCATCCACCGGTTCTTTATTTACTCTACGAAACTGTTGATCAGTATAGTTGAGAAAGGCGTAGTCGCGGTATCAGCACATTTCACGACGTGACAAGAAGATCGAAAAGGTGTGCAATGTCGCCCGTGATTCGAGAATTCGAAAAATCAGCGATCGGCAGCCTGTAAGGCCGCCTCGACCGGGCCGGCAGCGATGTGCGAGGCCATGCGGCACCCTGAAATTGGGGATATTCTATTAGGAAGCGGGCGCATGACGATCATGCGCCCGCTATTCTGATTCTCTGCCGCCGCCTCTCAGCCGTTGAACGCCTTCTCCAATGCGGCAACATCGATCTTGACCATGCCGAGCATCACCTCGGTTACGCGCTTTGCCCGCTCGCGATCGTCGCCGGCGATCATTTCAGAGAGTGCGCGCGGCACGATCTGCCAGGAAAGACCCCAGCGATCCCTAAGCCAACCGCAGGCCTCGGGCGTGCCGCCATTGGCAAGGAAGGCATCCCATATCCGATCGATCTCGGCCTGGCTTTCCAGGAGAATGGCGATTGAGAAGGAATGGTTGAAGCTGTCGAGCGGACCGGCCTTCATCGCCAGGAAGGCCTGGTCGCCGAGGGTGAACTCGATCAGCTCGACGCTGCCGGGAGGCCCGCTCGGCGTTTCCGCCGGCAGGATGGTGGTGCGGCCGATCCTGGAATCGGGGATGACGGACACGTAGAATTCGACGGCTTCGCGGGCTTCCTCCGCAAACCAGAGATTTGAAACGACCTTCGGCATGAAACAGTCTCCTTGTTGACGGGCATTGATCCGGACCGCTGTCCGATGCTCCAAGGACGTTCCCGCCGCCCCGATCCCGACACCCCAGCCATTGGAATTTTCATCCTGCTTTCGCCGCCTCGACGACCCTGACGACGGTCGCCAAAAAGAGAAAGACGCGCTAAGGACGCCCTGGCACTGCGCAGAATCCTTTCCGAGAATCGATTCCGGTTTTCGCGGCTATGCGCTGGGCACCCGTGTCAAAGGAGATCTCGCATGCCTCGCCTGCCGCTAACCCTTGTTGCTCTTCTCGGTCTGGCCGCTTCTCCTGCTCTCGCCGTCACCCCGCAATTCGGCGTCGGCGCGCAATATGACACGACCCATGTCTATGTCGCGCCCGGCGACGTGGACGCCTTCGTCAAGAGTTTCCTCGCCACCTTCGGCGGCGCCAGCACCAAGCAGGTGACGGCAACGGTCACGCCGACACCGAGCAGCACCACCTCGCAACTCTTGCGGACGCCGGTCGGCGCCGTCTCGCTCTTCGGCTTCAAGACGCCGATCCCCTATCCCTTCGGCGCTGAACGATCAGGCTATCTCGTTACCGATCTCGACAAGGCGGTCGCTGCGGCAAAGTCGGCCGGCGCCGACATCATCGTTGCGCCTTTCCAGGATCCGATCGGCCGCGACGCCGTCATCCAGTGGCCGGGCGGCGTCAACATGCAGCTCTATTGGCACACGACGGCGGCCAATTATCCGGCTTTGACGACGATCCCGGAAAACCGGATCTATGTCTCGGCTGAGCGTGTCGCCGCCTTCACCCATGATTTCATCGCCTTCTCCCATGGCAAGGTGGTCTCCGACGATCCGAAGGCACCAGGCATCGAGATCGGCCGGCCGGACGAGACCTTCCATCGCCTGCGCATCGAATCCGTCTTCGGCCGCATGACCGTGCTCGTCACCGACGGCCACCTGCCCTTCCCCTATGGCCGAGACACGACCGGCTACGAGACTTCAGATCTCAATGCGACGCTTGACAAGGCGAAGGAGAGCGGCGCCCAGATCCTCGTCGAACCCTACCAGTCGGGCGATCGCAGGGCGGCGATGGTGGAATTCCCCGGCGGCTATATTGCCGAAATCCACACCGTCGCGGCAAAGTAATCCGAACCGATCCCTGCCCTCGCGAAACGGACACGACGATGCGCCCAGCCCTTCCCGTCCTGCTGAGCCTGACCGGCGGTTATGTCGATACAGCAGGTTTCCTCGCCCTCGGCGGCCTCTTCCCTGCCCATGTCACCGGCAATTTCGTGACGCTCGGCGCGGCCCTTGCCCACGGCACGTCTGGTATCATCGCCAAGCTGCTGGCGCTGCCAGTCTTCTGCCTGACGGTCCTCGTGCTGCGTTACGTCAACCGGCGCTTCGAGGTGCCGGATCAGCGCAGCCTGAAGATCTTGCTGGCCTTCAAACTGGTTTTCCTGATCGTCGGGGGCGCCTGCGCCATCGCTCTTGCACCCTTCACCAATCCGGACGGCTTTCCGCTCGTCTTCACCGGCATGCTGCTGGTCGTCGCCATGGCGATCCAGAACGCCGCCCACCGCATCCACCTGCCGCAGGCCCCGCCGTCGACGCTGATGACCGGCACCACGACACAGATCATGATCGATCTCGCCGACCTCGCCAACGGCGCGGACGGAGACACGGGCAAGACCCTGCGCGGACGCCTCGGCCGCATGGTGATCGCGGTTTCCGCCTTCGCGCTCGGCTGCGGCCTGGCCGCCCTGCTTTATACTATCGTGGGAACCTGGTGCTTCGCGCTGCCGCCGCTCTTTGCCGTTGTCTCGCTCGGCCTCGCGCTAACCCCGCAGCAGGCTGCCTGAGCAATAGCCGCTGGATAGCGCCGGTTCAGGAATGAAAGCAGAACATCTTTTCTGGTCTTTCCTTCCCGAATCACTACATTACGCGCCATGAGCAATAGTTTCGACGATATTCCCTTCTTCGACGAAGAGCCGGGCGAGGCGCCGCGCAAGCAGCAATCCCCTCAGGCACCCGCCGGAAGGGTACCCGCCGCTGGTGGCGGCATCGCCGCTCGCGCCATGGCCGCCCGCGACGGCGGCAAGCGGCCGGATTATCTCGCCGGGCTGAACCCCGAGCAGACGGAAGCCGTCGAAACGCTGGAAGGCCCGGTGCTCGTGCTCGCCGGCGCCGGCACCGGCAAGACGCGCGTGCTGACGACCCGCATCGCCCATATCCTCAACACAGGCCGCGCCTTCCCCTCACAGATCCTCGCCGTCACCTTCACCAACAAGGCCGCCCGCGAGATGAAGGAGCGCATCGCGCTGCTCGTCGGCGGCGCCGTCGAAGGCATGCCCTGGCTCGGCACCTTCCACTCGATCGGCGTCAAGCTTCTGCGCCGCCACGCCGAACTCGTCGGCCTGAGCTCCGATTTCACCATTCTCGATACCGACGACGTCGTCCGACTGATCAAGCAGCTGATCCAGGCCGAGGGACTCGACGACAAGCGCTGGCCGGCCAAGCAGTTCGCCGGCATGATCGACACCTGGAAGAACAAGGGCCTCGGCCCCGCCGATATCCCCGAGGGCGATGCCCGCGCCTTTGCCAATGGCCGGGGCCGCGACCTCTATTTCGCCTATCAGGCGCGCCTCTCGACGCTGAACGCCTGCGATTTCGGCGACCTCTTGATGCATCCGATCGCGATCTTCCGCAAGAACCCGGATCTCCTGAAGGAATATCACGGCCGCTTCCGCTACATCCTCGTCGACGAGTACCAGGACACCAACACCGCCCAGTATATGTGGCTGCGGCTCCTCGCCCAGCGCCCCAAGGGCGAGCCGCAGAACGTCTGCTGCGTCGGCGACGACGACCAGTCGATCTATGGCTGGCGCGGCGCCGAGGTCGACAACATCCTGCGCTTCGAAAAGGATTTCCCCGGCGCCAAGGTCATCAAGCTGGAGCGCAATTACCGTTCGACGGCCCATATCCTCGGTGCAGCCGCCCATCTCATCACCCACAATGAAGGCCGCCTCGGCAAGACGCTCTTCACCGATCGTTCCGATCCTGACGACGTCAAGGTGCAGGTCCACGCCTCCTGGGATTCGGAGGAGGAAGCCCGCGCCATCGGCGAGGAGATCGAGCAGCTCCAGCGCCAGAAGCATCTCTTGAACGACATGGCGATCCTCGTGCGCGCCTCCTTCCAGATGCGTGAATTCGAAGACCGCTTCGTCACCCTCGGCCTGAACTACCGCGTCATCGGCGGCCCGCGCTTCTACGAGCGCCTCGAAATCCGCGATGCCATGGCCTATTTCCGCCTGGTCGCGCAACCGGCCGACGACCTCGCCTTCGAGCGCATCATCAACACACCGAAGCGCGGCCTCGGCGATACGACGGTGCGCGCGCTGCATGATTATGCGCGCGCCCGCGACATTCCGATGCTTGCGGCAGCCGCTGATATCATCGAGACGGACGAGCTGAAGCCGAAGGCGCGAAAAGCCCTCTTCGACGTGATTCAATCTTTCCGCCGATGGCAGGAACTGCTTGAAAACACACCGCATACCGAACTTGCCGAGCAGATCCTCGAAGAGTCCGGCTATACTGACATGTGGAAAAACGACAAGAGCGCCGAAGCGCCGGGCCGCCTCGAAAACTTGAAGGAACTCATCCGCTCGATGGAAAGCTTCGAGTCGATGCGCGGCTTCCTCGAGCACGTCTCGCTCGTCATGGACGCAGAAACCAACGAGAACCTCGACGCCGTCTCGATCATGACGCTGCATTCGGCCAAGGGCCTGGAGTTCGACACCGTCTTCCTGCCCGGCTGGGAAGAAGGGCTCTTCCCGCACCAGCGCTCGCTTGACGAAAGCGGCCGCGCCGGCCTGGAGGAAGAACGCCGCCTCGCCTATGTCGGCATCACCCGCGCCAAGCATCGCTGCCACATCTGGTTCGTCTCCAACCGCCGCATCCACGGGCTCTGGCAATCGACCCTGCCCTCGCGCTTCCTCGACGAACTGCCGGAAACCCATGTCGAGGTCGCCGAGATGGAGCAGAGCTACGGCGGTTACGGCCGCGGCGGCTACGGCCAGTCGCGCTTCGACAAGGCCGAACCCTTCGCCAATTCCTACTCCACCCCTGGCTGGAAACGCGCCCAGGCGAACAAATCAGACGCCACCCGCGACAACTGGGGCACCCGCTCCGGCCACGCCGTCGAACGCATCGGCTATGGCGAAAGCGGCCCGAAAGGGCGCACGATCGACGGCGAGCTGGTGGCGAAATCCACCTCGTCGGAACCGTCGCGTTTCACCCTCGGCGACCGCGTGTTCCACCTGAAATTCGGCAACGGCAACATCACCGGCATCGAAGGCAATAAGCTGACGATCGAGTTCGACCGGGCTGGACAGAAGCGGGTACTGGACGGATTTGTGGAGCGCGTCTGAGCTCGTATTTGCGCGCCGCGAAAACGCTCACCCGAGCATCCGCATCTTTCCAAGCCCGAGAATATCGTTGACGAGCGCGATGCCCATGCCCGCGGCGACTATTCCCAATCCGATCAAAAAGAGCTTGCGCGACCGGTCATATTTGACGGCGACAAGGGAGTCTCGCGCCAGCAGATCGGCAAAGACCTTCACCTGAATGGCTATGCCTGCGACGAGGAACAGCATCGGCAGGATATCGATGCGGCTCCAGTCATTGGGATTGGAAACCCAGACGCTGATGAAGTTGAGTGAGAAACCAAGGATGATCCCGGCCGCCGTCAGCGAGCCATTGCGGAACGTCGCATCGATTTTTTCATCTGGACCGGGCTCGGACATGACTTCGCTTCCCGCTTCTGAGGCTAAGAAAGGCAGAAATCGCGACCGGGGGCAAGGTGGACCTGGCAGAGCACGTTATTGAAGCCGGACGAAATGCCGCAGTGGCACAGGGGCCGGGCGAACCGCTCCCTGCCCGTCCAGCAAGCTGTGACAGCCCGCCTCACGCAACCAGCGGCGTAAATTGTCGCTCGCCCGAGCAAATCGGCGGCGAATAGACCCAACAATTTCAATGAAATAACTTTGGTAACCGAAAGGTTAACGTGCGTCGCCCCGCCTCGTCAATCGCACTTCTGCCCTGTCAAAACCTCGCTTTGACGCTATGCGCAAATCAGCTTAGCGACGATATTGCCCACCCATGAAAGGCGGGCTTCACGACGAACTTTTCAAAGGAGGTTCAAGTGACCAGTGTTTCATCCCTCGGCAGCACATTGACGCAGTACCAGTCCCCGCTTTCCAGTCTCGACAAGAATGGCGACGGCGTGATTTCGGCGGACGAGTTGGCCGCCGCTTCGCAGTCCTCGACCTCAAGCGCGGCCGCCACGGACAGCGACGACAAGAGCAGCGATGTTATCAAGAAGATCACCGCCGACATCCTGTCGCTGATGCTCTCCATGCAGAAAACCGACGACAGCGACGATCAGGGCGACGGCAGCGATCAGAACGATTCCTCCTCCAAAGGCGTCTTCGCCGCGATGGATAAGAATGGCGACGGCAAGTTGACCGAGTCCGAATTCCTCGCCGCCGGTCCGAACAGCATCAAGGCCTCCGGCGACAGCGATCCGCTTCTCACCAAGGTCCAGACTGACATGCAGACGGCCCTCCAGGCCTACCGCAATACCTACGGCGCTTCCGCCGCAGCAACCGATACCGCGGCCTGACGGGCCGAGATGAGGCTCCGCCGGGGGAGCCTCGATCATCGACAGCGCAAAAAACGCCTATGCGAGCGGGCCGAATTTGGCGGCGATTGCCGCCGTCGCCACGGCTTGTTGCTTCCTGATTACTTCAGAACCTTCCCTTCCATTTCGACATACGGACCAATCAAAACTCCTCTTATAGTTGAATTAGAGCCTTCTGTTTCAGCCACTTACTACCGCAAGTGCCAGAATTAACACTTGCAAGCGCGCGCCCGGAAATTCACTAGTTGATGCATCCAGTGCATTTGCATCTTGAATTTAAAGCGAAGGGATTGGCCTTGATGAAAGCGCTGCTGCTCGTCGACATTCAAAACGGCTTCTGTCCGGGCGGCAATCTGCCGGTACCCGATGGCGACAAGGTGGTTCCCGTCGCAAACAGCCTGATCGACAGCGGCAAGTACGATCTGATCGTCGCTTCGCAGGACTGGCACCCGCCGGGCCATGGCAGTTTCGCCTCCGCCCATCCGGGCACCGTCCCCTTCGAGATGGGCGAACTCTCCGGCAAGCCGCAAATGATGTGGCCCGACCACTGCATCCAGGGCACGCTTGACGCCGAGCTGCATCCCGCGCTCAAATCCGAGGAGATCGATCTGATCCAGCAGAAGGGCGAAGATCCCAGGATCGACAGCTATTCGGCTTTCCGCGACAATGACCGGGATGCCTCGACCGGCCTTTCCGATTTCCTCGAGGACCAGGGCGTCACCGATCTCGACGTCTGCGGCCTTGCGACCGATTACTGCGTCAAATTCTCCGCGCTCGACGCGCTGGAGATGATGCCAGGCGTGCGCGTGCGCTTCATCGAAGATGCAAGCCGCGGCATCACCCCCGAAGGTGTGGCCGCCGCAATCGAGGAGATGCGCGCCCACGACATCGCAGTGATCAAAAGCGCGGACGTGTTGCGCGAATAGGCTGCTTATTTCACGACGTAGACATCGTACGTCTCATCGCTTCCGGCAACCGGGCCGAAGCGTCTGACGAGGTTTGTCGCGCTCTGGAAGGCAGCAATGTCATCAGGCGTGAGAGATAGCCACCAAACGTAACTTTCACGCACGGAAACGGGTGCGCTAACCTGATCGAGCCGCTGCGACAGAAGAATGACGACGGGCGCATGCTCGCTCTCCTGCAATCGATGGGCGGTTTCTAGAATATCGGCAAGGCTCAGCGAAAGCCGGACGTTCCGGGTAAATCGAACGATGGCGCCGAACCGCTCCTCCCGCAGAAGATAGGTGCGATTGGAGACATAATACGGCAAGGCTTCCACGAGATAGTCAGGATCAGCCATGATGATCGCGTCCTTGAGATCAGGACGCGATTGAATGAACGCACCGAGTTCCTTGCTTCGGCTCAGCGGTATTTCCGCCACGAACGCCCGATTGACCTTTTCGATACCGGACACGACCTGCAGCGTCAGCAATATCAGGAAGCACAGACGCCCGAACTTTATGATGCCGCTGGCAGCCTCATTGCCAGCATCGCCCGCCGCCTTGCGCTGCGTCAAGGCGATGATCGCGATCATGAAAACCAGCCATAGCGCCTGATGCCGGTATCCGCCGGGATAGACCAGCGTAAAAAGCAGCAAAAACCCCGAAAGAACCAGCGCGGCGGCGATCAGCGCCGGCAGCCGGTTCGCCAAAGTCAACAGGCTGCCGCAGACCAGCACGGACATCAACGCCGCTAAAAGACGAGAGGCCACCGGATAGGCAACGACGAGTTCTATAACGGCGTCGGGATAGAACGCCAAAAAATGCGAGCCGGGCGCGACGAAAGCGCGAAGGACAAGCAACGCGAAGTTCTCGCCGCTGAGATCGTTCTGCGCCGCATCATTGAAGGTCGGATAGACCGTCAGGAAACATAAAACAATTCCGACAGCGGCAATGGCGCCGGCTGTCGCAAAGGCCCGATATGCCGTCAGGGCAGGCCTTGGTCGCGTCAGAACCAAATCGAAAAACCAATAGGCAAGGAAACCGCCGACAAGAACGACCGAATGGACGTTGGTATTTGCCAACAAGGCGAACAACAGGCCGAGCAATATGCCGTTGCGTGCCCCTTTCTCCCAACTCAGGACGATCAGGAAGATCACCAGCATGCTAATGCCGTAATTTCGCGACATCGCGGCATATTCGAAAATCGAAAAGCTGCCGAACAACGATAGCAGCATGATAGAAATCGGCAGCTTCAGCCTGAAAACAAGAAGATAGGCCGAAGCAGCCGCGATCGTCAGTGCGACGATCTTCAGGACGACAGGTGAGCCGACCACGACGTAGGCGGCGCGCAGCAAGATATGCCAGACGGCAGGATGACCATCACCCCGCATCAGCCGAAGCATATCGATGAAATTGTCCCCCTGAATGGCGAATGACAAGGCGCGAACCTCGTCACGCCACACCGTTTCGGACCAGCAAAGGGCAGACGCCAGCGCAAGCCAGACCATAAAGATCAACGCCTTGCCGAGCCTGGCGGATCGAGGTTCATCGATAGCAGAAACAATCAAGGCCAAACAACGCGCAACCCGGTGAACGAAAGGATCACGACTGTATCGGCACCGACATAATTTGGCGTTAAGTGTCGGCTCCGGTTTGATTTCGGAAAGCTAAGGCTGAAAGATCGCCACGCGCTTTAGGACTTTTCCTCTCTTTCAAGAAGATGAATATCCTCGCCCACATCCTCCAATCTTCTCAACAGGGCCGCATGCGCATCTCTCAGCCCTCGATTGTAGAAGTATGGCCCGACCTCCTCGGCGAAGAAATCAAGCAGGAATTCCGCCGGCAGCGCGCCGATGGGATCGAGTTCCCGGTCGAAATAAGTACGGATGCGCGAAACGATCTCGGCCTTCTCTTCCTTCGAAAATTCGATCTTCTTCATGCCCCCCCTCCGCCGACAGCGCTCAGGACCTTGATGCTTCAGCGAAATCGATTGGTCAATCAACGAAATTCAATTGCCGTGACAAGCCATAGACCATAAGGGAAACCTGAATTTCCAACAGGATCACCCAGATGAATCGCGCCGACTTTCTTGAAGGTTTGCGAGGCGGCTTTGCCGTTGCACTGGCATCGGCGCCCTTTGGCGCTCTCTTCGGAGCCTTGGCGGTGGAGAACGGCATGTCCCTCTCCGAGGCCGCCTTCATGAGCGCCACTGTCTATGCCGGCGCCAGCCAGATGGTCGGCATCGAGCTCTTCGGCCACCATGTCCAGGCTTGGCTGATCGTGCTGTCGATTCTCGCCGTCAATTTCCGCCACGTGCTCTATTCGGCGGCCTTGGCGCGCTATATCGGCCATTTCACGCCGGTGCAGAAATTCTTCACCTTCTTCCTGCTCGTCGATCCGCAATTTGCCGCGGCAGTGAAACGCGGCGAGGCCGGCCGCCCGCTCACCTTCGCCTGGTATTTCGGCTTCGCCATCATCATCTACATTCCCTGGATACTGACCAGCATCGCCGGCGGCCTGCTCGGCGGCTTCATCGGCGATCCCAAGGCGATCGGCCTCGATATCCTGCTGCCGGCCTATTTCCTCGGCATCGTCCTTGGCTTCCGCAAGCGCGACAATTTCCTGCCCGTGGCGCTCGTCAGCGCCGTGGCCTCCGTATTCGCCTATCGCTATGTCGGCTCGCCCTGGCATGTCAGCCTCGGTGCTGCTGCCGGCATCGTGCTTGCCGCCCTGCTGCCGCTGCCGCCGCAAGAACCTGATCTCGAAGCCGACGCCCTTCAATCCGAAGTGCACGAGGTCTGAGCGATGGAATTCGATCTTCACATGGCGCTCGTCATCATTGCCGCAGCCGTCGCCACTTTCGCCACCCGCATCGGCGGCTACATCCTCATCACCCGAATGAAAAGCATTCCGCCGCGCATGGAGGCGGCGCTGAATGCCGTGCCGGCCGCCGTGCTGACGACGCTCGTCGCACCCGCCTTCTTCATCGGCGGTTGGGAATCGAAACTGGCGCTGGTCGTCGCCCTCTTCGTCGGCCTGCGCATCTCGCATACATGGATGCTGGTCGCCGCCTGGATCGTCGTGATGATCTGGCGCCATGCCGGCGGGCTCTGAGCACCGGCTCGACGCCGATGCTCAGACGCCGTTCGTCTAATATTCCAGCGGCAGCGTCGCGTTCTCGAGCCATGCCCTGGCGTCGCGATCATGGATCAGCGGCATCAGCGCCTCGCGCGTGCGGCGGTGGTAGTCGTTGAACCAATGCAGCTCGTCATGGGTCAGAAGCTCCGGAATGACGAGGCTACGGTCGATCGGGCAGAAGGTCAGCGTCTCGAAACCGAGCATCGCCATGTCGCCGCCTTCGATCTCCTCGGCTCCGCGGACATAAATCAGATTCTCGATACGGATGCCGAAGCTGCCGGGCCGGTAATAGCCCGGCTCGTTCGAGAGGATCATGCCCGGCAGCAGTTCCTGCGTCGAAAGTCTGGAGATGCGCTGCGGTCCCTCGTGCACCGAGAGATAGGAGCCGACGCCATGCCCCGTGCCATGAGCAAAATCGGCCCCTGCCCGCCACAGCGCGATGCGCGCCAGCGGATCGAGGTCGCAGCCGCGCGTGCCCTTCGGGAAACGCGCCGTGCTGATGTCGATCATGCCCTTCAACACCAGCGTGAAGAAGCGACGATGCTCCTCCGACACCGTGCCGATGCCGACGGTGCGGGTGATGTCGGTCGTGCCGTTGATATATTGCGCGCCGGAATCGATCAGGAAGAGTTCGCCGGCCTCGATCATCCGGTTGGTTTCGGTCGTCACGCGGTAGTGCATGATCGCCGCATGTTCGCCCGCACCCGAAATCGTGTCGAAGGAAATGTCCTTCAGCGGATTCTGCATGTTCTGGCCGACCCGGGCGCGCGCCGCTTCGAGACGCTCGGCAGCGGCAATCTCGCTCACCGTGCCGGGTTTTTCCTGCGACAGCCAATAGAGGAATTCCACCATCGCCGCGCCGTCCTGCAGGTGGGCTGCGGACGAGCCGTTGATTTCGACGTCGTTCTTCACCGCGCGCGGCAGCTTGGCCGGATCGGTGCCTTCCACCACTTCGCCGCCCGCCTTGCGGATGATCTCGGAAAGCGCATGGGAAGCGATATCGGGGTCGATCAGCACGCGGCCGCCATCCCGGGAAACGGCGGCAAGCCTCTCCTCCAGCGCCGAGGGCGGCAATTGCGTCGAGATCTGCGCGAGATAGGCCTCCGGCTCGATGCCGGTCTTCCGCTTGTCGAGGAAGAGTTCGGCCCGCCCGTCGGCATGGATGATGGCGCGCGCCAGTGGATGCGGCGTGTGCGGCACGTCGGCGCCGCGGATGTTGAATGTCCAGGCGACCGACGAGGGATCAGCGATCAGCACCGCCGCGAGCTTCTTCTTCGACAGATCGGCGGCAACAGTCGCGATCTTGTCGCTCGCCAGCACGCCGGCCTGGGCGACATTCTGGATGGTGACTGCGCCCAAAGGCTCGGCCGGCCGGTCGCTCCAGAGCCTGTCGAGCGGATTGTGCGGCAGGAAGACCAGCGTACCGCCGATCTCCGCAAGCGCCCTTTCCAGACGGCGCACCTCCGCGCCCGCATGCAGCCAGGGATCGATGCCGAGCCGCAAGCCCTTGGCTCCGTTTGCAGCGAGCCAGACATGCGGCGGCGCGTTGACGAGATCGCCGCCCGAAAAGACCGAGCCGTCGACCTGTTCGGCAAGCTGCGTCACATAGCGGCCGTCGACGAAGACGATCGCCTGGGTGCGCAGGATGAGCGCGATGCCCGCCGAACCGGTAAAGCCCGTCAGCCATGCCAGGCGCTCGGAGCAGGCCGGAACATATTCGCCGTTGAATTCGTCGGCGCGCGGCACGAGGAAGGCGTCGATGCCGAGCGAATCGAAAGTAGCGCGCAGCGCCGATACCCGATCCCTGCCGAACTGCGGCGTGGAGGTGACGTCGAAGGACTGGAACATGCTGGAAACCCGAATGGTTGAGACGAATCCGGTTAATGGGATGGTCGCCATGTTAGCGAAATTTCAATCGATGGGGAGAAAAAGCGACGAAACGAGTCGAAACCGCTGAGCCCGCTCAATATTTTGACAGAACTGTGACAGCAAAAGTTAATTTGGCACGCTTTATGCATTAGCCGCATGGCTCCCATGAGCGAAACCCCCTGCCTCCGGATTTCAGAATAGCTATATAGACGCCATCGAACGGTTCGGATGAACCAGCAAACAAAGGAATTTTTGAAATGACCGCCTCTCTCTCGCGCTTCGCATACAGCAGCCCGGTGCAGGCTGGCGAACGCCAGACCGTGCGTCACGTCATCGGCGCCCGCCGCCCGCAGAACGAAGACAGCCTCAAGCTGCTCGGTGCAGGCCAGCGCGCCACGCGCCACAAGGGCGCTCCCAGCTACGCGTTCTAAGTCTGAAAGCCCGTCCGTCTCCTCCCTCCCGGACCGGCCTATTGGAATGCAGTAGAGCCCGCTCGAGCGCTCCTCCTCCTTCGAGCTCGCGGGCATTGACCGGATAGACCGGTCCAAGGCGGTGCCATCGGCACCGCCTTTTTTGTTGTGTTGGTGAGGGCACGTGAAATGTGTCCTGTGGAATGACCGAGGTCGCGGCATGCCTCTTCTCCCCGGCGGGGAGAAGGTGCCGGCAGGCGGATGAGGGGGGCCGCGCGGCACACCATTCATTGCCCTTCGCTTGCGCTCAGCGCATTCGCGGCTCTTCGCCGCTCACCCCCTCATCTGCCCTTCGGGCATCTTCTCCCCGCTGGGTAGAAGAGGGAAATTGCCGCACCGTCAGCCCCAACTCTCTCCCTCGTCAAGGCCGGTCGAAGTGGATGGTCACCCAGCCATTGCGCCAAATCGTCCTGACATGGCGAAGCCTCGCGCCGCTATAGGCGGCAATCACCTTCCAGCGCTGCGCGGCCAAGATCCCGGAAAGAATGACCGAACCACCGGGCGCAAGATGCATCGCGAGCTGCGGCGCCATGCGGATCAGCGGCCGGGCGAGGATGTTGGCGATGATGAGATCGAAGGGGCCGTGCTCGGAAAAAGCCGTCGAATGAAAGCCCGGCGCGGTCCGTGTGACGATGCCGGATGCGATGCCGTTGCGGCGCACGTTCTCGGCCGCGACCCTCGTTGCGACCGGATCGATATCGGTCGCCAGCACCGGTATGTTCTTGAGCTTGCGCACCGCGATCGCCAGCACGCCGCTGCCGGTGCCGAGATCGAGCGCGTTGCGGACCGGGCGCGAGCGCACCACAGCGTCGATCACTTCAAGGCAGCCGGCCGTCGTGCCGTGATGGCCGGTGCCGAAAGCCTGGCCGGCATCGATCTCGATGGCAATATCGCCGGGGCGGACCTTGTCGCGGTCATGCGACCCATGCACCAGGAAACGCCCTGCCCTGACGGGCTTCAGGCCCTCCAGAGATTTCACCACCCAGTCGACATCGGGGATGACTTCGCGCTGCAGCCGAGCCTCGGGAAAGGCGCTCTTCAGCGCCGCTTCGACGCGGGAACGTACGTCCGCCTCGTCCTCGGCCATCATATAGATCGAGGCTTCCCAGATGTCCTTCTTCTCGTCGATCTCGGTGGTGCCGATGGCAAAGTCTTCTTCGCCGAAGACCTCGCTCAGAAGGTCGAGAATCTCCTCGGCCTTGCTTTCGGTCGTCGACACGTAAAGGCGGATTTCACTCACGATAGGCGGTCTTTCCCGTTTTCCTTGCCCGCCGCCGGTCGGGCCAGCGCCCTATGACCCCTTGCTGACGAGATTCTCCAGCTTCTTTATCGCTGTGTCCGGGTTTTCGCCATAGGCGATCGTTCCGGAAAAACGCCCGGCGGAATCGAGCAGGAAGACCGAGGCGGTGTGATCCATCGTATAGTCGCCGTTCGGGTTCTTCTCGTCGACCGGCACCTTCTTGGCGTAAACGCGAAAACCCTTGATGACCTCGGCGATCTTGTCAGGCGGGCCTGAAATGCCGGTGATACGTTTGGAAACGTTGGAAACGTACTGGTCCATGATTTCGGGCGTGTCGCGCTCCGGATCGACGGTCACGAAATAGGCCTGCAGCTTGGTGCCGTCGGGATCGACCTTCTCCATCCAGCCGTTCAGCTCGAAAAGCGTCGTCGGGCAGACCTCAGGGCAATGCGTGAAACCGAAGAACAGCGCCGTCGGCTTGCCGCGCAGCGCCTGTTCGGTGATCGGCTGCCCGCTCTGGGAGACCAAGGTGAACGGCACGCCGAAGGGCGCTTCCGCCACGACCTCCCGAGATTTCATGGGATAGAGCGTCAATACGCCGAGAACCCCGGCGATAAACAGCACGGCAACCCAGATGACGATGCGGAATGTCTTCATGGCATGAACCTCGATCCGGGCGGATATGCGCCGCCCACCCCTGCGCGTTCCGGTGATTATAGTCTCGACCAGATGCACGCAATTCAAGAATATGTTTTCTGACCCGTGATTAATTGTCTCAGCGACCACCGCCGCGGTTTTCGCAAAATCTGCGCGCCGTCATCAGTACGGATCAAAAAACATCATGTTTTGAACGCTTTGCTTTCGAGACCGACCGGCAATAGCGCGATGCATATCATTAGGAAAGACTTAAGCCGTCATATCTATATTTAGCAGTGCGTGCGGCCGGTTCGTGCCGTTCTGACATGAAGTCTGCCGAGGACGCTCGGCGTGGGGATAGCAAGGCTTTGATCGGGAAATCCGGCGAGGAAGTGAAGATTGGTGGTGACCTGGTGACGGCGGCCGGTGGAGCGCTTCGCCAGCTCGACGAACACGTTAAATCAATCGTAACCTCTGCGCGCGAACAATCGGTTGGATTGAGCGAAATCAATACACCGATCAGCCGGATGGATCAGGTCACGCAGAAGAACGCGGCCGTGGTGGAAGAGGCGAATGCCGCAAGCCATAGGCTCGCCATCGACGCTGAAAACCTGACGCAGTTGGTCAAGCAGTTCAAAATCGGCGAGGGCATGACCGCCCGGCAAACGCAGCGAGAGGCAACGCCGGCCTCGCATTCGAGACCTTCTCCCGCACGCAGCCTGATCGGCAAAGTCGCGGGCGCATTCAACGGCGGTTCTGCCGCCACAGCCATCGCCTCTCCCGCCGGGAACAACTGGGAAGAATTCTGACCATGAACAACAACGCCATCAAGCAGTCGGGCGCCTATCTCGAAATCGTTTCGTTCCACCTGGGCGACCAGGAATTCTGCATCGACATCATGGCCATCCGCGAAATCCGCGGCTGGGCGCCGGTGACGCCGATGCCGCACACTCCGCCCTACGTGCTCGGCCTCATCAACCTGCGCGGCGCGGTCATCCCGGTCATCGACATGGCCTGCCGCCTCGGCATGAAGATGACCGAGCCCTCCGAGCGCTCGGCGATCATCGTCACCGACATCGCCGGCAAGCTGGTCGGCCTGCTGGTTGAGCAGGTTTCCGACATGATGACCATCAAGAGCGAAGACCTGCAGCCGCCGCCGGAAATCATCCCGGAAGCCCAGCGCGCCTTCTGCCGCGGCATCGTCGCGCTTGAAAAGACCATGGTCTGCTTCCTGAACCTCGACACCGTTATCGCCGACGAACTGACGCAGGCTGCTTGAGCGCTGCCGATCTCCAGTTTCAAAGGCCCGGCTCGTCCGGGCCTTTTTGTTTGAGTGGAGGTAAAGCTGGCGTCGGATCAGCCTTTAAGAAGACCCCTCCCCAACCCCTCCCCACAAGGGGGAGGGACTAACCCGGAGCACCCGCCTCGCTCCTTCCGAAACGTCGCAGATCTGGAAAGCGGGTGCGGCAAGTTAAGCCCCTCCCCCTTGTGGGGAGGGGTTTGGGGCGGGGTCTTTTCATCGCAAGCTCCAAAGACCCTTTACGGCTTCCCATTCTTCCAGGTCACGTTCTGCCCATAGAGCGGAATGGTCGAGATCGACATCTTGGCCGAACCGTCGGTGAGCTCGCGTGAATGGGCGAGATAGATCAGCGTATCGTTCGCCTTGTCGTAGATGCGGTTGACGACAAGGGTCTTCCAGATCAGCGACATGCCCTGGCGGAACACCTCGCTGCCGTCTTTGGACAGGTCGATATTGCCGATCTCGATCGGCCCCGTCTGCCGGCAGGCGATGGAATTGTTGGACGGATCCTCGAACCAGTTGCCGTTCTTGAACCGGTCGATCAGGCTGCGATCGAAGTAGGTGACGTGGCAGGTGACGCCCTTGACCTCGGGATCGGAGACCGCCTCGACAATGATATCGTTGCCGATCCAGTCGACCCCGACCTTGCCGACGACTTCGGCCGGGGCGGCGCCCGCCGAGACGGCCAGGAAAGACAGGGCGGCAAGGAAAAGATTGCGCGGCTTGGACATGGCGGCTCCCTGGAGCGCCGCGCGTCCGACGGGACGTGCCAAAGGCGCTCTATCGCTTTGAATCGGCGCTTTCTAGATAAGTATGCGCCCATGCTTTGCAAGAAATCGCTGGTGCGGGAGAAGGCTCAGGCCTTGCGGCAGGTGCAGGGCGCATAGCCCTTCGCCGTCAGCCGCCCCGGCGTCATGCCGATCAGCGCCGGGATCGCTTCCACGGCTTTCGCCTTGACCGCCTTCGCCATCTCGATCGCCGCCGCCGCGCAGACCGCCGCATCTTCGGCGGCGTTGTGGTGTATGAAGCGCAGACCGAGATGCTCGGCGATCAGGTTCAGCCGATGCGAGAGGAAATGCGGCCAGATCCGCTGCGCCATCTTCAGGCTGCAGAGATAGGTCAATTCAGGATAGGACTGCCGGTAGAGATCGAGGCTTGCACGCCAGACGCTGAAATCGAAGGCGGCGTTGTGCGCGATCATCGTCGCGCCGCGGATATCGTCGTGGAACTCGTCCATCACCTCGGGAAATTCAGGCGCATCCTCGACATGCTCCGGCCGGATGCCGTGGATCGCGATATTCATCCCGGAAAAGCGCATATCGCGCGGCCGGATCAGCCGCTCTTCGACACGCGTCACCCTGCCCTCCTCGATCCAGGCAAGCCCGACCGAGCAGGCGCTGCCGCGCTGCTCGTTGGCCGTCT
This sequence comes from Rhizobium fabae, assembly GCF_003985135.1. NCBI lineage: Bacteria > Pseudomonadati > Pseudomonadota > Alphaproteobacteria > Hyphomicrobiales > Rhizobiaceae > Rhizobium > Rhizobium fabae. Next base: position 229,599 of record NZ_ML133645.1, read on the forward strand.
CGAAATCGATGGCGATGGTCTTCAAAGCAAATATCCGAATCGTCTGCCCTACCGGAATAATCATAGCCGCAAGCGAAGGCAAATTCCGGCCTGTTGACATCTGCACGCGGATGGGGAAACTTCCACACATGATCAACTCTGTGACATCAACCATGCATCATATCGCCACGACCCTTCCAGGGTACGCGGGAGCGATGGTGCGTCACTAGCCGTCCGATCATCCCGAGAACCCTGCCGAGGCGAGCAGGGTTTTCGAAATCCGGCTCTCCTCCTGAAACCCAAGGAGAGCATCCAATGTCTGACAGCGAAGAGAATGAGGCACGCGACCGAGCGCGCCTGCCGGACGGCGTCGTCGTGCGTGCCGTACGTCTTTCCGATGCCGAAGAGATCACCGATCTCATAAATTTGCCGGCCTACCGGGCCGGCACCCTGCGGCCGCCGTACCAGCGGATCGAAGAGGTTCGCAAGCACATGGAGAATCCGTCGCCGGGCGCGCTCAGCCTTGTCGTCACCCTGAACGGCAAGATCGTCGGCAATTGCGGCCTCAATCGCCTCGCCGGACGCAGGCAGCATGTCGCAAGCATCGGCATGGGCGTGCATGACGACTTCACCGGCCGCGGCTTCGGCCGCATCCTGCTCGGCGCCATGGTCGATGCCGCCGACGACTGGCTCGACGTCAAACGGCTGGAATTGACCGTCTACACCGACAACGAGGTTGCGATCCGGCTCTACGAGAAGTTCGGCTTCGAGAAGGAAGGGCTTCTGCGCTCATTCGGCTACCGCGTCGGTCAATATGTCGACGCCTATACGATGGCGCGGCTGAGAGCCTGAAACAGAAAGGCAGGCTAATGCCGGCCTTAGTTTATCTGCAATGGCAACCAAGCACTCTTCCGTCATGCTCGGGCTTGTCCCGAGCATCTGCAACGGTAGCAGATCCTTGGCACAAGGCCGAGGATGACGCTGAGTAAACCGCGAGGCTCCAGGCCAGTCTCGGCTTACCCGCCTATCAGCGCCAGCCATTCGTCCTCGTCCATCGTCTGGACCCCGAGCTCGCGGGCCTTGTCGAGCTTCGAACCGGCGCCGGGACCGGCGACGACGATGTCGGTCTTCTTGGAAACCGATCCCGCCACCTTGGCGCCGAGGCTTTCGGCTCTCGCCTTCGCCTCGTCGCGGGTGAATTTTTCAAGTGAGCCGGTGAAGACCACGGTCTTGCCGGCGACCGGGCTGCCTGAGGTGACCGGCTGTTCGGCCTCCTCGGGCATCACCTCGTCGAGCAGGCGGCCGATCACTTCGATATTGCGCGGCTCCTTGTAGAACTCGACCATGGCGCGCGCCACGACTTCGCCGATGCCCTCGATGGCGTTGAGATCGCTCCAGGCGTCGCCGGAAAGCGGTGCGGCCTCCTTCATCGCGATCGCAAAGGCTTCATAGGTGCCGTAGGAGCGCGCGAGCAGCTTCGCCGTGGTCTCGCCGACATGGCGGATACCGAGCGCGTAGATGAAGCGGTGGAGAGCGATGCTGCGCCGCTCGTTGATCGCCGCATAGAGCTTGCCGACGCTGACCTTGCCGAAGCCGTCTATATTCTCCAGCTTGGTAAGCGACTGCTGCTGGCGCTTCTCCAGCGTGAAGATTTCGGGCGCCGTGCGGATTTGCAGCGACGGGTCCTCGTTTTCGAAGAAGAAGTCGATCTGCTTCGCGCCGAGCCCCTCTATATCGAAGGCGTTGCGCGAGACGAAGTGCTTCAGATGCTCCGTCGCCTGCGCCCGGCAGATGAAGCCGCCGGTGCAGCGGCGCACGGAATCCATCTTGCCGGTCTTCTCGTTCACCTCGCGAACGGCATGCGAACCGCAGACCGGGCATGTCTTCGGAAATTCATAGGGCCTTGCCGCCTCCGGCCGCTTCTCCATCACCACGTCGAGGATCTGCGGAATGACGTCGCCGGCGCGCTGGACGATGACGGTATCGCCCTCGCGGATATCGTGTTCCTCCGGCCGGATGCGCTCGCCGCTATTGCCGATACCCTTGATGTAGTCCTCATTGTGCAGCGTCGCATTGGTGACGACGACACCGCCGACCGTGATCGGCTTCAGCCGCGCCACCGGGGTCAGCGCCCCGGTGCGGCCGACCTGGATCTCGATCTTCTCGACTTCGGTAAAGGCCTGCTCCGCCGGAAACTTGTGCGCCGTCGCCCAGCGTGGGCTACGCGAGCGGAAGCCGAGGCGGCCCTGCAGTTCGAGGCTGTCGACCTTGTAGACGACGCCGTCGATGTCGTAATCCAGGTCCGGGCGCTCAAGGCCGATCTCGTCGTAGTGCGCCAGGATGTCGGCGACCGAATTCAGCCGCTTCATCAGCGGATTGACCGGAAAACCCCAATCCTTGAAAGTCTGCACCATGGCAAATTGCGTATCGGCCGGCATTTCCGACATTTCGCCCCAGGCATAGGCAAAGAATTTCAGCTTGCGGCTCGCCGTCACCTTGGCATCGAGCTGGCGCAGCGACCCGGCGGCCGTGTTGCGCGGATTGACATAGGTCTGCTTGCCCTCCGCCTCCATCTGCCGGTTCAGCGCCAGGAAATCGCTCTTGGCCATATAGACCTCGCCGCGGATCTCGACGACCGCCGGAACGCCCTTCGGCAACTCGTTCGGGATTTCGGCAATGGTCCGAATATTGGCAGTGACGTTTTCCCCCGTCGTGCCGTCGCCGCGCGTGGCGGCCGTCGTGAGCCTGCCGTTCTCATAGCGGATAGACATCGAGAGGCCGTCGATCTTCGGCTCAGCGGTAAAGGCGATCGACTGGTCCGGCAGGCGGCCGAGGAAACGATAGACACCGGCCACGAAATCCTGCACGTCCTCCTGCGAAAAGGTGTTGTCGAGCGACAGCATCGGCCGCGCGTGAACGACCGGCGCGAAGGTGACAGAGGGCGCTGCACCGACATGCCGCGACGGGCTATCCTCACGGATCAGCTCGGGAAAGCGCGCCTCGATCGCATCGTTGCGGCGCTTCAGCGCGTCGTAATCGGCATCCGAAATCTCCGGCTGGTCCTTGCCGTGATAAAGCGCATCGTGATGCGCAATCTCCTTTGCCAGCCGTTCAAGCTCGGCGGCAGCCTCTTCGAACGTCAACGTGTCGACGGCGGAACCTTCGGTGGACATGGAACAGCACTCCAGAGAATCTGGCCAGAAATCTGCATTGTTTTTAGAGCAAAATCGCCGGATGAAAAGAGAGGCCGCGCATGCCTTATCGAGAAGATTGGGCTGCTTGGCCTATTCCCAATCGCCCGCATTGCGCAGCCGGATGCCGCTGACATGCAGGCCGGTGTCCCAGAGGCTCTTCAGCGGCTGCAGGCTGTCGACCGTTCTGAGCTCCACGCCACGCGGGGCAAACTCCCGATCGAGCTGCGACTTGGCGACATGTTCTAGCGGCACCACCTTCTTTCGAGCCACCCACATGCCCGCATCGCCGAGATTTTCGAAATCCGCGACAGGCAACTCGTAGCGATGGACCGTCTCCCCTTCGAGCCTTTCCAGCCAGCGACGCTCGACATAGGCTGCGGCTCGGCAATCCCTCAGCCAGCGCCGGCGCTCGGCCTCCGGCGTCTCGGGTGTCGCCCAGATCAGGATGCGCGGGCAATCTCGCGGAAAGAGATACATGAAGTCATGGTCGTCATCGATCGCCCAGACGAGTGGACCGTTCAGCCATTCCCGGCCTGCCGGACGGATCGAAGGAATGCGAACCGGACGCGGCTCGAACACTTTGATATCCGGATCGTTGCTGAAATGGAAAAGGCGCATGGCAACGGATCGTCGCTGATCGGAATGTTACGGATAGCGCGAAGCGAGGTGCTCGCCACCGACGGCAGTGCTGGAAATCAGCCGTTGCCGGAGAGCAGCCGCTTCGCCGCCGCCCTCGCCTCCTCGGTCACCGAGGCGCCGGCGAGCATGCGGGCGATCTCTTCGGTGCGGTCCTTCTGCGCCATCGTCGCAACCCGCGTGGCGATTTTTTCAGAGCCGTCTGCCGCCGGCCCCTTGGAGATCAAGAGGTGGGTCGCCGCCCGCGCCGCAACCTGCGGTGCATGCGTGACCGACAGAACCTGCACCCGCTCGGACAGCCGCTTCAGCCGCTGGCCGATCGCATCGGCCACGGCACCGCCGACACCGGTATCGATCTCGTCGAAGACGAGCGTCGGCGCCGATCCGCGATCGGCAAGCGCCACCTTCAGCGCCAGCAGGAAACGCGACAGCTCGCCGCCGGAGGCGACCTTCATGATCGAGCCCGGCCGCGTGCCGGGATTGGTCTGGACATGGAATTCAACGACATCGATGCCTTCGGCGAGCGCCTCTCCCGCATCCGTGGTGATCTCCACCATGAAGCGGGCGCGTTCGAGCTTCAAGGCCGGCAGCTCGGCCATCACGGCTTCGGCGAGCGCCGTGCCGGCGTGGTGACGCTTGTCGGACAGCGCGCGCGCCGCCGCGTCATAACTCTCTCGCGCCTGCCCGACTTCGGCCTGAAGCCGCGCAAGCCTCTCCTCGCCGGCGTCGAGATCGGCAAGATCGGAAATCATGCGCACGGCAAGCGCCGGCAGCTCGGTAACCGGCACGGAATATTTGCGCGAGGCTGCCCTCAGCGCAAAAAGCCGCTCCTCCACCCGCTCCAGTTCGCGCGGATCGTATTCTGTCTTCCGCAACGCCGCCTCGACTTCCATCTGCGCGTTGGAGAGCTGGTCGAGCGCGGCGTCGAGCAGCGCCACAGTCTCTTCGAGCAGCCCCGGCGCCTCATGGCTCTTGCGCTCCAGCCGGCGCACCAGCGAAGCGATATGGGGCACCGGCGAGGCATTGCCGTTGAGGAATTCGGAGGCCTCGGCGATATCGCCGGCGATCCGCTCGGCCTTCATCATCTTTTGCCGGCGATCCGCGAGCTCGTCTTCCTCGCCATCCTGCGGCGAGAGCTTCTCCAGCTCCTCGACGGAGGCGCGGAGGTAATCGGCTTCGCGCGCGGCGCTCTCCACCTTCTCACGGTGTTTCTTCAGCATCCGCTCGCTGTCGCGCCACAGCCGGTAAAGCCGGGCCACCTCTAAAACCTCGTCGGTGAGGCCAGCGAAGGCATCAAGCAGGGTGCGGTGGGCATTGGTATCGACAAGGGCGCGGTCGTCGTGCTGGCCGTGGATCTCGACCAGCATCTGGCCGGCCTGGCGCATCAGCTGCACGCTGACGGGCTGGTCGTTGACATAGGCCTTGGTGCGCCCGTCCGCCGATTGCTGGCGGCGGAAGATCAGGTCGCCCTCGTCGTCGATTCCGTTTTCACGCAGCAGCGCGCGGGCGCCGTGGTCCATGCCGACGTCGAACACGGCCGTCACCTGGCCCTTGTCCTCGCCATGGCGCACCAGGCCTCCGTCGCCGCGTCCGCCGAGCGCCAGCGACAGGCTGTCGAGCAGGATGGATTTGCCCGCCCCGGTCTCGCCCGTCAGCACGGAAAGACCGGTCTCGAAGGCAAGATCCAGCCGCTCGATCAGGACGATATCGCGGATCGAAAGCTGGATCAGCATTGGTTTTATGAACCGAGCAGGAGTTTCTTGCCTGCCGCAGCGATCCACGAGCCCTTGTTTTCACGCGGCTCGGCGCCGCCGGTCTGCAGCAGCTTGTAGGAATCGGCGTACCACTGGCTGTCGGGATAATTGTGGCCGAGAACGGCAGCCGCCGTCTGCGCCTCGTCAACGATGCCCATCGCGTAATAAGCTTCGACGAGACGCGCCAAAGCCTCTTCGATCTGGTTCGTGTTCGGATATTTCTCCACGACGATGCGGAAGCGCGAGACCGCGGCGAGATATTCCTTCCGCTCCATATAGTAGCGGCCGACCTGCATTTCCTTGCCGGCGAGCTGGTCGCGGGCGAAACGGATCTTGGCCTGCGCGTCGTCGACATATTCGGAGTTCGGATAATTGTCGATGACGGCCTGCATCGCTTCGACCGTCTTGGCCGAGGCGCGCTGATCCTGCGTTACGTCGACGATCTGCTTGGAATAGGTGAGACCGATGAGATACTGCACATAGGCGGCATCCTGGGACTTCGGATATTGCGCCATGTAGCGGTTGCCTGATGCAAGCGCATCGTCCAGGCGGCCCTGGCGGTATTTGACGAAGGTGCTCATTACGAGTGCCTTGCGCGCCCATTCGGAGAACGGGTTCTCGCGGTCGATCGCATCGAACTTGCGCGCCGCTTCGGCCATGTTACCGGCCTTCATGTTGGCAAGGCCCTGGGTGTAGAGCACGTCAGGCGGATCGGTTTCGAGACCGAGCTTGGTGATGTCGATATCGGGGTCCGACTGGCAGCCGGATATCGAGGCGCCTGCGCTGAGCACCAGAAGCGATGCCAACAAAGCGCGCGCTGTCTTCATCATACCTTCAGATCCTGCATAACCCATTCAAAAGAACCCCACTGCCGCCGCTCTCTCCACGGCAGCCACGCCTCGCTGGCGTTTCTAGCCATAAATGTGCATCAAGAGCAACGCAATGATAAGGCATTAACGCATTTTTGTGGCAGCGGCGGCCGGAATATCCGGCTTTTCATCTTCTTTCCCGACCTGTGGCAGCGAAAGCATGATGCCGAACTGCGCGATCGGATTTCATGCGCCATTCCTTAAATGGAGCAGCTGAAAGACGGCCCGTCGCTGCAGACATATCGGCACATAAAAAAACCGCCCCCGGGAAAGAGGCGGCCTGGTCTTAAGAATATGCTGGAGGTCATGCCGACCAGGGAGCGAATTCCGACGCGCTGACCGCGATCATTTCGCGGGCGGCGACGCGCTGGCGCGGCGTCGACGTCTCCACAACCTCGTAGGCGGTGGGATCGCTGAGCAGAGCCTTCAGAGCATTGGCATTCATCTTGTGGCCGCCGCGATAGGAGCGATAGCAGCCGATGAACTGGGCGCCGGCAAGCGCGAGATCGCCGACGGCATCCAGCGTCTTGTGGCGCACGAATTCATCCTTGGCGTAACGCAGCCCTTCGACGTTGATGACGGTGTTGTCGTCCGAGATGACGACAGAATTTTCGAGCGAGGAGCCGAGTGCGTGGCCCGATGCCCAGAGACGCTCGACATCGCGCATGAAACCGAAGGTGCGGGCGCGGGAAAGCTCAGTCTTGAAGACGGAAGCGCTCATGTCGCCGGCCCACTTCTGCCGGCCGATCAGCGGGCATTCGAAATCGATCTCGACCTCGAACCGCGTGCCGTCATAGGGGCGGAATTCGCTCCAGGAGCCGCCATGTTCGATTCGAACCGGCTTGGTGATGCGGATGTAGCGGCGCTTGACGCCGAGAGAAACAAGACCGGCCTGTTCGATCGCTTCGACGAAGGGCAGAGAGCTGCCGTCCATGATCGGCATTTCGGCGCCCTGCACCTCGATCACCACATTGTCGAGGCCAAGTGCATAGACGGCGGCCATGACATGTTCGATCGTCGCAACCGAATGGACGGGCGAAAAGCCGAGCACGGTGCAGAGGTCGGTATTGCCGACCTGCGAGGAGACGGCCTTGAGTTCGGTAATGTCGCCATTGCTATGCAGGCGCTGGAAAACGACGCCAGTATCCGACTCGGCCGGGTTCAGGGTGATCGAGACTTCAGCGCCCGAATGAACCCCGGTGCCCGTGAGCGACACGGGACGCGATACCGTCGTTTGAAAACCCAGCAAGCCAATTGCCATTAATTCTGCCTTTATTCTTCCGCACCAGCGGCTGTCCGTTCGGCGCGGTTATCGTTCGTTCTGCAAAAGGAGCCTTTGAAGGGACTCCTGGGGCAGTTTCCTTGCACCATACTTACGTGCGCCGGCGCTCCAATCCAAATCACTGTTTCTTTCGTTTTGTTACGAAGTCATATGATTGAAATCGCTCTGAAATTTCAGGCTTCAAAACGGAAATGCCCGGGACCTTGATCCCGGGCATAAACGGCGGCGATTCGCCTGATCAGTTCGACTGGCGACGCAGGAATGCCGGGATTTCCAGCTGGTCGTCTTCCTGCATCATGCGGGCCTGCGGAACCGCGCGGCCCTGGTCGTCGAGGTTGCCGCGACGCGGAGCGTAGAGGCTTGCCTCCGGCGACAGCGGACGGCGCTGCTGCGAAGCGGCCGGCGGAGCGGCGGTCATGTCGGCGGCGACGGCGTCGTCGTCACGGCGGCCAAGCGAATTAGTGATTCGCTTGAGCAGGCCCATCGGACCGCGCTCTTCCTGCTGATGCGCCGAAGCCGGCTGCGTGCGGTGGTCGAGTTCGGCCTGAACAACCGGCGGAAAATCCTCGACCTTCGGCATACGCATCGGTTCCGGCGCCTGGCGGATGATCGGCTCCTGCCGGATCGGCTGCTGCTGGATAACCGGCTGGCTCATGACGGGGGCCGGAGCCTGCTGCACCGGTGCGGGACGCATGGCCGGAGCTTCCGGTGCAGGCGCGAAGATCTTGCTCTGCGGGCGGAAGGTTTCCTGCTGTGCAACCGGCTGCTGGAGCGGTGCGGCGGCACGCGGGGCCGGAATCTCGAGCTCGCGTTCCATCTCGGCTTCGCGGATGGTCTGCGCGATCGGATCGATGGCCTTCGGTGCCTGCATTACGGGGGCAGGCTGAACTGCGGCCGCTGCCGGAGCAACAGCCGCGGAGGGACGGATAACCGGCCTTGCCGCCGGCTGAAGGTTGCGCTCGGCAGCTTCGTTCATCGCCCGGTCGATGCCGGTCGCCACGACCGATACGCGGATGATGCCTTCGAGCGATTCGTCGAAAGTGGCGCCGAGGATGATGTTGGCGTCCGGATCGACTTCCTCGCGGATGCGGGTGGCGGCTTCGTCGACTTCGAAGAGGGTGAGGTCGCGACCGCCGGTGATCGAGATCAGCAGGCCCTGGGCACCCTTCATCGAGGTTTCATCGAGCAGCGGGTTGGCGATTGCCGCTTCGGCTGCCTGCAGCGCGCGGCCGGAGCCGGAGGCTTCGCCGGTGCCCATCATCGCGCGGCCCATTTCGCGCATCACTGAGCGGACGTCGGCGAAGTCGAGGTTGATGAGGCCTTCCTTCACCATCAGGTCGGTGATGCAGGCAACGCCCGAATAGAGAACCTGGTCAGCCATGGCGAAGGCGTCGGCGAAGGTCGTCTTGTCGTTGGCAATGCGGAAGAGGTTCTGGTTCGGAATGACGATCAGGGTATCGACAGACTTCTGCAGTTCCTGGATGCCCATTTCGGCCAGCCGCATGCGGCGTCCGCCTTCGAAATGGAACGGCTTGGTGACGACGCCGACCGTCAGGATGCCCTTGTTGCGGGCGGCCTGCGCGACAACAGGAGCAGCACCGGTGCCGGTGCCGCCGCCCATGCCAGCGGTGACGAAGCACATATGCGTGCCGTTCAGGTGATCGACGATCTCGTCGATGCACTCTTCGGCGGCAGCGCGACCGACTTCCGGCTGCGAGCCAGCACCGAGGCCTTCGGTGACGTTGACGCCGAGCTGAATGATGCGCTCGGCCTTCGTCATCGTCAGCGCCTGCGCATCCGTGTTGGCGACGACGAAATCGACGCCCTGGAGACCAGCGGTGATCATGTTGTTGACGGCGTTGCCGCCGCCGCCGCCAACGCCGAACACGGTGATGCGCGGCTTCAGCTCTGTGATGTCAGGCTTTTGCAGCTTGATGGTCATGGTACCTGTTCCTTCTCTCTCTGGCCGCATCGCCACGCCGGCCAATTACTGAAACTTCAGAAGCTTTCCTTCAGCCACTGTCCCATGCGGGCAATGCGGCTGTTATTTCCCCCAAGCGACATGAGCAGACCGCTCTGTGACGCATGTGTCTCCATGTCCGCGACCTGCGGATAGATCATCAGGCCGACGGCCGTCGAAAAGGCCGGGCCCTTGGCCGCCGTCGGCAATCCCGAGACGCCCATCGGGCGGCCGATGCGAACGTTGCGGGCAAGGATGCGCCGGGCCACTTCGGCAAGGCCGGTCAATTGGCTGGCACCGCCGGTCAGCACGACGCGCTTGCCGACAATCGGGCTGAAGCCGGAGCGCTGGATACGGTCGCGGATCAATTCCATCGTCTCTTCGATACGGGCCGACACGATGCGCGAAACCAGCGCCCGCGGCACTTGCGACGGCTGGTCGCGATCATCCTCGCCGATCGGCGGGATCGAGATCAGTTCGCGCTCGTCGGAGGAATTCAGAAGCGCCGAGGCGTGCACGACCTTCAGCCGCTCCGCATCCTCGATGCGGGTCGAAAGGCCGCGCGCCAGATCCGTGGTCACGTGATGGCCGCCGAGGCCGACGGCATCGGTGTGAACGAGCTTGCCCTCGGCGAAGACCGAGATCGTCGTCGTGCCGCCGCCCATGTCGATCGCGGCACAGCCGAGCTCGACCTCGTCGTCGACGAGAGCGGCAAGGCCCGACGCATAAGGTGTTGCGACGATGCCTTCGACCGAGAGATGCGCGCGGTTGACGCTGAGTTCGAGGTTCTTCAGCGCCGAGCGCTCCGCCGTGACGACATGCATGTCGACGCCGAGCGCATCGCCGTACATCGCCAGCGGATCGCGGATGCCGCGCTCGCCGTCAAGCGAGAAGCCGGTCGCCAGCGAATGCAGCACCGAGCGGTCCTGCCGCAGCGACTGCTGGCAGGCTGCCGACAGCACCTTCTTCAGGTCGTTGAGTTCGACTTCCTGGCCGCCGAGATCGATCGTCGCGGTGTAGATATCGCTGCCCAGGCGGCCGGCCGTCAGGTTGACGATCAGGCTCTCGACGGTCAGCCCCGCCATGCGCTCCGCCGCATCGACGGCGAGACGGATAACGCCTTCCAGCGCGTCGAGATCGGCGATGACGCCGGTCTTGATGCCGCGCGAACGCTGATGGCCGATGCCGATGATCTCGATATTGTGCGTGCGACCCGGGAGAATCTGGCTTTCCTCGCGCGGCGTCAGCCGGCCGATCATGCAGACCACCTTGGTCGAGCCGATGTCGAGCACCGAAACGATATGCGACCGCTTCGACGAAAGCGGCTTCAGGCGCGGCAATCCGAAATGGGATGAACCGAATAAGCTCATATACTCTGCCCCGCCTTCTTCAATTCTTTCGTACGCTCAGTCACTGCCGCCTGCCTGCGGACCGCCGCTTCCGGCGTCAGCTGGATCGCGGTCCTGTCAGGCAATCTCAGATCGACCGCCGCAATATCCCGCTCCAGGAGCTGCTGCTGCTTGTCGAACTTCGAAAGCGTCGCGAGCGCCTGGTCGATGCCATCTTCCGGCAGCTTGACCACGACACCGTTATCCATGTGCAGGTCCCAGCGACGACCTGATATCCAGACATAGGCCTTCACGCGGGCCTTCACATCAGGCCACTTCGAGAAGGCGTCGTCGAGCGAGGCCGCTGCCGTTTCCGCATCGCGGCCGACGACGAGCGGCAGCGACGAAAACTTGTTGTCGCGCAGCGGCGCAATGACGCTGCCGTTCTTCTCGATCAGGGAAAGCTCCTGTCCGTGCTGCCAGATCGCGTAGGCCTGGCGCTCCTTGAGCTTCACCTCGATCGTCTTGGGATAGACCTTGCGAACCTCGACGCTCTCCACCCAGGGAAGATGCGCGATCTTCTGCCGGGCCGCATCGACGTCGAGCGCAACCAGCGACGTCGTGCCGTCAAGGCCGATCAGCTGCAGGATCTCGATTTCCGACGTCTCCGAATTGCCGGAGACCTTCACGTCCTCGATCGCAAAACCCGCCGCCGTCGTCGTCGCCTGCGCGACGGCCTCCGTATGACCGCCGAGCGACATGCCGTAGAGACCCGTCGCCGCCAGGAATGCAAGCGCCGAGACTGTGCCCGCGTGAGCCGGAATGTGGATGCGGCCGCTGCAGAGGCTGATCAGGAAGCGGGTAACGCGGCGCAACGGGCGCGGCAGTACGAATCGTTCTTCGGCTTCCACTATCGGAAGCACGGCATGATGGCTGGGGCGCCCAATTCTCTTGACCGTCAACGCAAACAAGACGCGTCCTCCACCATCCACCGGAGAAACTGACCAAATGAATAGCCGGCATGACCGGCCATTTCGGGCACGAGCGAGGTTGGAGTCATGCCAGGCTGGGTATTAACCTCCAGCCAGATGATTTCGCCGTCTTCGGAGAAACGATCGTCGTAACGAAAGTCGGACCGACTGACGCCGCGGCAACCGATTGCCTGATGCGCCCTTAGGGCCAATGTTTGTATTTTTTGGTAAATATTCGGTGAAATTTTCGCCGGGATGACGTGTTTTGAACCGCCGGCCGCGTACTTGGAGTCGTAATCATAAAAATTGTGTCCCTGCGGCACCACTTCCGTGACACCAAGCGGGGTATCGCCCATGACGCCACAGGTGAGCTCACGGCCATAGACATAACGCTCGACGAGAACCTCTTCGCCGTAACGCCATTCGGGGGAGCTCACAACCTGCGGCGGATGCGCCTGATCTTCCGTGACGATGACGACGCCGAAGCTCGACCCCTCGCGCACAGGCTTCACCACATAAGGCGGCCTCATCGGATGGGTCGAGGGAAATGCGAAACGATTGATCACCTGCGATTCGGCAACCGGAATGCCGGCGGCGGCGGCGACCAGCTTCGCCTTGTCCTTGTCCATCGCCAGCGCCGAGGCAAGCACGCCGGAATGCGTATAGGGGATCTGGAGATATTCGAGGATGCCCTGAATGGTGCCGTCCTCGCCGAAGGGGCCATGCAGCGCATTGAAGACCACATCAGGCTTCAGCGCGGCGAGCTTCTCGGAAACGTCGCGGGCAACATCGATCACCGTCACATCGAAGCCTTCGGCTTCGAGGGCTTCTGCGCAAGCCTTTCCCGAGGAAAGGCTGACCGGCCTTTCCGAGGAAAATCCGCCCATCAGGACAGCGACATGCTTGCGACTCATCAACACCCCCAAAAATAACTTACATTTTTGAAATCGACGCTTGCGCGAAGCTGTCTGCGCCGTTTCAGGCCTTTGTCCGACCGGCCCGCATTAGAGCATCATTATGGTTAATGAAGTGTTTACTTTCGTTAACTCCGTCTTGCCGCGCCCCTGATTTTTTAACCTTCGCTTTTTCGGGGCGATCAGAGCGAACAGGCCCGCCGATCCGCGGAAATGCAAAAGCCCGCGCGGAAAAACCGCGCGGGCTCAATGGGATAGCTCTGTATCCGGCAGTCACTCGGCCTCGTCGATAAACCTCCAAACGAGCCCGCCGAGCGCCCCGCCCACCAGCGGCGCAATCCAGAACAGCCAGAGCTGCTGCAGCGCCCAGCCGCCGACGAACAGCGCCTGGCCGGTGGAACGGGCCGGATTGACCGAGGTATTCGTCACGGGAATCGACACGAGATGGATCAGCGTCAGCCCGAGGCCGATCGCAAGCGGCGCAAAGCCCGCCGGCACCCGGCTGCCGGTCGATCCCAGGATGATGATCAGGAAGAACATGGTCAGCAGCACTTCGATCAGCAGCGCCGAAAACAGCGAATAGCCGCCCGGGGAATGATCGCCATATGGCGGCAAAGCCGCCGAGTTCGAAACCCGCCTTACCGCTGGCGATGAGATAAAGCAGCGCGGCAGCTGCGATGGCGCCGATCACCTGCACGACGACGTAGGGAATGAGACGCGCGGCAGGAAACCGGCCCGCAACCGTAAGGCCGAGGGAAACGGCCGGATTGAAATGACCGCCCGATATGCCGCCCACGGCACAGGCCATGGTGAGCACGGTCAGGCCGAACGCCAGCGCCACACCCGTAAATCCGATCCCGAGCTCGGGATAGGCAGCAGCGAGCACGGCACTGCCGCATCCGCCGAAGACCAGCCAGAACGTGCCGAAAAATTCGGCCACAAGGCTCTTTTGCATGCGCAGTCCCTCCACCTCAACCAGAAAGTTCAGGATGAATCTGCTGCAATTCGATTCCGGTCAAGTTGGGGAGCGCCGTCGCCGCAAGCCTCACGCAAGGATCGGACGGTTGCGCATGTCGGGCCGTCAGCGTGAATCGCCGCGGTTTTTTATTGATGCGATCGTCCGTTCCGGTTAGCCAGAATTCTGCTTCAGCACAGGGAAAAGATCATGCGATGCCTCATCACTGGCGCAGCCGGGTTCGTCGGCCGTCCCCTCGTCGAAAGACTGCACAAGGAGAGCATCTCAGAGCTTTCGGTGACGACGCGATCTCAGGCCTCCGCCTTCCCTGGGGATATTAGGCATTTTCCTGTCGAAATGACCGAGGCGACCGACTGGACGCCGGCTCTCGAGGGCATGGATGTCATCGTTCATCTCGCCGCCCGCGTTCACATCATGAACGACCAAGCGGCCGATCCGCTTGCGGAATTCCGCCGAACGAACACCGCCGCCACTTTGAATCTCGCCGAACAGGCTGCGCGCGCCGGCATAAAAAGGTTCGTGTTCATCAGCACCATCAAGGTCAACGGCGAAGAGAACGATCGACCATTCCGGCACGACGACACGCCGAAGCCCATCGATCCCTATGGCATTTCGAAGCTGGAATGCGAAATTGGCTTACGCGACATCGCGGCACGCACCGGCATGGAAGCCGTCATCATCCGACCGCCGCTGGTCTACGGCCCGGGTGCAAGAGGCAACTTCGCCCTGCTCGCCAGCCTTGTGCGCAAAAAGCTGCCGCTCCCCTTCGCTTCGCTGAAGAACCGCCGCACATTGGTCGCGGTGCAAAATCTCGTCGACCTGATCATCGCTTGCATGGCGCATCCCGCCGCAGCAAACGAGACTTTCCTTGCCGGAGATGGTGAGGATCTTTCAACGCCGGAACTCATCAAGGGAATTGCCGCAGGGCTGGGCGTCAAGCCGGTGCTGCTCCCCTTCCCGCCCGCATTGCTGCACATGGCGACAAAGCTGGTGGGGAAGGAAGCGGTCTATCAACGCCTTTGCGGCTCGCTGCAGGTCGACATATCCCACGCGCGCGACGTTCTCGGCTGGTCGCCCGTCGTCACGCCGCGCGAAGGCTTGAAACTGGCAGTGAGATGACCTTTATTCGCTGGTCACACCCTGGAACGGGCGCACTTCGCGGCCGGGCATGAAGACGCCGAGGCGCTTGATTTCCCATTCGAGCTTGATGCCTTCTTTCTCGAAGACTTCGCGGCGTACTTGTTCGCCGAGATATTCGAGATCGTAGCCGGTCGCTTGCTCCATGTTGATCATGAAGTTGCAGTGAAGCGCCGACATCTGCGCCCCCCCGATGACGAGGCCGCGGCAGCCGGCTTCGTCAATCAGTTTCCAGGCCGAATGGCCGGGCGGGTTCTTGAAGGTCGAGCCGCCGGTCTTCTCGCGCACCGGCTGCACCGTCTCGCGGTGATTGCGTACCGCGTCCATCTCGGCGCGGATCTGGGCGCGGTCCTCAGGATAGCCCTCGAACAGCACCGAGGTGAAGATCAGGTCGGCGGATGCCGTGGAATGCCGGTAGGAATACCCCATCTCGGCATTGGAAATCACATGCTTATTGCCCTTGCGGTCGACCGCGTTGACCTCGATCAGCCGCTCGCGCGTCTCGACGCCGTTTGCGCCGGCATTCATACGCGCCGCGCCGCCGATGCTGCCGGGAATGCCGTAGAAGAAATGAAAACCGCCGATTCCGTTGTCCATCGCCATTGCCGCAAGGTGCTTGTCCGGGCAGATGGCGCCGGCAAGGATGCGGTTTTCACCGGCAAGCTCGACGAAACCGAAGCCCTTTGCCGATAGGCGCAGCACAACGCCGGGAATGCCGCCGTCGCGCACCAGGATGTTGGAACCGACGCCGACCACCGTCAGCGGCACCTCTTCCGGCAGGATCTTCAGGAAGGCGACGAGATCGTCGATGTCATGCGGCTGGAACATCAGCTCGGCAAGCCCCCCGGCCCTGAACCAGGTGACACGGTCCATGGGGGCATCCGGCGTGATACGACCGCGGATATCCTTTACACCGTCTCCGAGAGACGCGAGAAGCTTTTCCCCATTCACCTGTTTCATGCGGACTTTCCCGATAGGCCTTCCAGTTGCTTGGGCAGCGCCGCTGCCCAGGATGTAATGCTCCCAGCCCCCAACAGAACCACGAAATCACCAGACTTTGCAACCTCCGCGACCATCTGCGGCAGAAGCTCTGCCGAAGCAAGGAAGCGGGCGTCGCGATGACCGCCGGATTTGATGCGCGAGACGAGCGACATGGAATCGATGCCCTCGATCGCATCCTCGCCTGCCGCATAGACCGGCGCGAGGAAGATGCTGTCGGCATCGTTGAAGCAGGCAGCGAATTCCTCGAACAGGCTCGCAAGGCGGCTGTAGCGGTGCGGCTGATGAACCGCGATGATCCGGCCCTTGCAGGCTTCGCGGGCGGCGCGCAGCACCGCCTTGATCTCGACCGGATGGTGGCCGTAATCGTCGAAGATCTGCACTCCGTTCCATTCGCCGGTCAGCGTGAAGCGGCGCTTGACGCCGCCGAAGGAGGCAAGACCCTTGGCGATATCGGCGCTCGATATGCCGAGGCGGTTGGCAACGGCGATCGCCGCCGTGGCGTTGGAGATATTATGACGCCCGGGCATCGGCATGACCAGACCCTTGAGCTCGATCACCTGGCCGGTACGGCGGCGGCGGATCTCGACGTCGAAGATCGAGCGCGTGCCGTCGATGCGCACATTCTTGAAGCGCACGTCGGCCTGCGGGTTCTCGCCGTAAGTGATAATCTTGCGGTCTTCGATGCGGCCGACCAGCGACTGCACCTCGGGATGGTCGAGGCACATGACGCCGAAGCCGTAGAACGGCACGTTCTCGACAAACTGCCGGAAGGCGGCGCGCACCGCATCGAAATTGCCGTAATGGTCGAGATGCTCGGGGTCGATATTGGTGATGACGGC
This sequence comes from Rhizobium fabae, assembly GCF_003985135.1. Taxonomy (NCBI): domain Bacteria; kingdom Pseudomonadati; phylum Pseudomonadota; class Alphaproteobacteria; order Hyphomicrobiales; family Rhizobiaceae; genus Rhizobium; species Rhizobium fabae. Next base: position 246,440 of record NZ_ML133645.1, read on the forward strand.
GACATCGGCCGGCAGCTTCAGGAACGTGCCGTCGGATTCATCGGCCTCCACTACCATCCACTCGCCCTCGCCCATGCGGGCATTGGTGCCATAGGCATTGATGATGCCGCCGTTGATGACGGTCGGGTCGAGCCCGCCCGCTTCGAGCAGGGTCGCGACCAGCGAGGTGGTCGTCGTCTTGCCATGCGTGCCGCCGATGGCGATCGCATTGCGGAAGCGCATCAGTTCGGCAAGCATTTCGGCGCGGCGTACCACGGGCAGCAGCTTTTCGCGCGCGGCGATGAGCTCGGGATTGCTCTTCTTGATCGCCGTCGAGACGACGACAACTTCGGCATCGCCCAGGTTTTCTGCCCTGTGGCCGACGGAGACCTCGATGCCCTTGTCGCGCAGCCGCTGGACATTGGCGCTGTCGGCCTGATCCGATCCCTGCACCCTATGGCCAAGATTGTGCAGCACCTCGGCGATACCGCTCATGCCGATGCCGCCGATGCCGATGAAATGGACGAGACCGATCGCCTTCGGCAGTTTCATACGCGTGTCCTCTTGAATTCGGAGACTGTCTTGCCGGCGGCAATAGCCTCAACCATGTCGGCAAGCAAGTTCGCGGCATCCGGTTTTCCCGCAAGCTTGGCCGCAGCCGCCATGCCGGCAAGCTTTTCCGGATCGTTCATCACATGGCTCAGAATGGAGGCGATGCGTTCAGGCGAAAGCTCCGCCTGCACGATCACCTTCGCCCCGCCGGTCGCGGCGAGTGCTGCGGCATTGGCCGCCTGATCATGGTCGAGTGCATGCGGATACGGCACCAGCACGGCAGGGCGCCCGATGACGGAGATTTCCGAAACCGTGGAAGCGCCGGAGCGGCAGATCACCAGATGCGCTTTCGCAAGACGTTCCGCCATATCATTGAAAAACGGCGCGATATCGGCGCTCATCTGCAGCTGCGCTGCGCAGCCGCGCACCATCTCCATATCCTCGGGGCGCACCTGCTGCGTGATCCGCAGCCTTTCGCGCAGTACGTCGTCGAGCAGGCTGATCGCCGTCGGCATCGCCTTGGAGAAATATTGCGCGCCCTGGCTGCCGCCGAAGACGACGAGATTGAACGGCTCGCCGGCACGGGAAGGCAGATAAGGCTGTTCGGCCGCGGCAAGGATCGCCGGACGCACGGGATTTCCCGTTGCAATCGTCTTGTCGGAGAAAGCACCGCCGCTTTCGGGCAGGAATCCGCCGGCAATCGCTTTCACGCGCGGCGCCAGGGCCTTGTTGGCGCGCCCCATGACGGCATTCTGTTCATGCAGCATCGAGGGCACGCCGAGCCGTGTCGCGGCAAGCAGCGGCGGCACGGTGGGATAACCGCCGAAACCGACGACGATGACGGGTTTCAGCCGCTGGATCAGCTTTTTCGCCGCCCGCATGCCGCTCCAGAGCGTCCACAGCGAGCGGGCGACGGCGACCGGGTTCTTCGAGCCGATCGTTGCCGACGGCACGACATGGATTTCCTCGGCCGGGAACTTGCCGGCATAACGCTCGGCCCGGCTGTCGGTCACGAGATGCACCGAATAGCCGCGCTCCTTCAGCTTGAAGGCCAGCGCCTCCGCCGGGAACACATGGCCGCCGGTTCCCCCGGCGGCAAGCAGCACGATGCCCTTGCTCATAAGCTTTTACTCCGCCGGCATGCCGTGCGGGACGCGGAAGAGGCTCCGGTCCTGCGCACGCTTTTCCGGCCGATGGCGCGTCAGCGCCAGAATGAAGCCGGCGGTGACGCAGATCGCCACCATGGAAGAGCCGCCGTAGGAAATCAGCGGCAGCGTCATCCCCTTGGCCGGCAGCAGCTCGAGATTGACGCCGACATTGATAATAGACTGGATACCCATCTGCAGCACCAGGCCTGCAACGGCAAACCGGTTAAAATCGTTCCGCTCGCGATAGGCATGCGAGAGCCCGCGCAGCACGAGCACGGAAAACAGCGCGACGAGCGCCATGCAGAAGACGATGCCGAACTCTTCGGCCGCGACGGAAAAGATGAAGTCGGTATGCGCATCCGGAATGATGCGCTTGACGATGCCCTCGCCCGGGCCCTGGCCGAACCAACTGCCGCGGATAATCGCCTCGCGGGCCGTGTCGATCTGGAACGTGTCGCCCTCGCCGGTCATGAACTTGTCTATTCGCAGCGCGACGTGCGGGAAGACGTAATAGGCGCCGAGCAGGCCCCCGGCGCCGCCGACGCCGAGCAGCATGATCCAGATCCATGGCATGCCGGCCATGAAGAACATGCCGCCCCAGACCGCCGTCGTCAGGATGGTCTGGCCGAGGTCCGGCTGCGCCACGAGAAGGGCCGCGACGATGCCGAAGAGGATGATGGCAAAGAGATTGCCCGGGATCTCAGGCTGTCGCGCATGTTCGGCAAACAGCCAGGCGCAGACCACGACGAAGGCGGGCTTCATGAATTCCGACGGCTGAATGGAAAGGCCGGCGATCCAGATCCAGCGCCTGCCGCCCTTGACCTCCTGCCCGACGAACAGCACCAGCACCATCATCGCGAGCGAGATGATCAGGAGCAGGATCGCGGTGCGCCGCACCTGGCGCGGCGTCAGGAAAGACAGCCCGAGCATGACGGCGATCGAGGGGATCATGAAGGCCGCATGGCGCTTGACGAAGTGGAAGGGCTCGAGCCCGATGCGCTCGGCAACCGCTGGCGATGCCGCGAAGGACAGCATGAAGCCGATGCCCATCAGGAAGATGAACATCGCCAGGAAGAAGCGGTCGATGGTCCAGAACCAATCGGCCAGAGGCCCACGTTCCGCGCGGCTTACCATGTCATTTCTCTCCTGTTGCCGGACCGATCAGCATCGTCATTCCGTCAAGTGCCGCCACGTGGCCGACGAAGGCATCGCCCCTGACTTCGAAGTTCTTATACTGGTCGAAGCTTGCGCAAGCCGGGGATAACATCACGGCTGAAGCGGCGGCCTCGTCACGTTCCGCATCGGCTGCCGCATGTGCGACGGCGCGCTCCAGCGTACCCGAAATCTCGTACGGCACGGCTTCGCCGAGGGTCGCGGCAAATTCCGCCGCCGCCTCGCCGATCAGATAGGCCTTGGCGATGCGCGGGAAATAGGGCGCAAGCGTCGTGATGCCGCCTGATTTCGGCAAGCCGCCGGCAATCCAGTATATGCGATCATAGCTCGAAAGGGCCGGTGCCGCGGCATCGGCATTGGTCGCCTTGGAATCGTTGACGAAGACGACGCGGCCTCGTTTGCCCACAGGCTGCATGCGGTGCTTGAGGCCGGGGAACGAAGCAAGGCCGGCGCGAATGTCGTCGGCGGAAATCCCGACGGCAAGGCAGGCGGCGACGGCTGCGGCAGCATTCTGCGCATTATGGCTACCGCGCAGCGTCTGGATGCCGTCGAGATCGGCGAAGGGCAGCACGGCGCCGCCGGCGGCCTGAACAAGCTTGGTCCCCTCGGCATAGATGCCTGATGCCACCACGTTGCGGCGCGAAATGCGGACCACCTTGACGCCTGCCCGCTCGACGCGGTCGGCGATCAGCGCCGAATGGCTGTCGTCGATGCCGACGATCGCCACATCGCTGCCGGCGACCAGCCGCTCCTTGACGTCGGCATAGTGCTGCATCGTGCCGTGGCGATCGAGATGATCCGGAGTCAGGTTGAGCAGGATACCGGCCGAAGGGTTCAGCGTCGGCGCCAGATCGATCTGGTAGGAAGAGCATTCGACGACGAAATAACGGCCCGTCTTCGGCGGATCGAGCGTCAATACGGCCGTGCCGATATTGCCGCCGAGTTGCGTGTCGTAGCCTGAGGATTTCAGGATATGGGCGATCAGCGCCGTCGTCGTCGACTTGCCGTTGGTGCCTGTTATGGCGATGAAAGGGCAATCCGGCGCATGGGCGCGACGCTCGCGCACGAAGAGTTCGACATCGCCGACGATATCGACGCCCGCCGCGCGCGCAAGATCGACGGTCCAGTGCGGCTTCGGATGGGTGAGCGGCACACCGGGCGACAGCACGAACAGCGCCTGCTGGCTCCAGTCGATAGTGTGCAGATCCTCCGTCCGGATGCCTTCCGCCGAGGCCTTGGCGACGCTGTCGGGATTGTCGTCCCAGGCGGTCACCTCGGCGCCGCCCGCAATCAGCGCGCGGGCGGTGGCAAAGCCGGAGCCGCCGAGCCCGAAGAGCGCGACCTTCTTGTCCTTGAGCGTCGTGACCGGGATCATCGCCGCCTCACCGCAGCTTCAGCGTCGAGAGACCGAGCATGGCAAGGCCGACGGCAATGATCCAGAAGCGGATCACCACCTGGCTCTCCGTCCAGCCCTTTTTCTCGAAGTGATGGTGGATCGGCGCCATCAGGAAGACGCGCCGGCCGGTCATCTTGAAGAAGCCGACCTGGATGATGACCGAGAGCGTCTCCATGACGAAAAGGCCGCCGATGATCGCCATGACGATCTCGTGCTTGGTGGCGACGGCGACGGTGCCGATCGTGCCGCCGAGCGCCAGCGACCCCGTGTCGCCCATGAAGATGGCGGCCGGCGGCGCGTTGAACCAGAGGAAGCCGAGGCCGGCGCCGATGACAGCGCCGAGCACGACGGCAAGCTCACCCGTGCCGGGCACGAAGTTGATCTGCAGGTAGTTCGCAAACACGACGTTGCCGGCGAGATAGGCGATGACGCCGAAGGAGGCGGCGGCGATCATCACAGGCACGATGGCAAGCCCGTCGAGGCCGTCGGTCAGGTTGACGGCATTGCCGGCGCCGACGATGACGAAACCGCCGAAGACGACGAACATGATACCTATATTGATCATGAAGTCTTTGAAGAAGGGAAAGGCGATCGAAGAGCCGAAGGTCGAGCCTGCTATTCCCGAGGCAAGGGCGGTGCGCATCATGAAATAGACGGCGATGCCGGCGATGACGAACTCGATGCCGAGACGCGCCTTGCCGGAAAAGCCCTTGTGGCTCTGCTTGGTCACCTTGAGATAATCGTCATAGAAGCCGATCGCGCCGAAACCCAGCGTCACCAACAGCGTGGCGACGACATAGACGTTGGAAAGATCGGCCCAGAGCAGCGACGCGCCGATGATGCCGGCAAGGATCATCAGCCCGCCCATGGTCGGCGTGCCGGCCTTCTTGAAATGCGTCTGCGGCCCATCGGCGCGGATCGGCTGGCCTTTGCCCTGGCGGATCCGCAGCGAATTGATGATCGTCGGCCCGAACAGGAAGACGATCAGTGCGGAGGTGAAGAGAGCGGCGCCCGTGCGGAAGGTAATATATCTGAACAGGTTCAGAAATTTGAAATATTCCGACAGTTCGACAAGCCAGATCAGCATTCAGGGCCCCTTGTTACCCGGTCAAAGTTCGCGTTGCGTGTCGGAAAATGCCGGGAACTTGTCAAGAAGCGCGGCGACGATCCTGCCGAAACCGATGCCCAGAGACGATTTCACCATCAACACGTCGCCCGGAGCGACCGAGTTCAACACGTAGTCCGTCAATTCGCTGGTGTTCTCGCGGTACTCGACATGGACGCTTTCCGGCAGTGATTCCTTCAGCGCAGCCATCTCGGCTCCGGCGAGCCAGACATGTTCGATGCCGGCCGCAAGCAGCGGCCCTGCGAGATCGGTATGAACCTTCTCGGCATATTCGCCCATTTCGAGCATGTCGCCGAGCACGGCGATACGGCGTCCGCGGCCGGCCGGCTCGGAGGCCGCAAGCAGCGCGATCGCCGCGCGCATCGAGGCCGGATTGGCATTGTAGCTCTCGTCGATCAGCGTGAAGCTGCCGCGGCCGCCGCCGATCGCAAGCCGGTGGCGCTTGCCCCGGCCCTTTTCCGGCTTCAGCGTCGCAAGCGCCTCGATCGCTTTCTGCATATCGGCGCCAACGATCCTGACGACCCCGAGGGCCGCAAGCGCATTCTCGGCGATATGGCGGCCCGGCGCACCGATCGCGGCCTCCAGCGTCTCGCCACCAATCGTCAGCCACAGTGTCGAATTCTCGTCCGATCCGTTGAATTCGGCGAGCCGGAATTCGGCCTTGGCGTGCTGGCCGAAGGAATGGACATGCTCGACGCCGAGCGATTGTGCCGTTCGGTCGAGGAAATTGAACTGGTCGTTGTCGCGGTTGAGCACGACATGGCCGCCCGGTTCGACCCCTTCGAAGATCTCGGCCTTGGCGGCAGCGATCTCCTTGATGCTCTTGAAATTGCCGAGATGGGCCGGCGCGATCGTCGTGATGACGGCGACATGGGGCCGGATCATCGCCACCAGCGGCCGGATCTCGCCCGGATGGTTCATCCCGACTTCGAAGACGCCGTAATCCGTGTCGTCAGGCATGCGCGCCAGTGTCAGCGGCACGCCCCAATGATTGTTGAAGGAGGCGACGGAGGCATGCACCTTGCCGGAGGGCGACAAAACGTGCCGCAGCATCTCCTTGGTGGTGGTCTTGCCGACGGAACCTGTGACGGCGATGATCTTCGCCCGCGAACGCTCGCGGGAGGCCTGCCCCAGACGCCCGAGCGCCGCAAGCACGTCTTCCACGACGATCATCGGCACCGTCAGGCGGCCCATGGCGGGAAGTCGCGCTTCGCTGACGACGAGCAGGGAAGCGCCGTTCGCCATTGCCATGGACGCATAGTCGTGACCGTCGACACGGTCACCCTTAATCGCAAAAAAAGCCTCGCCGGGGCTGATCGAGCGGCTGTCGATGGAAATGCCGGTGATGCCTTCAGGCGGAGTGCCGAAGGGGCGCCCCGCCATCGCTGCGATCATGTCTTCGGTCGTCCAGAGCCAGCTCAAGATTTCAGTTCCTCCAAGGCCTTGCGCACCTCAGCATGATCGGAGAACGGCAATGTGACGCTCCCGATCGTCTGCCCTTCCTCATGCCCCTTGCCGGCAACGATCAGCGTGTCGCCCGATTTCAGCATGCCCACAGCCTCGCGTATCGCCGTGGCGCGATCGCCGATTTCCGAGGCGCAGCTTGCTGCCGCCATGATCTCCGCCCGGATCGAGGCCGGCTCCTCCGAACGCGGATTGTCGTCGGTGACGATGACGACATCGGCAAGGCGGCAGGCGATTTCACCCATGATCGGCCGTTTGCCGCGGTCGCGGTCGCCGCCGCAGCCGAAGACGACGACGACGCGGCCCGTGGTGAAGGGCCTGACCGAATTCAGCACGTTTTCCAGCGCATCGGGCTTGTGGGCGTAATCGACATATGCGAGCGCGCCGTCCTTGGTATGGCCGACGAGCTCGAGACGGCCCGATGCGCCGACGAGTTTCTCAAGCGCTGCCATCGCGACCTTCGCCGAAACGCCGGTCGACATCGCAAGTCCTGCCGCAACAAGCGCGTTGGCGACCTGGAAATCGCCGGCCAGCGGAATGTCCACCTCGAAGATTTCGTCGCCGACATGGATCTCGGCCGTCTGCTTGTGACGGAAATGCTCGACCCGTTTCAGCGTCAGATAATCGCCCTTGCGCCCGACCGTGCGAACATCGTGGCCGGCATCGGCCGCCGCCTTGATCGCCTGCGCCGACCACGGATCGTCGGCGAAAATCACCGCCGGCGAACCCTTCGGCAGCAGCGTATCGAAAAGGTGCATCTTGGCGGCCATGTAGGATTCGACGGTCGGGTGGTAATCCATGTGGTCGCGGCCGAGATTGGTGAAGGCGGCAGCGGCAAGCTTCACGCCGTCGAGCCGGCACTGGTCGAGGCCGTGGCTGGACGCCTCCATCGCGGCATGCGTGACGCCCTCGCCGGCAAGTTCGGCGAGCAACTGATGCAGCGACACCGGATCTGGCGTCGTCAGCGCACCATATTCGTTGCGCGTCGGTGAAACGACGCCCGTCGTGCCGATCATCGCGGCCGGATGGCCCGCATGCGCCCAGATCTGCCTGGTGAAGGAAGCGACGGAGGTTTTGCCTGCCGTACCGGTGACCGCGACCATGGTCTCGGGCTGCCTGCCGAAGAAGCGCGAGGCGGCGATGGAAAGGAATCGGCGCGGTTCCCTGACCGCAAGCACCGGAATGGAGGCATCGACGGCCTGGGAGGCAATCGCGACGGCAGCACCCCGACCGGCAGCATCGGCGATGAAGCCCGCGCCGTCCGCCTTGGTACCGGCGACTGCGACGAAGGCATTGCCCGGCGCCACCTTGCGGCTGTCCGAAGACAGGCCTGAAATATCAAGCAGGCCAGCCGGGCCTTCGAGCTGTGCTTCAAGTTCCGGAAACTGATCTCCGGCCAGGTCTCGCAATTTCATCGAATGCACTTTTCCCTCTTGTAGCCGGTCCGCACCTTGCGAATCGGCGTCGGTATTCATTCACATTCAATAAGACACCAGCAAGGCCGAACCGCCCTCCCCGAATTTCGGCTCGATGCCGAGAATGGGGGCCGCACGGCTGATGATCTCGCGGGCGATCGGGCCTGCGGTACCGGCGGAGATCGTTCCACCATATTGCTTCTCGCCGGTCTTCGGCTCGTCGCAGAAGGTGATCACGGCGTATTTGGGATCGTTGATGGGGAATGCGGCGATAAAGGAATTGAAGTTCAACGTCGCCGAATAACGCCCGTTCACGACCTTGTCGGCCGTGCCGGTCTTGCTGCCGACGGCAAAGCCCGGCACGCGGGCGACGCGGCCGGAGCCCTTGAAACCGTTCACGTCGAGGAGATAGCGGATCTGGTCGCTAGTCGACTTCTTGATCACCTGCGTTGCGACCTCATCGGCCTCAGCGCGCGTGCGCGGGAGGAATGTCGGCTCGATCAGCTTGCCGCCATTGACGAGGGCGGCGGCCGCCACGCCCGTCTGCAGCGCCGTCGTCGAGACACCATGGCCGAAGGAAATCGTGATCGAATTGATCTTCTTCCAGACACGCGGCTGGCTCGGCATCTTCACTTCGGGCAGTTCGGTCTGCATCTTCGTCAGCAGGCCGAACTTGTTCAGGTAATCCTTCTGCGCGTCGATGCCGACGATGTCGATGACGCGCGCCGTGCCAATGTTCGAGGAATACTGGAAGATTTCGGGAACGCTCAGCCAGCGGCGCTGCCCGTGAAAATCGTGGATGGTGAAGCCGCCGATATAGATCGGCTTGCTGGCATCGAACGTGTCCGTCATCTTCACCTTGCCGGTGTCGAGCGCCATCGCCAGCGAAAAGGTCTTGAAGGTCGACCCCATTTCGAAGGTGCCGTTGGTCATGCGGTTGAGCCAACCGTCCTTGGCGCCCTCTTGCGGATCGTTCGGATCGAAATCCGGCGCCGATGCCATGGCGATCACCTCGCCGGTGTGCACGTCGATGACAGCCGCACCGGCACCCTTGGACTGGAAATTGTTGACGGCGTTGACGACGGCGTCGCGGACGATGTTCTGCACGCGCAGATCGATCGAAAGCCGCACCGGCTCGAGCGGCTGGTCGCTGGTCATGCCGACCGAGGCGAGATCGGCGAGCCCCTGGTCGTCGATAAATTTCTCCATGCCGGCGACACCGCGGTTGTCGATATTGACGTAGCCGAGGATGTGGGCCGCGGTCGATCCGCCCGGGTAGAAGCGGCGCTTCTCCGGCCTGAAGCCGATGCCGGGAATGCCGAGCGCCAGGATCTGGCTCTGCTGCTTCGGCGTCAGCTGCCGGCGAAGCCAGGCGAAATGCGAAGTCTTGAGGGAAAGCTTCTTATAGGTGTCCTTGGCGTCGAGTTCGGGCAGGACGGAGGAAAGCTTCTCGACCGCCTCGTCGACGTCGACGATCTTGTTCGGCTCGGCAAACAGCGAGACGGTGCGGATATCGGTGGCCAGCACCTCGCCGTTACGGTCGACAATATCGGGGCGCGAGGCCATCAGCCGGTCGGGCGGCAGGATGCTGGAGACGACCTCCTGATCCTTCATCGCATATTCGACGAGACGGCCGCCGATGACGGCATAGACGCCCATGAATCCCATGATCAGCAGACCGACACGGCTTTTCGCCTGTCCGGATTTCTTCTTGCGCGACCCCTCGATCGCCATGCCGGCGGAAGGACCGCCGAAACGGTTATAGACGCCGGCGGAGAAATGCGCCTGGCTCTTCAGGACCATGATGCGGGAAAGAAACGACATTATTCCACCGACCCCGTTTCGATCTCGTCTGCGTCTACGTCATCCTCCGCCCCGCCGCCGGGCTCCACTACGCCATGCGGATCAACTGCACCGCGCGGCTCCGCTGCGCCGCGCGGTGCAGCCGTCGGAACGGGTTGGGCCTTGGAGGCAACGGTCGCGCCCTTGGCGGCGGCTCCGGTCGCGCCGCCGGCCTTGGCCTCCGTCACATCGGGCACGGGAACCTCGGATTTCAGCATCGGCAATTCCTTGGCATGCACGAGCGCAGTCGATTCCGTCGGCTGCAACTGCAACTCGTCATTATAGGCCTTGACCAGCCGCTCCAGCCTGTTCGGCTGCGATTGCAGCGCCCAGTCGGCCTTCAAAAGGTCGATCGTATCCTTCTCGAGCTTGATCTCGGTTTCGAGGCGATGAACCTCCTCGAGCTTCAATTCGGCGCGGTGCTTGATCGTGTAGGTAACGGCAGCCGCTGCCGTCATGACGCCAATGAGCACGAGATCGAACGTTTTCAGCATATCAACCTCCAAGCTTTCCGAGAGTGGCAAGATTGGGAAATCCGAAGAGCGACATATCGGCAGCCTCGGCCGCGGCCTCCGTCCTCAGGCCGGCGCGCAACTTGGCGGAGCGGGCGCGCGGATTGGCTTCCGCCTCCGCCTCGCTTGCCGACACCATCGGCTTGCCGATCGCCGCAAAAGTCGCCGCCCGCTCATGAGCGACCGGCAGGTGCCGCGAGCCAGACGCCTTGCCGGCGCGGTCGGAGAAGAATTTCTTGACGATGCGGTCTTCAAGCGAATGAAAGGTGACGACAACGAGCCGCCCGCCGGGCTTCAGCGCTTGTTCCGCGGCAAACAGCGCCTGGGCCAGCTCGCCGAGCTCATCATTGACGAAGATGCGCAGGGCCTGAAAGACGCGCGTTGCCGGATGGATCTTGTCCTTCATCTTGCGGGGAGTGACGAGTTCGATGAGGCCAGCGAGATCGCGCGTCGTTTCGAACGGCTTTTCCTCGCGGCGCTTTTCGATCGCATGCGCGATGCGCGGCGCCTGGCTCTCTTCGCCGAGAAAATGGAAGATGCGGATGAGATCGGCGACCTTGGCGCGATTGACGACGTCGGCGGCCGAAACGCCTTCGGCCGACATGCGCATATCGAGAGGCCCGCTCTTCTGGAAGGAGAAGCCGCGTTCGGCCTCGTCGATCTGCATGGAGGAAACGCCGATATCGAGCACCACGCCATCGAGCCCGCTTTCCGGCGCATGCTCGGCAAGATGCGAGAATTGCGAATGAATGAGCCTGAGGCGGCCACCATGGGCCGCGACCATCGCCTGACCCGCCGCAATCGCCGTCGGGTCGCGATCGAGCGCGATCACCTCGGCACCGGCCGCAAGGATGGCCGAGCTGTAACCGCCCGCACCGAATGTGCCATCGAGGATGAGCTTGCCGGGCGCGGGTGCCAAAGCCGCGAGCACCTCTTCGAGAAGAACCGGAATGTGACGAACCGGTCCGCCACCGGCATCAGTTGAACCTCCGCCAGGATTCGCCGCCATTCCGTTCCCTCGTCCTTTCAGGAACGCTTGCCCGCCAGCTTGCGCTCCCCTCGTGCTTGCGTCTGCGCCGCCAGAAATGCCTTCGGCTGCCACAGCTGAAAATGATCCGCCCGACCAACGAAGGCCACTTCGTCCGAGATACCGGTGAAGTCGCGAATGAAATCCGTGACCATCAACCGCCCCTCGGCATCGAGCTTCATGAAGACCCCGCCCCCGTGAATCAGAAGCGACATCTCGTTCGCATCCGGCGAAAACGGGTCTTCCGCAGCAATCTGCCGCTCGAATCTTTCGAGAAGATCCGGGCCGCCGACGCTGATCGCCGGAAACACAAAGTCCTGAAAGCAGTAGAGCTCCTGGACGTTGCGCTGCGCCAGCACGGAACGGAACGCCGAAGGCACGGAAACCCTGCCCTTGGCATCGATCCTGTTGGTCGCGTTCGAAAGGAAGCGGTTCATGACACGAAACATCCGTTCCCGCAGGGATCCGGACCAAAAGACGCCCGAAAGTCCCAATATCAGGCACAGCTTCGCAAGCCGAATGAGCAAAAAACCATCCGACGTTCCCGGAGAGGGAGCCGCCTTTGCTTTGCGATGAACGGGCAGATGATTGCCCTGATGCAGTGCACATTTGGGATAGCATGGGACCATATGGGCGTCAATGGGATACGCCCATTTTGCAACGGACGCATAATCAAAAATTTATAAGCCGTTAAGTTTAACAAAGGGTTAGCGGACCGCCTTCACAGGGGACACGCAGTGGTGGTTCCGCAAAAAAATCCACCCGGCGGCTGCATGAATATTCGCTTGAAAACAGCCTCTCTCAGCGACTTACGGTGAAGATTCGGATCTCTGCGCCACAAAATATGAATCGCCAGTTGGCCTGTAAGCCGGGTTCTGTATGGCTCCGGCGTGAACCGGAACGTGGCAGCCATTCCTCTGGGACAGCGCTCGCACGCTGCCTCTCGCAACCCACCCGGATGACTGGCCTGGAAACCAGCCGGAAGGCCTTTCGGCCTGCCGCGTCATCCCTATTCGGTCTTGCTCCCGGTGGGGTTTACCGTGCCATTTCCGTTGCCGGAGACGCGGTGGGCTCTTACCCCACCCTTTCACCCTTACCTGCGCGAACGCAGGCGGTTTGCTTTCTGTGGCACTTTCCCTGAGGTCGCCCTCGCCGGACGTTATCCGGCACCGTGTTTCCGTGGAGCCCGGACTTTCCTCACCCTACCGCCTTTCGGCATTGGTAAAGCGCGGCTGCCCGGCCAACTGGCAGGGCTCCCATAAACGAGAGAAATCGCAATTGCTATAAAAATCAAAATTTACTTACCGAAATTGTGGTGTGAATTCCGTGGAGTAGCCCTGCCCGCTGATTCTGCCTGACAAAAGCAGCTCGGCCCCGAGCCTGCCGATTTCGTCCGAGCTCTTGGCCGAGGTGCCGGCACAGCCCGTCAGTACGGCGATTGCGGGCGATGAGGTATAGCCGATCATCGGATAGCCGCCTTGCGTATACGAGACGACGCAGGCCGCCGTCGAAATCGAAAGCGGCGTTATATCGGGCACGAGGCCGGCGACGATGCGCTGCAGATGCGCACGCACGGTCTCACGCCCTTCGGTCTTGAACCAGGCCCGCATTTCCGCCTCGTCGTGGAGGATCAGATCGTCGGGGTCGCCGCCGATCTTCAGGTAGAATTTGCCGTCGGGATAGCGGATCGGCGGCAGCAGGTAGATATGAAAGCCGGGGGTTTCGAGAATGAGCGAAGGCATCCCGGCAAGGCGGGCCGCATCGGCCTCACTGACCTCGAACAGCGTCACGGTCCGGGCATAAACCGTCATGGCAACCGGTCGCGGCAACAGATTCTCCGCAATGGAAAATCCGCCCGCCGCCAGCAGCACCTTTTCGGCGCGATAGGTGAGCCCGCCAGCGGTCTGAACGACAGCCGACCCGCCCTCGCTGCGGATCGAGATGACGTGATCTGGGATGACGGTGGCGCCTGCCCTTTCCGCCAGCAGCGACTGCGCCTTGACCAGCTTGCGCGGGCTGATGTGGCCGGCGCCCTTCGCTTCGAAGACACCTGCACTGCCTGATGGACAGGCGAAGAAGGGAAAGGCGGCTTTCAGCCCTGCCTCGTCGAGAAGGCTGGTCTCGACGTCGAGAGAGGCGGCGGCCTGCCGGGTTCTCGCGAGATAGTCGCTTCCATCGGGCGCGACGACGACGCAACCGACCTCGCGATAGAAATCGATGCCGCTCTCGCTCGCGATCTCGCCGTAACGGCCGATCGAGCGGTTGGCGAGCAGCGCCCAGTTGCGGTCGGGATCGATGGTGCGGGTGATGCGCCCCTCGTCGTAATGGCTGGCGAAGACACCTTCGTGCGCCCTGCGATCATCAGGCTCGTCCGGGCCGATCACCGCCACGCCATCGGCCTGCCGCGCCAGATGCCGCGCGGCGGCGGCTCCCATCAGCCCGCGGCCGACGACGATGTATTTGAAATCGACTGCCATGGAATTTCCCTCTCTACAGCGCCGCGCGTCTTCTCGGGTTTAAGGAGTTATGCCGCAGCGAAAACGGGCGTCAGCTCCCGGCCGAAATCCTCATCCCCGAGCCGTCCTTCCGCCAGAAGCACGGCTCCCAGCCGCCCGAGTTCGTCGGAGGATTTGGCCGCGACGAAATTGCCGCCGGTGAGCACTCCGATGCGCGGCGACTGTGCGAAGCCGACATAGGGATAACCGGTCGGCGTGAAATTCGCCACGCACGGGCCTGAGGTAACAGGGCAGCCGGCAAGTTCCGGCATCAGCTGCAGGGCGATGCGCGAGAGGTGATCACGCTCGGCCGCACTCCCGTCGGAACGAAACCACGCGCCGGCATCCTTCAGATTCTGGAAGGAAAGCCTCTCGGTATCGCCGCCAAGCTTCAAATAGGTCTTGCCATCGGGATAACGCACCGGCGGCAGGATATAGATGTGGTCCTCCTCCCGGTCGCCGAGCACGATGGTCGACGGCATATCGCCGAAGATCGCCATCTCGCGCTCGCCCATTTCGTAGAAGACGACCGTGCGCGCCATCACCCTGGTATCGATAGGGCGCGGCAACAGCGTATGGAAATTGCTGAAGCCGCCGGCCGCGACCAGCACACGCCCGGCGCTGTAGCTTTTGCCGCCGGCCGTCACCTCGACATGCGAACCGGCGTCGCGAACGGAGGTTACGGTTTCTTCGATCAGAGAAACGCCGCCCTGCTCGGCAAGGCTCACCTGCGCCCGCACCAGCGCCCGCGGGTTGATATGTCCGGCACGCCTACGCTCGAAATATCCTGTGAAATCGGGATCGACGGCAAGATAGGGAAAACGCCGGCCGAGTTCCGCCGGCGCGATGGCCTCGATATCGCTGCCGAGCGTCCGGCTGACGGCCACGGCGTCGCGGAAAAAGTCCTCCTCGGCCTTCTGAGGACCGACATAGAGGCAGCCGACCTCGGAATAGAAGGAAATGCCGCTCTTTGCTTCGATCTCGCGGTAGCGGTCGAGCGCCCGCGCGGCGAAGGTTCCCCAGGCCAGATTGGCGTCGAAGGTGCGGGTAATGCGCGCTTCGTCATAGTGGCTGGCGAAGACGCCGTCATGCGTCTTTCGCTCTTCCGGCTCGCGCGGGCCGATCAGCGCGATGCCGTCGGCCATCGAGGAGAGATGCCGCGCGGCCGCCGCCCCCATCATGCCGCGCCCGATGACGATGAACCTGAAATCGACTGCCATTTCCACCTCATTGCGAGGTGGCCCACCTCGTTTCAAGCTGGGATATCACGGCAAGCGCACTGATTCATATCGCAAAATTGCCGCAAGAGTTCTCGAAAGCGCTTGTGCGGCCGTGCTCAGTCGAGCATTGCCAGCACCTTGCCGCAATAGGTCTTCGACACTGGGTTCATACGGGTTGCGGCATGGCCGGCATTGTATTTGAGGATGGTGTTGCAGGTCTCGCCGCCGCCGAGCTGGTGGGCGGCCGCCAGGTATTTCATGCCGAATTTGATATTGGTCTCGGGATCGAACAGGCCCTTCCTCGTGCCGGAATACCCCATCATCCTGGCCGTTGCCGG
This sequence comes from Rhizobium fabae, assembly GCF_003985135.1. Classification (NCBI taxonomy): domain Bacteria; kingdom Pseudomonadati; phylum Pseudomonadota; class Alphaproteobacteria; order Hyphomicrobiales; family Rhizobiaceae; genus Rhizobium; species Rhizobium fabae. The sequence continues at coordinate 262,127 of NZ_ML133645.1, forward strand.
CTTGATCTGCATCAGGCCGATTTCGCCGGCGCTGCCGCGCGCGTTCGGATTGAAATTGCTCTCGACGCGAACGACGGCCTGGGCGAGTGCGACGGGGACGTCGTATTGAGCGGCATATTTATTGATCAGCGCAGCATAGGGAACGGCGGCGGTGGAGAAGTCGGGCATCGCATAGCCGCTCTGGCGATCAACGGTCTTCAGCGAGATGGTTTGCGCCCTGACACCCCAGTCATCATTCGCCGAGGCAAAGTTATACCCTGCCAGCAGCATGCCGAAGCACGCCGCAGCGCCAATAATCAAATTCTTCATATAGTCTCTTTACTCCGACCCAAAGAATTGCAGGACTGCGCGCCTCGCCGTCATCCGGTCATACGCGATCAAGGACTGATCGCGTCCGCAGCAATTCTTATCGTTTCATTTTGCGCTCGTCGTTACACTTTAAATAAGCCGCGAGCGCTGTTCAGCGGGCGTTCTTAGACCATCGCAATGAGGAGATAGTAGGGAAATGATGTGGCGCGGCAGATTTCTCGCCCAACACGGGAAAACCGCCGAAAAATCCGGCTTCTACCGTCAGGAATAACGCGGCAACGCCGACAGCAGCCGATGCAGCGTGTCGATGGTCGAGAAATCGGCGATCCCATCCACCCGTTCGGGGCGGAAATGGCGCTGGAAGGCTTCCACGTCGCCGGCCGTCTTTTCGGAGAATTCACCCGTGATTTCAGTGCCATAACCGTAGAGCGACAGCATTGATTGCAGCGCTTCGACCGGTTGGCCGGCGTCGCCACGCTGGAAGAAGCGCCCGCCGGTGATCCTTGCCGGCTCGACCCAGTGCCCGACACCCGCCCGGCAAAGCTCGCCCCAGGGGAATTTTTCGCCCGGATCGACCTTGCGGACAGGGGCGACATCGGAGTGACCAAGCACCCTTTCCGGCGCGATCGACCAACGTTTGACACAGTCGCGACACAATTCGATCACCGCCGCGATCTGTTCTTTCGGATAGTCGGGAAGGCCGCCGGGATGGCCGGCATTGGCGATCTCAATGCCGATCGACAGCGAATTGATATCCGTCTCGCCGTGCCAGCTGCTCTTTCCTGCATGCCAGGCGCGCCGCGTTTCCGGCACCAGTTGCACCACGTCACCGTTCTCATGCACGAAATAATGGCTGGAAACCTGGCTCTCTGCGCGACAGAGCCAGTCGAGCGCGCCCTCTGGCGTCGGCATGCCGGTATAGTGCAGCAGGATCATATCGGGATCGCGCCCGTCCGCCCGCTCGCCATGGTTCGGCGATGGACGCACGGATGCGCTTCGATAATCGGCCTCGAAAGAGGTCATGCGGCGCGGCGTTCCTTCTCGATCGCCGCATAGGCCGCATTCAGCGCCGCCATGCGCTCATTGGCGATCACATGGAACTCCTTGGGCACGCCGCGCGAGATCAGCCGGTCGGGGTGATGTTCGCTCACGAGGCCATGGTAGCGGCGGCGGATCGTCAGAAAATCGTCGGATGGCGACACGCCAAGCACCTTATAGGGATCGCCGCCGGAAAAGACGTGGCGGGCGGCGATCTGCTCGAAGCGGGTCTCGCTCATCTGGAAGATCTCGGCGATATGACGCAGGAAATTCAGTTCCTTCTCATGGACCAGCCCATCGGCCTTGGCGATGTGGAAGAGGCCGTCGAGCACGTCTTCGAGCACCGGGCAATTGGCAGCACAGGTAACGCAGAGCGAAGAAAGCCGCTCGGCATAGGCTTCGTAGCCGGCGACGTCCTGGCGCGCGAGATTGTAGAGCCTGGCGACGTTCTTTGCCTGGTCCGCAGGAAACTCGAAGATTTCGCGGAAGGCTTCGACCTCCTTCTCGCTGACGATGCCGTCAGCCTTGGCCATCTTGGCCGAAAGCGCGATGATCGCCACGGAGAAGGCCACCTTGCGCCGCGTCTCCGGATCGCCTTCGAAAACCGTGCGGATAGCCTCGACCACCGCGGAGAGCGCATTGCCCGCGGTATTGCCAATGGCATTCAACAGTTTTTCCCAGAAGGACATCGAAGATCTCTCGCACGCTTGCCGTTATAACAAACAGCTTGACCAAAGAATCCGAGCCTTTGCAAGGCGACTATTGGTCGTAGGATCGAAAACAGTTTTCACAATTCGGTAATTATTGCATCGCAGCAAGCGCCCCTGCTCCACTTCGCATGGCTCCCGGTTCGCCACGTCGACGATTTCCACAAAAGCTTCCGGACGCACAGGCCGGGCTTGAAACGATTATATCGGCGGTTCCATCAGCCTTCGCTGTCGGCGGCCGCAGAAAGGCGCGTTTTTCGTAAATTCTTTACTTTACAGGGCCCTTTCCCTGCCGCATCCATGCGCTAGCTACGCTGCCGCACAGAAACACCGCAGGAGGGATCCATGGCCAAACAGAAAGTCGCAATGCTGACCGCCGGAGGCCTGGCGCCCTGTCTTTCCTCCGCCGTCGGCGGCCTCATCGAACGCTACAGCGACGTCGCACCCGAGATCGACCTCGTCGCCTACAAGTCGGGCTACCAGGGCGTATTGCTCGGCGACAGCATCGCAATCAGTCGCGATATGCGTGAAAAGGCGCCGCTCTTGCACCGCTACGGCGGCTCGCCGATCGGCAACAGCCGCGTCAAGCTCACCAATGCCGCCGACTGCGTCAAGCGCGGCCTGGTCAAGGAAGGCGAGAACCCGCTCCGGGTCGCCGCCGAACGCCTCGCCAACGACGGTATCACCATTCTCCACACGATCGGTGGCGACGACACCAACACCACGGCTGCCGACCTTGCCGCCTACCTCGCCGCCAACGGTTACAATCTTACCGTCGTCGGCCTGCCGAAAACAGTCGACAACGACGTGGTGCCGATCCGCCAGTCGCTTGGCGCCTGGACGGCCGCCGAAGTCGGCGCGCATTTCTTCGACAATGTCAGCAACGAGCAGACGGCAGCGCCCCGCACCCTCGTCATCCACGAGGTTATGGGCCGCCATTGCGGCTGGCTGACGGCCGCCACCGCTCGCGCCTATCTCCAGCGCACCAGCCGCAACCAGTATGTCGACGGCCTCATGATGGATGCGCATCTGAAGAGCATCGACGCCGTCTACCTGCCCGAGATGGCCTTCGACCTCGATGCCGAGGCCGCCCGCTTGAAGGACATCATGGACCGCACCGGCCATGCCACCGTCTTCGTCTCGGAAGGCGCCTGCCTCGACGCCATCGTCGCGGAGCGCGAAGCCGCCGGCGAGACCGTCAAGCGCGACGCTTTCGGTCATGTGAAGATCGACACGATCAATGTCGGCGCATGGTTCCAGAAGCAGTTCGCCAATCTGCTCGACGCCGAACGTTCCCTCGTGCAGAAATCGGGCTACTTCGCCCGTTCGGCTCCGGCCAATGGCGACGACCTCAGGCTGATCCAGAGCATGGTCGATCTCGCCGTCGAAAGCGCTCTTAATAAAGTCTCCGGCGTCACCGGTCACGATGAAGCGCAGAACGGTAAATTGCGCACTATAGAATTCCCGCGCATCAAGGGCGGCAAGGCTTTCGACCTTTCGACGGCATGGTTTGCCGAAGTCATGGACAATATAGGGCAGAAATACAAGGAAGCGTGATTGACGGATCGTTAATATGATGTCTTTGCTTCTTCCTGAGGAATAGGAGGAGACACCATGTCGGTTGAAGCCTGGGTCGCTTTTGCGGCCGCATCCGCCATCATGCTGGCCATACCGGGGCCGACGATATTGCTCGTCGTCTCCTATGCGCTTGGTCATGGCCGCAGGACTGCGTTCGCGACGGTGAGCGGTGTGGCGCTCGGCGACTTCACGGCGATGACGGCTTCCCTCTTCGGTCTCGGCGCGGTGCTCGCCACCTCCGCCGCCCTCTTCACCGTCCTGAAGTGGATCGGCGGCGCCTACCTGATCTGGCTGGGAATCAAGCTCTGGCGGGCTCCCGTGATCGGCGAGCCGGTTGCCGACAACGACAATCTGCCGGAAGAGAAGTCGCTCAAGATCTTCCTTCACGCCTATGTCGTCACCGCCCTCAACCCGAAGAGCATCGTCTTCTTCGTCGCCTTCGTGCCGCAGTTCCTCAACCCCGCCCTGCCCTTTTTCGGGCAGATGGCGATCATGGAAGCGACCTTCCTCGTACTCGCGATCCTCAACGCCTCCACCTATGCGCTTCTCGCCCATGCCGCCCGCGGACTGATTCGCAAGGCGAGCGTCCAGCGCGCCGTAAACCGCACAGGCGGCACTTTGCTGATCGCCGCAGGCGCCGTAACGGCCGGGTATCGCCGTATTGCAGCTTAGTAACATTCCGTGGTTGCCGGAAAGCCACGAATAGGTTAATGCGGTCAGCGGGGCTTAAGGTACTTAGTAACTTTTATACGCTGCCGGGGCGGCGCGATTTCACGAAAGTGACGGAATGGTAGCGATCGGATTGTCCGGCTTAAAACGCGGTCTTGTCGTTTCCACGATGCTCTGCTGCGGCGTGGTAACGGGGTGCTCGAGCGTCGAATACACCTCCCAGGCCGAACTGACAGCCGCTCAAACCGTGATACCGATGCCGAAACCCGGCGAGGATGCAACACTCGCCGCGATCCCGACGGCCGAGGGCGCTCCCGGCCAGGCAGTGGCCGGCGCCGTTCTTCCCCAGACGCAGACAACTCCTTCGCTGACCGCAACGGCGATGCCGGCTGCCACGGCGTCCCAGCCCGCCGATCTCGGCATCCAGCCGACAGCCTATGCACAAATCCCGCTGACGCCCGAGATGACGGCGATCCAGTCCGTCGTGCCGACGCCGCGTCCGGGCACGCCCGCGCAGCCGACGACGCAGCTTGCCTTTGCGGCAACGCCGCAGAACAGCGCCCTTGCTGCGCTCGCCGCTGTCGACACCACCCCGCGCTCCATGGATTACGGCTTCGACGAATCCGGGCCCATCGATCCGCCGACCGCGCCGCCGATGTTCAGCGACGACGACACCGACGACGCGCCGACCGTCGAGAAGAGCTTCGTCACCAAGCTCATCCAGAAATATTCGAAGATCTACGAAATTCCCGAGACACTGCTCCACCGCATCGTCCATCGCGAAAGCCGCTACAATCCGAAGGCCTATAACAAGCGCGGCTATTTCGGCCTGATGCAGATCAAGTACAACACCGCCAAATCCATGGGCTATGACGGTGCGCCGGGCGGCCTCTTCGACGCCGAGACCAACATCAAATATGCCGCGAAATATCTGCGCGGCGCCTGGCTCGTCTCCGACAACAAGGAAGACGACGCCGTCCGCCTCTATGCGCGCGGCTATTATTACGACGCCAAGCGCAAGGGCATGACCGACGTCGCCCAAGGCAATTATTGAAACCGGGCAATTTCTGACGACGAAGTCTGAAACGAAGCCTGCTTATGGCTGCGCTGGTGTGCGCTATTGCGATCCGGCCTGCTGTTGCGGCTCTCCCACTTCCGGCAAGGCTGCCAGGATCGCCTTGACAAGCGGCTGCGGCTGATAGCCGAGCCAGCCCGGCGTCAGTCCGAGCCGGACGACGACCAGCCCGGCGGAAGGCACGATCGCCATGCTCTGCCCGTCATGGCCCGTCAGCCAGAACGTATCCTCCGGCAGCCCGAACGCAGCGCTCGGTCCGCCGGGGGCGAGCCAGGCCTGGCCCTGCGTATACCGTCCGTTCGAAGCCGCCGTCGGAGTGCGCATGGCGCCGACGAAACCCTCCGGCAGCAGCCGCCGGCCGTTCCACACACCGTCCTGCAGCAGGAATTGCCCGAATCGCACCCAGTCATGCGCCGTTGCATAAAGATAGGAGCTGCCGGCAAACGTGCCGCGCGCGTCGACTTCGAAGACGGCGCTCGTCATGCCGAGCGGTGAAAACAGCGCGTCATGCGGATAGGAAAAGGCGGCCTGCGCGTTGCCGACCCTGTCCATCCAGATACGCGACAAGAGCACGGCCGTGCCGCTCGAATAGCGGAAAAGCTGGCCGGGTGCGGCCTCCATCGGCGCGTTGGCCGGCAGCGAGACCATGTCTGGATCGAGATAGAGCATGCGCGTCACGTCAGCGACATCGCCATAATCCTCGTTGAAGGAAAGGCCGCTCTCCATGCCGAGCAGGTCGGACACCTTGATCCTGGCTCGTTCGTCGTTCTTCCACTGCGCCAGCAGATGATCGTCGTCGAAGGAGATCTTGCCGTCGAGCATCAGCCGGCCGAGAATCGCAGCATTCACCGTCTTCGTCATCGACCAGCCGATCAGCGGCGTCTTCGCCGAGAAGCCGGGGCCATAGGCTTCAGCGACGATGCGGCCGCTGCGCACCACCACGATCGCCCGCATTGTCGGCCCGGCCAACCGGGCATCGGCCAGCAGCGCGGCGATCGTTTTGTCCGGCTCATTGCCGGCGCCCTCACCCTCCGGCCACAATGCGTCGCTTGCCTCCATCCTGGGCGGCGCATCGAAGGGCACGGCTTTCGCCGCCGCCTCGAAATCGCCGTCCGGCACGGTCGTGCAGCCGAGACCGCTGCGATAGAGCGCATAGCTCGGCGCAAACAGCCCCATGAAACGCGCCGTCACACGGTCGTTGTCGCGGTCGACGCCGACGCGCATCAGCCGCAGCAACGGATTTCCGGGCGCCTGAACATCGTCACGAAGCACCTCGTCCGCCTCGCGGCTGGCGATGAAGACATTCGAGCAGACGATCTTGGCGGCGTAACCGTCCCCGACGCGCAAGAGCTCCGGCGGCTGCACGAAGAGCCAGCCGGCGCCGGCGATGACGACGAGAACGAGAAGGAGAGCAAGCGCCTTCAGGACACGCAGAACAAATCGCATGGCATTCCTCCGAATGCCCGGAGAGAAGCAGGAATTGCGCTCGCCGGAAAGAGGGCGGCGCAAAGAAGGCCCATCCCCCCGATCACTTTCCGAGGAGGAGGATGCATCGAGAACGGAAGGCCCACAGCCCGCGTCATCAAACTGTAGCAGAGGCGCGTTACACGCCCTGAACGCTAAAAAGGTGACAGACTCATGTCAGAATTTGCACCGGATGCCGGCTTCCGCAAGAACCGGAAACTCAAGGACGCCCTTCTCCGCCACAAGGCTTTTTCGAAGGACGGTTTTTCCGAGCGCCTCTTCGGCCTTCTCTTCTCCGGCCTCGTCTATCCGCAGATCTGGGAAGATCCGGATCTCGACATGCAGGCGATGGAGCTGAAGCCAAACCATCGCATCGTCACCATCGGTTCCGGCGGCTGCAACATGCTCGCCTATCTCTCCAAGGCGCCGGCCTCGATCGACGTGGTCGATCTCAACCCGCACCATATCGCGCTGAACCGCCTGAAGCTCGCCGCCTTCAAGCATCTCCCCGATCATGCCGATCTGGTCCGCTTCCTGGCGATGCCGAACGAGAAGTCGAACAGCCGCGCCTTCGACCGGCACCTCTCCGCCAAGCTCGACGAGACGACCCGCAACTACTGGAACGGCCGCAAGTTCGGCCGCCGCCGCGTCACCGTCTTCGACCGCAATATCTATGAAACGGGCCTGCTCGGCCGCTTCATCGGCGCAGCCCATCTTCTTGCCCGCCTGCACGGCGTCAAGCTGCGCGAAATGACCAAGACCCGCACGATCCGCGAACAGCGCCAGTTCTTCGACGAACAGATCGCGCCCTTGTTCGAAAAGCCGGTAGTGCGGTGGATCACCGGCCGCAAGAGCTCGCTTTTCGGCCTCGGCATTCCGCCGCAGCAATATGACGAGCTCGCAAGCCTTGCAGACGATCATTCGATCGCGCCGGTGCTGAAGCATCGCCTGGAAAAGCTCGCCTGCCATTTCCCGATGAGCGACAACTATTTCGCCTGGCAGGCCTTCGGCCGGCGCTACGGCACCGAAAAGGAAGGGCCGCTGCCGACCTATCTGAAGCCGGAGCATTACGAGGTGATCCGCGCCAATGTCGACCGCGTCAACGTCCACCATGCAAGCTTCACCGAGCTTCTGGCGCGCGAACCGGCCGCCTCGCGCGACCGCTATATCCTGCTCGACGCGCAGGACTGGATGACGGACACGCAGCTCAACGACGTCTGGCGGGAAATCACCCGCACGGCGCGCGATGGCGCCCGTGTGATCTTCCGCACCGCTGCCGAGAAGAGCATCATCGAAGGCCGCCTGTCGCCCTCGATCCGCGACCAGTGGGATTACTTCGAGGAGAAGTCGCGTGAACTGACCGCGCTCGATCGCTCGGCGATTTATGGCGGCTTCCACATTTACGGGAAGAAGGCGTGAGCAAGGTCGGCACCGAGACGGCAGAAAAGAGCGGTGAACATGCCAGCCTCATGGATGGCATGTACCGCTACCAGCGCCATATCTACGACCTCACCCGCAAATATTATCTTCTCGGCCGCGACAGTACGATCCGCAATCTCGACGTGCCCGAGGGCGGCACCCTGCTCGAAGTCGGCTGCGGCACCGGCCGCAACATGGCCTTCGCCCACAAGCATTTCCCGACCGCCAAGCTGTTCGGCCTCGACATTTCCCAGGAAATGCTGATCTCGGCGCGCAAGACCTTCGCCACCAAGGCGACGATCCCGGAATTCCGAGTCGCCGACGCCACCGCGTTTACCCCGCGCGAATTCGGCGTCAGCGGTTTCGACCGCATCCTGATCTCCTATGCGTTGTCGATGATCCCGGATTGGGAACGCGCCGTCGACGCGTCGATCGCCGCGCTCAAACCCGGCGGCCAGTTGCACATCGTCGATTTCGGCCAGCAGGAAGGCCTGCCGCGCTGGTTCCGCCGCATGCTGCAGTCCTGGCTTGCGAAATTCCACGTCACCCCGCGCTCCGATCTGCGCGAGGTGCTGGAGGCGCAAGCCCATGAAAACAACGCGAGATTGTTGTTCGAAACCGTCGGCGGCGGTTATGCCTGGCGGGCGGCTATTATCAGCAAGCGCTCATAATTCGCTTGAAACTAACCGATTTTTTACGTTGATATGGTGAAAAGAGGGTTATTCCTCTGCTGGGCTCGTCATATTCGAAGGTCAGGCTGTGGGGCAAAGAGATCATTCGGTTCACGACGGGATACCCATGCGCCGGCTTTTGTTTTGCGTTCTGCCTTTGGCCATCCTCCTGGCCGGCTGCTCTTCAGCAGGTCATGACTATCTGGAAACCGCGTCGATCAAGCCGAAGATGCGCTTCAAGGACACCGATCCGCAGGATTTCGGTCCGAAGCATCCCCAGCTGAATGCCATCCATGGCATCGATATTTCCAAATGGCAGGGCGATATCGACTGGAGCACGGTGAGGAGCTCCGGCGTCGGCTTTGCCTTCATCAAGGCGACGGAAGGCAAAGACAGGGTCGATCCCCGCTTCGACGAATATTGGCGCGAGGCCCGCGCCGCCGGCATCCCGCACGCGCCCTATCATTTCTATTATTTCTGCTCTTCGGCCGACGAGCAGGCCGACTGGTTTATCCGCAACGTGCCGAAGGAGGCCATGCGCCTGCCGCCGGTGCTCGACGTCGAATGGAACGCCGAGTCGAAGACCTGCCGCTACCGGCCCGACCCGGAAACGGTGCGCTCCGAAATGCAGCGTTTCATGGACCGGCTGGAGGCTTACTACGGCAAGCGCCCGATCATCTATACCTCGGTCGATTTCCACCGCGACAATCTCGCCGGCTACTTCCAGGACTATCATTTCTGGGTCCGCTCTGTGGCGAAACACCCGGAAGTGACCTATTCCGACCGCCGCTGGGCCTTCTGGCAATATACCTCGACCGGCGTTATTCCCGGTATCAAGGGGCCGACCGATATCAACGTCTTTGCCGGCAGCGCAAAGAACTGGAACAATTGGGTCGCGGCCGTTTCCAAGGATAGAAATTCTTAGTAACGTCTTTCGATGTTTCTTGCTTCCGTCACATTCCTCTGGGAAAGCGACGGACATCCGTTTGATATAAGGACCGCATTCATGCACCGCTCGCTCGCAAGCCGCTCTGCACTCGCCCTTCTGTTTGCCCTCGCCCTTGCAGGCGGCGCGGCCGCCCAGCAGGCCCCGGCCGCAGATCCAACAGCCCCGGCAGCACCCTGCGGCGGCGATCTCACGGCCTTCCTCGAAGGCGTCAAGGCCGATGCGGTTGCCGCAGGCGCAAGTGCGGCAGCCGCCGACGCAGCGCTTGCCGGCGCCGAGATCGATCCCAAGGTCCTGAGCCGCGATCGCGCCCAGGGCGTCTTCAAGCAGACCTTCCTCGAATTCTCGCAGCGCACCGTCAGCCAGGCCCGTCTCGACATCGGCCGCCAGAAGATGAAGCAATATGCTGACGTCTTTGCCCGCGCCGAGCAGGAATTCGGTGTTCCCTCCGGCGTCATCACCGCCTTCTGGGCGATGGAGACCGATTTCGGCGCCGTCCAGGGCGATTTCAACACCCGCAACGCGCTGGTGACACTGTCGCACGACTGCCGCCGCCCGGAACTCTTCCGCCCGCAGCTGATCGCTCTCATCGAGATGGTCCAGCACGGCGATCTCGACCCGGCGACCAACACCGGCGCCTGGGCCGGCGAGATCGGCCAGGTGCAGATGCTGCCGCGCGACATCATCGCCTATGGCATGGACGGCGACGGCGACGGCCACATCCGCCTGAAGCAAAGCGGCCCGGACGCCATCCTGACGGCGGCGAAATTCATCCAGCATCTCGGCTTCGAGCGCGGTCAGCCCTGGCTGCAGGAAGTGACCGTGCCCGATAATCTGCCCTGGGAGAAATCCGGCCTCGGCGGCACGATGAAAGCAGGCGAATGGTTCGCGCTCGGCGTCAAGCCGCGCGACGACAACACCGCCTTCGCCAATCTCGAAGGCGATCTCGTGCTGCCGCAAGGCCGCATGGGACCGGCTTTCATCGCCTATCCGAATTTCAAGATCTATCTCGAGTGGAACAAGTCGTTCATCTACACGACTTCGGCCGCTTATTTCGGGACCCGCCTTTCCGGCGCCCCGACCTATCTCAAGGGCGCACCGGAACAAGGGCTCGCCAACGACCAGATGAAGACGCTGCAGAACAAGCTGCAGTCGCTCGGCCATGATGTCGGCGAGATCGATGGCATCCTCGGCTCCGGCACGCGTATCGCGATCCAGAAGGAACAGCAGCGCCTGGGCATGCCGGCCGACGGCTGGGCGACCCCTGCCCTTCTCAACGCTCTCTGACCATCGCTGACGGTCTTCCGCCATCCGTTCCGCAAGAAACGGGTGGCGCCGTTTCCCGCTTGCGCTAAGACTTCGTGGTGAAAGCCGCCAGTTTTCGACGAACTCCGGCGGCGATGCGATTTGCGGTGGAGGAAGCGGCGTGGAAAGCAGAATGAACGCCTGGACCTGGGGTCTGCTGGTCCTGCTCGGCCTGATCTGGGGCGGCTCCTTCTTCTTTGCCCGTATCGCCGTCCATTATGTGCCGCCGCTGACCCTCGTCTTTCTCAGGCTGTTCCTCGCGGCGCTGGCGCTGCATATCTATATCGCCGGCCGTTTCGACATCTATCCGATCCTCAAGGCCCGCTGGCGCGAATTCCTGATCCTCGGCCTCATCAACAATGCGCTCCCGCACGCGCTGATCTTCTTCGGCCAGACCCGCATCGGGGCCGGCCTTGCGGCGATTTTGAACGCGACCACGCCGATTTGGACAGTTCTCATCGCCAACTACTTCACATCGGACGAGAAGCTGTCCGCGGCAAAGATCGCAGGCTGCCTCGCCGGCCTCGCCGGAACGATCGTACTGATCGGCCCCGGCATCTCTACCGGCAGCGAGGCGCCGCTCTGGGCGCTGCTGCTTCCGGTGCTCGCCGCCGTCTCCTATGGCTTCGCCGCCACCTACGGCAAACGTTTCAGGGACGTCCCCGCCCCTGTCACGTCGGCCGGCCAACTGACGGCCTCCTCGCTGATCGCACTGCCGCTGTCGCTGCTCGCCGATCGCCCTTGGACGCTTGCAGTACCGCCGCTCGATGCGATCTTCGCGATCCTGGCGCTGGCGCTGCTATCGACCGCCTTCGGCTACATCCTCTATTTCAGGATCATGGCTGCGGCGGGAGCCACCAACGCCTCCCTCGTCACGCTTCTGGTGCCGCCGAGCGCCATCCTTCTCGGCGTACTCTTTCTCGGTGAGAGGCTCAGTGCCGCCGAATACGCCGGAATGGCGCTCATCGGTTTCGGCCTCGTCATCCTCGACGGCCGCGCCTATCGTCGGTTGGCGCGAACAGCCTGAAAACCGGTTGTGGTTCCTCTATGTTTTCAACCGCTTGCGCGTCCGCCATGTTTTGGGCGCATAGGTAAATCCGCAATCGCCCGATTTAACGGCATGTTAAATTCTGTGAACAAAAATTTATTCAAAATTATAAAATAATTTCAATTAGTTACAGAATCACGTTTTCATTTATCCACTGACCGGTTCGGCACTGCAGCATAGAATCTGCTTTCCAACCGACATATTTCGGTCATAATATTTGACGGTTAACGCGAGGAGACAGACATGGGACTCACGCAATCCTTGAATGTTCTGTTGGTCAGTGCAGCGTTTGTTTTCGTCCTGTCCATGCTCTTTATCTGAGCCGGATCACGAAGGTGAAATGACTGATAGTGCCTACACTCCCCAATAGCTGATCAATCCGCCAATAAAAAAGCGCATGTCCCGCCCGACATGCGCTTTTCACATTTGAGCCGTGCCGAGAGGATCAGGCTGCCGCGCCGGCACTCTTCTGCGCCCGGCGGGAGAAGCCGAGATTGTCGAGGACGGCGGAAACGAGCGGCGCGCGGTTCATCGTATAGAGATGGAACTCGTCGAGGCCGCGCCGAACGAGATCCTCGATTTGCTCGGCGGCAACGTCGGCCGCGACCTTCGCCCGCTCCTCGGGCTTGTCGTCGAAGCCCTCGAAGCGCTCGTCGAGGAATGCGGGGATGACCGCGCCGCAGGCGCCGGCAAAACGCTTCAACTGCGTCAGGTTCTGGATCGGCATGATGCCGGGCACAACCGGGATCGTGATGCCGGCAGCGCGCACCCGCTCCAGGTAGCGCTCGAAATTGTCGTTGTCGAAGAAGAACTGCGTCAGCGCCCGGTCGGCGCCATTGTCGGCCTTACGCTTCAGCATGTCGATATCAGCGGCCGTATCGCGGCTCTCCGGGTGCTTTTCCGGATAGGCGGAGACCGAAATCTCGAAATCGCCGACCGACTTGAGGCCGGCCACCAGCTCCGCCGCATTGGCGTAACCACCGGGATGCGGCTGATAGGGTGCGCCGGCGCCGCCGGGCGCATCACCACGCAGCGCCACGAAATGCTTTACGCCGACCTTGCGAAACGTATCGATCATATGATGCGTTTCTTCCTTCGTCGCGCCGACGCAGGTCAGGTGCGAAGCCGTGGCAAGCGGCGTCTGCGAAAGGAAACGGGTGACGGCGGAGAGCGTGGGCGCCTTGGTGGTGCCGCCAGCACCATAGGTCACCGACACGAAATCAGGATCCCAGTCCTGCAGCTTGCTGACGGTATCCCAGAGCTGCCCTTCCATCTCCTCCGATTTCGGCGGGAAGAATTCGAAGGAAATCCCGATGTTGCGCCCGCGTCCTTCGTTTTTCAAAGCCATGTCATACTCTCCCGGCAAATGTAGGTTCGGCGCCTTCGCTCGTCTGCGAAGCCATGAGGCGCCTCGGATCGCGCGCGAGCCAGACGGTGACCGTCAATCCCTGCCCGCCCTGCTGACCCGGATGAAGATCGACGACCTGCTCGACGTCGAGCCCGGCCTTGCGCAGCCAGTCGGACATCGCCTGGTGCGAAAAGCCGAGACGGACATGGGCATGCTCGTCGCGGAGATATTCGAGCGTGTGAGGCGCGAGGTCGATGACCACGAGCCTGCCGCCCGGCCGAAGCATGCGCGACGCTTCCGCGATCGCAATTTCCGGCTGGTCGAAGAAATGCAGCACCTGATGGATCGTCACCAGATCGAAATCCTGCCCCTCGAAAGGAAGGTTCAGAATGTCGGCGTGACGGACCGTCGCCTTGGTGATGCGGGATTTGTCGAGATTGGCGCGCGCCACGCTCAGCATGTCGCGGCTGGCATCGACGCCGATGGCGCGGCGGTAGAGGCCGGACAGAAGCTCGAGGATACGGCCGGTGCCAGTACCGAGATCAAGCAGCGAATCGATCGGCTGGTTGCCGAGCAGCCGAATGACGGCGGCATCGACCTCCTCGTCCGCCGCATGCAGGCGGCGAAGCTCGTCCCATTCGGCGGCGTTGCGGCTGAAATAGGCCTGCGCCCGCTCGGCCCGCTGGCGCTTAACCTGCGAAAGCCGCTCGCCGTCGCGAAGGATGGTCGGATCGTTCTCGGAGACATGCTTCAACAGCGCACGCACGAGCAGGGCTGCTTTGCCGTCCTGCTTGAGCCGGAAATAAGCCCAGGCGCCTTCCTGGTAGCGCTCGATCAGCTCGGCCTCGCCGAGCAGCTTCAGGTGGCGGGAGATGCGGGGCTGGGATTGGCCGAGGATTTCGGTAAGATCGGTAACCGTCAGGTCACCGCCGTCGAGAAGTGCCAGAAGACGCAGACGCGTAGGCTCGCCGGCCGCCTTCAAGACGTCCACCAGCCCATCCAGTCCTAGCTTCAAGGGTTCGCTCATTTCCAGCCCAATCAAGATATAAAGATATCTTTATGTGATTTGAAGGGAGGTGGCAAGCGTCAATTTGCGCTCTCCGCGAAATTGGCTGCTCAGATTGCGACAAGGCTCGTTGGGCAAAAAAACACCGACCGAACCGTCAATGCCGGGCCAAAATATGGAGCACCGATCTCGCAAAGGACGGTCGTTCTGCTTCTAAATTCAGGATTTTTTCAGGTCAGGCAGTTCACCGGCTAGGCGGCCAAACATTCGAAAATCATGAAAGGCGTTCTTGAACCAAGCCTTCTGGCGAAGTGTCCCTTCATGCCGGAACCCGGCTTTTTCCAGAACCCGGTCCGACGCCGGATTTCCCGGCAGAGTCCAGGCTTCGATCCGGTTCAGGGAAAAGTCATCGAACCCACATCGAGCGACTGCTCTCACCGCATCGCTCATCAGTCCCTTCCCCCAGAACGATGGGTGCAATTCGTAGCCGATCTCAGCCCATTTTGAGTGCTTATCGATGCTGTTGAACCGTATGCTTCCTAAAAACCGTCCTGAGGCGCGGTCCTCAATGATCCACGCGCAGCCCTTTCCCTTGGCGAATGCGCCGCACATCCATTTCATCACGCGCTCGGTTTGCGCTTTCTTCGGCGCATCCGACCAGTTCGAGAAACGGGTGACTTCCGGAATCGAAAGCAAGTCGTGGACGTCGCCGCAGTCATCGAAAACCGGTTCACGCAGGTGGAGTCGATCAGTTAGAAGGGCGGGAAATTCGCTTTTCACAGGGGCCATAGCAAAATCGTTAGGCTCGTTGAAAATTGGGAGGACGCACGCCACACGCAGTCAGGCGCCACCCAGGCATCTCACGCATTGCAATCGCCGCAATATACAACTGCTGCAATATTGATTTTACGTCGCCGCAAAATCAAGTTTTGCGGCGACGGTATTCAGCCAAACTCTCGTGAAAATATCCCCAGCGAGTAAATCCCCCAGCGCCCTGCTGCGATCAGCGCGTCAGGCGCTTGTGGGCCTGGCTGCCCGGGTTGAGGGCGTCGGGGCCGAGGCGGCGGACCTTGTCCTGCTCATAGTCCTCGAAGTTGCCTTCGAACCATTCGACATGGCCCTCGCCTTCGAAAGCGAGGATGTGCGTGGCCAGACGGTCGAGGAACATGCGATCGTGGCTGATGATGATGGCACAGCCGGCAAATGCTTCCAGCGCGCTTTCCAGAGCGCCGAGCGTTTCCGTATCGAGGTCGTTGGTTGGTTCGTCGAGCAGCAGAACGTTGCCGCCGGCCTTCAGCATCTTGGCAAGGTGAACGCGGTTGCGCTGACCACCCGAGAGATTGCCGACCTTCTGCTGCTGGTCGCCGCCCTTGAAGTTGAAGGCGCCGCAATAGGCACGGGAGTTCATGTCGAACTTGCCGAGCTTGATGATTTCGGCGCCGCCCGAGATTTCCTCCCAGACCGTCTTGTCGGCGGCAAGCGCGTCGCGGCTCTGGTCGACATAACCGAGATGCACGGTCTCGCCGATGCGGATCGAACCGCTGTCCGGCTTCTCCTGGCCCGTGATCATGCGGAACAGCGTGGTCTTGCCGGCGCCATTCGGACCGATGATGCCGACGATGCCGCCCGGCGGCAGCTTGATCGACAGGTCGTTGATCAGCGTACGGCCCTCGAAGCCCTTGGTGATGCCTTCCATCTCGATGACCACCTGGCCGAGACGCTCGCTGACCGGAATGATGATCTGCGCGTCGCCGGGGCGCTGCTTCTCGGCGGCTTCCACCAGTTGCTCGTAGGACTTGATACGCGCCTTGGACTTGGCCTGACGGGCCTTCGGGCTGGAGGCGATCCATTCCTGTTCACGGCTGATCGCCTTCTGACGACCTGCCTCTTCGCGGTTTTCCTGCTGCATGCGCTTGGCCTTGGCGAGCAGGTAAGCCGAGTAGTTGCCTTCGTAGGGAATGCCACGGCCGCGGTCGAGTTCGAGGATCCAGCCGGTGACGTTATCCAGGAAGTAGCGATCGTGGGTGATCATCATCACGGCGCCTGGATAGTCACGCAGGTGCTTTTCGAGCCAGGCGATCGTCTCGGCGTCCAGGTGGTTGGTCGGTTCGTCGAGCAGCAGCAGGTCCGGCTGCGACAGCAGCAGGCGGCAAAGCGCGATACGGCGGCGCTCACCACCCGAGAGGCTGGTAACCTCGGCGTCGCGCGGCGGGCAGCGCAAGGCTTCCATCGCCATCTCGACCTGGCTTTCCAGATCCCAAAGGTTCTGGCTGTCGATGATATCCTGGAGCTTGGCACCCTCTTCCGCCGTCTCGTCGGAATAGTTCATCATCAACTCGTTATAGCGCTCAAGCACAGCCGTCTTGGAGGCAACGCCCTCCATGACGTTTTCGAACACCGTCTTGTTGGGATCGAGTTTCGGCTCCTGCTCGAGGTAGCCGACCGTCGCACCTTCGGCGAGCCAGGCTTCGCCGGTATATTCCTTGTCCTGGCCGGCAATGATGCGCAGCACGGTGGATTTACCGGCGCCGTTTGGCCCGAGGATACCGATCTTGGCATCCGGATAGAAGGAAAGGTGGATATTCTCCAGGATCTTCTTGTTGCCATAGGCCTTGTTGAGGCCGGACATGTGATAAATGAACTGACGTGCCATACTGCGCTGCTCCGGGCGGGAAACTTCGATCGTGCCGCTATGTAGGCGAAACAGCGCCTGCGAGCAACGCCGAAACCCGGTTTACTCAGGATTTCCGGTCAGAAACCCGCAGCATCGACGACGCCTTCATCGCAGCCGAAAGAGGTTTTTCCCGCCCCCTGGATCAGATCGGCGAGCACGGCACTTTTCGCAGACGCCGTTCCTGCATCCTCAGAAAGCCCGATCGTCAGCTCGCTGATCACCCTGACGCTACCGGCCCGCCGGCAGCTCATCTTGACGCGGTCGCCGGCGCCCGGCCCGAAGCTCTTGTCGAAAGCCGCCTTGATCGCATCGGCCTTGACTGATTTGCCGATATTGGAGGCGAAGAGATCGCGCACGGCCGACGCGTTGAGCGCCTCGACGAGATGCATGCCGACGCCGAAATAATCCTCCGCGCTCATCTTCGTGCAAGTGCCGTGCTTCACCCATTCATGCCGCTCCAGGCCGGACTGCGTGCCGGGCATCGCCTTTGCGAGCGCCGACTTTGCCTCCGCCGAGAGCGTGACTTCCGGCAATTCGTTCCACTTGCCGTCCTTATCGGCGGCCTTCTGCTCGGCGCTGACGCCGCAATAATCCTGCTTCATCGGCCAGAGCCCATGCAGCGAGAAGTTCGTGGCGTCGGAACGCTCACCGGTCTGGCTGGCGCATTCGGCCTTCTTCTGGTTCGTCTGGCAGAAGGCGGGCTGCCAGCTCGCCGCCAGAATGAAGCGGGTGCGCCCGCCACCCTCCTGCGCCGTGGCGGCGCCGGCAAGAACCATCGACAAGGCGAACGCCAAGGTACGCAACTGCATGCTGCTCATTTCAACCCCCAAAAGAACAATACGGGAACAAATAAGCATGAAGATCGAAAGCCCGCAACCCTGAATCGCAACAGCATCGCAAATTGTTATCGGATAAATCAAACGCCTCTGTTGCATTTGCCCGGCGATCTGGTCTGTTGCCGCAAGGAGGACCTGCATGTTTTCTGAAACGCGAAGGCTCGCGGTGCCGGAGGCGTCGCTCGCCTATCATCATGCCGAGGCTGCCGGCCCGGCGCGCGGCATCCTGTTGATATCGCACGGGCTCGCCGAACATTCCAAACGTTACCGCGCCTTTGCCGAGACGATGGCAGCACGCGGCTATCACGTCTATGCCCATGATCACCGCGGCCACGGCGAGACGACGGCGCCCGACGCGCCGATCGGCCGTTTTGCCCGGCGCGGCGGCGTCGAAAAGGTGATCGGCGACGTCATCGCCATGCGCGCCCATGCCGCTTCCCGCCACCCCGGCCTGCCGGTCATCCTCTTCGGCCATTCGATGGGCGGCCTCATCGCTCTCAACGCGGCGGTCACGGCCCCGGCCGATTTCGATGCCATCGCCGTCTGGAATTCGAATTTCGCCGTCGGCCTTGCCGGCCGCGCCGCCCAGGCGATCCTCCTTGCCGAGCGCATGCTGAAAGGCTCCGACGTGCCGAGCGGCCTGCTGCCGAAGCTCACCTTCGGCACCTGGGGCAGATCCGTTCCCGGCCACCGCACCGAATTCGACTGGCTGTCGCGCATTCCCGGAGAGGTCGACAAATATGTCGCCGATCCGCTTTGCGGTTTCGATGCCTCCGTCTCCCTCTGGCTCGATCTCTTCGAGATGACCTTCCGCGCGCCGCAGAAGGTCCATCTCGACCGGCTGGCGCGGGACATGCCGATCCATCTGGTCGGCGGCGGAGAAGATCCAGCAACGGAGCGTGGAAAAGCCATCCTCTGGCTGTCAAACCATTTGAAAGGCCAAGGCTTCTCTCGTATCAGCACCTTGATATATCAGGATATGCGGCACGAAACGCTGAACGAGATCGGCGCGGATGCGGCGACCGCGGCCTTTGCGGACTGGTGCGCCAGGGCCGTCGCAAGAGCCTGAGCCACAGGGATTCCATCATGAGCAGCACCTCCTCCCGCACAGTTTCGTCCGCCTCCGAAGTGACGACCGGGCTTGCGCTGATGTTTCTATCGGTGATGGTCTCGCCGCTCATCGATATCTTCTCCAAGCTTGCCGTCGTCACCATTCCATCCGCCGAGGTCACCGCCGCCCGCTTCGCCATCCAGGCGCTCTGCATGCTGCCGATCGTGCTGTGGCGGCGCAGCTTTACCGATTTCTCCTGGAGCCAGAGCCTGTTCCATGCCATCCGCGGCGCGATCATCACCGTCTCGATGATCTCCTTCGTCACCACGCTGAAATACATGGCGGTCGCCGACGCGATTGCGATCTTCTTCGTCGAGCCGATCATCGTGACGATCTTCGGCGGCATCTTCCTGAAGGAAACGATCGGCTGGCGGCGCTATACCGCCTGCGGCGTCGGCTTCTTCGGGGCGATGCTGATCATCCAGCCGAGCTTCGAGGAGGTCGGCTATGTCGCGCTTCTGCCCGTCCTCAGCGCGCTCTGCATCGCAACCTTCGTGCTGATGACGCGCGTCCTCTCGCACAGGGAAGACCCCTGGGCGATGCAGTTCCAGATGGGCGTCTGGGGCCTGCTCTTCTGCGCCATCCTGCTCTTCTTCGGCGAGGGAACGGGTTCCGACCTCCTCGATCCCGTCATGCCGCAGGGCAATGTCTGGTTCTATCTCGCCGGCGTCGGCGCCACGGCGGCAACCGCTGGTATCTTCGGGGTCTATGCCTATCGCGCCGCACCGGCCTCGACGCTGGCGCCGCTGCAATATTTCGAGATCGTATCGGCGACGATCTTCGCCTGGCTGGTCTTCGGCGACTTTCCGAATGCGGTCAAATGGCTCGGCATCATGATCATCATGGCGTCGGGCTTCTACATCCTCTGGCGCGAGCGCCGCTTTGCATCCAGACCCGTATCCGATACATCTGAGGCGACGCTGGCGCCGTAACCGCCTTCCGGAGGAATATGACGGAAACCGTGACGAAAAAGCCGCCGCTTGCCGGCATCCGGGTGATCGAGCTTGCCCGCGTGCTGGCCGGCCCCTGGGCAGGACAGATGCTTGCCGATCTCGGCGCCGACGTCATCAAGGTCGAAAATCCCGATGGCGGCGACGATACCCGCCAATGGGGACCGCCCTTCGTCGAAGGCGCCGACGGCGAAAATCTCTCGGCCGCCTATTATCACGCCACCAATCGCGGCAAGCGCTCCATCACCGCCGACCTGAAGAGCGGCGAAGGCCAGGATCTCGTCCGCCGGCTCGTCGCCACCGCCGATGTGGTGATCGAGAATTTCAAGCTCGGCGGCCTCGTCAAATACGGGCTCGATTACGACAGCCTGCGGAAGGTGAACCCGAAGCTCGTCTATTGCTCGATCACCGGCTTCGGCCAGACCGGCCCCTATGCCAGCTTCGCCGGCTACGACTATATCGTCCAGGGCATCTCAGGCTTCATGTCGATCACCGGAGAGCCTGACGGCCAGCCGATGAAGGCGGGTGTGGCGATCGCCGATATCTTCACCGGCATCTATGCCGTCTCGGCAATCGAGGCCGCATTGATCCACGCGCTGAAAACAGGCGAAGGCCAGCTCATCGACATGGCCCTGCTCGACGTACAGTCGGCCGTGCTTGCCAATCAGAACATGAATTACCTCATTTCCGGCGCCGCACCGACCCGCCTCGGCAATGCTCATCCCAACATTTCGCCCTATGAGGTCGTGCCGGCGGCTGACGGTTATCTCATCCTTGCTGTGGGAAACGACGGCCAGTTCCGCCGCCTCTGCACCATCCTCGGCCTGGAGGCGATGTCAGGCGACGAGCGCTTTTCCACCAACAAGGCTCGCGTCGCCAATCGCGGCGAGGTGCGCCGCCTCATCTCTACCGAGACGCTGAAATGGCAGAAGGCGGATCTCCTGAAAGCCTGCGAGGAGAATGCGGTTCCATCAGGCGCGATCAACACGATCGAGGAAATGTTCGCCGATCCGCAGGTGCAGGCCCGCGGCCTGCGCATCGATCTTGCGGATGCCGCAGGCACGATGATCCCGGGGGTCAGGACGCCGGTCGTCATGTCCGAGACGCCATTGCGTTACACCAGGCCGAGCCCGCGCCTCGGCGAACACAGGGATGAAATTCTGGCGGAACTCGCCGCGTACGAGAGGAAGGCATCGTCATGAAGAAGACCGGCGGGGAACTGATCGTCGAGGCGTTGAAGGCAAACGGCGTCAAGCGCCTCTCCTGCGTGCCCGGCGAGAGCTTCCTTGCCGTCCTCGACGCGCTGCGCGACAGCGATATCGACGTCCTCGTCTGCCGCCAGGAAGGCGGAGCGGCGATGATGGCGGATTGCTGGGGCAGGCTGACCGGCGAACCCGGCATCTGCATGGTCACCCGCGGCCCCGGCGCCACCAACGCGTCTGCTGGCCTGCATATCGCAAAACAGGATTCGATCCCGATGATCCTCTTCATCGGCCAGGTGCAGCGGGAAGCGCGCGAGCGCGAAGCCTTCCAGGAGGTCGAGTTCCGCCGCGCCTTCACCGAATTCGCCAAATGGGTCGGCGAAATCGACGATGCCGCCCGCATTCCCGAATTCGTCACCCGCGCCTTTGCGATCGCGACCTCCGGCCGCCCAGGCCCCGTCGTGCTGACGCTGCCGGAAGATATGCTGCGCGATGAGGTGGAGGCGCCCCGCGCCAGACGCTACGCGCGCGTCGAGGCTCATCCCGGCCGCAGCCAGATCGACGACCTCTATCTGCGCCTCTTGAAAGCCGAGCGGCCGATGGTGATCCTCGGCGGCACGCGATGGGATGCCGATGCCGTTGCCGATTTCCAGAGCTTCGCGGAACGCTTCAGCCTGCCGGTCGGCTGCTCCTTCCGCCGGCAGATGCTGTTCGATCATCTCCATCCCTGCTATGCCGGTGACGTCGGCATCGGCATCAATCCTGCCCTGGCAAAAGAGGTCAAGGAGAGCGACCTGCTCATCCTGCTCGGCGCCCGCATGTCGGAAATGCCGTCTTCGTCCTATACGCTGATCGATATCCCCTACCCCCAGCAATCGCTGGTGCACGTCTATCCCGACGCTTCCGAACTCGGCCGCGTCTACCGTCCGGATCTCGCCATCTGCGCCGCACCCTCCGAATTCGTCGCCGCACTTGCCGATCTGGAAGCGCCGGCCGAGCCGCGCTGGGCCGAGCGCACCGAGCGTATGCACCAGGCCTATCTCGGCTGGTCGAAGCCGCCGGCAACCGGCCCGGGCACAGTCCAGATGGGGCCGATCATGGAATGGCTGGAGGCCAATACCGGGCCGGAGACGATCTTCACCAACGGCGCCGGCAATTACGCGACCTGGGTGCACCGCTTCCATCGTTTCCGCCGCTTCAACACGCAGTCCGCCCCGACCTCCGGCTCGATGGGCTACGGCCTGCCGGCCGCTGTCGCCGCCAAGCATCTCTTTCCCGAGCGCGAGGTCATCTGCTTTGCCGGCGACGGCTGCTTTATGATGCACGGCCAGGAATTCGCCACCGCCATCCGCTACGGCCTGCCGATCATATCAGTCGTCGTCAACAACGGCATGTACGGCACGATCCGCATGCATCAGGAGCGCGAATATCCCGGCCGCGTCAGCAGCACGGATCTGACCAATCCCGACTTCGCAGCCCTTGCCCGCGCCTATGGCGGCCATGGCGAGACGGTGGAGAAGACGGAGGAATTCGCCCCGGCCTTCGAGCGGGCGCGCGCCAGCGGCAAGCCCGCGATCATCGAGGTCAAGCTCGATCCGGAAGCGATCACGCCGACGCGCACGCTCTCGGAAATCGCTCAAACAAAAAGCCGGTAGGTTTCCCCACCGGCTTTCAGAGACAGAACTGACGCGAACTCAGTCGATCGCTGCCGTAACGATGAACTCGACCTTGTATTTCGGCGCAGCGAGCTTTGCTTCGCTGGTGGCACGGGCCGGCGGATTGGCCGGATCGATCCAGCTTTCCCAGACCGCATTCATTTCTGCGAAATAGGCGATATCGGAGAGGTAGATGATCGTCTGCAGGATCTTCGACTTGCTGCTGCCTGATGCAGCCAGCAGGCGGTCGACTTCGGCAAGCGAGGACTTGCACTGATCCGTGACGCTTTCGCCCTCGCCGACCTGGCCTGCGAGATAGACCGTGTTGCCATGAATGACGGCGCCGCTCATGCGCGAGCCGACGTCGATACGCTTGATGCTCATTATAGTCTCCTCAGTGAATGGAAAGTGGCGGCGCTGAGGGACAGCGCCGGAAAATCGGGCTCCGGAGCCGGGCTTAGCCGCGGATATGATGGGTCTTCTGATAGATCGCCGTCGAGCGTGCGCCGGAGCGGCAATAGCCGAGCATCGGTCGCGGGAATTCGTCGAGCGCGTCGACCATGCCCTGCACCGCTTCCTCGGTCACGCCCATCGGTCCCACAGGCACATGCGCGATATCGAGGCCGAGCTCCCTGGCGCGCGCCTCGATGACCGAGAACGGCGTCTGGTCCGGGCTTTCCTGGTCGGGGCGATGGCAGACGATCGATTTGAAGCCCAGCGCCTTGATCTCGTCGAGGTCCTCGGGCGTGATCTGACCCGAAACCGAATATTCATCGTCGATCTGGCGAATATCCATCGTCCTGTCTCCTAAAAATCATGGGCTGAAGGTCTACGACGCAGGCCGGCAGGCGTCAACAACACTTCGCTCACAGGAAGGTGAAGGTCAGCGCATAACTGCGGCTCTCGCCAGGCGCCAGCATGTTGAACTCTCCGGCCGCCTCAAGCTCGTCGCGCAAGACCCAGCGGTGCGAAACGGGCTCGATGCCGATGATATGGGCCGGCGCCTTCTGGTTCCGCCAGACCTGCAGATAAGGCAGCGTATCGGCACGGAAGCGCACGCGAAGCGTCCTGCCGCCGATCGCGGCGATCGGCCCGAGCCGGACCTCCGCAAAGCCCTCCTCCGTCGCCTGCGCGGGGAGGCAGAAAATGCCGCCCGGCTCCTCGCCGAAGGTCCAGGGAAAGCCGCCATTCGCAAGCATCCGCCCTTCGAGCCGGGTGCCCTCGTCCAGCCATTTGCCGCCGGTGTTCATGTGATACATCAGGAAGGTCGGCACGGTCCGGTCGCTGGTATTGACGACGCGGTCCTCGAGCCGCACCTCGCCGGTCGCCCCCTCGATCCGCCACAGCCGCTCGATGCGTTGCGACAGGCCCTCGACGGTCACGATGTCGATATCGGCGCGGCATTCGGCATTGCCGTTCTCGAATTTCGTCCACAGCACCTTCGCCGCATGGCCGGAGGCCGATCCGTGCAACGGATAGACCTTGCCGTCCGACCGGCCGGGGATCGGCTGGCGGTGGCGGATATGGTCCGGTCCGCAGGTGAAGAGGAAGCCTTCAAGCGAATGATCGATTCGCGGATCGCCGTCATCGGGAATGGCCCGCTTCGGCGCGATATCGACGCCGTCGATGATGCAGCCGCCGATATCCAGCACCGATGTTTCGTCCAGCATCAGGCGCGGCCCGCTTGCGGCGGCAAATTCGATCATCGCAGTCTCCTCGAGGATTTATCGGCCGCCGTAGGGTTAGGTTTTGCTCTACTCTTCGTCAATCGGCGCCGCCTCCATCTTGCGTTTTCACCGCAACGGTGGATTTTGCGGAACGGACACAAGAACGCAAACGTTTATGAGTAAAAGGAAATCTTAGTGATTTTCATATTTTGTTCAGCACAGTTTCATAAATTCCACACTAGCGTCAAAATTGACGGGTGTGTGTCTGCCCAGTCACCGTTCGAGGTTTGAGACGTGAATCGCTTTTTGAAATCGGCATTTTCGCTTGTGGTCGTGCTGGCAGCCCTTGCCGCCGCAGCGCCTGAGGCAGGCGCGCAGCAGTTCCGCGACCGCCGCCAGAGCGATGTCGTGCTGGTCACGCCGAACGGCGAAATCCTCGACTACCTCCCCCCCGGCGTTGCCTATGCCCGGGACCGCAGCGGCAACCGCGTGCTGATCGATGCCTACGGCAACATCGTCGCCACCGAGATGCGCGCCCGCGGCTATTATCCGCCGCGCCCCGGCCCCCGCGAGGTCTATAGCAACCAATCCGGCAACGATCCCTACTATGCCGACGACGGTAACAATGGCGATACGCGTTACTCCGAGCGCGGGGCCGTGACCGGCGGTATCCCGCGTGATGCGGCGATCGAACGCCAGCCGCTCGGCGAGCAGCCCTATCCCAACGATAACAGCATCGGCAATCCGCAGCCCGGCGACGACTATGCCTCGATCGATCCCGATCAGCAGATTCCGCCCGCCGACGCACCGAAGGCGGCACCGGAAGAGCCCGTCATCACGCTGAAGAACAAGTCGAAGCCCGAGATCGTCGCACTGCAGGTCTTCCTCGACCGCGCCGGCATCTCCCCCGGCGTCATCGACGGTCATATGGGCTCGAACGTCACCAAGGGCATCTATGCCTATGACCAGATGACCGGGTCGAAGCTCGACCCGAACGACACCGATGCCATTCTGGAAGAACTGCGCATGAACGGCGGCCTGCCCGTCGTCAGCTACACGATCACCCCGGCCGATGCCGCCGGCCCCTTCGTCGCCCAGATCCCGGAAGATTATTCGCAAAAGGCGCTGCTGCCGTCGCTCGCCTATACCTCCACCACGGAAATGCTCGCAGAGCGCTTCCACATGGATGAGGGCTTCCTCAAGGAGATGAACCCCGGCGCCGATTTCAGCGTTCCCGGCACCGTCATCAAGGTCGTCAATCCCGGTGAGCCGAAAAGCGGTGACGTCGCCCGCATCATCGCCGACAAGGGCCGCAAGCAGGTCTTCGCCTATGACGCCGCCGGCAATCTCCTCGCCGCCTACCCGGCTTCGATCGGCTCCACCGACACGCCCTCCCCTTCGGGCACAGTGACTGTCGAGCGCGTCGCTCTCAATCCCGGCTACACCTACAATCCGAAGATCAATTTCCAGCAGGGCGTCAACGACAAGATCCTCAACATTCCGCCAGGCCCGAACGGCCCGGTCGGCACCGTCTGGATGGCACTTTCCAAGCCGACCTACGGCATCCACGGCACGCCCGAGCCCTCCAAGATCGGCCGCACCCAGAGCCATGGCTGCATCCGTCTGACCAACTGGGATGCCACCGAGCTTGCCAAGATGGTCAAGCCGGGCGTGACGGTCGAATTCGTCGACTGACCAAAACACCGCGTCATGCCAGACGGCTGGGACCGGCCGAGGTCGGTAACCGACAGCATTTTTGACACAACAATCTAGCGCGAGCTGCGGCGGCAGTTCAAATTTGCTCTGCCGTCCTAAAGTTTGGAACCTGAAAGCACGCAAAAAAGCTATTAAATCTGTAGATTTCACCTCCTAACATTTTGGAGGTCGTATGAAATCGCTTGTTCGATTGGCTTTGAGCGTTTTGGCGGGTTTTGTCGCCGTCGGCACGGCACAGGCTGCCGATGTCTCGGAAATTCGCGTGGATTGGGCGACCTACAATCCGGTCAGCCTCATTCTGAAGGATGAAGGCATCCTGGAAAAGGAATTCGAAAAGGATGGTATCAAGATAACCTGGGTCCAGTCCGCAGGCTCCAACAAAGCCCTGGAATTCCTGAATGCCGGCTCTCTCGACTTTGGCTCGACCGCGGGTGCGGCTGCATTGATCGGCCGCGTCAACGGCAACCCGATCAAATCCATCTATGTGTATTCGCGTCCGGAATGGACCGCGCTCGTCACCCGCAAGGATACCGGCATTACCAAGGTCCAGGACCTCAAGGGCAAGTCCATCGCCGTGACGCGCGGCACCGACCCGCACATTTTCCTGGTGCGTGCCCTGGCCGATGCAGGGCTGACCGAAAAGGATGTTTCGCTGGTTCTGCTGCAGCACGCGGACGGCCGCCTTGCGCTGAAGCGTGGCGACGTCGACGCTTGGGCCGGCCTCGATCCGATCATGGCCTCCGCCGAGATTGAAGACGGCGATGTGCTCTTCTATCGCAAGCCTGACAACAACAGCTGGGGCGTGCTCAATGTGCGCGAGGAGTTTGCAGCCGCCCATCCCGATCTCGTCAAACGCGTGCTTGCATCCTATGAGAAGGCGCGCTCCGAAGCTCTGAAAGATCCGGCCAAGCTCAAGGCCGCCCTCGTCGCCGCCACCAAGCTGCCCGATAGCGTGATAGACCGCCAGTTGGAGCGTACCAACCTCACCTATTCCGTGATCGGCGATGCGCAGCGCGAGACGATCGAAGCCGCGGGTCTCGCCTTGCAAAAGGCCGATGTCATCAAGGCGGATGTCGATGTCGCCAAAACCGTCTCGGCGCTGATCGATCCCAGCTACGCCTCCGCCGCTCTCGGCCAGTGAAGCAATAGAAAGAGCATTCCCCATGTCATTGGTGGACATCGCGCTGTCATGGCAAAAGACGGAAACAGCAAGGGAGACCCGGCGGCGCCGGGTTTCGCCTTTCGATCATCCGATCGTCGGAATCGTGTTTCCGCTCGCGTTGTTTGCCGCCTGGGAGATCCTCGTCCGAGCGGGAATAGTCGGCGGTCGCCTGATGCCCCCACCCTCGAAAATTCTCTCTACAGTCTATGCGCTGTCGGCATCAGGAGATCTGACAACACATGTCGGCGCGACGCTGCGCAGAGTGACGATCGGTTTCGCCTTCGGGTCGCTGGTGGGAACCGCGCTTGGGGCGCTGACCGGTTACTCCAAACTGCTCGCACGCCTGCTGGATCCGACCCTGCAGGCTCTGCGGGCAATTCCCTCCATTGCCTGGGTGCCGCTGTTCATCCTATGGTTCGGTATTTTCGAAGCTTCCAAAGTCGCCCTGATTGCTGTGGGCGTCTTCTTCCCGGTCTATCTCGGGGTCTATGGCGCCGTTACCGGCGTTGACAGGCGCATCGTCGAGGTCGGCCGCGTCTTTCGGCTTTCAGGCTTCGAGCTCATTCGTCTGATCCTGCTGCCGGCGGTCCTTCCGGACTTTATCCTCGCCTTGCGCGCAGGCTTGGGTCTCGGTTGGATGTTCGTCGTTGCGGCGGAGTTCATGGGCGCATCTGAAGGCCTGGGATATCTTCTGGTGGATGGTCAGCAACTCGGAAAACCGGACCAGATCTTTGCCGCTATTTTGATCTTTGCCATTGTCGGCAAGGCGACCGACAGTCTGCTTCTGATTGCGAGCGCGCCGTTCCTGCGCTGGCGCGACAGCCATGCAAGCAGGATCTGACATGCTCGATATCCGCTCTCTATCCAAGATCTATCCCAACGGTACGCATGCGCTGCAAGACTTCTCCCTCAATATCGGAAAGGGGGAGTTGGTCGCGGTCATCGGAGGATCGGGTTGCGGCAAGAGCACCCTTCTGAGGATGTTGTCGGGCCTGGAAGCTTCTACGCAGGGCGAAATAAGCCTGGAGGGACGGCTGCTGAGGGAGCCGGACTCATTGGTGAATATCGTCTTCCAGGAGCCCCGGCTCTTTCCCTGGCTGACTGTCGCGGACAATATCGGTTTCGGCTTGCGTCATCTGGCAAGCCGCGAACGGGATGAGCAGGTATCGGCGGCCCTGGAGAAGATCGGCCTTCGCGGCTACGAGAAGCGCTGGATCAAGGAACTATCAGGCGGGCAGGCGCAGCGCGTGGCCTTGGCACGCGCTCTCGTGACGAAGCCGGCGTTGCTCCTGTTGGACGAGCCCTTCTCCGCGCTCGATGCGATGACGCGCGTCGAGCTCCAGGATCATCTGATCGATCTATGGCGCGTGAATGCCACGACGATGCTGCTCGTCACGCACGATATCGAAGAGGCAGCCTTTTTGGCGGATCGCGTCGTCGTGATGCGCCCTTGGCCGGGACGCATTCTGGAGGTGGTCGAGGTAGGCTTGCCGCGGCAACGCAATCGCATGTCGGACGAATTGGCCGAAGTCAAAAGGCGTCTTTCCGACCTTCTGGCTCATTCTCTCCACGACGGCACCCGCACGGCAAGCGCCTGAAAAACGAAATGCGTCGCGGTGCGAACCGGACGCATGTCGTTCAAGGATGCGGTAACTGTCAGGCTGCCGTCGCCATCCGGGCGGATGCCGTCAGCTTGACCGGCAGCTTGCGCATCATTTCCTCGGCGAAACAGGTGGCGTTTTCACGCGCCTTGTCGAGATTGCTGACGCGCGTCGGGTCAATCGTGTGCAGCGTGCCGCCGCAGTCGAAGATGTCGCGGAAAGCCGACCGTTCGATGATGGCGGTATCAAGCACCGGCACGTGCCGCTCGCTGAGCAGCGACTTGACGAGCTGCAACGCCCGCGTCGTCACCATCGAGTTGACGCGGGTCAGCACCACCGAATGGCCGATCTTGATGCCGGCCTTCTCGTCCAGATATTGCAGCAACTCGAGCACCTGAGCGCCGCCGCGCGCATCCATCGCACAGCCCTGGATCGGGATCAGCACGTGGTCGGAAAGGCCGACGGCGGTGGCGAGCAGCGGGTTGCGCGCACCCGGCAGGTCGACGATGAAGTAGTCGGTATTATGCTTGTTCTCGCTGATATGCTGCGGCAGCGAGGCCGTGGTCACGAAATCGATCACCGAAACATTGGGCACATGACCTGATATCTCATGCCAGCGCGAAATCCAGTGCTGCGGATCGGCGTCGAGAATGGTGACGCGGTAACCCTTGCGGGCAAGCTCGGTCGCGAGCAGGAGAACAGCGGTCGTCTTGCCGGCGCCGCCCTTGGTATTTGCGAAAGTAATGACAGGCATGTTCGTTCCTCGGAAGGCAATGATGCGAGCCGGCATCGCTCTTTTGCGCACTCTCGGAGCATCGTGCGGTTAAGCCATCCTTTACAATCATGGTTAACAAATTCCAAACGCGCCCGCCGAAATTGCAGCCTGTTATTTTTCACATCCCTAAAATTAGGAATGCCTTGAAACGAAAAAGGCCAGGAAAGCCAAAGCCTTCCGGGCCAGTCTGCAGGTCCGCCTTCAATTGTCAGAAGCAATCCCGGAAAAGGGCCTTGGTATTTTCGAGTGTCATTGCAACCGGGTTGCCGCCGGCGCTCGGATCTTCGATCGCCATGGCCGACAATTCGTCGATGCGGTCGGGGGCGATTCCCATCGCCGTCAGCGTCTCCGGCACGCCGAGATCGGAGCGCAGCGTCAGCACGTAGTCGTAGAAGCCGTCGAAACCGCCTGAGATGCCGAGATAGGCGGCCGCCCGGCCGATTTTCTCCTCGATAACAGCGCGGTTGAAGCGCAGCACCGCCGGCATCACCACAGCATTGGTCATGCCGTGATGGGTGTTGTAGACGGCGCCGATCGGGTGCGACAGGGCGTGGATGGCGCCAAGCCCCTTCTGGAAGGCGACCGCGCCCATGGCGGCAGCCGCCATCATGTTGGCGCGGGCTTCGAGATCGGTGCCCTCCCTATAGGCGCGCGGCAGGAATTCCTTGACCAGCCGCATGCCTTCGAGCGCGATCCCGGCCGACATCGGGTGGTAGAAGGGCGAAGAATAGGCTTCCAGGCAATGGGCGAAGGCATCCATGCCGGTGCCGGCCGTGATGATCTTCGGCATGCCGACCGTCAGTTCCGGATCGGAGATGACGACGCCGGGCAGGAACTTCGGATGGAAGATGATCTTCTTCACATGGGTTTCGGAATTGGTAATGACGCTGGCGCGGCCGACTTCCGAACCGGTGCCCGCCGTCGTCGGCACGGCGACGATCGGCGCGATGCCCTCGATGCTCGCGCGCGTCCACCAGTCGCCGATATCTTCGAAATCCCAGACCGGCCGCGTCTGGCCGGCCATGAAGGCGACGCACTTGCCGAGATCGAGACCGGAGCCGCCGCCGAAGGCGACGACACCGTCATGGCCGCCGTCCTTGAAGGCCTTGACGCCGGCTTCGAGGTTCTTCTCGTTCGGGTTCGGATCGACATCGGCGAAGATCGCCCGGCCAAGACCGGCATCTTCGAGGATATCGAGCGCATTCTTGGTGATCGCCATCGAGGCGAGGCCGCGGTCGGTCACAAGCAGCGGCTTCTTGATGCCGAGGCTCTTGCAGGCGTCGGCCAGTTCCTTGATGCGGCCCCGGCCGAGCTTGACCGATGTCGGGTAGCTCCAGTTTGCGGTGATGTTGCTGCTCATGCTGTGACTTTCTTCAGATGGAAGGATTTCGGACGAGTCAGGTTGTGGAAGCCGATGATCGACAGCGAACCGCCGCGGCCCGTCTCCTTGACGCCGGTCCAGCAAAGCGCCGGATCGAGATAGTCCGCGCGGTTCATGAAAACGGTGCCGGTTTCGATCTCACGGCCGAGACGAGCAGCCCGCTCGACATCCTTGGTCCAGAGCGAAGCCGTCAGCCCGTACTGGCTGTCGTTCATCAAAGCCAGTGCCTCCTCGTCGCTCTTCACCTTCATGATGCCGACCGCCGGACCGAAGGTCTCCTCGCGCATGAAGGCCATGGAATGGTCGACATCGACGAGAACCTGCGGCGCAAGATAGGCGCCGCCGTCATCCTGAGGGAAAAGCTTGGGATCGACAAGCGCCTTGGCGCCCTTGGAAACTGCATCGGCGATCTGCTCGCGCACCACCTTGGCGAAACGCTTGTTCGCCATCGGCCCGAGCGAGGTTTCCGGATCGAGCGGATTGCCGAGCTTGTAGTTCGACACCCAGGCGACCGATTTCTCGACGAAGGCGTCATAGAGCGACTCATGCACATAGATGCGCTCGATGCCGCAGCAGCATTGGCCGGAATTGTAGGTGGCGCCATCCATCAGCGTATCGACCGCCGCTTCGAGATCGGCGTCTTCCATGACATAACCCGGATCCTTGCCTCCGAGTTCGAGGCCGAGACCCGTGAAGGTGCCGGCAGCGGCCCGCTCCATCGACCGCCCGCCTTCGACCGATCCGGTGAAGTTGACGAAGTTGAAGCTGCCCGCGGCAATCAGCGCCGACGTCGTCTCATGATCGAGGAAGACGTTCTGGAACACGTCTTCGGGAACACCGGCCTCGACGAAGGCCTGCACCAGCCGCTCACCCACAAGCAGCGTCTGCGAGGCGTGTTTCAGCACCACCGTATTGCCGGCCATCAGCGCCGGGGCGATCGTGTTGATCGCCGTCATGTAGGGATAGTTCCATGGGGCGACGACGAAGACGACGCCATGCGCCTCGCGCTCGATGCGCCGCTCGAAACGGTCGCTCTCCTCGACGACGACAGGCGCCATCGCATCCGCCGCGATCGAGGCGACATAGTTGGAGCGCTCGTTGAAGCCCCTGTATTCGCCGCCGTACTTGATCGGCCGGCCCATCTGCCAGGCAAGCTCGGGCACGACGACGTCGGACATCTCGTTCAGCCGCGCGACACCCTTCAGCACAAGCTGGACACGCTCTTCGAGCGGTCGCTTCGCCCAGGCCTTCTGCGCCTTGCGGGCACGCGCCACAACGTCCTTGGCAGCGTCAAGTGAAAGTGCCGGTCGTTCGGCGTAAACCGATCCGTCGACCGGTGAAATGCATTGGATCATTGCCATGATCGATTTCCGTCCTCGTATTGATCAAAAATTTCGTCGAGGGTCATAGCCCCTCATCCGCCTGCCGGCACCTTCTCCCTGCTCGCGGGGCGAAGGGGTTATGCCGCACCGTTTTCCGCACTCTCAAGCGATCCGTGTGGCAAGTCCCCTCTCCCCGCAAGCGGGGAGAGGGTTAGGGTGAGGGGCAAACCCGCAAATGCCTATTAAGCTCTTTCGAAACCGCGCGCCACTTCCCAATCGGTGATGCGGCGGTCGTATTCTTCCTGTTCCCATTCGGCAGCTCGGGTGTAATGGTCGATCACGTCGTCGCCGAAGGCCTTGCGCAGCATCGCCGATTCCGTCATCGCGGCCGAAGCCGCGCGCAGCGTGCGCGGGATCTCGCGAATGTCCTTGCCGCCGTAAGCGTCGCCGACGAAGGGAGCTTCGAGTTCGAGCTTGTTCTCGATCCCGTCGATGCCGGCGGCAAGCAGCGCGGCAAAGGCGAGGTAGGGATTGAGATCGGAGCCGCCGACGCGGCATTCGATGCGGATCCCCTTGGTTTCCTCGCCGCAGAGGCGATAGCCGGCGGTACGGTTGTCCTTGCTCCAGATCGCCTTGGTCGGCGCAAAGGTGCCGGCCATGAAGCGCTTGTAGGAATTGATATAAGGCGCCAGGAAATAGGTGATCTCGCTCGCATGGGAGAGAAGCCCGGCAACGTAATTGTGCATCAGCGGCGACATGCCGTATTTGCCGGCATGGTCGAAGAACAGCGGCTTTTCCTCGAGGCTCCAGAGCGACTGATGGATGTGGGAAGAGCTGCCGGCGGCATTATAGTTCCACTTGGCAAGGAAGGTGATGGCCTTGCCCTTCGACCAGGCGATCTCCTTGCAGCCGTTCTTGATGATCGCATGCCGGTCGGCCATGGCGAGCGCGTCGGCATAACGCACGTTGATTTCCTCCTGGCCGGCCGAAGCCTCGCCCTTGGAATTCTCGACCGGAATGCCGGCGCCCTGCAGCCCGGTGCGGATCGCCCGCATCACCTCTTCCTCCTTGGTGGTCTGGAAGATGTGATAGTCCTCGTTATAGGCGCTGGCGAGCTTGAGGTTGCGGTAGCCGGAAGCCTGCGCCGCCTCGTAGGTCTGGTCGAACAGGAAGAATTCGAGCTCGGAAGCCATGTAGGCCTTCATGCCCATGTCTTCGAGGCGCTTCACCTGCTTCTTCAGGATCGCCCGCGGCGAATGGGCGACCTCTTCGTGCGTGTGATGGTCGAGCACGTCACAGAGCACGAGCGCCGTGCCCTCCAGCCAGGGAATGCGGCGCAACGTCGCCAGATCCGGCTTCATCGTATAGTCGCCGTAGCCCTTCTCCCAGCTCGTCGCCTTGTAGCCGGAGACCGTTTCCATCTCCATGTCAGTCGCTTGCAGGTAGTTGCAGCTGTGCGTTTCCTTCCACGCGCTCTCGACGAAATATTCCGCCTGGAAGCGCTTGCCCATCAGCCGGCCCTGCATGTCCACCTGGCAGGCCAGAACCGTGTCGATGCGCCCTTCGGCAACATCCTTCCTGAGATCGTCGATTGTGTAGCTGCTGCTCATGATTGATCCGCCTGAACGAGAAAAGGGAAAATCGGAAATCGGGACAACGAAACGGCATGCCATCGCTGGAATTTTCCGGCCGGATGCCTTTTCGTTGGACCGCTGACGGGGCCACAGGATGCGGCCCCGTTTCTTCTCAATACGTCGATTATTCGCCGGGAACGGCGACGGTACCGGTTTCGCCGACAGCGGCTTCCGCGGCGGCAATCTCGCCTTGCCGCTTGGCGATCATGTCGCCGATCGGCGGACCCTGGAAGCGTCTGTTCTCAACCGCGAACCAGATGACGATCGCCAGCACTATGAAGCCCAGGGTTACGCCGAAGACCTTGTCGTTCGGCGGTTGGATCGCGATGTAGATGATCAGGATCATGCCGAGCGTTGCGAGAACCCCGACCGCCTTGTAGACACCGCTGCCGAGGTTCCACGGTCCGGGTGCCGGCCACTTCTTGGTGCCATAGGCGAAGATGCCGAGCACGATCGGGAAGAGGAAGGACAGGAAAAGGAAGATCAGCGTCGCATTGACCACGGTAACGTAGAGGCTCGCCTCGCCGACCGAGATGAACAATGCGCCCCAGACGAACAGGCTTTCGAGAGCCGCACCCGTCCAGATCGCCGCAACCGGCGTGCGGAATTTCGGGCTGACGCTGGCAAGCGCCTTCGAACCGACCGGAAGGCCGCCGTCACGCGAGAAGGCAAAGATCATGCGCGAGCAGGAGGTAACGGTCGCAAGTCCGCAAAGGAACTGCGAGATGAAGATCGCGATGTAAAGCAGCGTCACCAGCCAGGCCGGCATGATGGCGTTGACGGTCATGAAGAACACGCTCCAGCCCTGCTTGGCGCCTTCGGCCATATCGGGAATGGCAATGACGAAAGCCGAAAGCATCACCCAGCCGGCAAGCGACGACCAGATGACGGCCGACACCATCGAGCGCGGCACGGAAAGAGCTGCCTTCTTGGTTTCCTCAGACGTGTGGGCGGAGGCATCGTAGCCGGTGATCGTGTAGATCGGCAGGAGCAGGCCGAGGCCGAAAATATACCACATGCTGTCCGAATGCGGCCAAACCGCACCGCCGGCATCACCGGAATAATTGGTGAAGGTCCACAGGCGCGAGAAATCATGCGTCGGAGCGAAATAGAAGCAAGCGATCGTCAGCACGGCCGCGGTCACGAGGATCAGCGTACCGGAGAAGTCGGTGAGTTTTGCCGTCAGGCCGATGCCGAAATGGTTGATCGCCGCCTGGACGATCGTGAAGAGCACGACCAGGACGACCTGCATGCCGGGCGAGACGACGCCGCTGGCATCCGCAATGCCGAGTTGGGCGCCGAACGTGCCGCCGAGGAAGAGCGCCGTGCCGATGTTGATGGCGCCGAGAACGGTGATGAGGCCGAGCAGGTTGAGCCATGCCGTCAGCCAGCCGGTGAAGCGGGTGCCGAGAATGGAACTCCAGTGATAGAGGCCGCCGGCCGTCGGATAGGCGGACGATATCTGCGCCATGCCGAGCGCAAAGAACAGCGAGATGATGCAGCCGACCGGCCAGCCGATGCCGATCGCGGCACCACCAACACCCGACGTCGCCTGTGCGAGCGAATTGATGCCGCCCGAAAGGATGCAGATGATCGAAAACGAAATTGCGAAATTCGAGAACGAGCTCATACGCCGTTCGAGTTCCTGGGCGTAGCCCATGGAATGCAGGACATGGACGTCCTGCGTCTTATCCTGATCGGTATAGTCAGACATGACTTCCCCCTGTTAGCCGCCCGGCCGCGGGATTGCGGGCCGGTCCAGTGCCAATTGTCCGCGGCATTTGCGCCGTGCGGACTCCGCAGATAAACTGCTCCCTCGGGTCTTCTTTTTTATCAGGCTTCCAGGCTTTGCTGGAGAAGTCCTGTCAGATAGTCGGCCATGACCCCTTGGCCGCTATCGTCTGTGAGGAGGTCGTTGCGGACCTCGATCATTACATTGCGCAAGCCGTTCGAAAGCCCGTGCAGGATCAGCGTGTGGGTCACGCCGTCCTTGGGCCCGTAAGGCTCGTTGCGTTCCGTTCGGTAGAGCGGCGCCTCGGCCGCAGCATCAAGCATCCGGTCGGCGAGCCGGCTGTCCTCGTCGTGCAATATGCCGAGTTCGACGGCGCGTTGGCGGCCGTGATAGACCGGCGTAAAGCTGTGCATCGTCACGATGACGCTGTCCTGCCCCCTCGCCCGGCGATCGCGGATCAGCTCGCGAATGGCGTCGTGGAAAGGCACGTAGAGTGCATCCGTGCGCGCAAGGCGCTCTTCGTCGGTCAGATCCTTGTTGCCCGGAATGGCGTAGATCTCGCTCGTCTCCGGCATGGCGCCGGGCGAACTCGGCGGACGGTTGCAGTCATAGATCAGCCGGGAGAAGCGCTGATAGACAAGCGTGGCGTCGAGCGCTTTGGAGATGCCGCGCGCAACCGCTAAGGCCCCCGGATCCCAGGCGATATGGCTCGAGAGCGCTTCGCTGGACAGGCCGAGATCGCCGAACCGGGCAGGAAGCGCGTTCGAAGCGTGCTCGCAGACGAGCAGCACCGGGCTGCGGCCGCCAATACGCTCGATCCCGACGCATTCGCCGTCCGCTTCGCTGAGGATTTTCGGCTGGGCCAGCACCAAAGGCGCCACTCCTATCCCTTAATAAAATATTTATAAGAAAAGAATTCTTCAGCTTTCGACCGCTGTCAAGCATCCGCTGAAAATTTCTTTTCATGACAGCTGTTGACATGGATTATGACAGCGTTGTTAACTTTGGTTGGGAAAGTGGCGCCAGACCATCCCGGGGAGCAAAGTCAAGTGACAACTGCGTCGAAGACGGTTTCGGACGTCATCCACTCGCATCTTGCGGTGCTGACACGCGCCGAGAAGCAGTTGGCGGAAAGCCTTCTCGACAATTATCCGGTTTCCGGCCTCGGCAGCATCACCACCATCGCCGAGAATGCCGGCGTCTCGACGCCGACCGTCGTGCGCATGGTCCAGAAGCTCGGCTTCAAGGGCTATCCCGATTTCCAGGCGCATCTGCATCAGGAAGTCGAGGCGACGATCTCCAACCCGATAGCCAAGCACGATCGCTGGGCGCAGAACGCGCCGGGCACGCATATCCTCAACCGTTTCGCCGATGCCATCATGGGCAACCTGCGCCAGACGCTGACCGATCTCGACACCGCGACCTTCGACAACGTCGCCGCGCTGCTGTCGGACCGTAAGCGCGGCCTCTATTTCGCCGGCGGCCGCATCACCGGCGCGCTCGCCGAATATTTCTTCACTCATATGCAGGTGATCCGGCCGGCAACGACGCTGCTGTCGTCGAATTCCAGCAGTTGGCCGCAATATGTCCTCAACATGAATGCCGGCGACGTCCTGATCATCTTCGATATCCGCCGCTACGAGCAGGAGATGGTGAGCCTTGCCACCGCCGCCCGCAAGCGCGGCGCCGAAATCGTGGTGTTCACCGATCAGTGGGGCTCGCCTGCCGCCAAGCTTGCCAGGCATGCCTTCCGCGTCCGGATCGAGGCGCCGTCCGCCTGGGATTCTTCCGTCGTCACTCTCTTCATCGTCGAAGCGCTGATCGAGGCTGTTCAGAATTCGACCTGGGACGAGACGAAGGAGCGCATGAAGACGCTGGAAGGCCTGTTCGAGCAGACCAAGCTTTTCCGCAAACCGGGGTAGGAGGGCGGCTAAAACAAAGGAAAAACAATGACGGCTTTTCGCGAAAACCGATGGCGCTGTCGCAAATAAACCATCTGTCGCAAACGCTTGCCATTCATGGCAAAATTAACGTCATCCAAGTGTCACACAAGCTTCATGCAAGCTCATTAACAGCATCGCCAGACACTGAAACCTGAAGGAGAACAACAGTGATCTCTAACCTTTCTCGACTGCTTTCACTTTCTACTGCGATGATCGTGGCTTCGACCGCGATTGCCGCTGCTGAGCCGAGCGCTGAACTTATCGCTGCCGCCAAGAAGGAAGGCACCCTGACGACGATCGCTCTTCCGCACGACTGGTGCGGCTACGGTGACGTCATTGCCGGCTTCAAGGCCAAGTATGGCCTCGAGGTCAACGAACTGAACCCGGATGCAGGTTCGGGCGACGAAGTCGAAGCCATCAAGGCCAACAAGGGCAACACCGGCCCGCAGGCTCCTGACGTCATCGACGTCGGCCTCTCCTTCGGTCCGTCCGCCAAGAAGGACGGCCTGATCCAGCCTTACAAGGTATCGACCTGGGACTCGATCCCGGACACCGCAAAGGATGCCGACGGCTTCTGGTACGGCGACTATTACGGCGTCCTCTCGTTCCTCGTGAACAAGGACCTCGTCAAGCAGTCGCCGGCCGACTGGGCCGATCTGAAGAAGAGCGACTACGCAAACACCGTCGCCCTCGCTGGCGATCCGCGCACAGCCAACCAGGCTGTCCAGGGCGTTTATGCCGCTGGTCTTTCCGCATCCGGCGGTAACGCCGCCAAGGCAGGCGAAGAAGGCCTGAAGTTCTTCGCCGAACTCAACAAGAGCGGTAATTTCGTACCGGTCGTCGGCAAGGCCGCTCCGTTCGCGCAGGGCTCCACGCCGATCATCGTCGCCTGGGACTACAATGCTCTCTCCTGGGGTCAAAGCCTGAAGGGCAACCCTCCGTTTGAGGTCGTCGTTCCGAAGACCGGCGTCGTTGCCGGCGTCTATGTCCAGGCTATCTCCGCCTTCGCTCCGCACCCGAACGCTGCCAAGCTCTGGATGGAATACCTCTATTCCGACGAAGGTCAGCTCGGCTGGCTGAAGGGCTATTGCCACCCGATCCGCTTCAACGATCTTGCCAAGAAGAACAAGATCCCGAAGGATCTGCTCGACAAGCTGCCGCCGGCAGCAGCCTATGAAAAGGCTGTCTTCCCGACGCTCGAAGAACAGGCTGCCGGCAAGGAAGCCATCACCAAGAACTGGGATTCCGTCGTCGGCGCCGCCGTCAAGTAATCTCCGATCCAGCCTCCCCGCCCAAAAGGCGGGGAGGTTTTCTCACTCCGACGCCCCAGGATGAGCTTTTCCATGAGCACCGTGTCAACGCCTATGGTGAGCAGCGCCCCCTTGATCAACCGAGACCGTGTGATCGACTGGCTGGGCATTGCACCCTTCATCATTTTCTCCCTGCTTTTCCTGATCATCCCCACGCTTTATCTTGTGGCAGGCGCGTTCCTGACGCCCGAGGGCGACCTCACGCTGAAGAATATCGGCGATCTCTTTACCCCATCGATCATAAGCGCTTACTGGATCAGTATCCGCGTCTCGGTGGCGTCGGCCCTCGGCGGCGCGTTGATCGGCTTCTTTCTCGCCTGGGCCGTCGTGCTCGGCGGTCTGCCCTCCTCCGTGCGCTCGACGCTGCTAACCTTTTCCGGCGTCGCCTCGAATTTCGCCGGCGTGCCGCTCGCCTTCGCCTTTCTCGCAACGCTCGGCCGCACCGGCCTCGTGACGTTCCTCCTGCGCGAATGGTTCGGCTTCAATCTCTACGGCACCGGTTTCAACCTGCTGTCCTTCTTCGGCCTCACCATCACCTACATGTATTTTCAGATCCCGCTGATGGTGCTGATCCTGACGCCCGCTCTCGATGGCATGAAGAAGGAATGGCGTGAAGCCTCGCAGATATTGGGCGCGACCAACCGTCAATACTGGACGATGGTCGCAATGCCGATCCTCTGGCCGAGCCTGCTCGGCACGACGCTGCTGCTCTTCGCTAACGCCTTCGGCGCCATCGCCACCGCCTTCGCGCTGACCGGTAGCTCGCTGAACATCGTGCCGATCCTGCTCTATGCGCAGATCCGCGGCGACGTCCTGCACAATGCCAACCTTGGTTACGCCATCGCGCTCGGCATGATCGTTATAACAGGCGTCTCCAATGTCCTTTACCTCATGCTGCGCATGCGCGCCGAACGGTGGCAGAAATGAAAGCTCAACGTCTCGGAGCCTGGATCGCCGTCATTCTGGGCGCATCCTATTTCGTCATTCCGTTGATCGGCACGATCGAGTTTTCGCTGCGCATGCGCCGCGGAGAATACAGCTTCGATGCCTATGAATCGGTCTTCTCGGACATTCAGTTCCGCGAGACCTTCGGCTATTCCATGCTGATGGCGCTGCTGACCATCGTCTTCGGCATGCTGCTCGTCGTACCGACGGCCTATTGGGTGCGGCTGCGCCTGCCGCAGATGCGCCCCGTCGTCGAATTCATCACGCTGCTGCCGCTCGTCATTCCGGCGATCGTCATCGTCTTCGGTTACCTCAGGATGTACAACTCGTCGTCCTATCTGCCGCTGACGGGTTCGACGACCGGCACTAACATCCTGCTGGTCTTCTCCTATATAACGCTGTCCCTGCCCTACATGTACCGCGCGGTCGATACCGCCATGCGCGCGATCGACGTCCGCACCCTGACGGAGGCAGCCGAGAGCCTCGGCGCCCGCTGGACGACCATCCTGTTCAAGTGCATTTTCCCGAACGTCATGAGCGGCGTGCTCTCAGGCGCCTTCATCACGCTCGCGATCGTCATGGGCGAATTCACCTTCGCCGCACTGCTCAACCGTCCGGCCTTCGGTCCTTACCTGCAGCTCGTCGGTGCCAACAAGGCGTACGAGCCTTCGGCGCTCGCCGTCATCGCCTTCTCGATCACCTGGCTCAGCATGGGCCTGCTCAACCTCGTTTCCCGCTTCGGCAAAGCCGCCCCGGCAAAGGCTTAAGGTATCTGACTCATGTCCTTTCTCACGCTGACCAACATTCAGAAATCCTTCGGCCCAGTTCAGGTCGTCAAGAACTTCAACATGAACATCGAGAAGGGCGAGTTCGTCTCCTTCCTCGGACCGTCTGGCTGCGGCAAGACGACCGTCCTGCGCATGATCGCCGGCTTCGAAACACCGACCGGCGGCACGCTGACCATCAACGGCAAGGATCAGAGCTCGCTGAAACCGAACCAGCGCAATATTGGCATGGTCTTCCAGGCCTATGCCCTGTTCCCCAACATGACGGTCCACGACAATGTCGCCTTCGGCCTCAAGGTCGCCGGCGCGCCGAAGCCTGATATCGACGCCCGCGTCAAGGAAATGCTCGGCCTGATCAAGCTCGATCACCTGGCCGACCGCTACCCCTACCAGATGTCGGGTGGCCAGCAGCAGCGTGTCGCCCTTGCCCGCGCGCTTGCCGTCAAGCCGCAGGTCCTGCTGCTCGACGAACCGCTCTCAGCACTCGATGCCAAGATCCGCGTATCGCTGCGCGAGGAAATCCGGCA
Source organism: Rhizobium fabae (assembly GCF_003985135.1). Classification (NCBI taxonomy): domain Bacteria; kingdom Pseudomonadati; phylum Pseudomonadota; class Alphaproteobacteria; order Hyphomicrobiales; family Rhizobiaceae; genus Rhizobium; species Rhizobium fabae. The sequence continues at coordinate 303,638 of NZ_ML133645.1, forward strand.
GATCCAGCAGCAGCTCGGCATCACCACTGTTTTCGTTACCCACGACCAGGAAGAAGCGCTGTCGATCTCCGACCGCATCGTCGTTATGAATGCCGGCAAGGCTGACCAGATCGGCTCGCCCTTCGAGATCTACAACACGCCCGCGACGCGCTTCGTCGCCTCCTTCGTCGGCACGCTGAACCTCATCGAGGCCAAGGTCATCGACCCCGACACCAACCTCATCCAGATCGGCGATCAGAAAATTACGCTGAAACAGTCGGTCGCGGCCCACAAGGCCGGCGAGACCATCTCTCTGGCGCTGCGCCCGGAAGCAGGCTCGCTCTCCGACAGCGCCAGAAGCGATACCGCGCTGACCGGTCAGGTTGTCTCGGCTCACTTCCTGGGTTCGGTCATCCGCACCCGCATGAACGTCGGCGGCAACGTCATCTCGTTCGACATGTTCAACAGCCCGGGCACCACCCCGCCGCAGTCCGGCGAAACCGTGACGCTGCGCTTCATGGCAGCCGACCTGCTGATCATCCGCGACTGATCCGGCAACACGACCTCGTCCGAAAGGCGCCGCCGACGCGGCGCCTTTTTCATTTCAGGCCGCCAGAACTGTCAGAAAATGTGATGCAGCCATCACTGCGAAGCACTTGAACGCTCCTGGCTCCGTGCCAGAAGTTGAGCAAACAAAATGAGCCGGGCAACTCTCCGCCTGGCATTTTACACGATGGGATATTGCAATGATTACCTGCCACCTGCGCTATGTGATCGATCCATACAAGCTTGCCGAATTCGAGGAATATGCCCGGCTCTGGATTCCGATCGTCAACAGGATGGGCGGCACCCATCACGGTTATTTCCTGCCGTCCGAAGGCGCCAACAACATTGCCGTGGCCTTGTTTTCCTTCCCAAGCCTTGCCGCCTACGAAGACTATCGCACGCGCATGGCAAGCGATCCGGAATGCCAGGCCGCGTTTGAACTCGACAAACGCAACCGCAGTATCGTCAGCTATGAACGTAGCTTCATGCGGCCAGTGCTCGGCTGATCGAGCCCGCACGCCGACGGGAAGCAAAAAGCCCGGCACGTTGGCCGGGCTTTTTGCTCTGTCAGCCGCTCAGCGGATCGCGCGGTCGTCGGCATCGAAGCGATGCACGTGCGCCTGGTCCGGCGTCGCATGGACGATCTCGTCGGGCTCATACTGGTGCTCGCCGAATAGGCGCGCCGTCAGCAGGCCGCACTGGTCGGATTCCAGATAGATGATCGTGTCCGCGCCGAGATGCTCGACATGCACGACCTTCGCAGCCCAGGTCCCCTGCTCGCGCGACAGCGTCATGTGTTCGGGGCGCACCCCGATCGTCTTGGCGCTGTGATCGCCGACCTTGTCGCCCGCAATGAAATTCATCTGCGGCGAGCCGATGAAGCCTGCGACGAAGACATTGGCCGGGCGGTTATAAAGTTCCATCGGCGAGCCGATCTGCTCGATCGCTCCGGCGTTCAGCACCACGATCTTGTCGGCAAGCGTCATCGCCTCGACCTGATCGTGGGTGACGTAGATCATCGTTGCCTTCAGGCTGCGGTGCAGCCGGGCGATCTCAAGCCGGGTTTGGACGCGCAGCGCCGCATCGAGGTTCGACAGCGGTTCGTCGAACAGGAAGAGTTCCGGTTCGCGCACGATGGCGCGGCCGATCGCGACGCGCTGACGCTGGCCGCCGGAAAGCTCGGCCGGCCGCCGCGCCAGATAAGGTTCCAGCGAGAGCATGCCGGACGCCTTGCTGACGCGCTTGTCGATCTCGTCCTTGGCCGTACCGGCCTGCTTGAGGCCAAGCCCCATATTGTCCTTGACCGTCAGGTGCGGATAGAGCGCGTAGGATTGGAACACCATGGCGATGCCGCGCTTGGCCGGTGGCGTCAGCGTCTCGTCGCGGCCGTTGATGACCACAGCGCCCGAGGTAACGTCCTCAAGGCCCGCAATGCTGCGCAGCAGCGTCGATTTCCCGCAGCCAGACGGCCCGACGAAGATGACGAATTCACCGTCCTTGACTTCGAGGTCGATGCCTTTCAGCACTTCATGCGTGCCATAGGTCTTGCGGATGGATTTGAGTTGAAGCGATCCCACTGGTTTTCCCTTACAATCTGACCGGCTGACCGGTACGCACGCTCTCGTCGGCGGCAAGGCAGATGCGCAGCGACGCCACTGCATCCGCCATATGGCGATCGAGGTTCAGATCCTCGCGGATCGCCCTCAGCATGAAGGCCTGTTCCAGGTCGCAGAGCGCCTGATGACCGGGCTCGCCCGTCATCCGCATATCCTGGTCGGGCCGGATGAACTTGCCGTCCGGGCCGGTCTCGGCCGTATGCAGACGGATCACCGACGTCTTGGTGTGGGTGTCGATATCGTCCGACTTGGCGTTCGGATCCATGACGATCGACACAGCGCCCTTCGGCGACATCACATCCTTCACGAAGAAGGCGGTCTCCGAGATCATCGGCCCCCAGCCGGCCTCGTACCAGCCGACCGAGCCGTCCTCGAAAAGCACCTGCAGGTGGCCGTAATTATACATGTCGGCGGCAATCTCCTCCGACATGCGCAGCCCCATGCCACGTACCTCGACGGCCCGCGCATCGGTGATCTGGCACATGACGTCGACATAATGGACGCCGCAATCGACGATCGGCGAGGTCGTGCGCATCAGCGACTTGTGCGTCGCCCAGGTCGGGCCGCTGGACTGCTGATTAAGGTTCATGCGGAAGACGTAAGGCGGGCCGAGCTTGCGGGCCTCCTCGATCAGCTTCATCCAGGACGGGTGATGGCGAAGGATATAGCCGATTGCCAGCTTGCGCCCTGCCTTCTCAGCCGCCGCGACGACCCGCTCGGCATCGGCAACCGTGGTCGCCAGCGGCTTCTCCACGAAGACATGGCAGCCGGCCTCGAAGGCGGCGACAGCATAGTCGGCGTGGCTGTCGGAATAGGTGTTGATCGAGCAGAGGTCCGGCTTCAGTTCGGCAAGCGCCGTCATGAAGTCTGGATGAACAGTGTAGGCCTGCAGCTCCGGCGCCAATTCCGGCGTCGAGCGGTTGACGAGACCGACGATCTCGAAGCCGGGGTTGTTATGGTAGGCGAGCGCATGGCTGCGGCCCATGTTGCCGAGGCCGGCAACGAGGACGCGGATCGGTTTTTCCTGGTTCACTTGACGGCTCCCGACGTGATGCCGCGGATCAGCTGCCGCGAGAAGATGACGTAGAGGACGAGGATCGGCAGGATCGCGAGCGACAGCGCCGCCAGCACCGCATTCCAGTTGGTGACGAACTGGCCGATGAAGATCTGCGAGCCGAGCGTCACCGTCTTGGTCGCTTCGGCGGGCGCCAGGATCAGCGGGAACCACAGGTCGTTCCAGATCGGGATCATGGTGAAGACGGCGACCGTCGCCATGGCCGGACGCACCAGCGGCAGCACCAGGCGGAAGAAGATCGCATATTCGGAAAGCCCGTCGATGCGGCCGGCATTCTTCAGATCATCCGAAACCGTGCGCATGAATTCCGACAGGATGAAGATCGCCAACGGGATGCCCTGCGCGGTGTAGACGAGGACCAGCGCCGTCAGCGTGTTGACGAGGCCGGCCGCCACCATGCCCTGAAGGATCGCCACCGTGCCGAGACGGATCGGGATCATGATGCCGATCGCCATATAGAGCCCGAGCAACGTATTGCCGCGGAAGCGATATTCCGAGAGCGCGAACGCAGCCATCGCGCCGAAGAGCAGCACCAGCAGGATCGCGACGATCGTGACGATGAAGCTATTCTGGAAATAGGTGGCGAAATCGCCCTGGCCGAGCACCGTCTGGTAGCCGACGAGGCTGAAGGTCGACGGCGTCGGGATCATCAGCGGCTCGCGGAAGATCGAGGCACGATCCTTGAACGAGTTGACGATGGTCAGGAACACGGGAAACAGCGCGACCAGCGTGTAGGCGCTGAGCGCCAGGTGCACGAGGCCGGTGCGGATGAGAGATGTGCGTGCCTTGGACATGCGCGCTCCTCAGAACTGGTAGCGACGCATGCGCCGCTGGATGACGAAGAGATAAAGCGAGACGCCGGCGAGGATGATGAGGAACATCACCGTGGCGATCGTTGCGCCCATCGAACGGTCGCCGAGCTGCAGCTGGAAACCGAAGAAAGTGCGGTAGAGCAACGTGCCGAGAATGTCGGTCGACATATCAGGCCCGGCAAGCGCGCCCTGCACGGTGTAGATCAGGTCGAAGGCGTTGAAATTGCCGACGAAGGTCAGGATCGAGATGATGCCGATCGCCGGCAGGATGAGCGGCAGCTTGATCTTCCAGAACTGTGCCCAGCCGGTGATGCCGTCGCATTCGGCTGCCTCGATCACCTCTTCGGGGATGCTGAGAAGCGCTGCATAGATCAGCATCATCGGAATGCCGATATACTGCCAGTTGGAGATCAGCGACACGGCGATCAGCGCCGAGCCCGGCTTGCCGAGCCAGGGTGCGAACAGGAATTTCAGGCCGACGAGATCGAGCATCCAGGGCGCGACACCCCAGATCGGCGAAAGGATCAGCTTCCAGATGAAGCCGACGATGACGAAGGAGAGCAGCGTCGGCAGGAACATCGCCGTGCGGTAGAAGGCAACGCCCCTGAGCTTCGGCACCGAAAGCAGGGCGGCCAGCGCCACGCCGATCGGGTTCTGCACGCACATGTGAATGACGAAGAAAATCAGGTTGTTGACGAGCGCGTTCCAGAAATCATGCGCCCAGCGCGGATCGCCGAACAGCACCTTGAAATTCGCAAGGCCGACGAAGGCCGGCTGTCCGTCGACCATGTTGTAGAGCGAAAGCCTGAGCGTTTCGATGAGTGGCAGCACCATGACGGCGGAATAGACGATCACTGCCGGCAGCATGAAGACGAAGATGTGCCAGCGCACCGGGCGCTTGATCGGGACGATATCGGCCGCGTTGTCGGTTTGGCTCATGGCTTTTGCCCGTTCTAGTCGACTGGCCGCAAGGCGCAGCGCAGATGGATACGTTGCGCCTCACCCTCACCTTCTCTCCGTATACGAGAAGGAACGCGCCCTGCTGAGATGTCATGTCGGGCTGGGAGGTCGCTGCGAGTCTCCTTCTCCCCGCAAGCGGGGAGAAGGTGGCCGGCAGGCCGGATGAGGGGTAGCAGACGCCGCCCCTCAATCACATCACTTGGCCGGCTTGTACCAGCTGTCGAGGCCCTTCTGGAGCTTTTCGGCAGCAACCGCCGGCGTATCCGTGCCGTTGATCACGTTGGCCGATTCGACCCAGGTCTCGTTTTCGAGGTTCGGCTTGCCGCGCGACAGGATCTGGTAGGTCGAGCGCACGGTCGACTTGTACGGGCCGCGCCAGGAAACGAATTCCTGGGCCAGCGGATCGGACATTTTGACCGGGTTGGAGTTCAGGCTGAAGAAGCCCGGCAGGGAGTTCGCGTAGATGTCGGCGAACTCGGGCGAAGCGACCCAGCTCAAGAACTTCTTGGCTTCTTCGGCATGCTTGCTCTTGGCATTCAGGGCGACGCCGATATCCGGATGGTCGGAGATGTAGCCCGTATCGCCAGCCTTCGGAACCGGCGGCGGGAAGGCGCCCATCTTGAACTGAGCCTGGGTATTGAACAGCGAGATTTCCCACGAACCGGCTGGGTAGATGGCTGCACGGCCGAGCGTGAAGAGGTTCTGGCTGTCCGAATAAGTCTGGGCTTCGAAACCGTCGCCGAGATAGGGCTTCCACTTGGCAAGCTCTTCATAGGGCTTGACCCAGTCGGCATCGGTCAGCTTCTGCTTGCCCGCGATCAGGGCTTCGCGGCCCTCCTCACCCTTCCAGTAGTTCGGGCCGATATTCTGGTAGCCCATGGTAGCGGCTTCCCAGAGGTCCTTCGTGCCCATGGCGAGCGGAATATAGGTGCCGTCGGCCTTGATCTTGTCGAGGGCTGCGAAGAACTCGTCTTCCGTCTTCGGAATGGAAATGCCGAGCTTGTCGAAGGCGTCCTTGTTGTAGATGAAGCCGTGGATGACCGAAGCCATCGGCACACAGAAGGTCGACTTGCCGTCGTCGGTCGACCAGGCGGCCTTGGCGACCGGAGAGAAGTTCTCCATGCCGGGCAGGCTGGTGATGTCGACGAGCTGCTTCTTGTTGAAGAGTTCGAGCGAAGCATCGAACGGACGGCAGGTGATGATGTCGCCCGCGGAGCCGGCATCAAGCTTGGCGTTCAGCGAAGCATTGTATTCGGTCGGCGCGGTCGGCGAGAAGACGATCTTGATGCCCGGGTTCTTGGCTTCGAAAGCCGGGATGATCTTCTCCTGCCAGATTTGCAGGTCGTCGTTACGCCAGCTTTCCACAGTCAGCGTGACGTCGGCGGCATGGACGAGACCTGCCGATGTCAGCAGGCTTGAGGCAAGCAGGAAGCTTTTCAGAGCAGTGTTTTTCATTTCCCTCTCCTGTTTTCAGGCGCCGGAAGGCGCCGTTTTCGATCTGAAACAAGCGGTTGGCGTGCTTGAGGAAACACCCAACGCCCCTTGAGGGCCGCCAACGACTGCCGGCCCCGAAAGCTCGACGGACGCAAAGACGGATCGCCTGCGGCCGGACTGCGCGCCTTCCCGGTGGCCTGCACCGGGCGTGGCGAAATGACTGGGAAAGCCGATGGATGCCTGAACTCAACCACTGACCACACGGGCCGGCGGGTATTCTTGCAATCATCCTCGAAGCGGTTCCGGCTTGGCTTTGCTGCCAGATTTCGTGGGCTTCGAAACGCTGTTCCCTTTGATCAAATTAAGGCCAAAAAAATACCAATTGTCCAGCCGAATTTAACTTTTTCGCCGCCAAAAATTCATTAAAAAATTTTATCCAATAAAATCAATATGATAAAAAGCCTGATTTTCCTCCTCATTCCCACTTGGTAAATGGTATTTTTTTGGTATTGTATTAAAAACATGTGGGAACAGTCGTATTCGGAGGTCCGATGACGGAGTTTGCAATCGGCATAGACGGCGGCGGAACGAGCTGCCGGGCCGCAGTGGCGGACAGGAGCGGCAATGTCATCGGCCGCGGCAAATCAGGCCCTGCCAATATCCTGTCGAATCTCGAAAACTCTCTTCTCAACATCGTCGAATCCGCCCGCCAGGCGCTGCGCGATGCGGGGCTCGACGCTGAAGCGGTTTCCTCCGTTGTATCAGTCGTCGGCGTCGCCGGCGCCAATGTCACGGATTACGGCCAGCGGATAGAAAGAGCCCTGCCCTTTGCCGAAGGCCGCGTCGTCACCGATGCGCTGATCGCGCTCCAGGGTGCGCTCGGCGATGCCGACGGCATCGTCGGCGCCTTCGGCACCGGCTCGGTCTATAATGCCCGCAGGGATGGCCGACTGAATGGCATTGGCGGCTGGGGGTTCGTCGTGGGCGACCAGGCGAGCGGCGCCCGCCTCGGCCGCGACCTCATGGAGCGGTCACTACTCGCCCATGACCGGGTGCGCCCGGCATCGCCGATCACCGAGGCTGTTATGGCCGAATACGGCAACGACCCCGAGCGCATCGTCGAATTCGCCCATTCGGCACGGCCGACGGATTTCGCCCGTTACGCGCCCGCCGTCTTCGAACATGCGACAAACGGCGATGCCGTCGCTGTCGGCATCGTCACGGATGCCGCAACGGCGATCGGCGAAAGTCTCGACGCACTCCTCTGGCCCGAATGCCCGTCGATCTGCCTGCTCGGCGGCCTTGCACAAGCCTATGAACCGTGGCTTTCCGAACGCTACAGGCCGCTGCTCGCCAAACCGAAGAACGATGCTTTGCATGGCGCGGTGGAACTTGCGGTCAAACTTCTGAACGACCGGCAGAGAGGTGCGGCATGAGCGACGACCTCGCGACTATCCTGTCCCTGGAGCGCCTGCAGGCCGCCGGCACCGGCCCGCTCTATGTCAAGCTGCGCCGCACGCTCGAAGAAGCCGTGCGCACCGGCACGCTCGGCCACGGCGATGCGCTGCCGCCGGAGCGCGACATCGCCGAACTTGCCGCCGTCAGCCGCGTCACCGTGCGCAAGGCGATCGACGAACTCGTCGCCGATGGCCTGCTGGTGCGCCGCCACGGCTCGGGCACCTTCGTTGCCAAACCGGTCTCCAAGGTTGAGCAGCGCCTGTCGCAGCTCACTTCCTTCACCGAGGACATGGCGCGCCGCGGCATGTCCTCGCGCTCCGAATGGCTGCACAAGGGCATCCACACCCCCTCGCCCGACGAGATGATGATCCTCGGCCTCGCCGCCGACGTGAAGGTTTCGCGCCTCTCCCGTCTGCGCATCGCCGACGACCAGCCGCTGGCGATCGAAAATGCCAGCGTCTCCGGCGAATTCCTGCCGGATCCGTCGGCCGTCACCAATTCGCTCTATGCCGAACTCGAACGCCTCCAGGTCCGCCCCGTGCGCGCCGTGCAGCGCATTTCCGCGACCAATATGAAAGAAGCCGACGCCCAGCTTCTCGGCGTCCCCGTCGGCGCCGCCGGCCTGTCGATCGAGCGCATTTCCTATCTCGGCTCCGGCCGCGCCGTGGAATTCACTCGCTCGCTCTATCGCGGCGACGCTTATGATTTCGTGGCCGAGTTGACGATCGGGGTGACATAGCCCGACTGGCCAGTTCGGAAAATTATCGAACCATATCAAAATGATGAAGCCGGAAAGTGAATCACTTTCCGGCTTCATCATCTCTTGATTCATCGCATTAAGAACGGCGAGCGGGTCTCTACGCGGCGTCCTCGATCTCCTCGTCCACCTTGCGCGGCACGTAGTTCAGCACCGGTCCGAGCCAACGCTCGACTTCGGAAACCTCCATGCCCTTGCGCTTGGCATAGTCTTCCACCTGGTCCCGCTCCACCTTGGCGACGCCGAAATAATAGGAGTCGGGATGGCCGATATAGAGGCCGGATACAGACGAGCCGGGCCACATCGCATAGCTCTCCGTCAGCTTCACGCCGGCGGCTTTTTCCGCGTCGAGCAGCTTGAAGAGCGTTGCCTTTTCGGTGTGGTCGGGCTGGGCGGGATAACCAGGCGCCGGGCGGATGCCGGCATAGGCTTCGGTGATGAGATCCTCGTTGCTGAGCGTCTCATCCTTGGCATAGCCCCAATAGTCGCGACGCACCTGCTCGTGCATGCGCTCGGCAAAGGCTTCGGCGAAGCGGTCGGCGAGCGCCTTGACGAGGATCGAGGAGTAGTCGTCGTTGGCGCGTTCGAAACGCTCGGCGATAGCGATTTCCTCGATGCCGGCCGTCACCACGAAGCCACCGACATAATCCTGCACGCCACTTGTGACAGGCGCGACGAAATCGGAGAGCGCCACGTTCGGCCGCCCGTCCCGCTTCGAAAGCTGCTGGCGCAAAGTGTAGAAAGTCTCAAGCTCCTGACTACGGCTCTCGTCCGTGAACAGGCGGATATCGTCGCCGACGGCGCCGGCCGGCCAGAAGCCGATGACGGCGCGCGGACGGAACCACTTCTCGTCGATGATCTTCTTCAGCATGCTCTGCGCATCGGCCCAGAGCGCACGCGCCGCCTCGCCCTGCTTCTCGTCCTCGAGAATGGCGGGGTAACGGCCGCGCAGTTCCCAGGTCTGGAAGAACGGCGTCCAGTCGATGTATCTGGCAAGCTCTGCGAGATCGTAATCCTCAAACACCCGCGTACCGAAGAATTGCGGCTTCGTCGGCTGGTAGGCCGACCAGTCGACCTTGTGCGCATTCTCGCGGGCGCGCGGCAGCGGCAGGCGCACCTTCTCGGCTTCGCTGCGCGCATGGGCGGCGGCCACCTTGGCATATTCCGCTCTTATATCATCGACATAACCCTGTCGCGTCTCCGGCGAGAGCAGTGCCGAGACGACACCGACGGCGCGGCTCGCATCAGTCACATAAATCGCCTGCCCCTTATTGTAGCCGGGGTGGATCTTCACGGCCGTATGCACGCGGCTGGTCGTCGCTCCGCCAATTAGGAGCGGAATTTCGAAGCCCTGCCGTTCCATTTCGGCCGCGACATGCACCATCTCGTCGAGCGACGGCGTGATCAGGCCCGAAAGGCCGATGACGTCGACCTTTTCGGCGATCGCCGTCTCAAGGATCTTCGTCGCCGGCACCATGACGCCGAGGTCGACGATCTCGTAATTGTTGCAGGCCAGCACGACGCCGACGATGTTCTTGCCGATATCGTGCACGTCACCCTTGACGGTCGCCATCAGGATCTTGCCGGCCGACCGGCGTTCTTCACCGCCGTTGAGGCGCTTTTCCTCTTCCATGTAAGGCAGCAGCACGGCGACCGCCTGCTTCATGACGCGCGCCGACTTGACCACCTGCGGCAGGAACATCTTGCCCGAGCCGAACAGGTCGCCGACGACGTTCATGCCGGCCATCAGCGGCCCTTCGATGACGTGCAGCGGCCGGGCGGCCTGCTGGCGCGCCTCCTCGGTATCGGCTTCGATATATTCGGTGATGCCGTTAACAAGCGCATGTTCGAGGCGCTTCTCGACGCTCCATTCGCGCCAGGAGAGGTCCTGGACGCGGCCTTCGCGTGCGGCACCGCCACGGAATCTCTCCGCAACTTCGAGCAGCCGCTCGGTGCCGTCGGGGCGCCGGTTCAGCACCACGTCTTCGCAGGCCTCGCGCAGTTCCGGATCGATATTGTCGTAAACTGCAAGCTGGCCGGCATTGACGATGCCCATGTCCATGCCCGCCTGAATGGCGTGGTAGAGGAACGCGGCATGCATCGCCTCGCGCACCGGCTCGTTGCCGCGGAACGAGAAGGACAGGTTGGAAACGCCGCCCGAAATATGCACCAGCGGCATGCGCTGACGAATCGTCCGCGTCGCCTCGATGAAGTCGACGCCGTAATTATTGTGCTCTTCGATGCCGGTGGCGACCGCGAAGATGTTCGGGTCGAAGATGATGTCTTCGGGCGGGAAGCCGATCTTCTCGGTCAGCAGCTTGTAGGCGCGCGTGCAGATTTCCACCTTGCGGTCATAGCTGTCCGCCTGCCCCGTCTCATCGAAGGCCATGACGACGACGGCAGCGCCGTAGTTGTGCAGCAGCCGTGCCTGGGCGAGGAAATTCTCCTCGCCTTCCTTCAGCGAGATCGAGTTGACGATCGGCTTGCCCTGGACGCGCTTCAGGCCGGATTCGATGATCGAGAACTTCGACGAGTCGATCATCACGGGCACGCGGGCAATGTCGGGCTCGGCGGCGATCAGGTTGAGGAACTCGACCATCGCCTTTTCGGAGTCGATCAGGCCCTCGTCCATATTGATGTCGATCACCTGCGCGCCGTTCTCGACCTGGTCGCGGGCGACATCGAGCGCCGCCGTGTAATCGGCGTTGGTGATCAGCTTGCGGAACTTCGCCGAGCCGGTGACGTTGGTGCGTTCGCCGACGTTGACGAAGGGGATGTCCTTGGTCAGCTCGAAGGGTTCGAGGCCCGACAGCGACATGAAGGGGCGATGCTCAGGGATCGGCCGCGGCTTGTATTTCGCCACGGTCTCGGCGATCGCCCTGATATGTTCGGGCGTCGAGCCGCAGCAGCCGCCGACGATGTTGACCAGGCCTTCGCGGGCGAAGCTGTCGATCTGCGCCGCCATCAGCTCCGGCGTTTCGTCGTACTGGCCGAACTCGTTCGGCAGGCCGGCATTCGGATAGGCGCAGATGAAGGTGTCGGCGACACCAGAAAGTTCCTGTAGATGCGGGCGCATCGCATTGGCGCCGAGCGCGCAGTTGAGACCGATCGTAAACGGATTGGCATGGCGCACCGAGTTCCAGAAGGCCGACGGCGTCTGGCCGGAGAGCGTGCGGCCGGAAAGGTCGGTGATCGTGCCGGAGATCATCACCGGCAGGCGCACGCCCTTGGCCGCGAAACGTTCCTCGCAGGCGAAGATCGCAGCCTTGGCGTTCAGCGTGTCGAAAATCGTCTCGATGAGGATGATGTCGGCGCCGCCGTCGATCAACCCGTCGATCTGCTCGGCATAGGCATCGCGCAGATCATCGAAGGTGACGGCGCGGAAACCGGGATTGTTGACGTCGGGCGAAATCGAGGCGGTGCGGTTGGTCGGGCCGATGGCGCCGGCGACGAAGCGGCGGCGGCCGTCCTCGCGCTCGGCGCGGATTGCCGCCCGGCGGACGATCTCCGCACCTTCCTTGTTCAGCGCATAGACCTCGCCTTCCATCTGGTAATCGGCCTGCGCGATGCGGGTCGAGGAGAAGGTGTTGGTCTCGAGGATATCGGCGCCGGCCTTGGCGTATTTGTAATGGATCTCTTCGATCGCGTCCGGCTGACTCAGGATCAGAAGGTCGTTATTGCCCTTCTGATGGCAGGCGCAGCCGATGAAGCGCGTTCCGCGGAACTGGTCCTCGTCATAGCCCAATCCCTGGATCTGCGTGCCCATGGCGCCGTCGAGAACAAGGATGCGCTCGCTCGCGGCTTTCTTCAAAGCTGCGAAAACTTCACTGCCGTCACGCTTGCCCCCTTCGGGACCAAAGAGATTATCAAACACGGGAGGGCTCCTTGACGTCATAAGACCAGACAGACCAAATCACATAAAGATATCTTTATGTCAATATATGCCTGTCGATTTCGTGCTTTTCAAGCCTGCAGCGCCGCGCGTCTTTTCAAACGCGCAAAGGACGCTCCACACTTTCAATCCTGGCATTGCGCTTTCCGACAATCGGCTCTGATTTTCACGCCGATGCGCTAACCGGATGACAGACTCGCCCGACCTCTATATAGGCGTTTGCGACATAGTGCGCACGAAATCGGAGGATTATCATGGCACCCGCAACCGGCAACGCCGCACTCGGAAACTGGACGAGCCGCGCCTATCATCGCGGCTGGCTGCTCGCCCAGGCAAACGGCCTCTTCGATTTCTTCCAGCACAATTCCATCAACCCGAAGGGCGGCTTCTACGATCTCGATGATACCGGCAGACCGCTGGATGCCGAGGGTCAGGTTCGCGGTATCCATATCGCGGCGCGCGCCGTGCATTGCTTCTCGATCGGCGCCCTGCTCGGCCGTCCCGGCGCCTCCGATGTCGTCGACCACGGCATAGACTATATCTGGAACCATCATCGCGACCGGAAAAACGGCGGCTATTTCTGGTCGCTCAACAATGCCGGTCCTGTCGATTCCAACAAGCAGGGCTACGGCCATGCTTTCGTTCTGTTGGCCGCCTCCGCCGCCAAGACGATCGGTCATCCGCTGGCCGACGGCATGCTCGCCGATATCACCGAGGTCCTGAACACCAGGTTCTGGGAACCCCGCCACGGCGCGATCGCCGAGGAATTCACCGCCGACTGGCAGCCGCTCGACGGCGGCGCCTATCGCGGCCAGAATTCCAACATGCACCTGACCGAGGCGCTGATGGCTGCCTTCGAAGCCACCGGCGACAGGGATTACCTGACCAAGGCCGAAAGCATCGCCGATCTCGTCATCCGTCGCTCGGCCGGTTCGGTCGACTGGCGCGTCGCCGAACATTTCGACGCCGAATGGAACCTCGACAAGGATTACTATCATCCGAACGAAATGTTCCGCCCGGCCGGCACGACGCCCGGCCACTGGCTGGAATGGGCCCGCCTCATCCTGCAACTCTGGGCGCTCGGCGGCAAACGCATCGAATGGATGCCGGATGCGGCCAAAGCCCTTTTCGCCCAATCCATGGCGCTCGGCTGGGATAACGACAAGGGCGGTTTCTTCTACACGCTCGACTGGGACGACAAGCCCGCCAAGCGCAACAAGCTCTGGTGGCCGGCCTGCGAGGGTGCGGCTGCCGCACATTTCCTCAACGAGCACCTGCCGAGCGATTTCCACGAAGAGAGCTACCGCAAGATCTGGAACGTGATCGAACGCGCCTTCATCGACCACAAGAATGGCGGCTGGCACGAGGAACTGACGGAAGATCTCATCCCCTCGCATTCGCTCTTCCCAGGCAAGGGCGATATCTACCACGCCCTTCAGGCCTGCCTCATCCCGCTTTTCCCAGCGACGGGCAGCCTGACGAAGGGCATCACCGAGACTGGAGGCAAGCTCTGAGGCGGTAGCCTCAGAGGGCGTGTCGGTATTTTGCGTTTACAGCTACCTCTCGAACTGGCGCGCTTCTTGTTCCGCTTCATTGAGGTCGGTCCGAACGCGGCTCTGCTCGTCATTGATTCTACGAAGTTCCCGTTCGGAACTCTGAATCTCAAAACTAACGGCATTGTACCGATCGGCCTCGGGATCTTTCTTTCGTTTTTCCCCGAGCTCTTTGAGCCGCTTCTCTTCATCCTCGTAGTCGTCTTCAAGCTGCTCCAATTTTGATTTGAGCGAATACTGACGATAACCGACCTCGTGGCCACGCAGGAACTCAGCTTCTGTCTTAGGCGGACACAGACCGTTGTAACTGTACCCATGCTGTCCTTCCCAGAGACCACTCCACCCCGTGCAATAACGCAGCAGACCTTTCTTGTAGCCCTGATTCCAAAGAGTGAGGTTCGGCACGACCTTCACTCGTTTGCAGGATTTGATATGCCCTTCAAACCGTGCTTGCGGCTGATAACCGTTGAACCCATCAGTGAAACCGATCCCCTTCCAGTCGCCAGCCAGGCATTCCTTTTTGGAGATCGTGTAGCAGGAGGTAAGAAACAGACTGATGCCGACGACGGCAAAGATGGAAAGCAAACGCAGCATAACAAACCCGTCAAATAGAACAAAACGGGAACATTATTACCAGTTGCGTATCCGCCTGTCACTACGCGCGTTCGTGGCGATCTTCCATTTCGGCAGCTTTATTCCGGGTGCGAAGTCACGACGCTGCGAAAGGTATCGTCGAGACCGGCCGTAGGCTCCGGGGCTGGGTCAATACCCCGGTCCAGGCAATGCAACATTCGGGTTCCGCTGGAACCATTCAACGTCCTCGCTGACGCGGTCGAGCTCGTCCTGCACGTCGCGCTGGTCGCGGCGGATCTCGTGCATATCGTCTTCCAGGTCCTCGATCCGCCGGCGCAGTTCCGACCTGTCCCCATCCTTCGCGTCCTTCAGCTTGTCGGAAAGCTCGTCGATCTCAGTCTCCTTGGAGCTGTAGTCGTTCTGCATCGAGTTCAGGCGTTCCTGCAGTCCGTGTTGCTTGCTGCCGAGGTTGAAGCCGCGCAGGAAGCCTGACGCGGTTTCCGGCGGGCAGACATTGGCATAGCCGTTGCCCGACTGGCCACGCGCCAGCCCGCTGAGCGGCGTGCAGTAGCGCACGAGGCCAGCCTGGTATCCCTGAAACCAGATCGTCTGATCGGGCACAATCTTGACCCGCTCGCAGGATTTGGCATGTGCCGCAAAACGCTGTTGCGGCTCATAGCCTGCCGCCCCGTCGCTCTCGCCGATCACCCGCCAGTCGGCGGCGATGCATTCCTCCTTGGAAAGCGTGTTGCAGGAAGCGAGGAAAAGACCAAAACCGATGGCGGCGGCAAGCGCGAGGAACAGGCGGATCATGATGTCCCGGGTAGGTTAAGGAGGGCGATGCCGCACCTTAACCGCAGGATAAGCCCGCGTCACCGGAGCGGTGACGCGATTTTGCAGTTTCCATGGCTTTTTTCTGTCAAAATTATGGCTGGCGTAACCGCATCAAAGCGGGGCGAGCCGCAGCGTATCCAGATCCTTCGCCAGCATCAGCGCCAGGGCCTCGACCGCAAGATTGTGGTCGTCACGCTGCGGCAGGCCGGAGACGGTGACCGCTCCAATGCAGCCCGTGCCCTTGACGCTGATCGGGAAGCTGCCGCCATGCGGCGCATAGTCTGCGCCATCGAGCCCGTTGTCCTCGACCGTCTTGCCGTCCTTCTTGAGTTTCAGGCCGGAGGCATAACTGCTGCGGAAATAGCGCAACACCATGTTGCGCTTGCGGCGGACCCAGTTGACGTTGTCGGGCGTCACGCCTGGAAGCGCCGCATAGAAAACCGGCATCGAATGCAGGGTTACGTCGATCGCGATGCCGAGGCCGCGCTCGGTGGCGAGTTCCTGGAGAAGCCTGCCGAGCTGCCATGCCGTCGTCAGGTCGAAAGCGTCGAAGCTCAGCGCGTTCTCCTGCTCTGCGATCCGACTGAGATCGTCCTCGATTGTCATGGGTAAGCCCTCCTCTGCCGCAATGATCCGCTGCAGACCATTCTCGCCGGAGGCAAAAAAGTAAAGCAAAACTTGAGCCTATCCCGTTTCAGAGCTTCGGCGTCAGCATCTCGAACCGATCGCGGATGGTGGCGCAGGTATCGCCGCCGAGCCTTGCAATGGCATCGACCGCGGCCGGATCGACATGCAGCCGTTCCGGATCAACGACGCCGTCGCGATAATGTGCGTAAACGATCTCGCCCATGATGATCTGCCTGGAGCGACCGAGTTCCAGCGTCACATGCCGGCGGCATTCGAAGGCAGCAGGCGCTTCGGCGATCCAGGGCGAAGCCACCTTCTCGCCCGGCATCGCGGTCAACCCCGCCTCCTTCAGCTCATCGACGCCGCGCGGATATTTGGCGCCGCAGACATGCATCGCCTCGGCGATGGCAAAGGAGACGATGTTGACCGTGAACACCTCGGTCATGCGGATATTGTGGCCGGTGTCCTTGAACGACATGTCGGCATTGTTCTCGACCCCGATCGCCAGGATCGGCGGATCGGCTGAAAGGCAGTTGAAGAAGCTGAAGGGTGCAGCGTTGATCCGGCCGTGCTCGTCGACCGTCGTCACCAGGGCGATCGGCCGCGGAATGATCGTGCCGATCATCAGCTTGTAGCGTTCGCGCCCCGTCAGTTGTTCGAAATCGAAGGAAACGGCCATCGGTTCAGCCGACCTTCAGAGCCGGGGAGAAACCGCTCATCGCCCCGCTGAATGGTTTCGGCAGCGGCGAGGCATAGGAGCCGCGCTTGCTGGTGGAAAGCCCGAGCGATACCAGCGCCTCTGCCTGCTTCACCGCAGCCGCCACACCATCGACGACGGGCACGCCGTAGATCGCCTGCAATTCCCTGGCGAGATCCGTCATCCCGGCGCAGCCGAGCACGATCGCCTCGGCGCCGTCTTCCGCCAGCGCCCGCTCGATCTCGGCCCTGAGTTTGCCGATCGCGCCTGATGCCGCATCCTCCAATTCCAGCACCGGAATGTCGGAGGCGCGCACCTTGGCGCGCTCGCCCATACCGTAGCGGCGCACCAGATTGTCGATCAGCACCCGGGACCGCTCCAGCGTCGTCACCACGGTGAAGCGCTGCGCCAGGAAGCCCGCTGTCACGACTGCGGATTCGCAAAGCCCGAGGATCGGCACATCGGCGAAGCTGCGGGCCGCTTCGAGCCCGGTATCGTCGAAGCAGGCGATAACAGCCGCGTCGTAGCCCGCGCTTTGCCGCTCCTTGAGTTCTGAGAGCAGGCCGGGGATCGCCAGCGCTCCATCATAGTGTCCCTCGATCGAGACGGGGCCCATGCGCGAGGTGGCCGCGATGATCTCCGTGCCTGAAGCAGCCACCGCGCGTGCGGCGGTCGCGGCCTTCTCGGTCATGGAGGCCGTGGTATTCGGATTAACGATGAGGATGCGCATGTCAGTCTGTCTTTGCCTGTCGCCGGCTGAGCATGGTCATGATGCCGAGCGCGATGAGAATGATGGTGAAGGAAAACAGCGTCGTCACCGTGCCGAGTGCATAGAGCACCGGCGTCGTGACGTTGGTCGTCATGCCGTAGATTTCGAGCGGCAGCGTATTGTAGGTGCCAGACGTCATCAGCGTGCGGGCGAATTCGTCATAGGAAAGCGTGAAGCCGAACAGACCGACGCCGATCAGGCTCGGCGCGATCATCGGCAGCACGACATGGCGAAACGTCTGCCAGGAGGTTGCGCCGAGGTCGCGCGCCGCTTCTTCATAGGCCGGCGAGAAGCGGTTGAAGACGGCAAACATGATCAGGACGCCGAAAGGCAGCGTCCAGGTGAGATGCGCGCCGAAGGCCGAGGAATACCAGGCGGGCTTCAATCCGCCCTCCTGGAAGACGACGCCGATGCCGAGCGAGACAATGATCGACGGCACCACGAGGCTTGCGACGGTGGCGTAGAACAGCGCGGTCGATCCACGGAAGCGGCGGCGGAAGGCAAGCCCTGCGAGCAGCGACACGACGACGGTCACCACCATCACCATCAGCCCGAGCGAGAACGAGCGCCGGAAGGAGGCGCCGAAATCGCCGACCGCCTGCTTCTCGAACAGGTTGAAGAACCAGTGCGTGGACACGCCGTTCATCGGGAAGGTCAGGCCGCCGTCCGGCCCCTGGAAAGAGAGAATCAGGATCGCCGAAAGCGGGCCGTAGAGGAACAGCACGAAGACGATGAAGAAGATCGCCAGCAGATAGAATTCGAGGCCGCGTTTTTCGTGGCTCATCTCAAAGCTCCTTGCGGATGTCGACGACGCGCAGGATGGCGGCGACCATCAGGAGCACGACGGCGAGCAGCACCACGGCATTTGCGGCGGCGGCCGGATATTGCAGCAGCGACATTTGGTTCTTCATCATCAGCGCCACCGAGGCGCTCTGTCCGCCGGACATCACCTGCACCGTCGAAAAATCGGCCATGACGAGTGTCACGACAAAGATCGTGCCGATCGCCATGCCCGGTTTGGCGAGCGGAATGACGACATTCCACAGCACCTGCCAGCCGGAGGCGCCCGCATCGCGCGCCGCCTCGAACAGCGACCGGTCGATGCGCATCAGCGTGTTGAAGATCGGAGTCACCATGAACAGCGTGTAGAGGTGCACCATGGCGAGCACGACGGCGAAGTCGGAATAGAGCAGCCATTCGATCGGCTTCGGGATGATACCCATCTGGATCAGCGTCGAATTGACGAGGCCGTTGCGCCCGAGCACCGGGATCCATGAGATCATGCGGATGATGTTCGACGTCATGAACGGCACGGTGCAGACGAGGAAGAGGATCATCTGCGTCGAGGTCTTGCGGATGTGGAAGGCCAGGAAATAGGCGACCCAGAAACCGATGACGAGCGTCAACGACCAGACGATGGCGGTGAATTTCAGCGTGTTGAGATAGGTCTTCCACGTCACCCACGAACCGAGCGTATCGGTGTAGTTCATGGTGAGGAAATCGGGATAGAGACCGGCGAAATCGTAATCCCAGAAGCTGACCACAGCGATCATGGCGATCGGCAGCAGGAAGAAGAAGCCGAGAATGGCAATCAGCGGCGTCGCCTGGAGATAGGAGATCGCGGATGGGGAAAGCCTCAGTCCACGCCCGCCGCGCGCGCCCTTGCTGTTCTCCTCCGTTTCCGCTGCGATGGTCGCCATCCCTTGCCCTTTCGGAATCTGGTCATTCATCCTGTCGGTAAAGGGAGGGCTCAAAAGACCCCTCCCCAACCCTACCCACAAGGGGGAGGGAATTTCTCTGCCACGTCCTCACCGGACTCCCTCCCCTTGTGGGGAGGGTTGGGGAGGGGAAAAACGGCAATCGCCTTAGGCCGCGATGAACTCGTTCCAGCGGCGGACCATGTAGCGGTCCTCGTCCATGACGGAGTTCCAGCAGGCGACTGCGCCCATGCGGGCTTCGAAGGAACCGCCGTCGCGGACCGCACCGGCCTTCTCCATGACCTTGCCTTCAGGAGACAGGATGTCACCGGTCGCAGCCTTGCCTTCGATCCAGTAGCCCCATTCGTCTGCCGTCATGAAGTTCTTGGCGGTCTCCATGCAGGCGGAATAGTAGCCCTGGCGGTTGAGGTAACCGCCGACCCAGCCTGACGTGTACCAGTTGATGTATTCATAGGCGGCGTCGAGTTCAGCGCCCTTGAGGTGCGAAGCAAGGCCGAGGCCGCCGCCCCATGCGCGGTAGCCTTCCTTGAGCGGCTGGAAGGTGCAGGCGATGCCCTTCGAGCGGACGGCGGCCACAGCCGGCGACCACATCGACTGGATGACGACTTCGCCCGATGCCATCAGGTTGACGCTTTCGTCGAAGCTCTTCCAGAAGGCGCGGAACTGGCCGTCGCCCTTGGTCTTGATCAGGAAGTCGATCGTCTTGTCGATCTCGTCCTTCGTCATGTTGCCCTTGTCGGCATATTTGATCTTGCCGGCGGCTTCCATGATCATCGCCGCATCCATGATGCCGATCGACGGGATGTTGAGGATCGCGGTCTTGCCCTTGAAGGCCGGATCGAGAATATCAGCCCAGCTGGTGATCGGACGGCCGGTCAGGTCGGGGCGGATGCCGAGCGTATCGGCATTGTAGATTGTGGGAACCATCGTCATCCACTGCGTCGGTTCCTTGGCGAATTTCTTGGAACCCTGCGCCTCGACGAAGCCGACCGTGTGCGGCGCCGTGCCCTGGGCAATCACGCTATCCGGCTTCAGCTTGCCGTTGATGAACAGCGGCACGATCTTGTCGTAGTATTTCAGCTTCTTGACGTCCATCGGCTGCAGGGCGCCAGTCGGGAACACCTTCTTGGCGATCCAGTATTCGATGTCGGCAATGTCGTAGCTGTCGGGCTGGGTGACGGCGCGCTGGGCGGCGGCGTCGGAATCGGTCGCCGTCATCTCCAGCGTGATGCCGAGATCGGCCTTGCACTTCTCGGCGATGGCATTGATGTTCGAAACGCCGGTGCCGAACTGGCGAAGCGTGATGTTCGTCTTCGCCCAGATGGTGGGAAAGCCGGTGATGGCGCCGGAACCTGCGATGGCGCCGACGGCGGCAGCACCCGTCTTCAGCAGCGTGCGGCGGGAAAGACCCTTCTCCGCCTTGGTCGATGTCGTTTCAGTCGTCATGTCAGTTCCCCTTTTCTTGAAGGTTCATGGTTCTTGATGGTGATGGTTTATGCGGAGGCACGGCCGAGCAGCACCGCATCGTCGAGCGCCCAACTGAGCGCAACGGAATCGCCGACCGAGACCGGCCGGTCGAAATAATCGCTGTCGTCTGATATGACGGTGAAGTCGTCGCTGCCGGCGCCGAGAACGGTGATCTTCACCGAGGAGCCGCGATATTCGATGTTGGAGACGATGCCGTTGAAGCCGAGCGTCCATTCGGTCGCCACCTGCAGGCGGACGCGGTCTGTGCGGATGCCGATATCGACAGGCTCGCCGACCTCCCTGCCCGTTCCGCGCACGGAAAAGCTCTGGCCCTCCGGCACGGTCATGACGATCCCGCCGTTCTCGCTCGATGTCACTCGGCCGGAGAGCACGTTGTGGTCGCCCATGAAGCGGGCGACGAAGGCTGTTGCCGGCCGCTCGAAAACCTCGCGGGGTGCAGCCGCCTGCTCGATCCGGCCGTCGTTCATGATGACCATGACATCGGCGAGCGCCATCGCCTCTTCCTGGCTGTGGGTGACGTGGACGAAGGTGATGCCGAGCGACTTCTGAAGCTTCTTCAGTTCGGCGCGCATGCGGATCTTCAGGAACGGATCGAGCGCCGACAGCGGCTCGTCGAGCAGCAGCGCTTCCGGATCGGTGATCAGCGCGCGCGCCAGCGCCACGCGCTGCTGCTGGCCGCCGGAAAGCTGCGCCGGACGCCGGTTGGCATAAGACTCCATCTGCATCAGCTTCAGCATTTCGAGCGCTTTTGCGCGGCGCTCCGCCTTGTCGACGCCCTTCATCTTGAGGCTGAAGGCGACGTTGTCGATCAGGTCGAGATGAGGAAACAGCGCATAGGACTGGAACATCATCGCCGTGCCGCGCCTGGCCGGCGGAAAATCGGTGACGACGACGTTGCCGAGCCGGATATCGCCCGAAGAAATGCTCTCATGGCCGGCGATCATGCGCAGCGTCGAGGTCTTGCCGCAGCCCGACGGGCCGAGGAAGCAGCAATAGGAGCCGGCCGGAATCTTCAGGCTGATCGCATGGACCGCCGTCGTCGCGCCATACACCTTCGAAACGGATACTATATCGATCTCTGCCGCTTTCGACATCATGCCTTCCCCTGTTCGAAAAGGGCGATGCATCCGCCGTGCCAGATTGTGTTGCGTCCTCTTAAACCCTTATGGAGCAAGGATTTCAGCATCAGCCGGCACACAAGAGCGATTTATAGGCAGACCTGCATATGCACATGAATTAGGCTTTCGTCCTCAATTCGTGCAAAAAATCGTATACAATTTAACCGTCATTTCGAACGCAAATTCGTTTAACTTTTGCCGCGAAGCCGGATATGGTTTGCACGTTCACCAGGAAACGATTTGATGAAATCCGCCGCCAAGGCACTGTCCGAAGATACCTCCGAAACCGGCGCACAACAGATCCGCGACGCTATTCGCGATGCGATCGTCGAGCGCAGGCTTTCGCCCGGCACCAAGCTGTCGGAAAGCGATGTGGGCAATCTCTTCAATGTCAGCCGCACGCTTGCCCGCGCCGCTCTGCAGGCGCTCTCCTATGAAGGGCTCGTCAGCGTCGAGAAAAACCGCGGCGCCTTCGTCGCCTATCCCTCGCCGGAGGAAGCCCGCCAGATCTTTTCCGCCCGCCGCCTGGTCGAACCGGGCATATTGCGCGAGGCGGCAGCACGGATCACCCCCATCGATATCAAGCGCATGAAAGAGCTTCTGCTGGAGGAAGGCCGCCTGATGAGCGAGCGCGGCCAGACGGCGCGCCGCGCCGAGATCAAGGCATCGGGCGATTTCCATCTGATGCTGGCGGAAGTCTCCGGCAATGCGATCATGCAGCGCTTCATGGAGGAACTCGTCGCCCGTTCCTCGCTTGTCATCGCCCTCTACGGCCAGTCGACCGCATCGAGCTGCGGCCATTCGGAACATGGCGACATCATCTCGGCGATCGAAACCAAGGATCTCGACCGCGCCTGCCAGCTGATGCTGCACCACATCGCCCATATCGAGGCCGATCTCGACCTGCGCGAACGCAAAAGCCTTGGACTGAAAGAGGCCTTCGAACTCTGAACGTGGAAAGGGCGCGGACAGCTTTCACATATCCGCACCCGAACGAAGCGAAGTTTCAAGCAGTCACCAGGGCGTCGTCTTCGGCAGGTCATCGAGAGCCTTGAAGATTTCCTCCATGGTGCGCGGCTCGCTGGAGCGCAGCTTGACGGTTCCGTCGCGCCCGATCAGGATCAGCCCGAACTCGCCGGACGGCGGTCCCTGCAGCCGCTCTCTAATATCATCTGCATCGAGCTCCCAGTCATCGTCGAACAGCGCAAAGGCGCCGCCGCCGGCGATGGTGAATACCTCGATGTCTTCCTCGATGAGGCGCATTTGCGCCTTGCGCAGCCATTCGTCCTGGATGAGGGGGCGGTCGTCCTGCGCATCGGCAAAGATGATCAGCACGCGCTTGTTGTCGCGAAACTGCTCGAGCGATCGCGGGAGAGCCGGCTCGCGCCGGGGCGTGCCGATAATTTCATGAACGATGGATTTCAGCATGTGCTCATTCCCAGGCCATTTCTTGATGCGGCCGTGCTGCCGGATTAACGGCTGGGAATGAGCGAGGTTCCGCTGACAAGCGGAAAAGGATCGCAGCCGTGGCCGCGATCCCAATTCTGTCAGTCACGGTTCTGATCTTCGGCCGCGTGGGCCGAAACGGCGACGAGATCCGCGGTGCCATTGGCAAGAAGGCGCTTGCGCACCAGCACGCGCATGACGCGCGCAGCCGTCGAAAAGGTCATCTGGTCGAGCGGGCCTTCGCCCTCCCACGGCTTGGTCAGCCGTTCGGTGACGGCGCCGACGATGTTCATCGGCACGATGTCGGTGCATTCGCGCATGGCTTCGAAAACGAAGCTGATGGGCATGACCCGTCCTTCGTGAGTCACGATCGGCTCGGTCAATTCGCTATCCCATTCCTCAAAAGCATACAGCGCTTCGCGAAACAGCTGCTGGAGGGTAAACGGCGCGTGGCCGTCATGAAGTGGCGGCAGGGCATTCATCATGTCTGTCTCCTCTTGATGGATTGAAGCCAAAGTCCTCCGGTATCGGTCGCATCGACGCGGGAACGGCGAACATTTTGCCCCCTGCGAACCGAATAACACTATTGATTCTATAGAGTAACGCGCTGGGGATAAAGCCATTTATCCCCGGTCGCGGAAGCAAATTTCCTAACGCTATGATTTAGCTTCATTTTTTAGTTGAAATTTTCTGGGTGGGCGCCATCGTTAAAATTCTATGCCATCAGCGCGAAATCGCTCGGGAATGGCACGCCGCAGCCAAAAAACCCTGAAAATTCACGGAACTTTTATGGCTGTAATCTGTTTTGTTCTCACAACTCGCCAAACCGACTGGGATCACCAACAATGACGCAAATTCGCGAACCGGAGCGCCGAAGCAAAATCCTGCGCGGCCGCCCCTATAGCCTTGATGAATTCGCCTCCAAATATGGACTGCGCAGCGAGCAGGCAGAAAGCCTGTTCACCCGTTTCGGGCCCTCCTCGATCGAGCTCGACCTGTTGATGGCAGCCAAGCGCCGTCAGCCGGTTCTGCCAGACAGAATTGCCGAATAACTTTCTTTCACCAATGGAATGGAACGGATAGATGAGCGACAGACGCCACGAATGGATCAGCAAAAGAGCCTACGCGATTTGGGAAGAACACGGCCGTCCCCACGGCCGTGATGACGAACACTGGCGCCAGGCGGTTGCTGAACGCAATGCTCTGGAACGCACGAAGGCCTCCGCCGATGGCCGCGAGGTGCTGGTGAAGTTTCGCCCGAAACAGCCGCGGCCCGAAATGCCGCGACAAGACTGGGTCAATCCTTCGACAAAGGTCGGCTGACCTTTGCCTCGCTTCCGGCTCAGTCCATGCTGAGCCGGAAGCGAGCCTGAAAATCTCCCTGCCACCACATCGGGAAATTGGTTCCCCATTTATTGTTGTGCAGATTGAAGCGGATGCCGGCGTCAAAATCCGGCCGCGTCCGGCAGAACGTCATAAAATCCCAGCTCTGAGGCGCAACGAGCGGCGCATCGAAGGTTTCGATCGTGAGCCGATCTCCGCCAAGATCGCCACGCGCGGCGCTCACCGCCTGCAATTGCGCCCCGCCGCCCGGCGCCATGTTTTGCGATCGATGCCAGAGGCCCATCTTGAGGAAACTCCAGTCCCTGGCGTCTTCGGGCGTGAAGGAGAGGAAGCTTGCCTCCGGCATGCGATTGGCCGGCTTGTCGCGCAATGTCAGGCGCAGTTCGAGCCGGTCGCCCGCAGCGGTGAAATGCAGCATCACATGCGCCGGCGCGCCATACGCCTGCACCGCCTCATCAGGCATCGACAGAAGCACGCCCGCCCCTTGCGTCGCCTCCAGCACCGGCGGAAAGACCTTGGAAAGTGCAGCACCCGAGCGGGCGAGCCCTGGCTTATCGTGGTCGAGCACCGCCCATTCCTCGCGATGGGTCAGATAGGTCTGCATGTGCCGCTCAATGTCGCCGGCATCGTAGCTTTCGTATCGATAGGCGATCAGCGAACCGTCACGGCCGGCAATCCTCCTGCCGGAGGGCGCGATGATCTCGGCGACATCCCCGCTGACAGCGTCGAGCGCGATCGACCAGCCGCCGGCCCTGAGGATAAGATCTCGCCCGCCGCCTTCGACCACGGCGGGTGCGGCGCATTCGGCAAGCGCGGCTTGGGCGGCGTTCCGGTCGGTCTCGTCCAGTTCCGAAACCGCCTGGTCGAGATAGGCCCGCTGCTCGTCCCATGAGGCTTCGGTATAGGCGAAGCGATAATCGGACCGGCGCGCGGCTTCGAAGTCGGCCCGCGACCAGGCCTTTTCGTCGCGCAGATAGGATTTGATATCGACGCCGCATGTATGCTCGGCCACCATCGCCAGCCCGCGCCCGAAGGCAAGGCGCCGTTCATCGAGACCATCCGCTGCGAAGCTATCATAGAGCCGCTGCAGCGCCAGGAACCGCGCCGTCTTGATGGGATCGCTGGCCGAGCCATGGATCCAGCTGTCGCCGAGTTCGAGCTCGACGACGGGAAAGCGCTCGCGCGCATCCCAGAGGATGGCGCCATAGTCCTCGAGCGTCGCGGCACGGATGACCGCGTCCGGCTCGCGGGCGCGTAGCTCCCGATAGGCTTCAGCTGTCTGCGGCACGCTCTGCGGGCCGATATTGTCGTTGGTATGGGCAAAGCTCAGCCCGTCCGCAAACCCGTCGGGGAAACAGGTCTCGCCATAGGAGCGCTGGTACATGACAACAACCTCCTCGCCATCAGGCGCCCGCCAGCGGAAGATGTCGGGCACATCGGGCGGCGGTGAGGCCGTATTGACGCCGATATGCAGGAAGCGGATGCCGGCCTCTGCCAGCAGCGGCACCATGCCGAGCGTATGGCCGGGCACGTCGGTCATCTTGGCGGCAATCGTCATCTTGCCGAAGCGGCGGTCGAGCTCCTGCGCATAGGAAAGGCCGGCCCGGAAGAGATCCGGCGACATCAGCTCCGTATGGGTCGTGAACGGCAGGCCGTGCCAGCGGATCAGCCCGCGCCCGATTGCCTGCTCCAGTGCCGCGACTTCTCCCGCCGAGCGCGAATTCAGATGGTCCCAGATCAGCCAGGCGCCCGTCGTCCAGATGAATTTCGGCACGTCGGGATTTTCGGCATGGAAATGCTTGGCCGTCTCGATCGCCTGCGGGATGAAGCGCTCGTGATATTGCCGGCGGACTTTCTCGGCATGGTCGGTAAAACCGATATCGAGATGGGTCTTGAAGATGAGATGCACGCGCTTTTCAGTCATTTCAATTCCGTTGTGCTCACAACTCCCGGGCATCCCGAATCATTCGTGCCGGCGGCGGCAGACATGGGAAACAGCTCCTGAACGCCGTATGTTATTCCGCCAACATGCACCGCCGCGACACAGTGTAACCGTTTACACAGCCACCATTGCGCCTGTCGGAAACGCTTCGTCAAGCATAACGGCGCAAATCGATGGAGGAATGTCGAATCTCATTGACCTCCTTGGAATGCCGCCGTTCGGTGCTCCAAGCAGATCGGGTACGGGAGTAAGATGAAAACGTATTCACCCGTGGCAAGGCCTCGCTGGTCGCGACGCGGGTGCCGGTTTCGATGTCCGGCCAAGCCTGTGGAAATCGGGGGGAGAAGCCGGAGCCCGCTCGCAGCGCCTTTTCAGAAGGCGTTGCTTTCCTCGCAGAGCGCTTTATGGACTGCAGTCCAGAACAGCGCCAGCGGGGTGTCGCCGTTGCGTTCGGCAACGAGCGCGCGGATCAGCGCTTCGGAACCAGCCATGTCCTGCCAGCTGGATTTCAGGCCTTTGGCCGCCTGCTGGCATTCGACAATCTCGAATGGTCTCTTGCTGTCCATATGAGGTCTCCTCATGAAGGCGCTAACAGATGGGGCCGAAATAGTCATTCCCCGCATATGTGGGGATGCCTTGTATTTGTTACGAAAGTCACGTTAGGTTTGAGGAATTGGGGCGGTAGGAAATGAGCGAGAATACCTATAGCGAAAAGTTCGAGTCCGCTTTCGAACAGATCAAGGGCGCGGCCAATGTGGATGCCGCCATCCGCATTCTGCAGGCCGAATATGCGCTCGATTTCGTGACCTACCATCTCGCCCAGACGATCGCGAGCAAGATCGATTCCCCCTTCGTGCGCACCACCTATCCGGATGCCTGGGTCTCGCGCTACCTCCTCAACAGCTATGTGAAGGTCGATCCGATCGTCAAGCAGGGCTTCGAACGCCAGCTGCCCTTCGACTGGAGCGAGGTCGAGCCAACGCCGGAGGCCTATGCCATGCTGGTCGACGCCCAGAAGCACGGCATCGGCGGCAACGGCTATTCCATTCCCGTCGCCGACAAGGCACAGCGCCGCGCCCTGCTGTCGGTGAATGCCCGCATACCGCAGGAGGAATGGGTCGAGCTGGTCCGCCGCTACCGCAACGAATGGATCGAGATCGCCCATCTGATCCATCGGAAAGCCGTCTACGAGCTCTACGGCGAGAACGATCCCGTGCCGGCGCTCTCGCCGCGCGAGATCGAATGCCTGCATTGGACGGCTCTCGGCAAGGATTACAAGGACATCTCGGTCATATTGGGCATATCGGAGCACACCACGCGCGATTACCTGAAGACCGCCCGCTTCAAGCTCGGCTGCGCCACGATTTCGGCCGCCGCCTCGCGGGCCGTGCAATTGCGCATCATCAATCCCTAGCGCGGCCCGAAAATCCAATCTGTTTTCGGAAAGCACGATGCCTCGATCAAAAGAGCCGGAGCGTCGCGGTCCTTGCCGCGCCGCGGCTGCACGTGTCCTGACCCGTTTCATCATACTTTTGGGCTAATCCCCCCATCTGGGGGGGCCTATCTGAGGGAATTTCCGATCCGGCCCGCCTGAACCATTCTGCTTTCCACGGACTTGCAAACGCTGGAGGGCAAAATGTTCGCTATCATTCAGGCACATGAGTATCAGAAATACGCTGCCGTACTCGACCAGATGTTTCGCCTGCGCAAGAAGGTCTTCGCCGATACGCTCGGCTGGGATGTTCCTGTCATCGGCCCCTACGAGCGCGATAGCTACGATTCTCTTTCGCCCGCCTATCTCGTCTGGTGCAACGACAGCCGCACCCGTCTCTATGGCGGCATGCGCCTGATGCCGACGACCGGCCCGACCCTTCTCTACGACGTCTTCCGTGAGACGTTCCCCGCTGCCGCCGATCTCATCGCCCCCGGCATCTGGGAAGGCACGCGCATGTGCATCGATGAAGAGGCGATCGCCCGGGATTTCCCGAATATCGACGCCGGCCGCGCCTTCTCGATGATGCTGCTCGCCCTTTGTGAATGCGCGCTCGATCACGGCATCCACACAATGATTTCCAACTACGAACCCTATCTCAAGCGCGTCTACAAGCGCGCAGGCGCCGAAGTGGAAGAACTCGGCCGCGCAGACGGCTATGGCAAGTACCCCGTCTGCTGCGGCGCCTTCGAAGTGTCGGACCGCGTGCTGCGCAAGATGCGCGCCGCCCTCGGCCTGACCCTCCCCCTTTATGTCAGGCACGTGCCGGCCCGCTCGGTCGTGACCCAATTCCTGGAGATGGCAGCATGAACCGCCTCGCTGAAAACACCGCAATGCAGAAAGATATCGTCGCCCTGGAGCGCCACGTGCTCGCATCGCGTGACATCGCCACGCAGATAGGGGATCCCTTCCTCTCCTATCTCCTCTCGATGGCCCTGTTCACGATCTACGAAAAGAAGGCCCATCATGAAAACGAGGCGCTGAAGAGCAGCTTCAGCTGAGGTTCCCTCCGCCGCATCTGAAGACGAGCATGCTCCCGGCGCCCCCGCGCGCAGCCCGAAAACCCGCAACAGGTTTTCGGGCTGCGCGCCGCGTCACGTCATCAGCGAATCGATCGCCGAAATCAGGGCGTCGTGCATATAGGGCTTCGGCAGGAAGGCGGCATTGGCCGGCAGCGCCATCGGATCGAGCTGCACCAAGCCCGAGGTGATGATGATGCCGATGTTCGGCCGCATCGCTCTCACCCGCTTGGCAAGCTGGATACCGTCCATCGAACCGGCCATATTGACGTCGGTGAAGAGGATATCGACATCCTGCCTCCCCTTCAGCACCACCAGCGCCTCATCGGCATTCGCCGCCTCCAGCGCCACATGGCCGACGTCCTCAAGCGCATCGAGGACGTTGAACCGGATTACCGGCTCGTCCTCCACGATGAGCACCACGGCACTGTTCAAACCCACCATCTCAGATCGTCCTTTTCATGCGGTATGCGATTCGCATAAGTGCGGCCTGCGCGAGAAGGTTCCAGTGCTTCCGCCGATGAAACATGCATCGTCCACAGATGCTTGCGCTCTCCGCTTGTGGCTCCCAGCAATTTGCGTTAGAGCGAACCCATGCTGCGGGAACCATTGCCCCGGCATCCCGGTGCCGGCCTCCGGCGCCAAGGGCCTGTAGCTCAATGGTTAGAGCCGGCGGCTCATAACCGCTTGGTTGGGGGTTCGAGTCCCTCCGGGCCCACCATTTTTTTCTTACTATGCAGCGGCCGAGGTTGGGAACTGGTCCCAAGTCCTCCCGTCGAGAACGCGGCCTGCCCGCTTCTTGTTTACGCCGCCCCATTGCTTGAAATGAAACGCCACATTGGCCGCAACGCATTGATCGCGGATCGAACGCACCCATACAGCCTCCATCGGGCGCGCGCCGGGGCCGCTCTCGCCTCCAGCGATAGCCCAGTCGATGTAGGAAAGATCAATGACGCCTAAGTCTCCGACCAGCGGCTCAAGACTCAGGAACCTTACGGCAGCAGGTGTAGCGCGCAGATCATCAATACGGTGCTTGTAGTCGCCGTTCTCGACACTCACGCCCATCCATACGTTGGCGGGCCAATCAAGCCGGTCCGCAATCGAACGCAGCCTATCCGACCGTTTGGTAAGAACCTGGAAGGTGTGCTGCGAGCAATTTTTCATAACGTCGAAGACCCTGCTGACGAAATCGACCGAGACGTCTTCATGAAACAGGTCTGACATCGAATTTACGAAGATCATACGACCGGTTTTCCAAGAATAAGGAATAGCCAGCGCGTTATCGTCTAGCCGAATTCGCCCATTCCACTTTGGGCGACCGCCACTTCGTCTTGTTAGACCTCGATACTTTTCCTGCCCCATCAGTTCCAGCCGCTCCGCCATACGCATTGCGTAGCAGTTGGTGCAGCCGGGAGATACGATGTTGCAGCCAGCTACCGGGTTCCAGGTCGCTTCGGTCCACTCAATTCTCGAATTTGTTCCCATTACTTGTCTGCTTTCGGGAAGGTTACCAACAGGCGGTCCGCGAAAGTTCCACTTTTCCGGGCTTTGCCGGCTGGGTCCCTGACCGTCACTGCGCCTGCATCTTCCATATTCTTGAGGACTTCCTTGTAGTTCCTACTCAGGTAGGGCCGCCCTATGCTATGCTGCTCATAGATATCCAGCATGGATTTAGTTTTCCCGGCGTACTCTTGCCTCAACATCCCCTCTAAGTCGTCTAGCGGACGAGCGAGTTCAAACAGGAGCGGCATGGATATATCCGCGGGGGAGTAGGCGAAGGAAGCGACTCCTTGTTCGGATTTAGAGCTTGCGGACGCCATGATTTCTTTCATCACTCTGTAGCCTACGAAACTCTTGGATACAAAAACCAGATGGTGTGTAAGACGTCCCTTGTCGTTGCGAAAACGGAACGGCAGAACGTGCGTACCTCCCATCTCCTTCAATGCGTTCGCTAGTTCCTCAAGGATCATTTGCTCGCGGAGGTCAGGCTTGGTCCTTTCGACCCGCGCTTTGAGTTCGGCCGCTCGGGCGCTCCCGAAAAGTGCCGCCATATGATCCTCGACCATCGGATTCGAGATGCCCAGATTGATGCGATTGTAGTTGAAAAAGAAGACACAGTCGCATCCCCAATCTTTGATGACGCCGTTAACGAGCTTCAAGGACAGGCCTTTGTACCCAAACGGATCCAGAAAGGTGAAGGAAGGCATGAGCCGCGTTTTTGCGAAATATTCCTCAGCGTCCTTGTCTACTGGGTTGCAGTTAACGATCGGAGGATGCTTCAACTTTTCGATGCCTGGCAAGCCATTGATTTCGGCCTGCAGAGTCTGCGTATTGTTCTGGTCCATGTCATTGAATAGAGCCAACAGCACTTCGCTTATCTTTGGGCTTTCGATCGCCTTCTGAAGCACGAGCAAAGGTGTTGACGCCGCTCCGTCCTTGTAACGACCTGGTCCCGCGTACAAATCGATATAGGCAATTTTCCCTCCCCCAAATTCTCGAGTAGCGGGAAGAACGATGTTCGCCCACGCTGCGAAATACTTCTGAACAATCTCAGCTTTCACTACAGACTGATCACCGCGCTCTTCGAAAAACTTTGCGGTCATAGGCGCCACCACACGTGATTGAATCAACGAGTGATGGTATTAAGAATAAGCTAAAATGCACAATAGAACATATCGGGAACACATGCAATCTCTTGTTGAAGAACGCCCGATGAAGCATCGAACACTCAATCGCTATGATGTGAGACAGGCTATTTCCCTTTATATATAGCCTTCATAGATGAGGATCGGCATGCAACTCAACGAACAAATAATAACTGTGTTTAGTAGCGCTTTGCCGCTAATCGTGGGGTTAACGGCACTTCTTGCCGCGTTTGTTTTCCTCAGCAGAGGCCGAATTAAATTCGGCGCACTCCAGTTCGATTTCGAACGGCGAGCGCGCGAGACCATTTTGAAAGAAATTAAGGATGATGTTGCTCAGGGTTCATCACCTCAAGCGGCGCTGATGAGGGAGTATCACGCTCAAGGCCTGTCACAATCCAAAATAAGCTTTTGGTTCAGTCTAATATTTGCTTCCCTGGGTTTCGCAATTATCGCTCTCTCTATAGGTCTATTTCTTCAAAATACAGGAAGTGGCGAATCGTGGATTGATACAGCCGCAAAGCCAATATTTACGCTCGTTGCAGGCGCAATAATTGATGCCGTCGCCGCATTGTTCTTTGTGCAATCAAACAAGGCACGAGAGTTAATGGTCGAGTTTTTCGATAAGCTCAGAAATGACCGAAAACTCGACGAAGCGCTTGCCCTCATGTCTGATATCGATGATGTGCAGATTGCTGCAAAATCAAAGAGTTTGATATCTCTAAGTTTTGCCGGAGTATCCGTCGACAAAAACGTTCTAGATGCCTTGTTCCCAGCCGCTCCCCCGTTCGAGAGTGCCCCGAGCCAAAGCGTAGTGACCTAAATTAATTCCCGAATGCCCCGGCGATCACACGATTTCGTCCGCGGCATCATGCCCGATCGGCACACATTTCTAATAACTACAAGACCGCCCATCACTAGGCCTGAACCCACCCCCGCAAGCCGGATTAAGCGGCTGGCTCTCATAATAGCCACCAATCGACGAAGTCTGGTCGAGGCTTCCGGACGAGGTGCAGGCCGAAGTGATCGTGGCAAGGCTTATCAGCGTTCCCACTGTGATAAATGCGAAAAATCGGGTCATCTGAGCTTCTCCTTCGCAAGGGCATGACTTTGCCCCAAGTGGACGATGTATAGCGCCCGACCGCCTGGGCGACCCCTCTTAACGTCAATGTGATCGCCTTACAGGCCGCTTCTCAAGCCATGCGCTGTCACATAACTGTCATGCAAAATTGCCCATTGTTCCGGCAGCCTGCGCAAAATATACGCTGCCGGCTAACAAAAAAAAGAATGAGTGAATTGCAATGAGTACCATACAGAAACTTTTCAACCGCCGGCTCCTGAGCCGTTTCGTTAGCGGTCTCGGGGCTGTTCCCCAACGCATTCGCGAAGCCCGCGAAGAACGCACGCCCGCCATCCATCCATCCTTCATGGATGATTTCGGCGCCTGATCGTCAACGCGTCCGCTGGCCACAGGATAAGGCAAACGACCTTATCCCGGCCGGCCCTCCCCCTCAGTTCACGACGGGTGCAGCCGGCTCGCCCCAGCTGGAAATGGGTTGGCCGCCCTTGGTCGCCACACGCATGTCGTAGAGCGCGAGCGAGGCCTGGAGCTGGCGCATATCGCTGCAGCGCTTGATGATGCCGCCGATATACTGCACGCAGTCGCTGGCGCTGCCCTGCACCGAGCCCGTCGCCCAATCCTTGACGATCCCGTCAGCACCCACCAGGAAATAGGAAAGCCGGTTGTTCTGCGAAACCGTGGAACTGCCGACCAGGCCGGCGAAATTCGTGCCGGTCTCGGTCTTGGCGGCCGGCGCCATGTGCCGGTAGATCGTCATGCCGTTCTTCAACGGCGTCGCGCCGATCATCGGCCCGAAGGTCGCTTCGGAGCCCGAAAGCTGCGCCATCGGCGACTGGCCGAGATTGGCGACATCAGCATAGGGCTTGCCCAGCGCATAGCTGGTGTAAGAGCGGTTGGCGGCGTTCTCCACCTTTTCCGCCACCTGAGTGCACCCCGCCAACGCGATGGCGAGGACGATCGAAAGAATTGCCATGAAACGCATGCTGCCCCCTCGCCGGCCACTTTGTGTCCGGAAGCCCCTTGGGCGCCCGTGTTGAAGCGGCCGCCGTCTGTTTCTTAACCCGCTGCCATTGCTAGCAGCTTTGCGGGATTTGGGAAGCGGTCGTGTTGCCAAGTTGGTTTACGTTGGGAGGAGTGTTGTTTGCTTGCAGCTTTACCGGCGTGCGATGGTCACCCCCCTCTGCCCTGCCGGGCATCTCCCCCACAAGGGTGGAGATTGGCTGGGCGCGATGGCTTCCCCAAACAACCGGCCGTCACATGAATCGTAAATTTGGGGCGAGGCATGGCTTCCTGCCAATCTCCCCACTTGTGGGGGAGATGCCCGGCAGGGCAGAGGGGGGTATAACACGGCACACTCTCTCCTCGTCTCCGCGCCCCAACGCACGCATCCCTCACATTTTTCCCCCGATACACATGCGCCTGTCTTTTCCGCCGCAATAGCTTCACAATCAACCGACAGAAAGCTCATCCGGGAAACGACAACTAGGGAATGAAAACATGGCGCCGATTCTATCAAAGACTATTGTAATGACTGCCCTTCTGGCCCTGCCGCTGGCGGCCGCAGCGCCTGTATCGGCGCAGGAGGCAAAGCCGCGCGAACCGGTGATCTCGGTGACGGGGGATGGCGAATCGGCCGTGGCGCCTGACATGGCCGTCGTCAATCTCGCCGTCGTCAAGCAGGCGAAAACCGCCCGCGAAGCGCTTGATGAGAACAACAAGGCGATGAACGAGGTGCTGAAAGCGCTGAAGGACGGCGGCATTGCCGAACGCGATCTGCAGACCTCGGGCTTTTCGATCCAGCCGCAATACAATTATCCGCAGCCGACCGACGGCCAGCCCGCGCAGCCGCAGCTGATCGGCTACCAGACCATCAACTCCGTCACCGTCCGCCTGCGCGATCTTTCCAAGCTCGGCCAGGTGATCGACCAGTCCGTCACGCTCGGCATCAACCAGGGCGGCGACATCCAGTTCACCAACGACAAGCCGGAAGCAGCCCTCGAAACGGCGCGCAAGAATGCCGTTGCCGATGCCGTGAAGAAGGCGAAGACGCTGAGCGAAGCCGCCGGCGTCAAGCTCGGCCGCATCATCGAGATCAACGAAAATGTGCCGCGCCCGCTGCCGCAGCCGGTCTATCGCGCCACGATGATGAAGGAAGCTTCAGACGGCGCCGTTCCCGTCCAGGGCGGCGAGAACAATTACAATGTCAGCGTCACCGTGACCTTCGCGATCGGCCAGTAAGCCTTTGGCCGGGCGGAAGGAGATCGTTTCTTCCGCTTGGCCGCACAAAAAGAAACCGCCCTTGCCGACCTGGGGAGACGGGCAAAGGCGGTTCTTGGCCGCCGCATCGGGGAGACGAGGCGGCAATGGTTTTAGTAGCGGCGCAGAGCGGGGCAGCCGCGCACGTTGCCGAAGCTCATCTCGTCGGGGCCGCGACGTGTCCAGCCCTGTACGATGACGCGGCGCGGGGTGATATCGACGACGCGCGCGCGGCGGAAGCCGTAATCCCGGGCCATATCTTCGGCAAGACGCGGATCGCAGCCGCGCATCGGCCGGCCGTAACCGGGCGGCGGACCCGGACGGCGATAATCCGGCGGCGGGCGACGGTAATCCGGCGGCGGACCACGGTCCGGCTCACCGATAATGATATTGAACTGGGCGGCAGCCGGGGCCACCGTGCCGGCAAGGGTGCCGGCTGTCAGCATGGCGGCAAGACCCGCCTTTGCCAGAAACTGCATCATTTAAGAACCTCTCCTTTAAGGTCGTGCGGCCGAGCCGCCCTCCCACTCCGCATCACGCCGCACATCATGCGGGAATCACCCATACGGATTAGACACAAGACGGCTGAAAGTGGCGCCGTCAAGGCAAAACGGCGCCAAGTGCCGCCTCAGCGCCGGATCAGCGGGCAGCCTCGGACATTCGCGAAGGTGATCCTGTCCCAGCCGCGGCGGTCGCGCCCGGCAACGACGACGACGCGCGGCGACATGCGGGCAATGCGGACATCCCGCAGGCCGAGATAATGCGCTTTGCGCACCGCCCGCATTGGCGAGCAGCCATATATCGGGCGATGATATTGCGCCTCGACGACGAGATTCGTCTGCGGTCCCGCGGCGGCCGCGGTGGAAACAGTGGCCGGAATGGAGCAGAGCGCCAGCACTGCGGCAAGCGAAGCCTTGGTGAGGAAATGCGTCATGGAGTGTCTCCGTCGATCGGTTTTACCCAAGCTCTCCCTTCAGGGATTGTCTCGACAGTAAACGCTGCAAACTGAATGGCGTTCGAACCGGGCATTCACTTCTCATTCAGAAGGATTAACCCTTTTCAGGGGCTGAGATGCAGGACGATTTCACGCCGGTGCGGCCGGTCCCGATGTTCGAAGAGATAGATGCCCTGCCAGGTGCCGAGCATCAGGCGCCCCCTGGCGACGGGAATGCCGATCGATACCTGCGTCAGCGCCGACTTGATATGCGCCGGCATATCGTCCGGTCCTTCGTCCCGATGCACGACCCAGCCCATCGAGGGATCGGAGGCAGGCGGCACGAGGCGGCGAAAGAAGGCGAGAAGGTCGGTGCGCACGTCGGGATCGGCGTTTTCCTGGATCAGCAGCGAGCAGGAGGTGTGGCGCACGAAGACGGTGAGAAGCCCTTCCTCCCGGCCCGCCGCGCGTACGAAGGCGCCCGCCTGGTCTGTGAATTCGTAAAGGCCCTGTCCTGATGTGGGAAGGGTAAGGATCGTCTGGGGCAAGGCGCTCTCCCGTCTCGGAATGACATTCCCGCGAGTTGGCGCGCCGCTGCGGGCAAGTCAAGCTTGCCCGGGCAAATCAAGCTTGCCAGGCAAATCAGGCCTTCCCGGGCAAGCTAATGCTTTGCCTCAAAATGAGGACAGGATGAAGCGCCGGTTGGCGGCGAGCACCGGCCGGGCATTCATCGGATAGACCGCCGTGAAGGTCTTTATATCCTTCTCATCGACCTCGATCGGCTGTCTCGCCACCATCCAGTCGACGATCTCGCTGCAGGGCGGCGTCGTCAGCGACCCCTCATAGGACCAGTAGGAGAATTCTTTCGGCAGCAACCCGTTCGGATCGACATCTTCGACCGCCGCTTCGCCGCCCGATGTTTTCGGAAAGGCGGCGGCCAGCCGCGAGAAAGTAGCATTGGCGGCACCCGGCGTGATGAACACGCCGAGCACGCCTAGCGCGCCGCTTTCCCGGTGCTTATGGACGAAATGGACTTCCATCGGGAAGCTTCTGCCATCGACATGATGTTCGCTCGGCGCATGGAAATGATATTGCAGTAGCTCGTAGCTCTTGCCGCCGCGCGAAAGCCTGCTGCCGTCAGGCATGTTGACCTGTATCATGTGGCCGTTGTTGACGATCTGCCCGCCCGGCTTCCAGTCGATCGCAAGCGGCGGAAGCACAGCCTTGACGGCGCCGGTCAGGTCGAGCGGCGATTGCTGCGAACCGGCCGAACAGGCAGCGTTCTCAGGCTCCAGCGCGCCCCAGTGGTCCGGGCCGGATTGTCCCTCATAACTCCAATTCCCAGCCTCGGCGGCAAAGCCCGCCCGGGCACAGGCCGGACAGGCGCCAAGAACGATCAATCCCCTGATGAAATCACGTCGCTGCATCTCCGTCCCCCCAACGAGGCAGCCGGCGGCCGGCTGAGCCCCGCGGAAATTATGCACGCTTAT
The DNA here is from genome assembly GCF_003985135.1 of Rhizobium fabae. Classification (NCBI taxonomy): domain Bacteria; kingdom Pseudomonadati; phylum Pseudomonadota; class Alphaproteobacteria; order Hyphomicrobiales; family Rhizobiaceae; genus Rhizobium; species Rhizobium fabae. The sequence goes on from NZ_ML133645.1 coordinate 341,190, forward strand.
CGTGCAGATTGAAACATCAAGCACATGAAATTTGGAAGGTGGGCGTCAGAGCTTGAGCAGCGTCTCGAAGCCGCCGTAGATCATCCGCTTGCCATCGAACGGCATCTGCCAGCCGTCGCCCTTCAGTCTCGGATCATCCATCACCTTGGCATTGATCTCGTCGCGCTCCTGTCGAGAGCGATAGGTGATCCAGGAAAAGACCACCACCTCGTCCTCTTTGGCCTGCACGGCGCGGGGAAAGGAGGTCAATTCTCCATAGGGCACGTCGTCGCCGAGGCATTCGACATATTCGAGCGCGCCATATTCCTTCCAGATCGAGCCGGCGAAAGTCGAGAACTTCTTATAGGCCTCGATATTCTCCCTCGGCACCGCCACCACGAAACCATCGACATAGGACATTTCACTCCTCCTCCGCGCGTCTGCGCCTCGTATTGCCGGGAGAGATAGGAAGCTGATCGGACAGGTCCACCCCAGAGGGACCATTCGCCCGGTTGGAAGCGGGCTGGCAGCGTGTTTACATCAAAAAATACTGTTTTATTCTGCACTTATATAATGATCGCCTAAAATTTGACAGTATTGCTCCGCGATCTGGAGTGGCCTGACGGTACCCACCCAAACGGCGTGTGTGCCCGCGTTCAGGTGTCGGCATCAACACAGTTCGTGGAGGATGTATTCATGATCAAGCTTGCTTCTATCGGAACAGCCATCGCCCTTGGTATCGGAGCATTCACCTTCGCGTCTCACGCGAATGCCCTGACCATGAAGGAATGCAGCGCCAAATACAAAGCGGCGCAAGAGGCCAACAGCCTGAACGGAATGAAATGGAATGATTTCCGCAAGGCGCAATGCGGAACCGATGCAGCGGCAACGCCCGCGGCACCTGCTGCAGGCGATGCCAAGGATGAAGAGCCGACGATGGCCAACACCGACAATGCACCCGAGCCGGCGGCCACCACGACCAAAGCCCCGAAGGGTGTGGTCTTCCCCACGAAGGTTTCAGCGAAATACGCAAGCGAGTCGCCCGGCAAGGCGAGAATGCATACCTGTCTCGACCAATACAAAGCCAACAAGGCCGATAACACCCTGAACGGCCTCACCTGGATCAAGAAGGGCGGCGGCTATTACAGCATCTGCAACAGCAAACTGAAGTCCTGACGTCATTTCGCTCGGCAATCGTCGGCGTCGCCTGAAGGCGGCGTCGGCAACGATCCACACGGAGGATACCATGAGTTTCTTTGACAATTTGGGCGGCATGCTGAGCAAGGCGATCAGCAGCCATCCGGGCGGCCTCAGCGGCCTGATGTCCGATGCCTTTTCCCAATTCGGCGGGCTGGACGGAGTGGTGGCGAAACTGAACGAGGCCGGCCTCGGATCGCAGGTCAATTCCTGGCTCGGGCGCGGCGAAAACCAGCCGATCACGCCTGATGAAATCCGTTCCGCACTATCGAACGAGTATCTCGTCTCGCTGGCGCAGAAGCTTGGCGTGCCCACAGATCAGGTGGCGAATATCCTGGCGCAACACCTGCCGGCGGCGGTGGATCAGGCAAGCCCTGATGGGACGATCCGCAGTTCCTGATCCTCAACACGCCATAGCGCGCTCGGCCCGATCAGGGCCCATTGACCAGCTTGAGGATGAGCTGGCGGATATTGCCGCCGTCGCCGAGTTCGATCTTGTCGAAGTCGCGGCCGCGCTGGCGTTGCCTCTGGGAGATCTCGCCAAGGCGCCGGGTCAGTTCGATCCTGATCTTCTTGCAGCCTGGGTCATCGGCAACGGTCAGGCCGATGCTCGTCGCCTCGATCTCCTTGACCATGTCCTTGATGGTCTCTCCATGCACCCGCTCATGAGCCTGCACACCTGAAATGAAGCCCTCCCAGCTGCTCTTGACGGCAGCCGGCAGCTCAGCCGACGGTTTCGGCAGCGTATAGGTGATGACGAGCTTCGGCCGGTTGGTCACGATAACGCAGGCATTGCCCTGCGGTTCGTATTTCCGGGTCCAGGTCAGCTTGAACGTCGTATGCGCGATCGTCCGGCCCGTGCCGCCAACCTCAGGCCCCCGCGCCCCGATCGATTCATAAAGCTCTGCCCCGGTTTTGCCTGATATCGAATAGGGCCGCACCTCTTCGACAGCCTGCCACTCAGCCAAGGCGATAGCCGGCACCGATGCGAAAAACCCCGCCAGCACGCAAATTGAAGAACGTCTCGTCACGCAATCCCCACTCGATAATGCTTCGCGCCGACCCTTCATAGGGCCAAACGTCGATTTCAACGAGGCTTACCGGGCACACAACCGAAAAAACTGTCTTCCCCTTGTCGGCATCCCGCCCGGTCATACGTCCTTGCTGCGAACACCGCTGACGGGAGGATATCAGCATGCAGAAGATCACGCCGTTTCTCTGGTTCGACAATCAGCTCGAAGAGGCCATCGGCTTCTACACGTCCATTTTCAGCAATGCCCGCGTCAGCGACATCCAGCGCGGCCCTGACGGCAAGGCCTTTACGGCCTCCTTCGCGCTTGAAGGCCAGGAGTTCATGGGGCTGAACGGCGGGCCGCATTTCAGCTTCACCGAAGCGGTCTCGTTCTTCGTGCGCTGCGACGACCAGGCCGAGGTCGATCACTACTGGGAGAAGCTGCTCGACGGCGGCAAGCCGCAGCAATGCGGCTGGCTGAAGGATCGCTTTGGCCTCTCCTGGCAGATCATTCCCGATGCGCTGATACGTTATTTCAGCGATCCGGATCCCGAGAAGGCGATGCGTGTCCAGGCCGCCATGATGCAGATGGTCAAGATCGACGTCGCCGAACTCGGCAAGGCCTATGCCGGGTAGAGCATGATGTCGCCCGAAAACCGCTGACGCTTTTCGGCATCGTGCTTTAACCCTGCAACGTCTTGACCTTGGTGAGATCCGGGAAGAGCCGCATCCAGAGCATGACGACGACAATCGTGCCGAGCCCGCCGACGATGCCGGTGGCAACAGGCCCGAGGGCGGCAGCCATCATGCCGGATTCGAATTCGCCGAGCTGGTTGGAGGTGCCGATGAACAGCGAGTTGACCGCGCTGACGCGGCCGCGCATCTCATCCGGCGTCAGAAGCTGCACGAGCGAGCTGCGCACGACGACGCTCACCGTATCCGACGCGCCGACGACAAGCAGTGCCGCGACGGAAAGCGCGATATTGGTGGAAAGCGAGAAGACGATGGTGGCAACGCCGAATACGGCAACGGCGACGAGCATCTTGCGCCCGACATTGGTCTCGAGCGGCCGGCGGGCAAGCACGATCGACATGGCGAGCGCGCCGATCGCCGGCGCGGCGCGCAGAAGACCGAGCCCCCAGGGGCCGGCATGCAGGATATCCCTGGCAAACATCGGCAGCAGCGCGGTCGCGCCGCCGAGCAGCACCGCAAAGAGATCGAGCGAAATCGTACCGAGCATGACAGGCCGGCTGCGGATGAAGGAGACGCCGGCAAAGACCGAGGCCAGCGTCACCGGCTCGCGCTTGGCAGGGCTCCATTGCATGCGGATCGAGATGACGTTGAAACTCGCCGCGGCAAAGAGCACCGCGGCCATTGCAAAGGGCGCGACAGGGTTCAGGCCGTAGAGCAGGCCGCCGAGTGAGGGACCGATGATCAGTGCTGTCTGCATCATCGAAGTGGAGGTGGCGACCGCCTTCTGCAGCATCGAGGCGGGCACGATGTTCGGCAGCAGCGCCGCCATGGTCGGCCGCTCGAAGGCGACCACCGCGCCGAGCACGGTCACGGCGGCAAGGATGCCGGCCGGCGTCAGCCATTGCTGCCAGGTCGCGACCGCCAGCACCAGCGCCGTCACCGCCTCGATCAACTGGCAGGCAAGGCCGATGCGCCGCCGGTCGAACCGGTCGGCGACATGGCCGACGACGAAGGTCAGCACCGCCATCGGCAGGAATTGGCAGAAGCCGACGAGGCCGAGCGCAAGGGCACTATGCGTCTGGTCGTAGATCATCCAGCCCATGGCAATGGCGACGGACTGGAAGGAGAGCGAGGAAAAGACGCGGGAAGCGGCGAAATTCAGATAGCCGGGATGGCGAAGAACGCTCCCCGGGCTTTGGGATATGTCCATGCAATATTGTCGGCCGGCCATACGGCCGCGCGGCCTTCATGAGAGTTTGCAGATGCGGCCCGTGTTCTGCCGCAACGACCGGTTTGTCAACCGCGATGAATGGCGGTCACCGAATTGTGCTCATCAGAAGGTGCCGGCCTCCGGCGAAGCCATTTCCTCGATGCCGTCGACGCGGTCGGGATAGAAGGCGAGATGCTCCTTGATGCTGCTGACGGCTGCATTCGGCGCCTCATAGGTCCAGACGGCATTCTTCGAACGCTCGCCGCCCGGGATGATGCTGTAATAGGACGCATCGCCCTTATAGGGACAATGGCTGCCGTGGTCGGTGCGCTGAAGCAGCGACATATCAACGTCCCTGCGTGGAATATACTGCACCGGCGGATAGGAGGCCTCGCGCAGCGTCAGCGCATTGTGGCTATCGGCAATCGTTTTGCCTGCAACGGTGACGACGACGCGGGAGGGATTGTGCTCGATGGAAATCGGATGATCCGGCCCCGGGATCTTGAATGACTTATCCGACATGGATTCTTCTCCAGAAGATATCAATCTCACTGACATAGGGCGGCCATGCCCCCGGCCCAAGTCCCCTCAGGCCTGGAATTCGAAACGCGGCGAAACCGAAGTGAGCATCGCCGTCTTTGGTGCGACCGGCCAGTGTTGCGCGAGCGCATCGGCGACGGTCGCGACCAGCCTGCCGACATCCTCGCTGGCGGAAGCATGCAGGGCCTCGGCGACGATCAGCACAGAACGCGTCGTCTCCCGCACCGCCGAAAGCCCGCTCTGCCGGTTCGTCCAGCGCCGCGCATGCGCTCTCCCCTCGCCATCTGCGAAGATCACCTCGCCCAGTTCGGGATGCTCGTTCTCGCCGCCGAAGGTAAGATAGTTCTCGTCACCAACAGCCCGGCGCACCTCGAGATCGCCCGCAATCTTTTCCGTGTCGAAGACGGCGATCGGAATGGCGAAGGCGAGCGAAATCGCATTGCAGAGATCGACGAGCGGATGCAGGCGCGGCAGCGCCTGTTCCTGGCGGAAGCGGCGCAGCAGCGCTTCGGACGCGCAGCGATATTGCGTCGGCTTCAGCCCCATGCGGGAAAAGCCGCGCCGCCAGGCCTGGATCTCGGGGAATTCGCCTTCCGGCGCTTCGGCGAGCCGGGCCGCGGCAGTCGAGCTGAAGCTTACGACCGATGCCTCGACGTCTGCCGCCGCATGGATGCCTTCGGCATGGAGCCCGCCAGCGCGAAGCTCCGGAAAGGTCTGCCACATGGCATCGGAATGGCTGAACTGCATGGCCTATCTCCCTTCGGCGATCTTTGTTGCGGCACGGCTCCCGGCCAAGGCAAGCCCGAACACGGCTGCCAGCACGCAGGCAATGCCGGCGATCTGGTTGAGCCCGACAGGCTCGCCAAGGATGACGAAGGCGAGCACGACGGCGCAAACCGGGGCAAGTGCGGTGAAAAGCGACGCTTCCGTTCCGCTCACCCGCTCCGCGCCCGCATACCAGAGCAGGAACCCGCCGACCGTCGGCACCAGCGCATAATAGACGACGGCAGCAATGGCGCTTGCGGAAACATCATGTGCGAAAGGCGCCTCGAAAACGACCGGGATGACGGAGACGACCAGGCCGATGCCGGTCATCAGGGTCGATTGGCAAAGCGGCGGGATCTCCGTCTTTAGCCGCTTGTTCAAGAGGATGAACATTCCCTCGCAGACAACCGCCAGGAAGATCAGCGCATTGCCGAAGAGCGACCCGCCGGCCGCATTCGGCGTGAAGGCGATCGAAAGCACACCCGCCGTCGCAAAGCCTATTGCAAAAAGCAAGGCGCGCTGCGGCCGTTCGCGAAGCAGCAGGATGGAAATTGCAGCCGACACCACCGGCAGCGTGCCGATAATGACGCCGGCGTCGGCCGCCGAGGTCAGGCTGAGGCCGGAGATCAGCAGCGTCGTATAGCCGACGCTGCCTGCACCGGCCTGAATGACGAGAATGAGGCGATCATTCCGCGAAAGCTTCGGCAGCCGCGCGCCGGTCGCCCGCATCAGCGCGAGAAAGACGGGAAAAGCGAGAGCGAAGCGCAGAGCGGTTGCCGTAAACGGTGGCAGGCCCGAGGCGATGAGCTTGCTCGCAATAACCGTGCTTCCCACAGTCAGCATGGCCAGCGCCAGATAGAGATACCCTTGAACCTGTCTCGACATTCCGTCTCTCCTGTTGGAAGCGCCGAGGAAACAGCAGGAGCCGGTCAGTGGTCTTGAACGAAATTGCAGGCGCCGTGCCGTTGTTCAGAGAAAGGCGCTGGCATAGAGGCGCGGCGACAGTCCGTATTTGCGCGTGAAGACGCGCGTCATATGACTCTGGTCGGCAAAACCGCTGGCAAAGGCCGCTTCCGCAAGTGGCATGCCCTGAGCGATCAGCCGCCGGGCGATATGGATGCGGGCCTGCACGAGATAGGCATGCGGCGTCAGGCCGGTCGCCTTGGCAAAACCGCGCAGCACCTGGAAACGGCTCAGCCCGCTTTCCCTGGAGAGATCGGCAAGCGAGACGACCGCAAGCGGGTCGCTGTCGATCAGATCCCGCGCGGCGCGGATGGATGCCGGCGCCGCCGTCCGATCCTCTTGCTCGGCGCGTTCCCGCATGACATCGGCGACGAGCTGCAAAAGCAGTTCCTCATGCGGCAATGCATCAGCCACCCCACCGGTCACCACGCGAAACAGCGTTTCGAAGCGAACGGCGATCTCAGGGTTGCGGATGACGGGGTGCGGGATTTCCGACCGCCCTGCCCCGCCTTCGCCGATCTCGCGCTGGAGATCGGTAACGATGGCAGGATCGAAATAGAGGATGCGCCAGGATCGCCCCTCGCCGATCGGCGCACCGTCATGCACCTCGTTCGGATTGACCGTGATGATCTCGCCGGCCTCGGCCTCCACCATGCCGCGCCCGCTCAGCGATCTCTGCGCGCCTGCAAAGATGAGGCCAATGCCGAACTGCTCATGCGTGTGGCGCGCGAAGCTGTGATGCGTTTCCGCTTCCACGGCTTCGACGCCTCTCAGCGCCGAGCGCAGCATCCTGAACTGGTTTTTCGCCATCGTCTGTCCGCAGGTCCGATCGCCGGCCACTTTGCCAGCCGGGCGAATAGGACGCAACCGTCGCTGTTCCGGCACCTACAGAAGCACTCTCAGAAGAACTCATCGAGCAGTTGATAGTAGTAGAGCCTTGCCGGATCGGGAGCCGACATGCCGTAGCGAGCGAGAAAGGGCGGCACCAGCGCCGCGCCAAAATTATCGGCGATGCTGCGGCAGGCGAGCGCGATGTCCTGATAGCGGTCGGCGACACCGAGACGGCTGCAATCGATATAGCCGGCGAACCGGCCGTCGGAAGCGATGAAATTCGGCAAGCAGGCATCGCCATGCGAAACGACGAGATCCTCGTCGCCCGGCTTCAGGCTCTCGAGTTCGGCGAAGAGTTCGGCAGCGCTCTTCCCAAGCCTGGCCGCATCGAAATCCTCCTCATCGACGATCCCCGCCTCCATGTGCGCCTTGGCGATCGGCAAGCGCTTTTCCCGGCGATGATCGAAGGGGCAGGAGGCGATCGGCAGGCGGTGGAGGTCGATAAGTGCTGCCGCCAGCAGCTCGACGCGCACAAGCGGCGTCAGCGCCGACGCGCTGGCAAGGTCGCTCCCCGGCAGCGCACTGATCAGCAGCCAGTTGTGCTCGCCGTCGCTTTCCCGCGCGATCACATCGGGGCATGGCAGGCCGGCGGCCTTGAGCCAGCCGAGCCGGGCCGCTTCGTCGCCGAGCTCGCCGAACGGAGCCACCTCCTCGACCTTCAGAAGAGCGCCGGCAGGCCCTCGCCTTCGAGGCGGAAGACGCTTGCCGCCGATCGGCCGAGCGCATCCTGCTCCATCCGATAACCGGACAGGCATGCCGTCAGCGGGCCAGCAGGCAATTTATCGGAAACTATCAATGAAACGTTTCGGCGGGTGCTGCTTCGAGAAGGATCTCGAAAGCTTCTTCCAGTGCCGCCACCAGAATATCGGTCAGTTCCTCGCCCTTGTTTTCCAGGAACAGCGCGCTCACGGCTTCGTCCTGACGCTCCAAGAACCGCTCGATCTCGTTCGACATGTCATTGTCCCTTCTTCACCGTAACCATCACGGCCATGGGGAAACGATAGGAGCGCTTCCTTGCGCCTAGCTGGTTCCGGTGAGATGCGGTCGCGGATTGCATTAGCTACTCACGAATGCTGTAGGTTGCGTACTGGTTGCGAGGGATTAACCCGCCAGCCTCATGGCCAAACGAAACGACTTTCGTGGCATCCTCATCAACCTCGCAACGGAAACGAATTTGGTACCAGCCTTTAGCGGTGCGGAAAGCGGCACTTTTGATATCGAGAACTGTGCCGCTCGATAGCCCGAAAGTAGGCACGATAATCGGCTGAAAGCTGGGCGAATCGTGAATAAGCTGTTGCTGGAGCTCGTTGCCGCAAAGCTGGGCGACGCGTTTGCCGCGCGACATACCATTCATCGCCATTCTCGCCACCGGATCGTCGTCGTCCGCCTGCGAAAATAGTGTCTTCGCTTTGGGCAGATCGTCCTTTGCAGTATCCGCCTTCGGCGGTTTAGGCGGCTTCTGCTCCGGTGGCTTGGCGATCTCGATATCGGTCTTTGCTTCACCAGTCGCTTCTGCAAGCGGCGCGTTGTGTTCGGAAGAAACATCGGTCGTCGCAACCTCGGGGAGTTGCACGTCATCTGGAACCGGCTTTGCCGGCGGCGTCTCAGCCGGTGGCTTTTCTGCGGAAGCCTCCGCAGGCGCCTGTTCCGGCTTTGCGCCGTGCTGGGGTGCTGTCGTCGCAGACTTTACGTCGCCTTCGGAAGAATTCCCCACCGTCGTTTTTTCACGTCCGCTGTCCCTCTCACCAAACTCGAAGACGGGAGCCAGACTTGGCATGGGCGCGGACTTGGCTTGCGCAGAAGACTTATCTTCAGTCGCCGGTGGCGGTGGCGGTGGCGGTGGCGGCGGTGGGGGCGGAGGTGGTTGTTTCTTTGCCTCTTCCGGTGGTTTTGGCTCCGGCAGCTTTACCTCGGGCTTCTTCTCCTCAGGCTTCTTCTCCTCCGGCTTTTTCTCCTCCGGCGGCGGAACGAGTTCCACCTTCACGCTCTCGTCTTCAGCGGGCTTTGGCTGGATCTTCGGCAGCCCGAGAATAAGAAGGGCGACGATAGGAATATGCGCGACAACCGACGCGACGACGCCCCAGCGGATTTCAGGCCGCCGGTTTCCCGCTTCGTGATGCTCTTCCGTTTGTACCACTTCGTCTGTCACAGCAGCGATGTGGCCTCTAAAACCGGCAGCATCAAGCCAAAAAAGTAAAAAACCTTGTGATCGCAGCAACCATGGGGTTCATTGGTCGGCAGGCCCGTCGTCGGCCACCAGATCATGCGCCTGCCATTCGTCCTTCGGGATAGCGCTGCCGATGAGAAAGGCGAAGGAAGCGACCTTGCCGGAGCGGGCATCGAGTTCGCACCTGAACTGGATATTGTACCACGCCTTCTCGGTCCTGATGGCGCCGCCCCTCACCTCGACGCTGTTGCCGCTGACCTTCTCTGCCGCCATTGCATAGGGCGCAAGCGCGTCCGGACGCATGTCTTGCCGCGCTCGGCGGACCTGCTCCATCGCCTCCAGGTCACAAAGCTGCAAATTGCGCTCGCCGCCGGCAAGGCCACGCAACGCTTCGCGGGCGCGCCGGCTGCGCGGATCTGATAACACCGTCTCCGAAAACAGTTGGCCCGCCTCAACAAATGTATCGGGCTTTGGCAGCGCCGGAGGGGCGGAAGCCACTTCAGGCGACGTCGAGGCTGCCGGCGCCTTCTCCTGATGCGGCGGAGGGATCTCCTGCGCCGACACACTCGCATCCGGCTTTGTCGCAATGGGTGCAGGCGTCGCGACCGGCTGTGCTATCGTGGAAGGTTTGGCCACCTCGGGAACGATATCGACCGTGATGCCATCTTCCGGCAACGGTGCCGGCGGCTCAGGCCTCGGAAGCAGCAGGAGCAACAGCGCAAGCATGACGGCATGCAGCGCGAACGAGGCGAAAGCGCCCCGTTCGATGCCTTCATCCCGATTTTCCCACACCAGTGCCATCGCTCAGGAAGCAACTGTCGGACAATTGAAGGCGGCCATGAAACCCGGGAACGCTTTCATCAAGAGCCCTGCCGATACGCCACGAGAAATTAAGGACAGGGCGACAGTGCCAGTCTGACGCGAGTTGCGCAACGCTTATGATCGCCGATAGCGGTCCTTTGTCGCGATCAACCAAGCGAGCCGATGATCTCTCGATAGGCGGCTTCCGGGAATGCCTTCAGTGTCTGGGTGCGGACATTGCCGCCCATCGCCAGCGAGAGGCCAAACCGCGCCATGACGGCATCATCAGGCGCTTCGCAGACAGCCACCATGTCGTGGCCGCCCATCGTCAGAAAGAACTGGTTGAAGGAGCCGCCCATGTCGCCGAGCAGTTTCTTCGCCGCATCCAGCCGTTTTGACGAGTCGCGCACGTTGCGCACACCCTGGTCCGTCCAGTTGATCAACACGATGTAAGTGGTCATTTCGTACCTCCCACCGGAGGATTTGCCCGACACGGGCATGCGTCGGTCCTCGCTCGCGCATCGCGATCGATTTCTTCCCCCGTGGCCGGACTATAATCTTGTCACCACCGAGCGACAAGAAAACCGCCGGGATCATTGGTATTAGGCGTGTCGCCCAAAAGTGTGCGGCAGTGGCGCAAAGACGAAAAGCAAAAAGCCGGACATGAAGCCCGGCTTTCGCAATCGTAGAGGTCGTATCGCCCCTTAGCTGTCGAGGAACGAGCGCAGCTTTCTGGAGCGGCTCGGATGCTTGAGCTTGCGTAGCGCCTTCGCTTCGATCTGGCGGATACGTTCGCGGGTGACCGAGAACTGCTGGCCGACTTCTTCGAGCGTATGGTCGGTGTTCATGCCGATGCCGAAGCGCATGCGCAGGACACGTTCTTCACGCGGCGTCAGCGAGGCCAGAACGCGGGTCGTCGTCTCGCGCAGGTTCGCCTGGATGGCGGCGTCGATCGGCAGCAGCGCGTTCTTGTCCTCGATGAAATCGCCGAGATGCGAATCCTCTTCGTCGCCCACGGGGGTTTCGAGCGAGATCGGCTCCTTGGCGATCTTCAGGACCTTGCGGACCTTTTCGAGCGGCATGGCGAGCTTTTCGGCCAATTCTTCCGGGGTCGGCTCGCGGCCGATCTCGTGCAGCATCTGGCGCGATGTGCGGACGATCTTGTTGATCGTCTCGATCATATGCACCGGAATGCGGATCGTGCGGGCCTGGTCGGCGATCGAGCGGGTGATCGCCTGACGGATCCACCACGTCGCATAGGTCGAGAACTTGTAGCCGCGACGGTATTCGAACTTGTCGACCGCCTTCATCAGGCCGATATTGCCTTCCTGAATAAGGTCGAGGAACTGCAGGCCGCGGTTCGTGTACTTCTTGGCGATTGAGATGACGAGGCGAAGGTTCGCCTCGACCATTTCCTTCTTGGCGATGCGTGCTTCGCGCTCGCCCTTCTGCACCATGTGCACGATGCGGCGGAATTCCGAGATCGAAATACCGGTTTCGGTCGCGAGATTCTGGATCTCCTGGCGGATGTCGCGGATCGTCGTGTTTTCGCCCTTGGCGAATTCCTTCCAGCCGCGAGCGGCCAGATTGCCGATCGACTTCATCCAGTTCGGATCGAGCTCGGCGCCCTGGTACTGTTCCAGGAACGAGTCACGCTTCACGCCATAGGATTCGGCCAGACGCAGCAGGCGGCCCTCGTTGGAAACGAGGCGCTTGTTGATATCGTAAAGCTGCTCGACCAGGGCGTCGATGCGGTTCTGGTTCAAGGACAGAGACTTGACGGCCTTGATGAGCTCATCCTTGAGTTCCTTGTAGCGGCGCTCCTGGGCGGTCGACAGCGTGCCGGATGCCGACAGGCGCTGCTCGACCTGTTGGTCCTGCAGCTTGCGCAGCTTCTTGTAGGTCTCGGCGATCGTATCCAGCGTCTCCATCACCTGCGGGCGAAGCTCGGCTTCCATTGCCGCCAGCGAAAGGTTGGATTCGTCCTCGTCCTCTTCCTCCTCCTCGGGAGGCATGCTTTCGCCGCCGACATCGGTGATGTCGTCGTCGCCGGAGCGGGCGCGCCGGGTCTTTTCCTTCTCTTCCGCCGCCTTGCGGTCGGCCTCGATCTTCTCGGGGCTCTGGAACTGCGGCGCAGCCTTGGCTTCAGGACCCGAATAGGTCGTTTCGAGATCGATGATCTCGCGCAGCAGTGTCGTGCCTTCGTTGAGTTCATCGCGCCAGATGATCAGCGCCTGGAACGTCAGCGGGCTCTCGCAGAGGCCTGCGATCATCGTTTCGCGGCCGGCCTCGATGCGCTTGGCGATCGCGATTTCGCCCTCGCGGGAGAGAAGCTCCACCGAGCCCATCTCGCGCAGGTACATGCGAACCGGATCGTCGGTACGATCGGTCGGTTCTTTCTTCTTGGCGGTCGCAAGCGCGGTGCCGCTCGAAGGCGCGAGTTCGCCGCCCTCGCTCTCCTCATCACCGCCGGCGTCGTCGTCATCGCCGCCCTGGGCGCCGGCTTCCTCGGCTTCCTCGTCTTCGATGACGTTGATGCCCATGTCCGACAGCATCGACATCGTGTCTTCGATCTGCTCGGACGTCACTTCCTCGGACGGCAGGACGGCATTGAGCTCGTCCATCGTCACGTAGCCGCGCTTCTTGGCGGCCTTGATCATCTTCTTGACCGCGTCGTCGGAAAGATCGAGAAGAGGGCCGTCGCTTGCGCCGTCGCGTTCGACTTCCGCGTCTTCGTTCTCTTTGACCTTGGTTGCCATTTATATCGTCGCCTTCCTGACGCTATCCAATCTCGCTACGGTGAATGGGCCGTCTCAGGGCCTGACGCATCGCACGCGCCGCCCAGAATCACCTTTGCCCACCTAACGGGATGACATTTAAAGCCTGATTAACCACGATAGCCGGCACCGGACAGCAAAGCTTTCTTGCTTTAGGATTTCCGGCCACGGTTGCGCGATCCGCCTTGACCCAGTTCACCGTTTCAACAAGTCGAACGGTGATTCCCACATTTTTTGTTCTCGTCAAGCTTTTCCAGAAAAAAAGCCCACGAAAAATCGGAAAAAGCCTTATCCACAGGCTTTGAACCGCGGCTGCGATTGCGAACCTTATTTAAGAGGCGACGAACAAAAGACAAGGGCGGCAAAGATTTTGCGCCGCCGCCGCCAATTGTTTCGGTCGTTTTGCAGTTGTGCCGGCGGTATATTCACCTCTCTCGGGCAAATATTGGCTAAAGCGCCGCGCCGTCATAGACCTTCACCGTCAGCGTGCCGAGATCGATCGCGGGAATGCAGCGCAGATTGATCGCAGCCATCGCCGCGCCGTTCGGGCCAACACCCTCGCCGAACGGCGCGATGCCGCAATTTGCGCAGAAGTGATGCTGGATGACATGCCTGTTGAAAGTATAGGTCGAGATATTGTCTTCGGGCGTCTTCAGCACCAGCTTCTCGCGCGGTGCGAAAGCCAGAAGCCCGCCCCGCCGGCGGCAGATCGAACAGTTGCAGTCGAGCGCCTCGGTGAATTCCCCTTCGACCTCGAAAGCAATGTTGCCGCAATGGCAGCTTCCTTCATAGAGCATGTCGTTCTTTCCTCACATCCAGTCCATGACGACTTTGCCTGAGTTGCCCGACCGCATCGCCTCGAAGCCGTCGCGGAATTCGTCGATCTTGATGCGGTGCGTAATGACCGGCGCGAGATCGAGGCCGCCCTGGACGAAGGCGATCATCTTGTACCAGGTCTCGAACATCTCGCGGCCGTAGATGCCCTTGAGATTGAGCATCTTGAAGATCACCTTGTTCCAGTCGATCTCGAAACCGGCCGGCGCAATGCCGAGAATGGCGATCTTGCCGCCATTGTTCATCTTGTCGATCATGTCGCGGAATGCGGGTGCCGCACCCGACATTTCGAGCCCGACGTCGAAACCTTCGGTCATGCCGATTGCCTTCATCACATCGGCAAGGTTTTCCTTGGAGGCATCGACCACATGATCGATGCCGAGCTTGCGCGCCAGTTCCAGCCGGTGTGGATTGATATCGGTGATGACGACCTTGCGGGCGCCGGACCGCTTGGCGACGAGCGCTCCCATGATGCCGATCGGCCCGGCGCCGGTAACGAGCACGTCCTCGCCGACCAGATCGAAGGAGAGTGCGGTGTGCACCGCATTGCCGAACGGATCGAAGATCGCGGCAATCTCGTCTGAAATATCGTCCGGGATCGGCACCACATTGCTTTCGGGAATGCAGACGAATTCACCGAAGGAACCCGGCCGATTGACGCCCACGCCAAGCGTATTGCGGCAGAGATGCCCCCTGCCCGCCCGGCAGTTGCGGCACTTGCCGCAGACGATATGCCCCTCGCCGGAAACCCGCTCACCGACATGATAGCGGGTGACCGCCGATCCGATCTCGGCGATCTCGCCTGAGAATTCATGGCCGACGACCATCGGCACCGGAATGGTCTTCTGCGCCCACTGGTCCCAGTTCCAGATATGCACGTCGGTGCCGCAGATCGCCGATTTCCTAACCCGGATCAGCACATCGTTCGGCCCCACCTCCGGCACCGGCACGTTCTCCATCCAGAGCCCGACTTCCGGCTTCGTCTTGACCAGCGCCTTCATCATGTTCGACATTTCTGTATTCCTTGACCCCGTATCTGTCGCCGCCCCTCATCCGCCTGCTGGCACCTGCTCCCCGCAAGCGGGGCGAAGGGATATGCCGCACCGTTTCCGCTTACTCAAAGCGGCCCGTTGGGCACGTCCCCTCTCCCCGCTGGCGGGGAGAGGGTTAGGGTGAGGGGCAGCAACGCCCATTCTCAAATCACACCCAATTCCCGCCCTGCCTCGGCAAAACCCGCAATGGCCCGTTCCACATCCGCCCGCGAATGCGCCGCCGACATCTGCGTGCGGATGCGGGCCTGCCCTTTCGGCACGACGGGGAAGGAGAAACCGATCACATAGATCCCCTTCCTCAGCATCAGGCTCGCCATGTCCTGCGCGAGTTTGGCATCGCCAAGCATGACGGGAATGATCGGATGGCCCTCGCCGGCAAGTATGAAGCCGAGCTTGGTCATCTCTCTGCGGAAGAGATCAGCATTGTCCGAAAGCCGCTGCCGCAAGGCATCGCCATTTTCGATCAGGTCGAACACCTTGAGCGAAGCGGCGGCAATGACAGGCGCCAGCGTGTTCGAGAACAGATAGGGCCGCGAGCGCTGCCGCAGCCATTCGACGATCTCGGCCTTTGCAGAGGTATAGCCGCCGGAAGCGCCGCCGAGCGCCTTGCCGAGCGTGCCGGTGATGATGTCGATCCGCCCTTCGACGCCGCAATATTCCGGGGAGCCGCGGCCGTTCTTGCCGACGAAACCGACCGCATGGCTGTCATCGACCATGACCATCGCGCCGTATTTTTCGGCGAGATCGCAGACGCCGCCGAGATTGGCGATGATGCCGTCCATCGAAAAGACGCCATCGGTGGCAATCAGCTTGAAGCGGCTGCCTTCGGCCTTCTTCAATTCTTCTTCGAGCGCCGCCATGTCGTTGTTGGCGTAGCGGAAACGCTTGGCCTTCGAAAGCCTGACCCCATCGATGATCGAGGCGTGGTTCAGCGCATCCGAGATGATCGCGTCCTCTTCCGACAGCAGCGTCTCGAACAAACCACCATTGGCATCGAAGCAGGAGGAATAGAGGATCGTGTCTTCCATGCCGAGGAAGGAGGAGATGCGCGCTTCAAGCTGCTTATGCTCCTCCTGCGTGCCGCAGATGAAGCGCACCGAAGCCATGCCGTAGCCGTAGCGATCGAGCGCCTGCTTGCCGGCCTCGGCCAGCTCCTCGTTGTCAGCAAGGCCGAGATAGTTGTTGGCGCAGAAATTCAGCACCCGCTCGCCGGTGGAAATGCCGATCTCGCCCGCCTGCTTGGAGGTGATGACCCGCTCGGATTTGTAGAGGCCGGCATCCTTCAGCGCGGAAATCTCGGATCGGAGATGGGAGAGAAATTGCGAGGTCATGGACGGCCCTTCCTGACATTTTATAGCCTCCGGGTTAGCATATCGCCGCCGGCTTGTCTTCTTTCAGCGCTGGGTGGAAATCAGCAGGAACATCGGCCGGTCCATTTCCCTGGCCCAATCGGGATTATCCCGCAATTCCTCATCGTTCGGGCTCCACTCCTCGACATGGCGGATGGAAAAACCGGCCGCGATCAAGGTGTTGAGCGTCGTGGCGAGTTTGCGGTGCTGCTTGACGACGCCGCTCGCGAGCCAATCGGTCGTGCGCGCACCTTCGACGGAATAGCGGTCGAGCGGCCAGATGCGCCGCCCCTCGGCATCGGTTGTCCAATCCGGCCTGGTCGGCGCCATGAAGATCGGATGCTCGATGGTGAAGAGGAAGTGCGAGCCCGGCAAAAGCGCCTGATGCACGGTGGCGACAAGACCGGCGAAATCCTCGATATAATGCAGCGCCAGCGAGCTGTAGGCGAAATCGAAGGAGGCTCCAGCCAATTCGAGATGCTCGAGATCGGCGATCTCGTAAGTAATCGCCGCTTCAGCCGTATCGGCCCTAGCTCTCGCGATCATGTTTTCCGAGATGTCGAGCGCCAGCACGCTTTTGGCGCCCTGGCTCACGGCGAAACGCGAAAACCAGCCGAAGCCGCAGCCGAGATCGACGATGCGTTTGCCGGCAAGATCGGGCAGAAGCGCGCGCACCGCCGGCCATTCGGACGCTCCGTCGAGCCCGCGGACGGAACGGCTGAGGTCGCTGTATCCGGCAAAGAAATCCGGCCGGTCGTAGATATTCTGGGCCATCGGCACTCCTCCCGGGCGGTAGCGTCTACCACGCCTCATCGACCGATCTCAAGAATCGGCCGGCCCGCTCAATCCTTGTCGTGCGAGAGAATGATCTCGAGGAACGCATCGCCATAGCGTTCGAGTTTCGCCTGCCCGACGCCCGATATGGCAAGCAATTCCTTGCGGCTCCGCGGCTTCTCCGTCGCGAAGGCGATCAGCGTCGTATCGGGGAAGACGACATAGGGTGGCACGCCGAGCGATTTCGCAATCGCCATGCGCTCAGCCCGCAGCGCCTCGAAGAGGGTGCCGTCGGCGCCCGACAGCCCCGATTTGCGCTCGCTGCGCTCGGCCTTCTTCGTGCGCCGCTCCGAGGCCGGGCGGTCCTTGCGGAAGAACACCTGCCGCTCGTGCTTGAAGACCGCGCGCGCCTCCGGCTCCAGCTTCAGCGCTCCATAGGCCTGATGATCGATGCGGATCAGCCCCATGGCGAGCAACTGGCGGTAGACGGATTGCCATGTGCGTGCCGGAATATCCTTGCCGGCGCCGAAGACCGGCATCTCGGTATGGCCGAAACGCTCGGTCTTCTCGTTGACGTTGCCGAGGAGCACATCGACGACATGGCCGGCGCCGAAACGCTCGCCGGTGCGATAGACAGCGGCCAGCGCCTTGATCGCCGCCTCCGTGCCCTCCCAGGTCTCGACCGGCTTCAGGCAGGTATCGCAATTGCCGCACTGGCCGCCATGCGCCTCGCCGAAATGGGCAAGGATCGCCTGCCGCCGGCAGGAGGCGGTTTCGCAGATCGCCAGCAAGGCGTTGAGCTTGGCACGCTCGACCCGCTTGATCTCCTCGGCGGCATTGCCCTCGTCGATCATCCGGCGGCGCTGGATGACGTCGGCCATGCCATAGGCCATCCAAACCTCCGACGGCAGGCCGTCGCGCCCGGCACGCCCGGTCTCCTGGTAATAGGCTTCCACCGAGCCCGGCAGGTCGAGATGGGCGACATAACGCACGTTCGGCTTGTCGATGCCCATGCCGAAGGCGACGGTGGCGACCAGGCAGAGATTTTCTTCTTTCAGGAAGGCATCCTGATTGGCGTCACGAACCGTCCTGTCCATGCCGGCATGGTAGGCACGCGCGCGGATGCCCTGCCCGTTCAACCATTCGGCCGTGTCCTCGACCTTGGCCCGCGACAGGCAATAGACGATGCCGCTGTCACCCTTGTGGCCGGAGAGGAAGCGTAGGAGCTGCTGGCGCGGCTGGTCGCGCTCGACGATTTCATAGGCAATGTTCGGCCGGTCGAAGCTGGTGGTGAAGATCTCGGCATTGCCGAGCCCCAGCCGCTCGATGATATCGTCGCGCGTGTGCGGATCGGCGGTTGCCGTCAGCGCCACCCTGGGCACGCCGGGATATTGTTCGCCGAGCCGGCCGAGCTCGCGATATTCCGGGCGGAAATCATGGCCCCATTGCGAGACGCAATGGGCCTCGTCGATCGCAAACAGCGCGATCTTCTCATTGGCGATCAGTTCGCGGAAACCATCGGTCAGGATGCGCTCGGGCGTCACGTAGAGAAGGTCGAGCTGGCCTGCCGAAAGTGCGCGGCGAACCTCGACGAACTCCTCGCGCGACAGCGACGAATTGAGGGCGGCGGCGCGGATGCCGAGTTGTTTCATCGCCTCCACCTGATCGCGCATCAGCGCGATCAGCGGCGAGACGACGATGCCGACGCCCTCACGGCAAAGTGCGGGGATCTGGAAGCAGAGCGATTTGCCGGCGCCTGTCGGAAAGAGCACCACCGCGTCACCGCCCGAAACCACGTGCTCGACCACCTGCTGCTGCTTGCCGCGGAAGAAGGAATAGCCGTAGACCTGCTTCAGGACATCGAGCGGCGCGCGGCCGTCGGAAAACAGCGCGCCGGAAGCGGAAAAGCCCGGTTCATTGCGTTCGCTGAGCGGCATCAGTGGTTCGCCGCTCCTTTGACGCGGCCGGAGAGCACACCGAAGCCGTCGATGATGGCTTCCTGGTTTTCCAGGCGTACCCCTTCGAAATGCACCTCCTGCTGCGCTCGCATCAGCTGGACCATCGCCTCGCCGTCGCCGGCTTCGGTCGCAAGCGCAATCTCGCGCTCAAGTTCGATCTTCTGGCGGCGCAGCGCCTTGGCGCGTTTGTGGAAGGCAAGCGCCTGGCGATACCCCTCGCGCGCATCCTCCATCGCCGCTTCCTCGGTCGCCGTCCACAGCCGGGCATTGCGCACCTGCTGGTCGAGGCTCTGGATAAGCGGGCCGAAGCCCTCGAATTCCAACCGCTCGGTCAGATATTCCCGGGTCAGATGCTGGCTGGCGACGGCAGCGGCTGCCCCCAGCATCGCCGACCAGAGCCGCTGCAGCGGTTTGCTGTCATATTCGATCGCGGCGATTTCGTCGTAGTCGTCGATCATCAGCGAGGGATGGTTGACGACGGTCAGCGCCAGCACGCTTTCGCGCAGCGCCGTATTGTCCTGATGGCCGCGCACCAGGCCGGAGCGAGCAAGCCGGTCGGAAATGACGTTCGGGCTCTTCGGCCCTCCCTTTCCCGCATTGTCGCGGCCTGCGCGGCCGTTGAAGCCGCGCCGCTCGCCATTGCCGCGGTTCTGGAACTGCGGCTGGAAGAAGCCGTTCAACCGGTCGCGGATGTCCTGCTGGTAATGGCGGCGCACATTCTCGTCGGCGATGACGGCGACGAGCTGTTTCAGCCGCGCCTCGAGTTCGGCACGCGCCTCGGGCGTATCGAACTTGCCGGTGTTGATTTCCCGGTTCCAGAGCATTTCGGAGAGCGGCTTTGCCTGGCTCATCACCTTGTCGAAGGGCGCACGACCATCGTCGCGCACGAGATCGTCGGGGTCCTTGCCGTCGGGCAACAGCGCGAAGCGGACCGAGCGGCCGGGCTTCAGATGCGGCAGCGCCAGTTCGGCAGCGCGATTGGCGGCGCGGATGCCGGCGCCGTCGCCGTCGAAGCAGAGCACCGGCTGCGGCACCATTTTCCAGAGCAGTTCGAGCTGGTTTTCGGTGAGCGCCGTCCCGAGCGGCGCAACGGCATTCTCGACGCCCGCCTGATAGAGCGCGATCACGTCCATATAGCCTTCGACGGCGATGATGGTGCCGGACGCGCTGTCGTCCTGGGCATCGCGGCCCGGCCCCTGGATCGCGCGCCGCGCACGGGCAAAATTGTAGAGCACATTGCCCTTGTGGAAGAGCTCGGTCTCGTTGGAATTCAGATATTTCGCCGGCGCATCGGCCGACATGGCGCGGCCGCCGAAGGCGATCACCTTTTCCCGCGATGAGAGGATCGGGAACATGATGCGGTCGCGGAAGCGATCGTAGGACACCGGCACGTTTTCATGGACGACCAGACCGCAGGCTTCGATCTGCTCCTTGGTGACGCCTTTGCCGGCGAGGAATTCCTTGAGCGCGTTGCGACTGTCCGGCGCATAACCGAGACGGAAGGTTTCGATAGTTCGTCCCGTCAGCCCGCGGTCGCGCAGATAGGCGCGCGCCCTGGCTCCATTGGCGGTCTGCAGCTGGTCCTGGAAGAAACGCGTCGCCATTTCCATGACGTCGATCAGCGAGCCGCGCTCCTTCTCTCGCTTCTCCATCACGGGATCGGCAAGCGGCATCGGCATGCCGGCCATGTCGGCGACTTGCTGCACGGCCTCGGGAAAGCTCAGGCCCTCCAGCTCGGTCAGGAAGCGGAAATGGTCGCCGGTGACGCCGCAGCCGAAGCAGTGATAGCGGCCCTTCCGATCTTCGCAGTGGAAGCTCGGCGATTTCTCGCCGTGGAACGGGCAGCAGGCCCAGTAGTCGCCGCGCGAGACGTTGGTCTTGCGCTTGTCCCAGCTCACGCGACGCGCAATCACGTTCGAAATCGGAACGCGATCGCGGATCTCATCGAGAAAGGTGTTGGAAAAGCGCATTTATACCTCTTGGCCAACCTCCATATAAGCTGCTTTGCCGTGCCATGCCACGAAACTCGTCAGGAAAACCCGCTATTCACAGGCAAGTGCACCCGCGCTCGGCGGCGTCGGTTATCCAATCAAAAACACGTTATCGCCCCTGCGACAGGGGTGCGACATTATTGTCCTCGCAGACCAGGAATTCCGTCGACGCAAGTGCTCCGCCAGGAACCGAAGCTTTTGGAAAGCTCTGATTAAACCGTTTTAAAACAGTATGTTACCAATCGAAACGCTTGAGCGCCCTCATCTTCGGGCCGGCTACCCGGCATGCGCCTTGACGCCTCCCAAACCGCCGTTTCCGCCAATCATTATTTTTTTGTAATTTGAATAAGCCGCCGCACCGCAATAGGTTCGATCTCAACAAAGCGATCCCCGAGCGAAGCACCATCCCTACCCCCCGGCGCCGCTTCGCAAGGGTGCCTTTGCAAATACCCTCCGGCTTGGGCCTCGGCCCTGCGTGCCGGCGGAAGCAAAGAGCAAGAAGGCAGGAGCGCCCCCAGCTCCTGCCTTCTTAAATTTTTGGCTTCCTTTGGTACAGTTTCCCTTTGAAATTAACTGATTATTAATAAAGCCGTTGACAGGCGGTGCTTGCGCGAAGATGTATGCGCCGAAATCCTGGACCTCCCAATGGCCTTTACCGCGAAAAATCTTTCAGCCGAAGATCGCTTTCTCGCCGCGATCCTGCATTGCGCCAATCAGATGCTTTCGATCTATCGCGAGAGCCCGCGCATCGCCTCGATTTTTGCAGCACAGCAACGCTGGCTGATGGCACACGCCGGCTTCGCGCTTCATTATGGTTATCCCGACGACGGCAGGAGCGGCCTTTATTCCGGGCGCTTCATCGATTTCGCCGTGAAGAACGACATCGCCAGCCGCAATACGGCCGCGGCCTTCATGCAGGAAATGCTGGCCTACCGCTTTCTGCGCGCCGTTCCCGGTCCCGATAAGCGCACTCGCTACCTCGAGCCCACCGAAATCGCCGAGCAGCATTTCATCCGGTGGCTCGTCGCCCACATGATGATCCTCGACAGCATCGATGGCGGCAAACGCGCCGATAAGATCAGCGCCGATCCCTCGGCGAGGATGGCGGCGATCCAGCCTATGATCGCAAAGGCGATCATAGGCAGCGAGGCGGTGCGCAATCCCGGCCCGACCTTCAACCTGTTCAACTGGGCAAATTCCGGCGGACTGGTGATGGATTACCTGATCTCGCGCCTTCCGGAATTTCCCCGGACGGCCGAGCGTGTCGTGATCGGCCCGCTGTCGCTCAGGGAAATCCGCGAACAGTTCATGATCTCCAACACCCACCTGAAGCGGCTTCTGACGCAAGCCTCAAACATGGGAAGCGTCGGCTGGACCGAGCCTTCCCGCAAGGGCGACTTCTGGCTGTCGGGTCGCTTCATTCTGGAATACTGGAATTATCAGGCGTCGAAATTCGCCATCATCGATGCAGCCGCCGAAGCGGTGCTCGGGCCTGCGGTCCGCGACGAACCGCAGGCGCAACACATCAGTTCAAAAGTTCCTTGACGGTCGCAGACGCCTTGGCGAAATCCATCTGGCCGGCATAACGCTCCTTGAGCGCCGCCATTACCTTGCCCATGTCCTTGGCGCCCGCCGCACCCGTCTCGGCGATGATCGCCGAGACATTGGCGCGCACTTCGCTGTCTGAAAGCTGCTTCGGCATGAAATCCTGGATGACGACGATTTCGGCGCGTTCCTTGGCGGCAAGCTCCGGCCGCGAGTTCTCTTCGTAGATCTTTGCCGATTCGTCGCGCTGCTTCACCATCTTGGCGAGGATCTGCAGGATTTCGTCGTCGCTCGCCTGCTCCTTGCCGGTGCCCCGATTGGCGATATCGCGGTCCTTGATCGCGGCCTGAATCAGCCGGACGGTGGAAAGCCGCTCCGCATCCTTGGCCTTCATCGCCTCTTTCAGCTGGGTGGCGAGTTGATCGCGCAGCATGGTCTTCACTCCTTTTTTGATGCCGCTTCATAAACCACGCTGATGCGGGGGATCAAATAAATTGCGCGGTCAGCGCGATAAAGCGCAAGAAAACGGCCGAGATCTCGGCTACAAAGATTGACGCTAAGCGATTGCGTGGCTATTTACCGCCACCTGCACCAAAATTCGTGATCAGGCCTCAAGCGCGCGGCATTGCCGTGCCCACACGCCTGCGAGATCAAATGGCGACGAGCGCGGCAACGCGCGCCGACCGCCGGAAACGGGATGAAGATGACCGCGACAGCACCCTGGACAATCGAAAAGCCGACCGCCCTGCTCGTTCTTGCCGACGGCACCGTCATCGAAGGCAAGGGCATCGGCGCCACCGGCAAGGTCCAGGCCGAAGTCGTCTTCAACACGGCGCTGACCGGCTACGAAGAGATCATGACGGATCCCTCCTATCTCGGCCAGATCGTCACCTTCACCTTTCCGCATATCGGCAATATCGGCACCAATGATGAAGACATCGAGGATCTGACGCCAGCCGCCCGCCACGGCGCGGTCGGCGTCATCTTCAAGGCCGATATCACCGAACCCTCGAGCTACCGCGCCGCCAAGCACCTTGACCAGTGGCTGAAGGCACGCGGCATCATCGGCCTCTGCGGCATCGACACGCGCGCGCTGACCGCCTGGATCCGCGAGAACGGCGCCCCGAACGGGGTGATTGCCCACGATCCGAACGGTGTCTTCGATATCGAGACGCTGAAGGCCGAAGCCAAGGCCTGGAGCGGCCTCGAAGGTCTCGATCTTGCCAAGATCGCCTCCTCGGGCCAGTCCCTGCAATGGGCTCAGACCCCGTGGGTCTGGAACGAAGGCTATGGCGAACTCGCCGCTGCGGACGCGAAATACCACGTCGTCTGCCTCGATTACGGCGTCAAGCGTAACATCCTGCGCCTGTTTGCCGGCCTTGGCTGCAAGGTGACGGTCATGCCGGCCACGACGAGCGCCGAAGACGTGCTCGCCATGCAGCCGGACGGTATCTTCCTGTCGAACGGCCCGGGCGATCCGGCGGCCACAGGCGAATACGCCGTGCCCGTGATCAAGACGCTTGTTAAGACCGACATCCCGGTCTTCGGCATCTGCCTCGGCCACCAAATGCTCGGCCTCGCCCTCGGTGCCAAGACCGAGAAGATGCATCAGGGCCATCACGGCGCCAACCACCCCGTCAAGGACCATACGACAGGCAAGGTCGAGATCGTCTCGATGAACCACGGTTTCGCGGTCGACTCGAAGTCGCTGCCCGATGGCGTTGAAGAGACTCATATTTCGCTTTTCGACGGCACCAATTGCGGCCTGCGCGTCCTCGGCAAGCAGGTCTTCTCGGTCCAGCATCATCCGGAAGCCTCTCCCGGTCCGCAGGACAGCCACTATCTCTTCCGCCGCTTCATCAACATGGTGCGCGAGAAGAAGGGCGAGCCGGCGCTTGCCGAACGCTGATTTCAAGGAATGACGATTTCGGATGAAGGCCCGCTCGACCGGGCCTTTTTCTTTGCCGTCATATTGACCTCAACTTAGCTTGAGGAATTACAGAGCTGACTGCAGACATCTGATGCAGGAGAAAATGGATGAGCGGAGCTTTCTATCGAGTCGACAAGTTCATCGTGCCGGCGGCGGCGCGTGAGGAATTTCTGGTCAATGTGATGATGACCCACAAGGTGTTGGAGGCCCAGGACGGCTTCATCGATCACACGGTGCTGGAGCAGGTCGCCGGTCCCGGCGAATTCAATTTCGTGACGATCGCCCAATGGAAAAGCGCCGACGTCATCGAGCGCGTGCGGGCCGCGGTCGCCGCGGCGCACAAGGCCGCGAATTTCGATCCGCAGGAAATGTTTGCGCGTCTTGGCATTCGCGCCGATATCGCCAGCTACAAACCTGTCGCGGCCTGAGGGAAAGACGGTCGGCCGGAGCGTGATGCCGAAAAGTGTAAGCGGTTTTCGGACGACATCATGCTCCAACGTTCTAGGCGCCGGCCGTCGCCCCTTCCCGACGAAGGAGAAGGTAAAACCGCCCGCAGAGCATGACAGCGGCGGCCGCGAGCCCGACGAGGAAGCCGAACCAGATGCCGATGCCACCGAAACCCAACGGGAAGGCGAAGGTCCAGGCGAGCAGGAAGCCGATCGGCCAATAGGCGATCAGCGCCATGATCATCGGCACACGCGCATCCTTAAGGCCGCGCAGCAATCCGTTGGCGACGACCTGCAGCCCGTCGACGAGCTGGAAAAGCCCGGCGACGACGATCAGCGGCCCGGCATAGGCCAGCACCTCGGGCGCCTCGGGCGAACTGAGGTCGAGGAACCAACTGCCGAGGAATTGTGGCATCGTGGCAAAGAGGACCGAGCCTACCGCCGAGATGGCGCAGGCGAGAATGACCACCATGATCGACGCGCGCACCACCCCATCGTAATCGCCCTGCCCGTGCGCCACGCCGACGCGCACCGTCGCCGCCTGGCTGAGGCCGAGGGGGATCATGAAGGCGATCGAAGCCCATTGCAGCGCGATGCCGTGGGCGGCAAGCTCGATGGTGCCGATATAACCCATCAGCAGCGAGGCCACCGTGAACAGGCTGACCTCGGCAAGCACGGTGACGCTGATCGGCAAGCCGAGCCGGATGACCTCCAGCAGCGCATGCCAGTCCGGCTTCCAGAACCTGACGAAGATCTCGTAGCGGCGCGTCTCCTCCCGCTTCTGGACGAAGGCGAGAATGAAGAGGAAACCTGCCGTCTGCACAACGACCGAGACGATCGCCGCACCCTCGAGCCCCATCGCCGGGAACCCAAAATGACCGAGTACGAGCATGTAGGCGAAGATCGCGTTCAGCACCAGTGTGGCGATGGTGACGTTGAGAATGATGCCGGCCTTGCCGATGGCGCTGACCAGCGCCCGCATGACGTTGAAAAGCAGGGCCGGCAGCACGCCGAACTGGCCGATGACGATGTAGCCGTGGGCAAGCCGAGCCACCTCCGGCTTCTGCTGCGCGAAGAGGAGGATCTGCTCCGAATTGAAGAAGGCGGGCTGCATAATGATCCAGTATGCCGTCACCACCCAGAGGCCCATGCGCAGCGAGCGGCGCACGGAGACGACGTCGCCGCGGCCATAGGCCTGCGCCACCATCGGAATGACGGCGATGGCAAAGCCGGAGCCGAAAAGCAGGATCGTGAACAGGAACTGCGCCGAAAGCACCATCGCCGCCAGGTGTTCTGCCCCGAGCCGGCCGACGATCATCACGTCGGTAGTGTTGATGCCGAGCTGGGCAAGCTGGGCGCCGATCAGCGGAATGCCGAGCGCCAGTGTTGCGCGGAAATGCGCGCCCCAGCGGTTATCGGTTGTCGGCGCAATCCTGCGCACGTCGATCGGCGTGTCCATGACACCATTCCTGTGGTTGAAATATGCGTCGCCGCGCAGTTTCTCGGCGAAATATCATCTGGACTTAGATGAAAGCCCCGCAAAGAACCACCCCCGAGGGGCAGATGATGAAAAATTCATCATCGTATCAGCGTTTCTGATCAATCAGCCCGCCGCTTCCAGCGCCTCGGTCCGTTGGCGAACCCGCACGCGCATGAGAAACACGCCGGCAGCTAGCAGGATGAACAGGGCAGCCATCAGATAGGGAGCGCCGGCGAAGGTGACCGGCGCATCGGGGCGCGTGAAATAGCCGAACATCTGCGTGAAGATTAGCGGCCCGACGATGGTCGTGATGCTGCTGAGGCTGGTCAGTGCGCCTTGCAGCTCGCCCTGCGCCGAAGGCGGCACCTTGCCGGCGGCGATGCTGCGCAGAGGCGGGTCGGCGACGTTTTCCATGACGGTCGCAACGATGACGACGTAAACGACCCAGCCCTCCCAGGCAAAGGCATAGCCGGTAAGCCCCGCAGCCGAAAAACAAAGGCCGAGAAGTGCCGTCTTCCATTCGCCGAGCCGAGGCACGACGCGCGGCAGAACCAACCCCATGACGAGCGCGGCGCCGATGCCGTAGATGCCAAGCGACAGACCGATCTGCCCTTCGCTCCAGCCGTAACGATAGGTCGAGACGAACGACCAGACCGAGGGATAGACGGCATGCGCCAGGAAGAACAGGAACATGACGAGGCTGACCCAGCCGATGCCGGGATAATGGCGCATCTGCCGCAGCGCGCCGAGCGGATTGGCGCGCTTCCACTCGAACCGGCGGCGGTTCTTCGCCTCCAGCGTTTCCGGCAGCAGGAAGCAGGCGGCGATGAAGTTGAGGAGCGACAGCGCAGCCGCGCCGAGGAACGGCACGCGCGGCCCGAACTCGCCGAGAAACCCGCCGACCACGGGGCCGATGGTGAAGCCGACGCCGAAGGCGATGCCGATCAGCCCGAAATTCTTCGCCCGGTTCTCCTCCGTGCTGATGTCGGCGATATAGGCCGAGCAGGTGGCAAAGCTGCCGCCGCTGATGCCGGCAAGAACGCGGCCGACGAACAGCATCCAGAAGCTGGTGGCGATACCGCAGATGAAATTGTCGATCGCGAAGGTCAGCACCGAAAGCAGAAGCACCGGCCGTCGGCCGAAACGATCCGACAGGTTTCCGAGCAGCGGCGCAAACAGGAACTGCATGCCGGCATAGACGAGCATCAGCCAGCCGCCGTCGACCGCCGCATCGCTGACGCTGCCGCCGGTCAGTTGCTCGAGATAGGCAGGCAGAACCGGCATGATGATGGCGATGCCGATAATGTCGAGGAAGAGGATGATGAAAACCAGGAAAAGGCCGCGGCGAACGAATTTTGGATCCAACATGAGGCATCTCTACAGCGGTTGTTTTCTGGAAGACGATTTCGTCGCCGCCAAAGTGACATAGCTCAGAAAAGAAACCGAAACAATCCGTGAACATTCAAAGTCCTCAATATTGCCGAACGGGAAATTTATGAGATGCCTCAACCGTAGGCCGCGCGCCGTCATTTCAGCCTCAGGAAATCGGAAGCCTCTCCGCGAATCGCCGGGCGAAGCGTTCCCTTGCAATCGTCGCAAAGGCATCCAGATCACTCGGGGGAGTACACTCATTGTGCATTCTCCCGCACAGCCTG
Organism: Rhizobium fabae; assembly: GCF_003985135.1. Taxonomy (NCBI): domain Bacteria; kingdom Pseudomonadati; phylum Pseudomonadota; class Alphaproteobacteria; order Hyphomicrobiales; family Rhizobiaceae; genus Rhizobium; species Rhizobium fabae. The sequence continues at coordinate 369,199 of NZ_ML133645.1, forward strand.
TGCGATGCCATCCGATTATCGCCCGAATGCGAAAACGGTAGAACGGCATCGACAGCGCCGCTCCGGCGCGGATGCTCATCGCGCCGCACGCAAATGATGGAGAAGACAATGCAGACCTATCGCTTGGGAAAGACCGGACCTGAAGTCTCAGCCATCGGGCTCGGCTGCATGGGCATGTCGGGCATGTACGGCCCTGCCGACCGCGCCGAGAGCATCGCGACGATCCATGCCGCGCTCGATGCCGGCATCAACCTGCTCGACACCGGCGACTTCTACGGCATGGGCCATAACGAGATGCTGATCGGCGAGGCATTGAAGGGCCGCAGGCGTGAGAATGCCGTCATCAGCGTCAAATTCGGCGCGCTCCGCGATCCCGTCGGCGGCTGGGGTGGCATCGATGGCCGTCCGGCCGCGGTGAAGAACTTCCTCGCATATACGCTGCAGCGGCTCGGCGTTGATCATATCGACATCTACCGGCCGGCTCGCCTCGACCCCAACGTGCCGATCGAGGATACGGTCGGCGCCATCGCCGATATGGTCCAGGCTGGCTATGTCAGGCATATCGGCCTGTCGGAAGTCGGCGCCGAAACGATCCGCCGCGCCGCCGCCGTTGCCCCGATCGTCGATCTGCAGATCGAATATTCGCTGATCTCACGCGGCATCGAGGACCGCATCCTGCCGACGACACGCGAACTCGGCATCTCGATCACCGCCTATGGCGTTCTCTCGCGCGGCCTGATCAGCGGCCATTGGCAGAAGGACCAGGCCGCCGCCGCCGGCGATTTCCGCACCCATAGCCCGCGCTTTCAGGAGGGCAATGTCGAGCAGAACCTCGCTCTGGTGGAAAAGCTGCGCGAAATTGCCGAGGCAAAGAGCGTCTCCGTCGCCCAGATCGCCATCGCTTGGGTCGCAGCTAAGGGCAAGGACATCATCCCGCTCATCGGCGCCCGCCGCCGCGGCCGGCTGAGCGAGGCGCTCGGCTCCCGCGCGGTCGACTTGTCACCAGACGATTTTGCTGCCATCGAACGCGCCGTGCCGAAGGATGCGGCCGCAGGTGGGCGTTACCCCGAACATATGCTGCAACATATGGACAGTGAGAAGTAGCTTCAGGACAGATTGAAGGGGTGAGCGACGACAGGAGCGAATGCGCTGAGCGCAAGCGAAGGGCAATCACCCCCAACGCCGGAGAAGCCGCTATCCCCTCAAACCGGCCCGGAGAACGTATCGCAGGCCGTCAACTGCCCGCTGTCGAACCCACGTTTGAACCACCTGACCCGCTGCGCCGACGTGCCGTGATTGAAGCTTTCCGGCACGACGTAACCCTGCGAGCGCTTCTGCAGCGTGTCGTCGCCGATCTGCTGGGCGGCGTTCAGCGCCTCTTCAAGGTCGCCGGCCTCTAAAATACCCTTCTGCTGGGTATATTTGCCCCAGATGCCGGCGAAGCAATCGGCCTGCAGCTCGACGCGCACCGACATCTTGTTGGCCTCTTCCTCGCTCATGCGTTGACGAGCCTGATTGAACTTCGGCAAGATGCCGAGCAGGTTCTGCACGTGATGGCCGACCTCGTGAGAGACGACATAGGCCTCGGCGAAATCGCCGGATGCGCCGAACCGGTCGGAAAGCTCCTGGAAGAAGGCGGTATCGAGATAGACCTTGTGATCCCCCGGGCAATAGAACGGCCCGGTTGCGGCAGAGGCAAAGCCGCAGGCCGACTCCGTCTGGCCGGAGAAGAGAACGAGGCGCGGCTCTTCATACTCCTTGCCCTGCGCCTGGAAGATGCCGTGCCAGGTATCCTCGGTCTCAGCGAGAACGGTGCGCACGAAGGCGGTCATCTCGTCATTGGCGGGCGTGCGCGTGCCCGACTGGGTCTGCTCGTAGCCCGGGCTGCTCGACGTGCCGCCGGTATCGAGCACCTGCATCAGGTCGATGCCCATCGCCTTGAAGATCAGATAGATGACGACGAGGAAGATGATCGTGCCGATGCTTAAGCCCCCGCCGGCCCGGCGAACGCCGCCGCCGGAGGGAAAATTGAAGCCGCCGCCGCGGCCGAAGGGACTGCCTCCGCTCGTCGGATCGCCGCGGCGATCCTCGACATTGTCGGACTGACGCCGGCCTCTCCATTCCATCTTCGCTCTCCCCGGCAATTCCCGTGCTTGCACTCAAGCAATCTATATATCCGCCGGCGGATGGAATTCCAGCAACTTCATCGGGCTATCGGATCCCCGCGCCTGCTGCGCAGCACGATCGCAACCAGGATCGCGCCGATCAGCGCCGCGACGAAGGCGGCCGGCCATTCCGCGCCGGTAAAAGCGACCCTGTGCATGATCCGGCCGGGCAGGAAAGTGAAGAGGCCGGCCAGCACGATCCCGCTGAAATAGAGACCCGTGATGATGCGCCTGTGCCGGCGGATATCGCCACGGCGGGCGGCAGCGACAGCATTCCAGCTGCCGAACAGTGTCGCGATCGACAGAAGATGGATCGGGCTGAATCCGTAGAAGAGATTGATCTGGTGAATGAAGAAACTCGACGTCGCCGTCACCACCATCAGCGCCATCCAGAGCTTGCCGAGCAGCCGGTGCCGCGGCGTGCCCTTCGGGTTGAGCAGGATATAGGTGCCGAGAAGTGCGGCCGGGGTAACGGTGGCGACATGGATCTGGACGGCGAACGGGGCATTAAGAAGCGGTTCGAGGGTCATGGGCGGCATCCGGTTGAATTCGATCCCTCTTTCAGCCAAGACTTCCATGTCCTCAATCTGAACCGCGCGAACGGCAGGAAAACTTCGTGAATCACCCCTTCTTGCAATCCACGCTTCGCGAATTGCAGGTCTTTCTCCATTCCCGGCGCTTCTGGGGAACCTTTGCCGCGATCGTTCTGATCTTCGCCGTCACCGGCCCCTACGGCACGATGGAAAGCATGGCCTTCGGCGAACGTCTTGCCTATTGGCTGAGCCTGCATGCCCTTGCCTGGACGATCGCCATTCTCTGCGCGGTAGTAGCCGAAAGGCTGCTGCGCGAGATGATTGCTTCGATGTTCACCCGCATGATGACGGGCGCGCTTGCCGCCGCCCTACCGATAGGTTTTGCCATCGGCCTTGTCGACTATGCCTTCACCGGCGAAACGACCACGCTGGAAAGCGGCCTGCTGCGCGCGCTTTTCTCAGTGCCGCTCTGCGCCCTCTTCTGCCTTTTGACTTACATGGCAATGAGCGAAAGAATCGCGGAAGCGGCCGCACCCGAGGAAAACAACCCCGGCGCCTCGATCCTCGACCGTCTGAAGCCTGGGAATCGCGGCCCGCTGCTGCGCCTTTCCGTTCGCGATCATTATACCGAGGTGGTGACGAGCCGCGGGCACGAACTGGTGCTCCTGCGTTTCGCCGATGCGCTGAAGGAAACCGCGGCGACATCAGGCCTTCGCGTCCATCGCTCGCACTGGGTGGCCGATGCTCATGTCGAAGGCATCAGACGTGACAATGGCAGGCTCACGATTCTCACCCGCGACGGTACGGAAATCCCCGTCAGCCGCAGCTATGCCGAAGAGGTTCGCCGCCGCTTCACGTAAGGAAGCGCCGCCAAGCGCTTGACGGGACTCCCGATTTCGCTCTTCCTGAACCAAGAGGAGAATGCGGGAGGAAATGCCGATGAAGGCCGTACGCCTGGAAGCGACAGGAAAACTGCAGCTGTGCGAGGTCGAAAGGCCGGCGCCCGGCCCGGGCGAACTGCTGGTCCGCGTCGAAGCCTGCGGCATCTGTGGCACGGACCGCCATATCTTTCATGGCGAATTTCCCTCGAAGTCCCCGGTAACGCTCGGCCACGAATTCGCAGGGATCATCGAGGCGGTCGGAGCTGACGTCATCGATTTCCATCCCGGCATGCGCGTGACCGGTGACCCGAATATCGCCTGCGGCGGCTGCGAGGAATGCCGGCGCGGCCGCGTCAATCTCTGCCGGAACCTGCAGGCGATCGGCATCCATCGCGACGGCGGTTTCGCCGATTATGTCTCCATGCCGCAAAGCCAGGCCTTCGCGCTGCCTAGTGATCTCGATCCGTTTCACGGCGCCTTCTGCGAGCCGCTCGCTTGCTGCATTCACGGCGTCGATCTCGGCGGGCTGCAAGCCGGCTCGTCGGCGATCGTGCTCGGCGGCGGCGTCATCGGCCTTCTCACCGTTCAACTGGCAAGGCTTGCCGGTGCGACCCGTATCCTGCTGGTGACGCGGAGCGCCGAAAAGCGCCGGCTGGCCGAAAGCCTCGGAGCCACGGCGACGGCCGCCCCCGGCGACGGCGATATCATTGCCCGCATCGCCGGCGAAGACGGGCTTCTGCCCGGTGGCGCCGATGTCGTCTTCGAATGTGCCGGCGTGGCCGAGACCATGCAGCAGGCGCCACGCCTTGCCCGGCGCGGCGGCACCGCTGTCATCCTCGGCGTCATGGCGCAGGGTGCCATGATCGAAATCGAGCCTTTCGACCTGCTTTTTCGCGAAGTCAGGCTGACAGGCTCCTTCGTCAACCCCTTTACCCATGGCCGCGCCGCCGATCTCATCGCCTCCGGCAGGATCAAGGTCGAGCCGCTGATCTCAAGGCGCATCGGTCTTTCCGAAGCGCCGGAGGCGATCATCAATCGGGCGCGCGACGGCGAAATCAGGGTGCTCGTCGCGCCCGACTGGAAATAGCCTTTCGCGTCGTATCGGGATTCCTGTCGATTCCGTGATTTATGGGGTTCCGTTTGCAAAAACATTTGCCTATAAGCCGCTTCTAGCCTGAAAAGACCTCAATGCGCGACCCGACCCGGTGACCTCCCACCCTGGCCGGCTTTTTGCGCAGCTAGAAACGGATATCGCCATGCCGAAGCGCCAAGACATCAAATCGATCCTCATCATCGGCGCGGGACCGATCGTCATTGGCCAGGCCTGCGAATTCGACTATTCCGGCACCCAGGCCTGCAAGGCGCTGAAGGAGGAAGGCTACCGGGTCATCCTCGTCAACTCCAACCCGGCGACGATCATGACCGATCCTGGCCTTGCCGACGCCACCTATGTCGAACCGATCACCCCCGAGGTCGTCGCCAAGATCATTGCCAAGGAGCGCCCGGATGCGCTGCTGCCGACCATGGGCGGCCAGACGGCTTTGAACACCGCGCTTTCGCTGAAGCGTATGGGCGTGCTCGATCGCTACAATGTCGAAATGATCGGCGCAAAGCCCGCCGCCATCGACATGGCCGAGGACCGTGCGCTGTTCCGCGAGGCCATGGCTCGTATCGGCCTGGAAACGCCGCGCTCGATGCTGGCGAACGCCACCGATATCAAGGATCTCGACCGCAAGACCCACGAGGCCGAGCGCACCAAGCTGCGCGAAAGCCTTTCCGGCGCAGATCTCGACAAGGCGCTGGACGAGCTGGAAAACCAGTGGAACCTCGGCGAAAGCGACCGCAAGCAGCGCTACATGAACCATGCCGTGGCGATCGCCGCCCAGGCGCTCGACCATGTCGGCCTGCCCGCCATCATCCGTCCCTCCTTCACCCTTGGCGGCACCGGCGGCGGCATTGCCTACAACCGTTCGGAATTCTTCGAGATCGTCGGCGGCGGCCTCGATGCGTCCCCGACGACGGAAGTGCTGATCGAAGAATCGGTGCTCGGCTGGAAGGAGTATGAGATGGAAGTCGTCCGCGACAAGGCGGACAACTGCATCATCATCTGCTCGATCGAGAACATCGATCCGATGGGCGTCCACACCGGCGATTCGATCACCGTCGCCCCGGCGCTGACGCTGACCGACAAGGAATACCAGATCATGCGCAACGCCTCGATCGCGGTGCTGCGCGAGATCGGCGTCGAGACCGGCGGCTCGAACGTCCAGTTCGCCGTCAATCCGGAAGACGGCCGCCTCGTCGTCATCGAAATGAACCCGCGCGTCTCGCGCTCCTCCGCGCTCGCTTCCAAGGCCACCGGTTTCCCGATCGCCAAGATCGCCGCCAAGCTGGCCATCGGCTACACCCTCGACGAGCTGGAAAACGACATTACCGGCGGAGCCACGCCGGCCTCCTTCGAGCCGTCGATCGACTATGTCGTCACCAAGATCCCGCGTTTTGCCTTCGAGAAATTCCCCGGCGCCTCGCCGGTGCTGACGACCGCGATGAAATCGGTCGGCGAAGTCATGGCGATCGGCCGTACCTTTGCCGAATCGCTGCAGAAGGCGCTACGCGGCCTCGAAACCGGCCTGACCGGCCTCGACGAAATCGAAATTCCTGATTTCGAGGAAGGCGAATCCAGCCAGAACGCCATCCGCGCCGCTATCGGCACGCCGACGCCGGACCGCCTGCGCATGGTCGCCCAGGCGCTGCGCCAGGGCCTCAGCATCGAAGAAGTGCACGAAGGCTGCAAGATCGATCCCTGGTTCATCGCCGAGCTGAAAAACATCGTCGACATGGAAGCCCGCATCCGCGAGCACGGCCTGCCCGACGATGCCGCGAACCTGCGCATGCTGAAGGCGATGGGCTTCTCCGACGCGCGTCTGGCGACGCTGACCGGCAAGCGCCCGAAGGAAGTGGCCGAACTCCGCAACGGCCTGAACGTCCGCCCGGTCTTCAAGCGCATCGACACCTGTGCGGCCGAATTCGCTTCGCCGACCGCCTATATGTATTCGACCTACGAGACGCCCTTCGTCGGCTCCGCCCGATCTGAAGCCCAGGTTTCCGATCGCAAGAAGGTCGTCATCCTCGGCGGTGGTCCGAACCGCATCGGCCAGGGCATCGAGTTCGACTATTGCTGCTGCCACGCCGCCTTCGCGCTGAAGGATGCCGGCTATGAAGCGATCATGATCAACTGCAATCCGGAAACCGTCTCGACCGACTACGACACGTCGGATCGCCTCTATTTCGAGCCGCTGACGGCCGAGGACGTGATCGAGATCCTGCGCGCCGAGCAGGAAGAGGGCGAAGTGGTCGGCGTCATCGTCCAGTTCGGCGGCCAGACGCCGCTGAAGCTCGCCGAGGCGCTCGAAAAGAACGGCATTCCGATCCTCGGCACCGCGCCTGATATGATCGACCTTGCCGAAGACCGCGACCGCTTCCAGAAGCTTCTGATGAAGCTCGACCTCAACCAGCCGAACAACGGCATCGCCTATTCGGTCGAGCAGGCCCGCCTGGTCGCCGCCGAAATCGGCTTCCCGCTGGTCGTGCGCCCCTCCTACGTGCTCGGCGGCCGCGCCATGCAGATCCTGCATTCGGAAGGCCAACTGCAGACCTACCTGCTCGACACCGTTCCGGAACTGGTGCCGGAGGATATCAAGCAGCGTTATCCGAACGACAAGACCGGCCAGATCAACACCCTGCTCGGCAAGAACCCGCTGCTCTTCGACAGCTATCTCTCTCATGCCATCGAAGTCGATGTCGACTGCCTCTCCGACGGCACCGACGTCTATGTCGCCGGCATCATGGAGCATATCGAGGAAGCCGGCATCCATTCGGGCGACAGCGCCTGCTCGCTGCCGCCGCGCTCGCTGCCCGTCGAGCTGCTCGACGAGCTGGAACGTCAGGCGAAAGCCATGGCCAAGGCGCTCAATGTCGGCGGCCTGATGAACGTCCAGTTCGCTATCAAGGACGGCACCATCTACGTTCTCGAGGTCAATCCGCGCGCCTCGCGCACCGTGCCTTTTGTGGCCAAGACCATCGGCGCACCGATCGCCAAGATCGCCGCCCGCGTCATGGCTGGCGAGAAACTCGACGCGACCTTCGCCGCCTATGGCGAAAAGCCCGATCCGCGCAAGCTGAAGCACATTGCCGTCAAGGAAGCCGTCTTCCCCTTCGCCCGTTTCCCCGGCGTCGACACGCTGCTCGGCCCGGAAATGCGCTCGACCGGCGAAGTCATCGGCCTCGACACCGATTTTGCGCTGGCTTTTGCCAAGTCGCAGCTCGGCGCCGGCGTCGAGCTGCCGCGGGACGGAACGGTCTTCGTTTCCGTGCGCGACGAGGACAAGGCACGCGTGCTGCCGGCTATCCGCATCCTCGTCGAACAGGGCTTCAAGGTGCTGGCGACAGGCGGCACCGCCCGCTTCCTCGGCGAAAACGGCATCACCGCCACCAAGATCAACAAGGTTCTGGAAGGCCGCCCGCACATCGAGGACGCGATCCGCAACCGCCAGGTCCAGCTTGTCATCAACACCACCGACGGCAACAAGGCGATCTCGGACTCCAAGTCGCTGCGTCGTGCGACGCTGATGCAGAAGGTGCCCTACTACACGACGATGGCCGGCGCCGAAGCCGCCGCCCAGGCGATCAAGGCGCTGAAGGCAGGCAATCTCGAAGTGCGTCCGCTGCAAAGCTATTTCGCATGAAACATGGCGGCGCCACTGCTCGACGGGCGGTGGCGCGACCTTCGTCGGAATCGGTTTGTCCGAACTCGGTCATATCTAGCTGAATCTTCAGCATATCCTCGCGAAACCGAGCCATCTCCTCCACCTTCGGCCGCTCGTCCGGATTGCGCAGCAGATAGGATGGATGCACGCTCACGAAGGGCACGCGTCCTCTTGGACCGCCATTGCTCTCCCCTTGCCCATTTTTGAGGCGCACCACCAGATGTTGCAGTGGGTTGCGTTTCATTTATGCGAATTTTCTGGAAATCGGCCTTGGCGATCTGCTATAAGCGTTCGACTAGGATTGTGGCACGGTTCCGAAGCTCCCCTTCGGGACCTGTTTTCTTTTGTGTGTGCCTGACTGCGCAGACACGAAGACTGAAGGACAGAAAAATGGTTGAAAAGGTACCGATGACACAGGGTGGTTTCGTCAAGCTGCAGGAAGAGCTGCGCTGGCGTCAGCAGGAGGAGCGCCCCCGAATCATCGAGGCGATCGCCGAAGCCCGTGCCCATGGCGACCTTTCCGAAAACGCCGAATACCACGCTGCCAAGGAAGCCCAGAGCCACAATGAAGGCCGCATCAGCGAGCTGGAAGACCTGACGGCGCGCGCTGAGGTCATCGATCTCACCAAGATGTCGGGCCACAAGATCAAGTTCGGCGCCAAGGTGAAGCTCGTCGACGAGGATACCGAGGAAGAAAAGACCTACCAGATCGTCGGCGACCAGGAAGCCGATGTGAAGGCCGGCCGCATCTCCATCTCCTCCCCGATCGCGCGTGCGCTGATCGGCAAGGAAGTCGGCGATTCCATCGAGGTCAATGCGCCCGGCGGCTCCAAGGCCTACGAAATCCTCCAGGTTTCCTGGGGCTGATCGCCCGCCAGACACGAGATCCATTCCTTGCCTGATATGCGTGACGTCGAGATCATCGCGCCCAATTTCAAGCGCCGGCTCTCCGGCGTCACGTCGACCATCGTCCAGCTCATCCCGTGCCAAATCCGGCTCGGCATCCGGATCGCAACCCTCGGCCCAGGCCTGCCGGAAGGCCTGGCGCACCTGAAGTGGCCGCAACTCCTTGGCCTCTGGCGCCCGCCGGTAGGCCGTCGCCACCGCGTCTGGCACGCCCGCCGCAACAACGAGATGGCCGTCGGCATCCTGCTTCGCCATGTCTTGCGCATGCCGGTCAAGCTGCTCTTCACCTCCGCCGCGCAGCGCCGCCACACCGCCTATACGAAATGGCTGATCCGTCGCATGGACGCGGTGATTGCGACCAGCGACCGGTCGGGTTCCTTCCTTGAGGTGCCCCATACGGTCATCCAGCACGGCGTCGACCTTTCCCTGTTCCACCCGCCTGAGACGGCCGAGGACGGCATTGCCGCCACCGGCCTGCCCGGCCGCTATCTCGTCGGCTGTTTCGGCCGCGTACGCCATCAAAAGGGCACCGACCTCTTCGTCAAGGCGATGATCGAACTGCTGCCGCAACACGCCGAGTGGACGGCCGTCGTCTCCGGCCGGGTGACGGCGGAACACACCGCTTTCGGCGACAAGCTCAAGGCGGATGTCGCCGCAGCGGGCCTCAGCGACCGTATCCTCTTCCTCGGCGAAGTGCCCGATATCAAGGTCTGGTATCGCCGCCTGACGCTTTACATCGCCCCTTCCCGCAACGAGGGCTTCGGCCTGACGCCGCTCGAAGCCATGGCCTCGCGAACTGCCGTGGTGGCATCAGATGCCGGCGCCTATGCCGAGCTCGTCGCCGAAGGCGAGACCGGCTCGGTGGTAGCTGCCGGTGACGGCGAAGCGCTGACGCGGGCGATCGCCCCCTACATCGCAGATCCCGCTCTGGCGATTGCGCATGGCGAGAATGCGCTACGCCATGTCAGGGCGAATTTCGCGCTGGAGAAGGAAGCAAACGCAATCGGCGCTGTCTACGATCGCCTTCTCGGCGACAACCGCGGCTGAGCGGAAAAGAAAACGGCCCGTCGGATAACGGGCCGCTCTCGGGATTGCCAACAAACGGGCTGATTATTCGGCGGGCTGGAGCCCGGCAGCCGACGTCTCGTCAATCTGGCCGCCCAGCGCCGCGGCAAGCTGCACGGTGTCGAGTTCCTTTTCCCAGCGCGCCACGACGATTGTCGCGACCGCATTGCCGACGAGGTTCGTCAGCGCCCGGCATTCCGACATGAAGCGGTCGATGCCGAGGATGAGCGCCATGCCGGCGACCGGCACGGAGGGCACGACGGAGAGCGTCGCGGCAAGCGTGATGAAGCCGGCGCCGGTGATACCGGCGGCACCCTTGGAGCTCAGCATCGCCACGAGAAGCAGCAGGATCTGGTCACCCCAGGAGAGATGGATGCCGGTTGCCTGGGCAATGAACAGGGCCGCCAGCGTCATGTAGATATTGGTGCCGTCGAGGTTGAAGGAATAGCCTGTGGGGATGACGAGACCGACCACCGAGCGCTTGCAGCCGGCCTTTTCCATCTTGTTCATCAGTCCCGGAAGTGCTGCCTCCGAAGACGAGGTTCCGAGGACCAGCAGCAGCTCTTCCTTGATGTAACGCAGCAGCGCCAGGATCGAGAAGCCGTTATAGCGGGCAACGGCGCCGAGCACGACGAGGACAAAGAGCAACGAGGTGAGATAGAAGGTGCCGATCAGCATGGCGAGGTTGGCGATCGATCCGATGCCGTATTTGCCGATGGTGAAGGCCATGGCGCCGAAGGCGCCGATCGGGGCGGCCTTCATCAGGATGGCGACGAGCTTGAAGACCGGAGCCGTCAGGGCATTGAGGAAATTGACGACCTGCTCGCCCTTTTCGCCGACCATGGCGAGCGCGATGCCGAAGAGCACCGAGAAGAAAAGCACCTGCAGAATGTCGCCATCGGCAAAGGCGCCGACGATCGTCGTCGGGATGATATTGCTGAGGAAGCCGACGATGCTCTGTTCATGCGCCTTCTCGGCAAAGGTGGCGACGGTCTTCGGGTCGAGCGAAGCCGGATCGATGTTCATGCCGGCGCCGGGCTGGACGACATTGGCGACGATCATGCCGATGATGAGAGCCAGCGTCGAGAAGGTCAGGAAGTACAGCATCGCCTTGCCTGCGACGCGGCCGACTTTCTTCAGGTCGCTCATGCCGGCGATGCCGGTTGCGACCGTCAGGAAGATGACCGGCGCGATCACCATCTTGACGAGCTTGATGAAGGCATCGCCGAGCGGCTTCAGCTGCGTGCCGAGGTCGGGATAAAAATGGCCGAGAACGATACCCGCGGCGATTGCCACGAGAACCTGAACGTAAAGATGCGCGTAAAAGGGCTTCTTGCCCTTGCTGTCTGCGACTGCATGCAATGGTGCTGCGATCATGATGTCCTCCTAAAGGCTCGTCCGGAACGAACTCCGGCCTCCCGAGCCGTTCGCTTCACTCCAACAGCTCAGCCGTTGTTACCACCTCCTTCGCAACCGCCGTGCCAGTTTCGCAGCACCGCCATAACAACTTGATTTGATTAAATAAAAATTTTCGCACCTATCAATGCATCGTTAGGAAATGCGGAAATCCGCACAAATCCATTTGCATCCAGTGCAGAAAAGTGCACAAATTCCCCCATGTCCTTATCCGTATCGTCGCTGTGGCCCGCCCTGCCCCTGCACCATCGCATCCGTCGGATGTGGTGGGCCTATGCGGTCGTCGCGCTCCTTGCCGTCGTGGCAAGCCTCTGGGCGAGCGGCGAGATCGGCCGGCGCCGGGCAGAGGCCGCCCTCGAGGAACAGGCCCGCATGGATGCAAGGCTGAATGCCGCGCTGCTGCGCACCGTCCTTGAAAAATACCGGGCCCTTCCCTTCGTGCTGTCACAGGACAACGCACTCGCCACAGCACTCGCCGGAGGCGATGCCGGCGCCTTCGAGCGGCTCAGCCAGAAGCTGGAAATGCTGGCGGCGGGCACGAAAGCCGCCGTCATCTATGTTATCGACAAGGACGGCATGGCCGTTTCGGCCAGCAACTGGCGCGAGCCGACCAGTTTCGTCGGCAATGACTATCGCTTCCGGGAATATTTTCAGGGCGCCGTCGCCCAAGGACAGGCCGAGCATTTCGCCCTCGGCACCGTCAGCAAGAAACCCGGCCTTTATATCTCGGAGCGAATATCCGGCAGCAACGGCCTCCTCGGCGTCGTCGTGGTCAAGGTGGAATTCGACGACGTCGAGGCGGATTGGAACGCCACCGACGCCCCTTCCTATGTCGTCGACGATCGCGGCATCGTCCTTATCACCAGCATTCCGTCATGGCGGTTCATGACGATCGGCCGGATCGCCGGGGACCGGTTGACCGCGATCCGCGAAAGTCTGCAGTTCGGCGATGCGCCGCTTCAGCCTCTGCCGCTCGATACCGTCCGAAACCTCGGCGACAGGCTCGACGTCGTCGAGATCGTCATGCCGGGCGGCGCCGGAAAGACCAGGTTTCTCGATGTCGGCACGCCGGTTCCCGAGACGGGATGGCGTTTGCAGCACCTGGTGGCGCTCGGCCCCGCCGTCGATGCCGGAATTCGCGAAGCCCGCATGCTGGCGCTCCTCACACTCCTGCCGCTGCTCGCCGCAGCCGCCTTCCTGCTGCGCCGGCGACAGGCGGTCACCCTCAGGATATCAAGGGAGCAGCAGGCGCGCGAGGAACTGGAACGGCGCGTGACCGAGCGGACGCTCGATCTCAGCCAGGCGCGCGACCGGCTGCAAGCCGAAATCGTCGGTCACAGGAGCACGGAGCAGAAGCTGCAGGCGGTGCAGCAGGATCTGGTGCAGGCGAACCGCCTGGCGATCCTCGGTCAGGTGGCCGCCGGCGTCGCCCACGAGATCAACCAGCCGGTCGCGACCATTCGCGCCTATGCGGACAACGCCCGCACCTTCCTCGACCGCGGCCAGACCGCGCCCGCCGGCGAAAACCTCGAGAATATCGCGACGCTGACGGAGCGTATCGGCGCGATCACCGAGGAACTAAAGACCTTTGCCCGCAAGGGCCGCGGTAGTGCCGAGCCGACCGGCTTGAAGGACGTCATCGAGGGGGCCGTGATGCTGCTCCGCAGCCGCTTTGCCGGGCGCATGGACACGCTTGATATCGACCTGCCGCCTGCCGACCTGCAGGTCATGGGAAACAGGATCCGCCTCGAACAGGTGCTCATCAACCTGCTTCAGAATGCGCTGGAGGCTGTCGCCCCGAAAGCCGACCTCGGCCGCGTCGAGGTCCGGACCTCGGTCGATGCGGAGACGGTGACCCTGACGGTCGCCGACAACGGCCCCGGCATTTCGCCTGATATCCGCAAAGGCCTGTTCACGCCGTTCAACACATCAAAGGAAAAGGGCCTGGGGCTCGGGCTCGTCATCTCCAAGGATATCGTCGGCGATTACGGCGGCCGGATGGAGGTCGACAGCGACGACAAGGGAACCCGGTTCATCGTTCATCTCCGGAGGGCTTGAGATCATGGACACACTAAGCCCCGTTGCGCTGATCGACGACGACAAGGATTTGCGCCGCGCCACCGCCCAGACGCTCGAACTCGCCGGCTTTTCCGTTTCAGCCTATGACGGCGCGAAAGCCGCGCTGGCGGACCTGCCTGCGGATTTTGCCGGCCCCGTCGTCACCGATATCCGCATGCCCGAAATCGATGGGCTGCAGTTCTTCGCCACGCTCAAGGGCATGGATGCAGACCTGCCGGTGATTTTGATGACCGGCCACGGCGATATTCCCATGGCCGTCCAGGCCATCCAGGACGGCGCCTATGATTTCATCGCCAAACCCTTCGCCGCCGACCGGCTCGTCCAAAGCGTGCGCCGCGCGAGCGAAAAACGACGGCTCGTTCTGGAAAATCGCATGTTGCGCAGGGCGGCCGAAAATGCGCAGGAAACCTTGCCCCTGATCGGCCAGACGCCGGTCATGGAAAACCTGAGAAACATTCTTCGCCACATCGCTGATACCGATGTGGACGTGCTAGTCGCCGGCGAAACCGGCAGCGGCAAGGAAGTCGTCGCCCAGATCCTGCACCAGTGGAGCCGGCGCCGGAAGGGTAATTTCGTGGCGCTGAACTGCGGGGCGCTCCCCGAAACCGTCATCGAAAGCGAGCTCTTCGGCCACGAGGCCGGCGCCTTTACCGGTGCCCAGAAGCGCCGTACAGGCCGCATCGAACACGCAAGCGGCGGCACGCTTTTCCTCGACGAGATCGAGAGCATGCCCGTCGCCACGCAGGTTAAGATGCTGAGGGTGCTGGAAATGCGTGAAATCACGCCGCTCGGCACCAACGAGGTGCGCCCGGTCGATCTGCGCGTCGTCGCTGCTGCCAAGATCGACCTCGGAGATCCCGATGTGCGCGGCGATTTTCGCGAGGATCTCTATTACCGGCTGAACGTCGTGACGATCTCCATTCCGCCGCTGAGAGAACGCCGCGACGATATTCCGCTGCTGTTTTCCCATTTCGCCGCTCGCGCCGCCGAGCGCTTCCGCCGCGATGTCCCGCAGCTTTCAGAAAATGTTCGCCGCCATCTTGCCGCCCATGCCTGGCCGGGCAATGTCCGCGAGCTTTCCCACTATGCCGAACGGGTGGTGCTCGGCGTGGAAGGCGGGGGAACGGCAACAGTTCCTCAACTCGCGACAGGCGGCACGCTTCCCGAACGGCTGGAACGCTATGAGGCGGAGATCATTCGCGACGCTCTGTCGGCCAATGACGGCGACGTGCGCCGCACCATCGAGGCGCTCGGCATTCCCAGGAAGACCTTCTACGACAAGCTCCAGCGCCACGGCATCAACCGCGGCGGCTATGCCTCGCGCAAGTAGCGGCGATCAAGGTCCGAAGCCGTTCAGACTTCTACCAGTCCCAGCTTTTTCACCTGCCGGATCGTCAGCATGGTGCGCACCGTATCGACGTGCTCGTTCGCCGTCAGCACCTCGATGACGAAATCCTGGAAGCTCGTGAGGTTTTCCGCCACGCAATGCAGCAGGAAATCGCTGTCGCCCGAGACCATCCAGGCTTGGCGCACCAGCGGCCATTCGGTGGTGGCGGCGGCAAAGGCCTTGAGGTTGCCTTCCGACTGGTGCTTGAGGCCGACCATGCAGAAGGCGACGAGGTCGAAGCCGAGCTTCGGGCTGTTCAGCATCGCATGATAGCCCTCGATGACCCCCGCTTCCTCGAGCTTGCGCACCCGGCGCAGGCACGGCGGCGCCGAGATGCCGACCCGGTCGGCAAGCTCCACGTTGGTCATGCGGCCGTCGGCTTGCAGCTCCCGGAGGATCTTTATGTCGATGACGTCGAGTTCCGTCCGCCCCACATCATTGCCTTTCTTTAATTCTCCGCGGCGAGCTTCTATATAAAGCCGCGGAATACGCAAGAAAGTTTCACTGTGATGACGGATTCTTGCACAACAGGAAGATTTGCCTTGTTGGTAATGCAAGGCTGCCCTTGAATAATAGCATTGGACGTTCATAAATGGCGCATGGACCGCGAAACGGCCGCAATCGCCACCTAGCCGCCGCTCTCCTGCCAGTCGAAAGGAAATGACATGCCTGCCCGCCACACGAAGGTGCTCATCATCGGTTCCGGACCCGCCGGCTATACCGCCGCGGTCTATGCCGCGCGCGCCATGCTGAAACCGGTTCTGATCGCCGGTCTCGAACAGGGCGGCCAGTTGATGATTACCACCGACGTCGAGAATTATCCGGGCTTTGCCGATCCGATCCAGGGTCCCTGGCTGATGGAGCAGATGCTGCAGCAGGCGAAACACGTCGGCGCTGAGATCGTCAACGACCTCGTGACCGAAGTCGACATGAACCAGCGCCCCTTCGTCGCCCGCACCGACAGCGGCCAAGTCTGGACGGCAGATACGCTGATCATCGCCACGGGCGCCAAAGCCAAGTGGCTCGGCATCGAGAGCGAACAGCATTTCCAGGGCTTTGGTGTTTCGGCCTGCGCCACCTGTGACGGTTTCTTCTATCGCAACAAGGACGTGATCGTGGTCGGCGGCGGCAACAGCGCCGTCGAGGAGGCTCTCTATCTCTCCAATATCGCCAAATCGGTCACACTGGTGCATCGTCGCGATTTCTTCCGGGCCGAGAAGATCCTGCAGGAACGTCTGTTCTCCAAGGAAAACGTCAAGGTGCTATGGAACACCGAGGTGGCCGAAATCACCGGTACGCCGGCCAAGCCCCCGATGCCGCAATCCGTATCCGGCGCGCGCTTGCGCGACACCCGCACGGGCGCCATCACGGAAATGGCGATCGACGGCGTCTTCGTCGCGATCGGCCATGCCCCGGCAACCGAGCTTTTCAAGGACAGATTGAAGCTGAAGGACAATGGCTATCTCTGGACGGCGCCCGATTCGACCGCGACCAGCCTGGAGGGGGTCTATGCCGCCGGCGACGTCACGGACGATACGTTCCGCCAGGCAATCACCGCCGCCGGCATGGGATGCATGGCAGCGCTTGAAGCCGAACGATACCTGACGGGCCACATGCCCGTCGCCGTGGCCGCGGAGTAAGACCGGCATGAGAGGCGGGGGAATGCCATTGGATTGGGACAAGCTGCGTATTTTTCACGCAGCGGCCGAGGCGGGTTCGTTCACGCATGCGGCGGATAAACTGCATCTGTCCCAATCCGCCATCAGCCGCCAGGTAAGCGCGCTGGAGCAGGATGTCGGCACCAAGCTGTTTCACCGCCATGCGCGCGGCCTGATCCTGACGGAACAGGGCGAACTGCTTTACCGCACTGCCCATGACGTGCTGCTGAAGCTCGAAACCGTGAAGATGCAGCTCACCGAGACGACCGAGACGCCGTCCGGCAAGCTGCGCGTCACGACGACCGTCGGCCTCGGCCAGGGCTGGCTGACCGACAAGATCCAGGAATTCCTGCAGCTCTATCCCGATGTGCAGATCCAGCTCATCCTCGACAACGAGGAAGTGGATGTGAACATGCGCCATGCCGACTGCGCGATCCGCCTGCGCCAGCCTCAGCAGTCCGATCTCATCCAGCGCAAGCTCTTCACCGTGCACATGCACGTCTATGCGGCGCCTTCCTATATCAACCGCCACGGCGAGCCGCAGAAGATCGAGGATCTCGACAATCACCGCATCATCACCTTCGGCGAGCCGGCACCGAGCTACCTGCTCGACGTCAACTGGCTTGAGGTCGCCGGTCGCTCGTCCGACAACAAGCGCATCCCGCATCTGCAGATCAACAGCCAGACCTCGATCAAGCGGGCCTGCCTGCTCGGCATCGGCGTCGCCTGCCTGCCGGATTACATCGTCGGCCGCGACCCGGGGCTGATTCAGCTGGCTATCAATGCCGACGTCCCCTCTTTCGACACTTATTTCTGCTATCCCGACGAAATCAAGAACGCCGCCAAGTTGAAGGCTTTCCGCGATTTCATCGTCAGCAAGGCCAGAAACTGGAACTTTTGATCCCGGTTTTATGGAATAAATTGCAACTATGCAGAAGGCGCATGACTGGCATGCACAAAAAAGGGTTGTTGTTTGCCCATTAAACGACCATATCGCACATAGCTGATGCACATGGTGGCTTTTCCTCCCAGTTCCACCGCATTAGCTGTTCCCCTCTGGAGGTTTTTGACCTTCACACTTATAAGGGCCCTGGTTTTCCAGTGGCCCTCTTTTTTTGCCTTGCCTCCTCGATAAATGCCGCATCGCAAAAAAATTGTGCGGCGCATAGCAGACATGCACAAAAAAGCATTGAAACCTGCACAAGGAAGCACCATATCCATTCCAGCTGATGCATTTTGTGGTTTCTCTCCCAGTACCACCGCATTAGCTGTTCCCCTCTGGAGGTTTTTGACCTTCACAATTATAAGGGCCCTGGTTTTCCAGCGGCCCTCTTTTTTTGCCTAAAATTTGCTCACTCAACAAAACCCGCCGCCTCACATCTCCGTGATTTGCATATCGACATCTGTCGATCCATATATCGGCTAAATACGATTTATAGTTCGGCGAATGACGATGGATAAAGACGAAATCATCAAAGCCCTCGCCCATCCCGCGCGGATGGACATTCTGAGCTGGCTGAAAAATCCTGAAGAACACTTCCCCTCGCAGGAGCATCCTTTCGAAATGGGTGTCTGCGCCAGCCAGTTCGAACGCTGCGGCCTGTCGCAGTCGACGGTCTCTGCTCATTTGGGAACGCTGCACCGCGCCGGCCTCGTCACCACCAAACGCGTCGGCCAGTGGATTTTCTACAAGCGCAACGAAGAAACGATCGCCGCTTTCCTGAAGCAGCTGACACAGGATCTATGACATGCCGCTTTCCCTTCTCGTTCTTGCCTTGAGCTCCTTTGCGATAGGCACCGCCGAATTCGTCATCATGGGCCTGCTGCCGGAGGTCGCCGCCGATCTCCAGGTGACCATCCCTGAGGCCGGCTGGCTGGTCACTGGTTACGCGCTGGCAGTCGCCATCGGCGCACCCGTGATGGCCGTTTTGACCGCGAAGCTGAAACGCCGCACCGCGCTGATCGCGCTAATGGCCTTCTTCATCGCCGGCAATCTGCTTTGCGCTCTCGCGAGCGACTACTGGGTGCTGATGATTGCGCGCATCGTCACCGCGCTCTGCCACGGCGCCTTCTTCGGCATCGGCTCGGTCGTCGCCGCCGGCCTCGTCGCGGAAGACCGCAAGGCCCGCGCCGTCGCGCTGATGTTCACCGGACTGACGCTCGCCAATGTCCTCGGCGTGCCGCTCGGCACCGCCATCGGCCAGGCCTATGGCTGGCGCGCCACCTTCGGTGTCGTCACGATCATCGGCATCGTCACCATATCGGGCCTGATCGCCGTCCTGCCGAAGGTCAGGCAACAGGAAAACGGCAGCATCCTGCGCGAGATCGCCGCGCTCAGAAATGGCGGACTGTGGCTGGCGCTCTCCACCACCGTCTTCTTCGCCGCCTCGATGTTTACCCTCTTCACCTATATCGCACCGCTCCTGCGCGATGTGACCGGCGTTTCGCCGGAAGGCGTCACCTGGACGCTGTTCCTGATCGGCCTCGGGCTGACCGTCGGCAACCTCGTCGGCGGCAAGCTTGCCGACTGGCGGCTCGGCGCGACGCTTGCCGGCGTCTTCGTGGCGATCGCCGTCACCTCGATCGCCTTCAGCTATACGAGCCGCTTCTTGATACCGGCTGAAATCACCCTCTTCCTCTGGGCACTGGCAAGCTTTGCCGCCGTGCCCGCGCTTCAGGTCGGCGTCGTCGGCTTCGGCAAGGATGCCCCGAACCTCGTCTCGACGATCAACATCGGCGCCTTCAACACCGGCAATGCGCTGGGCGCCTGGGCGGGTGGCCTGGTCATCGACGCCGGCTTCGATCTCACCCGCGTTCCGCTCGCTGCAGCCCTGATGGCCCTGATCGGCCTCGGCGCGACGGCGCTCACCTATCTCTCCGCCAGGGACCGGGCCGCCCTTGCCCCTGCCGAGTGATCCTCCCGCAAAAGAAAGGACTATCATGGCCAAGCTTTTCGACCCCGCCAAGGTTGGCGACATCACAGTCAGAAACCGCATCGTCATGGCGCCGCTCACCCGCAACCGCTCGCCGGGCGCGATTCCGAACGACCTCAACGTCGAATATTACCGCCAGCGCGCCTCTGCCGGCCTGATCATCACCGAAGCGACCGCGATCACCCATCAGGGCCAGGGTTACGCCAACGTGCCCGGCCTCTACACCAAAGAGGCTCTCGATGGCTGGAAGCGCGTGACCGACGCCGTTCACGCTGGCGGCGGCAGGATCGTCGTGCAGATGTGGCATGTCGGCCGTATCTCGCACACGACGCTGCAGCCGAACGACGCCAAGCCGGTCTCCTCGACCAACCGCGTCGCCAAGGCCAAGACCTATCTGGTCAACGCCGACGGCACCGGCAGCTTTGCCGACACCTCCGAGCCGCGTGCGCTCGAAACCGCCGAAATCCCCGGCCTCATCGAGGATTACCGCAAGGCTGCCCGTGCGGCGATCGATGCCGGCTTTGACGGTGTCGAGATCCACGGCGCCAACGGCTACCTGCTCGATCAGTTCATCCGCGACGGCGTCAACGACCGCACCGACCAGTATGGCGGCTCGATCGAAAACCGCACCCGCCTGACCTTCGAAGTCGTCGACGCGGTCGTGAAGGAAATCGGCGCGGGCCGCACCGCAATCCGCATCTCGCCGGTGACACCATCAGGCGAAAGCTATGATTCCAATCCGCAGGCGACCTTCACCCATGTCGTCGAAGGCCTGGCCCGATACGACCTCGCCTATCTCCACGTCATCGAAGGCCAGACCGGCGGCGATCGTGATTATCGACAAGGCGACAACCCTTCCTTCGACTACAAGGCGCTGCGCCAAGCTTATGAAAAGGCCGGCGGCAAGGCCAGTTGGATGGTCAACAACGGCTACGATCGCGATCTGGCGGTCGACGCCGTCGAAAGCGGCCGTGCCGATCTCGTCGCCTTCGGCAAGCCCTTCATCGCCAATCCCGATCTCGCCGAACGGCTGGCAAAGAAGCTGCCGCTCAACACGCCCGACCAGTCGACCTTCTACGGCGGCACCGCCAAGGGCTATATCGACTATCCCACCCTCGAAAAGGTTGCCTGAACCTTCAGGATACGAACCGAGAATTCCCGCCGAAAGGCGGGATTTCCATTTTCGATGCAGCTTTGTAGTGTGCCGCCATGTTTGATTCCCATCTCCATCGCTGGTCGCTCATCTCAGACGGCGAGCCTATCATAACCCATTCGAGCCACCTGCTGCCGGTCCTCTGGCAGGGTAAGCCTGCCATGTTGAAGGTGGCTGCCGATATCGACGAACGATATGGCGCGCTGCTGATGCAATGGTGGGATGGTGACGGCGCAGCCCATGTCTACGCCCGTGAGGACGACGCCGTGCTGTTGGAAAGAGCGATGGGAAAACGCTCGCTGCTTACCATGGCGATGGACGGTGAGGACGATGAAGCAAGCCGCATCCTGTGCCGCACTGCCGCACGGCTGCATGCGCCGCGTGAAAAACCGCTTCCCGATCCCGTGCCCCTCAGCCGCTGGTTCCGCGATCTCGAACCGGCCGCCGCCAAACACGGCGGCACGCTTGCCGACTGCTCGGCGATCGCCAACGCCCTCCTTGCCGATCCGCGCGACCTCGCCGTCCTCCACGGCGATATTCATCACGAAAAC
Source organism: Rhizobium fabae (assembly GCF_003985135.1). NCBI lineage: Bacteria > Pseudomonadati > Pseudomonadota > Alphaproteobacteria > Hyphomicrobiales > Rhizobiaceae > Rhizobium > Rhizobium fabae. The sequence goes on from NZ_ML133645.1 coordinate 390,692, forward strand.
ATCCTCGATTTCGAGGCGCGTGGCTGGCTGGCGATCGATCCGAAGCGGCTCCACGGCGAGCGCGGCTTCGATTTCGCCAACATCTTCGCCAATGAGGAGTTGCCGACGATCACCGATCCGGCTCGCTTCCGGCGCCAGCTCGCCGTCGTCTCGGCGGAGGCCGGGCTCGAGCCGAAGCGGCTGCTGCAATGGATCGCGGCCTATTCCGGCCTTTCCGCCGCTTGGTTTCTTGGCGACCCGAACATCGAGCAGGCAGAGAAAGCCCTGACGGTGGCCCGGATCGCGCTTGCCGAGCTTGATAACTAACCCGCATCCTTCAGCGAATGCCCGATGAAAGTCGATGCCGCGCCTTGATGCGGCTCCGGCAGGCAGCCGAGCGCCACAAGCGAGGCCCTCACCGCCTCGTCGATCGGCGTGTGCGGCTCCTTGCCGAGTTCGGCCGTCAACTTGCTGTTTTGCATCCTGAGCGGCACCTTCCAGAGATAGCGCATCTCCTTGATCTCCCGCATGATCGGCATAAAGGGCGCGGCAAGCGGCACGATCCACCAGGGGAAGCCGACGATCTTGGCCTTGCCGCCGGCCACGCGCTTGATCGCTTCGGCCATCTGCATGCCGTCAGCATCCCAGAAGCCCTCCATATGATAGACGGCGAAGGGCGGCAGTCGATCGGCCCGCGCGATCAACTGGACCATGGTTTCGGCCACGTCGGGCAGATAGGCCCACTGATGACCGATGCCGCGTCGTGCCGGGTTCTTGATCGCGGCGACCGGCTTGCCCGGTGTAACCATGGCCGATGAGAACCAACTGTTTGATGTCGTGCCTGGACCGAAGAAATCGCCGGCGCGAACAATGATGACGCCGACGCCGGACTGCGACGCTGCCTTCAACCGCTTCTCCATCTCGACGCGGATCGCCCCCTTCTTGGTCACCGGATACTGGGCACTTTCCTCCGTCGGCATCGGGAGGACATCGGGACCGAAATTATAGACTGTGCCGGGCAGCACGATGCGGGCACCCACGCTTCGGGCTGCCGCGATGGTATTGTCGAGCATCGGCAGCACCAGCTTTTCCCAGTCGCGATAGCCGGGCGGGTTGACGGCGTGGACGATCAGGCTGGCGCCCTCCGCCGCCTTCAGCACGTCACCTGAATTCATGGCATCGCCCTGCACCCATTCGAATGCCGGCTGGCTTCGCGATGCCTTGGCGGCATTGCGGTTCAGCGCCCGGATTTGCCAACCGCGCTCGACAAGCTTGCGGGCAACCGCCCCGCCGATACCGCCGGTGGCTCCGAGAACGAGTGCCGTCTTATTCATGTCACTGCTCATGATCATCTCCTTCGATTGAATGAAGGCATGATGCCATCTGTGCGAGATAAACAAAATTGACTAAATAAGTGCGCCTGATATACAAAAATATATGAGCGAGTTGAGTTGGGATTTCTACCGCAGTTTTCTGACCGTGCTGCAGCAAGGTTCGCTTTCGGCCGCCGCCCGCGAACTCGGATTGACCCAGCCGACCATAGGCCGCCATGTCGACGCGCTGGAAGAAGCAATTGGCGTCGAACTCTTCACCCGCTCGCCGAACGGCCTGCTGCCGACCGACACCGCACTGGCACTGAAGCCCTATGCCGAAACGCTCGCCGCAACCACAGCAGCACTTTTGCGGACGGCATCCGGCCAGCGCGAGAGCGTGGCGGGCACGGTCAGGGTCAGCGCCAGCGAGATCGTCGGCGTCGAGATCCTGCCGCGCATCCTCGGGCCGCTGCAGGAGACCTATCCGGATCTCCAGATCGAACTGTCGGCGTCCGATGCGATCGAGGACCTTCTCAATCGTGAAGCCGATATCGCCGTGCGCATGGCTGAGCCCCGGCAGGATGCGCTCGTCGTGCGTCGGATCGGCGATCTTCCGCTCGGCTTCCACGCCCATCGTCGCTATGTCGAGCGCAATGGCTTGCCGGAGACCCTTGCCGATCTTGCAAGGCACCACCTCATCGGCTTCGACCGGCAAACGGCCTACATCCGCCTGATGATCAGCCGCTATTCCATGCCTGACATCAATTTCGCCTTTCGTTCCGACAGCAATCTCGCCCAGCTTTCCGCCATCCGCGCCGGCGTCGGCATCGGCATCTGCCAGACCGGGCTTGCGCGGGAAAACCCCGATCTCATTCATATCCTGCCCGAGGCGTTCAACATCCCCCTTGGCACATGGGTGGCGATGCATGAGAGCCTGAAAACCTCCCCGCGCTGCCGCGTCACCTTCGACGCGCTGGTCAAGGGTCTCCAGGACTACCATCGCTATTCCACAGGCACCTGACGCAAAAAACGGAATCGATATCCGGCAAGAATCATGCGCTAATCCCACCCGCTGGGGTGGAGATGACGATGCAAAAGCCGGTTGAACTTGTGAGCTACGATCCGCAATGGCCGCAGGCCTTCCGGCACATCCGCGCCAGGCTGCTAGCCTTGCTGCCGAACGCGCGCTCCATCGACCACATCGGCAGCACCTCCATACCGGGAATGGCGGCCAAGCCGCTCATCGATATCGACATCGTTCTTCCCGGCCTCGGGCACATCGAGGAGGCGACACATGTGCTTCTCTCGCAAGACTACGAGCCGCGCGGCAACCGTTATGACGACGAGGTCTGGGCGTTTTTATCGAGAGGCGCCGAGCCGGCGGAACGGGTCTACCTTTGCCCGGCCGGCAACGGCACGCATCGAAACAGGCTGGCTTTCCGGGATTATCTCATCGCGCATCCGCAGGCGGCGGCCGATTATGCCGCGCTCAAGCGCAGGCTGGCAGTTGAATTCCGGATGGACGGCGATCGCTACACCGCGGAGAAGCGCGAATTCGTCGACGCGATCGTCGCGCGAGCATTGGCGGGCAATGGCTAAAGCATATCGAGCAAAGCGTGCAGCGGTTTTGCCACGGGGACATGCGGAAAACCGACGACCAGAAGCGTGGCAGGCGAAGCTGAAAGATCGCGCCGCGCTTTGGCGTCAGACGCTTTGTGAGGCCCCGGCCCCGCGATTCTGCCACAGGCCGTCCACCACTTCGGTTTCCGGCCGGTCGCCACCTTCGGCATATTCCTCATGCCATTTGCCGTTCTCGTCCTGCCAACTGATCTCGGCGGAATCGCCGCCGACCTGCTGTTCGTCCGCAACGATGCGCGCAGCTTCGAGCGCCTCGGCATGGGTCGGGAATGCCTCGGAATAGACGCCTCCCAGCCTGTAGGCCCAGCCGCCGTCATGCGGCACGACTTCGTAGACCACCTTGATCATGCATCCGACTCCTCATCTTCTTGTTGCGCATTCGCACGCTTCCGGACAGGGTCCGGATCATCGCGGCCGCTTTACAAGAATTCGAGGACGCCGCGATCTGCTTTCCGGCCCCGATGGCGTGCAGTATTCCATTAAACGCCGAAGACTGCAAATAGGACCGGACCGTGACTTGCTCCACACGCAAAATCAGTGACTTAGATAAAGGACATAAATCGGGATCGGAGCTGGGGGTTGAGGATCGCGTCGCGCTTTAAAGAGGAAAAGCTTCTGCTCGCCGCACGTGTCGTTGCGACGATCGCCTATCTCTTTGAACACGCGGTAATGGAGATGCGGCGCGGCGGCGCGCTGATTGCCGCCGCCCTTGCCATCATGATGGCATGACGCATTTCATCCTCTTCACCACCTTCGTCATGCTGATGGCGCTGGGGCTTTGAGGGCTTCCCTTCCCAACGGGGAAGGGAGTGGAAGAGCAGGCTGCTTAGGCGCGCTGCTGGACGAAGAGCATGCGTTCGCGGGCGGCGAACCACTCTTCGGCATAGTCGTCGTTCTTGTATTCGTCGAAATACGGTCCGCCATCGGTGAAATGGACGTTCCTGGCGTCTTCGCGATAGTCGTATTCGTTAACGAGATAGTTCCAGGTCACCGGCAATTCGCCGATCAGGTCGTCATTTTCAAGCCACTTGAACTGATGCAGTTGCAGACCGGTCGCCGTATTGACGAAGTCAGGCGTCAACGCCCGGCATTTGTCATTGTTAAACAGGATGAAGCTCGACCAGTTCTTCTTTTCATATTTGGTCTGCGTCTGGCCGAGGAACTTCGTCTCGATCTTCGGCTGGTAGTCGTGCTTGACGCACATGGCGGCGTAGCGATCGTCGCGCAGAGCCCAAAGCTCGGCGATGTCAGTGCGCATCAGCATGTCGCAATCCATGAAGATGCTCCAGCCCTGATAGCCGCTGAGATAGGGCGTCAGGAAGCGCGAGAAGGAGAACTCCGTCGATTGCAGCGCATTGCGCTCGCGGGTGAAGAGCCCGCCGAGATTGGAAAGCACGATCGGCGAGAACTCGACCGGGATGGACGACTTCTCGATGATGCTCTGGGCGAGGACGTGATAGGCGACGACTTCCTTGGAATCGAATCCCACGAAAATCCGGACGGTCTGTTGTTCCATTTTCTACCTCGATGGCCCACGGTCGTGAGCGTTATAAAGAGTTGAACCGATCTTCGAAACAGCATTCTTGGCAGCCCGCGCCTGTCGGCGAGGGCCTGCGACAGTCATTCCTTGGACTTTTCGAGGAACCGCTGCTTTCGGGTTTTCGGCTTGAAGCGCCGAAAGAAATTCTCGATGGCGCGGATGGATTTGGTGACGGACATGAGCCTGTCGATCTGGCCGTTCGCATTGTCGAGCCGCTCCGATAAGACTTCGGCCGCCGTCATCGCAATCTCGACCGGCGGCACGTGTGGAAACCGTTTGGCAAGCGCCGAATAAGGGCTGGCATCGACGCCGCCCATCATCGAGATCGTGCCCATCCTGGCAAAGAGACGCAGGAAGATCTGCTCGAACGTCCAGTCGTGCACGTCGAAGACCTTCCACTTCTCGCTCCTCTTTGCCGAAAAACCGGCAAGCACGATCTTGCCCGGCAGTTGCAGGTCGGCGAGCCACAATGCCAGCGCAAAGCCGCTCGTCGCGATCCTGCCTACCGGATAGAGATCGCCGAGTATTTGCGTCAGATCAAGGTGACGCGTTTTGGCGCCTTCGAAGTGGCTCTCCTCGCTGAAATTTTCCTCCGCGGCGACGCGAACGTTGACGATTCCCAGGAAATCGTCGCCGCCAAAGAAACGCAGGACATCCGTCACTTCGCGCCTGTGCACGATATTGGCGCCCATCACACCGCTGCGGGCGACCAGCACGGCATTGCCGACGAACGGTTCGTCGAGCACCTTGTAGACCTTGTTGAAGAAGACGTAGAGCGCGGTTTCCGGCAATTCGCTGCGTAGCCGCTCGAAATCGACCGCCTCGCTATTTGCCACCAGCACGATATGGGAATAGCGCGACAGCAGCGCCTTCCACGCATCCGGCGTCAGGAAGTTGAAGGTCTGCGTGTTGCTGGGGATTGCTTCCATATCGGCTCACATGCACTTTCCAAGGATGATGCGCTCTGCCCGCTGCGCTAGCTGTTGCCGAAATAGGCGCGTGTCTGGGCAAACCGCGTCCGCCCGCTGATCCGCTTTCCCAGATACGTGAAGAAACCACCGATGCGGCGTGTCATCGACGGCTGCTTGCAGAAGGAGGCCCATGGCGTATCGCGGAGATCCTCGACGTAACGCCTGGCCATTCGGCGGTGCACCCAGGGAACGGTCGCCTGCCATGGTTTCCGTCTTCCGGTGAAATGGAGGATTGCCGGGCGGCCGACGAAAGGCAGGAGCCCCGTCTGCGTGTTGAAGCGCAGATCGAGCACCAGCCAGTCGCCGTCGAAAGTGACGTTCAGCACATCCTGGTCGTTATACTGGAAAAGATGCGACCGCTCTTCGAATGTCTCCCGCGTCCTGGCGAAAAGCTCCCTCGCCCGGCAGGCCGACCAATCGAACAGCAGCACGCCGGCATTGAAGTAACGGCCGCCCTCGCGCATGCCGATCTTGCGCTGCCGTGCGCCGGATTTTTCGGGAAAGGCCATGATGTAATCGTCGACTGCGGCGAGCGCCTTTCCTTGCAGATCCCTTGTGAAGAGTTCGTCAAGCGGCGCCACAGCGAGCACGTCGGCGTCGAGATAAAGCAGACGCTCGACATGAGCGGGCACATGCAGATCCATATAAAGTCGCGCCAGCGTCGCCATGGACCAGCGCCCCCGCGTCTGCCGCGCCGCATCCGGCGTATTGTAAGGCAGCACCTTGATCGCCATGTCGTGCACCCGTGCAAAGTTTTCGACCTCGGCGATCTCCTTCGGCTCAAGGTCGATGCCGAGAAGCAGGAACTCCACGGGAGAGACTGCGAGGTTGCGCTTGACGGAAAGCAGGGTGCAGCAGGCGGCCGGCAACATGTTGACATCCGAACATACGATAACGGCACTCTGCTGCAAAACCCGGCCTCCCGAAGCGGCGACTTAAACTTGATGCCGGATATCTAGTTGGTTTGACGTCCGCCCGCAACCGCAGATCACCCGCCGAACCGCTGCTCCTCGTCACGTTTTGAATCGGATTTCAATGACTTGCGAGGCAAAGCGGAATCGAATGCTCAGCCTGTTGAATCGGGATGTGAACTTATAGCCGCAATGCAAGCGGATGATCGACGAGCAGCCGGTCGACCGTCGCAAGCTGCAATCCCTCGATCTTGCACTGGGCCAACAGCAGGCGATCGAAAGGATCGCGCGTCTCGGGCTCCGGGTCGGCGGCGGTGATGACGTGCGGGATATCGATGGAAAGGATCGTCAGCCCGGTCCCCTGCAGGTAGGGTGGAATGATCTCCAGGGCCAGTCCCGGCTGCAATTTGCCGAGTCGTGTCTTGATCGCGATTTCCCAAAGGCTGGCGACGCTAACGAAGCCTTCGGTCGCCGCGTCCAAAAGCACTCGCTGGACGTCAGGAAAACGGTCCTTCAGCTTTCGCTGAACGATTGCGATGACCATATGCGTGTCGAGCAGTACGCGCATGGTCACGGCAATGGCTTGAGAAGGAAATCTTCCGGCAAAGGATCGTCGAAGTCGTCGGCGATATACATCTCCGTTCTCGTTATACCCTTGGAACGAAGATAGGCTTCGCCGGCCTCCAGATTCAAACCGCCACGCTTCTGATGCGGCACGAGATCGAACACCGGCCGGCCGTTCCGCGTGACGACGACGGTCTCGCCTGCCTCGACCTCGCGGGCAAGCTCGGTCAGGCGGTTCTTCGCATCGCGCATCGAAACGGTCTTCATGGCCTCAAATGTAGCCACATGCAGCCACATCGTCAACGCCGCGCAAACAAAAAGGCCCGCCGTCGCCGGCGGGCCTTCGATTGATGTTACCCCACGCTTACTTGCAGGCGCCGCAGAAGCGCTGGATGCGGCGGCAGGCTTCCTCGAGAAGCTCTTCCGACGTCGCATAGGAGATGCGGAAGTTCGGGCCGAGGCCGAAGGCCGAGCCGTGAACGACGGCGACGCCTTCCGATTCCAGCAATTCGGAAACGAAGTCCTCGTCCGTCTCGATAACCTTGCCCGACGGCGCGGTCTTGCCGATCAGGCCCTTGCAGGACGGATAGACGTAGAAGGCGCCTTCCGGCACCGGGCAGACGATGCCCTTGGCCTGGTTCAGCATGGAAACGACGAGATCGCGGCGACCTTCGAAGATCTTCTTGTTTTCAGGAATGAAGTCCTGCGTGCCGTTCAGCGCTTCGACAGCCGCCCACTGGGCGATCGACGTCGCGCCCGAGGTCTGCTGTCCCTGGATCATGTCCATCGCCTTGATGAGCTGGAGCGGGCCTGCCGCATAGCCGATACGCCAGCCGGTCATCGCATAGGCCTTGGAGACGCCGTTCATCGTCAGCGTGCGGTCGTAGAGCTGCGGCTCGACTTCGACGGGCGTGGCGAACTTGAAGTCGCCGTAGGTCAGGTGCTCGTACATATCATCCGTCAGCACCCAGACATGCGGATGCTTCATCAGCACGTCGGTCAGCGCCTTCAGCTCGGCGTGCGTATAGGCAGCACCCGTCGGGTTGGACGGCGAGTTGAAGACGAACCACTTGGTCTTCGGCGTGATCGCCTTTTCGAGATCGGCCGGCTGGAGCTTGAAGTTATGCTCCTGGGTGGCCGAAACGAAAACCGGCGTGCCGCCGCACAGCGCCACCATCTCGGGGTAGGAAACCCAGTAGGGCGCAGGGATGACAACTTCGTCGCCGGGGTTCAGCGTCGCCATGAAGGCGTTGAACAGGATCTGCTTGCCGCCGGTGCCGACGATCGTCTGTTCCCAGGAATAGTCGAGGCCGTTCTCGCGCTTGAACTTGGCGGCGATCGCCTTGCGCAGCTCAGGGATGCCGGAAACCGGCGTGTACTTCGTTTCGCCGCGGTTGATCGCGTCGATGGCGGCCTTCTTGATATTGTCGGGCGTATCGAAATCCGGCTCACCCGCGCCGAGGCCGATGACGTCGCGTCCTTTTGCTTTCAGCTCGCGCGCTTTCTGGGAAACGGCGATGGTGGCTGAAGGCTTCACACGGGAAAGAGCATCGGCAAGGAAGGCCATGATATCGGTCCTAATGGTTGAAACGGGCAGAAAGCCGGGACCGGAGTTCTGCGGTTAGCTCTATGTCCAATGTATGACGGCATTTCAAGCGTAAAGGCGTCATGGCGACATGATTCTTATTGATCCGTTCGCAGCACGGCCCGCCGGTACGCCACGCCCCTTACGGCAGACTCGCGCCACAGGGCACGACCACCAGGTGCGGATCTTGAATCCCTTTCCGAAGCCGTCGGAATTTTACCCCTAAAATCAGAGGCATCGCCGGATTCGGCCATCGCCACGAATAAGCCGCAACAAATGCCGCGCGCTGCCGCAATTCCGTCGCGAGCGCGCCGAGATCGAAGCCGCATCATTCGGCATCCAAAATTGGTTATTGAGGGTAGGCCAATGTTTCTGGAAGATGAGTTTGCCATCGGGCGCATGCGCATGCGCCGGATTTCCATTTCATGTCTTGTCACCATCACTGCTCTTGTCGCCTGCATCGCCGCGATGCTGGGGCTTGCCTCCGTCGCCTGGGCCGAGACACAGCAGCCATCCAGCCAGCTCGCGGCCCTCATCAGGCCGAACGACGTCAACAGCGGCTCGCTGCTCTTTCCGTCGAAGGAGCCGGGCTTCTATGTCGAGGCGCCACGGCTGAAAACCGACGTCGCAATCGACGTTTCCGGCCCGATCGCCAGGGTGAAGGTGACGCAGCGCTTCCGGAACCCGAGCCAAGGCTGGGTCGAAGGCACCTATGTCTTCCCGCTGCCGGACAATTCCGCCGTCGACGCGCTGAAGATGCAGATCGGCGAACGCTTCATCGAAGGCCAGATCAAGCCGCGCCAGGAGGCTCGCGAGATCTACGAACGGGCCAAGGCCGAGGGCAAGAAGACGGCGCTTCTCGAACAGCAGCGGCCGAACGTCTTCACCAACCAGGTCGCCAATATCGGCCCCGGCGAAGACATCGTCGTGCAGATCGAATATCAGCAGACTGTCCGCCAGTCGGGCGGCGAATTCTCACTGCGCTTCCCGATGGTCGTCGCCCCGCGCTACAATCCGGCGCCGATCGTCCAGACCGTCGAGTTCAACAACGGCGCCGGTTTCGCCACGCCGCGCGACCCCGTGGAAAACCGCGACAAGATCGAAGCCCCGGTGCTCGATCCGCGCGAGAACGCCAGGATCAACCCGCTCTCCCTGACCGTCGATCTGAAAGCCGGCTTCCCGCTCGGCGACGTCAAATCGTCCTTCCACGAAGTCGATATCCGGCAGGACGGCGACCAGGCGAGGACGATCAGCCTGAAGGGCGAGGCCGTTCCCGCAGACAAGGACTTCGAACTCACCTGGAAGGCCGCTCCGGGCAAGATGCCGAGCGCCGGCCTCTTCCGCGAAGTGATTGATGGCAAGACCTATCTGCTTGCCTTCGTCACGCCGCCATCGACGCCGGATACGGCCATGCCGCCGGCAAAACGCGAGGTGGTCTTCGTCATCGACAATTCCGGCTCCATGTCCGGTCAGTCGATCGAGCAGGCAAGGCAGAGCCTGGCGCTTGCCATTTCCAGGCTCGGCTCCGACGACCGCTTCAACGTCATCCGTTTCGACGACACGATGACCGATTATTTCAAGGGCCTCGTCGCCGCGACACCGGACAACCGGGAAAAAGCCATCGCCTATGTCAGAGGCCTGACCGCCGACGGCGGCACGGAAATGCTGCCCGCCCTTGAGGATGCGTTGCGCAATCAGGGACCGGTCGCAAGCGGAGCGCTGCGCCAGATCGTGTTCCTGACGGATGGCGCGATCGGCAACGAACAGCAGCTTTTCCAGGAAATCACGGCAAACCGCGGCGATGCCCGCGTCTTTACCGTCGGCATCGGCTCGGCGCCGAACACCTATTTCATGACCAAGGCTGCCGAGATCGGCCGTGGCACCTTCACCGAGATCGGCTCGACCGATCAGGTGGCAAGCCGCATGGGCGAGCTCTTCACCAAGCTGCAGAACCCCGCCATGACCGATATCGCCGCGACCTTCGAAGGCATCGAAGCCGAAGATATCACGCCGAACCCGATGCCCGACCTTTATAGCGGCGAGCCCGTCGTGCTGACGGCGGAACTGCCGCAGGAGAAGCCGGCCGGCAAGCTGCAGATCGTCGGCAGGGCAGGCAATCAGCCCTGGCGCGTCGAGATGGATATCGCCAATGCCGCCGACGGCAACGGCATCTCCAAGCTCTGGGCGCGGCGCAAGATCGACGATTTCGAAGCCCGCGCCTATGAGCGCCAGGATCCGGCCGCGCTCGACAAGGATATCGAGACCGTGGCGCTCGCCCACCATCTCGTCTCCCGCGTCACCAGCCTGGTCGCTGTCGACGTCACCCCCTCGCGACCGGCCGATCAGCCGCTTGGTTCGGCGAAGCTGCCGCTCAACCTGCCCGAGGGCTGGGACTTCGATAAGGTTTTCGGCGAAAACGCTGCCCCTCTTGGCGGCGGAGAAGACCATAGCTCGGCGACGCCGGCGGGAACACCGGCACTCGCCGCATCGCCGGAGATCGCAAACCTGATGGCCGCAGCGCCGACGGCAAAGGCCGCAACACTGGTTGCTCAGAAGAGCTCGACCGTAAACCTGCCGCAGACGGCGACGCGCGCCGACGAGCAGATCCTGCGCGGGCTGACCATGCTGCTGCTGGCGCTGACGGCGGCAAGCGGGCTCGCCGTCTGGCGCCGCCGCCTCAAGGGGCTGATCACGGCCGGAGCCAAGCGCAATGGTCTCTAGGCTCTCGGAAAGCCAGAATGAGGAAGCGGCCGAATTCGAGCCGCTTCCGACCTATCTGGAACTCGCCATGGCTGCCGCCACGGCTTACGACAGGCCGAAGAAGCGGGCGAAGAAAGGTTTCTTCCTCTGGCGTCTTTCGCCGATCGAACAGGCGATCGCCTTTGCCATCGCCGGCCTTGCCCTTTACGGCCTGGCGCTGATCGGCGACGGCTTCCTGCTGAAGGCGAAGGCGGAGCTCTCGCAGGTCCTGCTGAAACGCGCTTTCGCCGCCGAACTGCGTGGCGAAGAGACAAAGCCCTGGCCCTGGGCGGATTTCACCACGGAAGCCAAGGTGCGCGCGCCGCGCCTCGGCAAGGAGGCGATCGTGCTCGCCGGCGCCTCCGGCGAAGCTCTTGCCTTCGGTCCGGCCTGGCTCGCCAATACGCCGCAGCCGGGCGAAGAAGGCACCTCCGTCATCGCCGCCCATCGCGACACGCATTTCCGCTGGCTGCAATATGTAAGGCCGGGCGATGCGATCGAAGTCACGCGCCGCGACGGCAAGGTGTTGACCTTCAAGGCAGGCGAAGGCCGCATCGCCCCATGGGATGCCAGCGGCATCGATCCCGCCTCCGACGGCCGCCACCTGGTGCTGACCACCTGCTGGCCCTTCAACGCCACCGAACGCGGCCCCTTGCGCTACATCGTCGAAGCGGAACTGGTCGATAGTCAGGCGACAGGCTCCGTTCAACCGGTAAACACAAAGCCGTTATTGCAGGCCGAATGAGGGTTGAAGCCTTCCCTTGCCCGCTCCACGTTCCGCATGGAGAAACGACGGGGAAGCCAATGAAGAGAACATCTGCCTTCCATTTCGCCGCGGCGCTGATCGTGTTCGCCGCCACATCCGCTGATGCGGCCGATACCGTCAACACGCAGGGTCCAACCGTCCGCGTCGAAAAACTCGCCGACGGCCTCGAACATCCCTGGGCGGTCGAGGTGTTGCCCGATGGCGCCTATCTCGTCACCGAGCGGCCCGGCCGCATGCGCATCGTCCGCGACGGCAAGGTCTCCGATCCGATCGGCGGCGTGCCCAAGGTGAGCGCCCGCGGCCAGGGCGGCCTGATGGACGTGGCGCTCGCCCCGGACTTTGCGACATCTCGTAAGCTCTATTTCACCGCCGCCATCGCCAGCGGCCAGGGCTCCGGCACCGAAGCCTTCAGCGCCAAGCTTTCCGCCGACGAAAAGCGGCTCGAGGCCGTCACGCCCGTCTTCATCATGCGGCGCTTCACCTCGGGCAATATCCAGTACGGCTCGCGCATCGCGATCGCTCCCAACGGCTCGCTGTTCATCAGCGTCGGCGATCGCGGCGACCGCGACCGCTCGCAGGACTGGAAGGACGATGCTGGCTCGATCATCCACATCAACGCCGACGGCAGCATCCCGGCCGACAATCCGTTCAGGGACGGCGGCAAGGCGCTGCCGGAAATCTGGTCGAAAGGCCATCGCAACCCGCAGGGCATCACCTTCGATGCCAAGGATGGCAAGCTCTATACCGTCGAACACGGCGCGCGTGGCGGCGACGAGATCAACCAGCCCGAAGCCGGGAAGAATTACGGCTGGCCGATCATCACCTACGGCCGCGACTATTCAGGCGCCGAGATTGGCGAAGGCACCGCCAAGGAAGGGCTTGAGCAGCCGTTGCATTATTGGGACCCTTCGATCGCGCCCAGCGCACTCGTTGTCTATCGCGGCGCCATGTTCCCGGAATGGGACGGCAATTTCCTCGTCGCAGCGCTGAAATTTCAGCTGCTCTCGCGCATGCAGCGCGACGAAAACGGTGCCTTCGTCGCCGAGGAGCGCCTGTTCGAGGGCGAGTATGGCCGCATCCGCGACGTCATCGTCGCGCCCGACGGCGCGCTGCTGATGGTGACCGACGAGGATAACGGCGCGCTGCTCAGGATTTCCAGAGCTGAAGCCAACAACGGTTGAGCGGTCACAACGCGCCGCGCAATTCCTTGCGGATGACGAATTTCAGTCCGGACCAGACCTCGTCGACGGCGCAGACTTTGACGTCGACCAGACCGGTCGGCAGCAGGATTTCCCGGAGCACGTCCTCTGTGATGTTGGTCGGCATGCGTGAACTCTTCTTCGGCCAAGAGATCCAGACCATGCCGCCCGGCCTCAAGGCACGGAAGAGCGCAGGTGCTGCCGCTTCCAGTGCCGCGCGCTCAGTTGTGAATAGATGCACATAATCGAAGACCCGCTGCGGCGTTTCGGGAAGCGCGTGGACGACCGAAGCAAAACCATCGAAGCCATTGATGTCTTCGATCGTTTTGGGAATGCCGAGAAGAGCGGCCACTTGCCCGCGCGCAAGGCCGAGCTTCCTGGTGAGCGGCACACCGGAATAGCCTGCCGTCCTATCGTTGGCCCGTTCTTCTTCGCGTCGCATGCCCCGCCCCCGTCGTCAGGCGTCAAGTCTTCGCCCTTGCCTCGAGGAAACGCAACTGCTAACCGCGCGGGCATATCTCCCTTCCCGATCGAGGACGACATGACGCGCGTTCAGGCGAACCTCCTCCTGTTGCTTGCAGCCGCCATCTGGGGCGGCGGCTTCGTCGCGCAATCGACGGCAATGAAGGCGATCGGTCCCTTCTGGTTCATCGCCTTGCGCTTTGCCGTCGCCACATTGGCCGTGCTGCCTTTCGTTGTCTTCGAAGCTCGCAAAGCAAAGGTGAAGACAAGCGCGCGCCATGCAAAACTCTATATCCTGACCGGCCTTGCCCTTTTCAGCGGCGCAGCCACGCAGCAGATGGGCCTGCAGACGACATCGGTGACGAATTCCAGCTTCATCACCGGCCTCTATGTCGTGTTCGTGCCGCTCATTGCCGTATTCTTCCTGCGCCGTGCCCCACATTGGATCATCTGGCCGGGTGCGCTGATGGCTGTCGGCGGCATCTACCTTCTGTCCGGCGGCCATCTCTCGGCGTTGACGGTAGGCGATCTCCTGACCGTCGTCTGCGCCGTCTTCTGGGCGATCCAGATTACCCTTGCCGGCACCACGGTCTCCGAGACCGGAAGGCCGCTTGCCCTCTCCGCCGTGCAATTCGCCGTCACCGCAGCCTGCGCGCTGGCCATTGCCGCAGCTGTCGAACCGATCAGCCTTTCGGCCATATCGGACGCGGCACCTGAGATACTCTATGTCGGCATCTTCTCCTCCGGCCTGGCCTTCGTGCTGCAGGTGATCGCCCAGCGTTACACCACGCCTTCGCAGGCGGCGATCTTCCTCTCGTCCGAAGCGCTCTTCGGCGCATCGCTTGCAGCCCTCCTGCTCGGCGAGACGATGCCGACCACCGGCTATACAGGTTGTGCGCTAATGTTTATCGCTATGCTTGTAGTCGAGCTCGTGCCGGGATTCACCCGCCGGCGCCTACCGGCCGGCTGAACACGCGTCCAAATATGGGTGAGTGCCGGATTCGAAAAAAATTTTAGCGGACCTCAAAAGCGCGTTTACGTTGCATTTTTGGCAAAATCTGCTCGGAACTTACATTGCAGACGATATAAAACGTTAATCATTCCCTATTCGAGGAGGAAATTTTGCGTTTTTGCGAAAATTCGGCATCGGCGGAGGTGCGCCCGAAAGGATCCGTTAAAAAACTTTTGCTTGCCAAAAGCCTTTAAACGCAGCACTCTCGGCTCGTTCGGGCATTTTGCGAGCATGGGAAGTCCTTAAGTATTTGCGCGCCGGGAACGCTAATATCCCGGTCAGCCAGTTCCGAAAAGGCAGGCGAAAGTTCTGCCTGGAACAGGCCGAGGTAGAGGGGACCTTTTTCTCACATTTCAAGAATTGCCTGCCAACACCTCCCGCAAGGAGGCAATGCTATGATGCTGCCCGTGTGGATGGCGGGCAGAGAGAAAAGGACCTGAGGCATGGCAGAGACTGGCACTGTAAAGTTCTTCAATACCGACAAAGGCTTCGGCTTCATTAAGCCGGACCGGGGCGGCGCCGATATCTTCGTTCACATTTCTGCCGTTCAGGCCTCCGGGCTGGCCGGTCTGACGGAAAATCAGAAGGTAAGCTTCGACACGGAGCCGGATCGCCGCGGCAAGGGCCCCAAGGCCGTCAATCTGCAGATTGCAGGCTGAGCCCTTAACAAGGCTGTCGAATTTCGAGTTGAAGCCCGGCAGCAATGCCGGGTTTTGTCGTTCAGCCTTCGTTCAGCTATAAATCTTTAGTACTAACACCATCGAGAAGGAACCGGCGTTCGGTTCCCGGGGATTAGGACTTTACGCTTATGAACAGGCTCGCCAAAACTCTTCTTCTGACGGCAACGGCTGCCGCGCTCACCCTCTCCGCCATCGGCGAGGCATCGGCCGGCGACCATCATTGGCGCCATCATGACCGCAACGACGCCCTTGTCGGCGGCGCAGTCGGCCTCGCCACGGGCTTGATCGTCGGCTCGGCGATCGCCAATGCCAACAACGGTCCTGTCTACGATGAGCCTCGCTACATCGACCCGCCCTATCAGCCCGGATATTACGAGCCCGCCCCGGTCTACCGCGCGCCGCGCCGCGTCTATGTCGAGCAGCCGCAGTATGTCGAGCAGCCGCAATACGTCGAGCAGCCGCGGTATTATGCGCCGGTCCGCACGGCGGTCGAGCCCTGGTCGCCGCAATGGGAGCGTTACTGCTCCTACCGCTACCGCTCCTTCGACCCGCGCAGCGGCACCTATATCGGCGGTGACGGCCGCAGCCATTTCTGCACCGCCGGCTGATCGCTCAGCGATCCCTGATACAAAGCGCCGCTTCCGAGCGGCGCTTTTTGTTTTGGCCTCGTCAACCGGCCTAAATCGATCTTCGATTTGAGGAATTGTGCAGCCGGTCCGCTTCGCCATCCGGCTCGAAATCGGTCGAGACGCTGACGGCGCGCCATTCCCGATCGGCCTGGATACGCGCCGCATCGGCTTTCTCGACATTGCGCACCGCATCGCTGCCGAGCAGCAGCCGGAACGGCGGCTCGTCGAGACCGGCAATATGGATGACGACCGCAGCCGCTTTGGCGGGATCGCCGGGCTGGCGGCCGTCATATTCACGCTGGAAGCGCACCGTCGCCCCGACCGTCTCCGCATACTCAGCCCGCCCCTCCGCAAGCACCGTCGAGGCGCCGGCGAAATCCGTCCTGAAGCCGCCGGGTTCGATCACCGTCACCTTGATTCCGAAAGGTGCTACCTCTTTCGACAGCACCTCGGAAAAACCTTCGACGCCGAATTTCGCCGCCGAATAGGCGCCACGTCCGGCAGGCCCGATGCGCCCGCCGACAGAGGAGAACTGGATGATGTGCCCCGCCCCCTGCCCGCGCATCAGCGCGATGACCGCCTTGGTCATGATAACAGTGCCGAACAGGTTGGTTTCGATCTGGGCACGGAAATCGGCAAGGCTGGTATCCTCGATCGAGCCGACATTGCCGTAGCCGGCATTGTTGACGAGCACATCGATACGCCCGAACCTCTTCACACCAGCCTCGACCGCCGCGTCCGCCGCCGCCTCGTCCGTCACGTCGAGCGCCAGCGCCAGCACCTGGCCGCCATATCGCTCGAAAAGATCGGCAAGCTGGGCAGGATCGCGCGCCGTCGCCACCAGATTGTCGCCGGAGGCGAGGACGGCCTCCGCCAGCGCCCGGCCGAGACCGCGCGAACTCCCCGTAATCAACCAGACCTTGGACATCGGAAACCTCTCCTTCTTTGGTTCCCGGCTCATGTATGTTCTATTGTTTCCAATCGAAAGAAGGTACCCGGACCTTCCATACACACCTTGAGGTAACTGACGTGGCCAGCGAAATGTTCGAATTCTGCTCCAACATGACGGAAGAACAGGATGCTCGGGCGCGCGCCCTGATCGAGCGGGCGGCGGCGAAGTGGCCGCTGCGCATCCTGCAC
This sequence comes from Rhizobium fabae, assembly GCF_003985135.1. Classification (NCBI taxonomy): domain Bacteria; kingdom Pseudomonadati; phylum Pseudomonadota; class Alphaproteobacteria; order Hyphomicrobiales; family Rhizobiaceae; genus Rhizobium; species Rhizobium fabae. The sequence goes on from NZ_ML133645.1 coordinate 407,820, forward strand.
GTGCTCTCTGACGCCGGCGCCCCTTTGCGCTTCTCGCGCCTGCTGGAACGCGTCGAGGGCATCAGCCAGAAAGTGCTGACGCAGACGTTGCGCACCCTCGAAAACGACGGCCTCGTCATCCGCACGCTCTACCCGCAGGTGCCGCCGCGCGTCGAATATGAATTGACGCCGCTCGGCCGCGACCTCCTCATGCAGGTCGCAGCCCTCTGGCGCTGGATCGTCGAACGCCTGGAGAATTTCGATGCGCGTAAAGCCGTCAAGCTGACGGTCGCAGCTGTTTAGGCCGGAATTCGGATCGTTGCCCTCAATCCGCCGAGCGGGCTGTCGCCGAGCATGACGTTGCCGCCATGGCTGCGGGCGATGTCGCGGGCGATCGCAAGGCCGAGCCCGGTGCCAGACGCATCGAGATTGCGCGCCGAATCCAGCCGGAAGAACGGCTTGAACACGTCTTCGCGGTTCTTTTCCGGAATGCCCGGCCCGTCGTCGTCGAAGATGACGGTCAGCCATTTGGCATTGTGCTTGGCCTCGATGTCGAGCCTGTCGGCGTAACGCCGCGCATTCGAGGCCAGGTTGGTGACGAGACGCATGAAGGCGTTCGGCCGGACCGATATGTCGTCGTCGCCTTCGATCGAATAGTTGAACGTCTTGCCGTGCAGGGCGAAATCGGATTCCAGCTTCTGGAAGATCTCGCTGAGTTTCAGCTCGCCGACATCCTCTTCGACCTCGCCGCGCGCAAACGCCATGTAGGCCTCCAGCATCGTCTGCATATCGTTGACGTCGTCGTTCAACCCGTGCAGGTCGGGATTGTCGCCGGCGAGCGCCAATTGCAGCTTGAAGCGTGTGAGGATGGTGCGCAGATCGTGGCTGACGCCGGAAAGCATGGCCGTGCGCTGCTCGATCTGCCGCTCAATTCGCTCGCGCATCTGGATGAAGGCAAGGCCGGCGCGCCTGATCTCGTCGGCGCCGCGCGGATAGAAATTGTCGGCCTTCTGCCCCTTGCCGAAGCTTTCGGCCGCACGCGCCAGCGTCAGGATCGGCCGGATCTGTCCGCGCAGGAAGAGGATGGAGATGCCGATCAGCACCAGCGAGGTGCCGACCATCCAGACGATGAAGATATGGGTGTTCGAAGCGTAGGTCTGGCTGCGCTTGGCCAGCACCCTGAGGATCTTGTTCTCGAGCTTGATACGGATTTCGACAAGGTTCGAATTGCCGACCGTGTCGATCCAGAAAGGCCGATGGATCTCGTTGGTGATCTCGTCGCTGAGGATGCCGTCGAGGATCGAGAAGAACGGTTTGACGCGCGGCGGCGGCAGATCGCCATCCGGCTCGATCGAGATCTGCAAGTTGAGCTGATCGCGCGCGATGCGGGTGATCTCGTTGTAGTCCGAATTCTGCGGATAGGTCTCGACGATCTCGATGATCGCGGCGATATCGCGGGTGACGGCAAGCGACAGCCGCTCCGTCACCATCTGCCAGTGGCGCTCCATGAAGACGGCTGCGACGACCGATTGCAGGAGCACCATCGGAATGATGATGATCAGCAGTGAACGTGCATAGAGCCCGGTGGGCAGCCGGCGGCGCAGCCAACGGACGATCCAGCGCCAGCCCTGCGCAGGAGTGCGGTCTTCCCGCCGCAAGCTGTCCATTGTCACCATCAGCGCCGGTCCTGATTCTACGTCTTTGTTCCACGCAATACCGGGCAAAGCCGCCACTTTGCCGGAATTGCTCTAGTCGATGCTCAGCCTGTATCCGATGCCGCGCACGGTCTGCAGCCAGACGGGGTTGGCCGGATCGTCCTCGATCTTGCGTCTCAGCCGGTTGATCTGCACGTCGATCGTCCGCTCGCCGACTTCGGTGTCGTTGCCGATCAGTTCGTGGCGGGGGATCGTGTCGCCGGCGCGCCGCGCAAAGAGCAGCATGATCTCCTGCTCGCGGTCGGTAAGGCGGATCACCTCGCTCGCCCGCTTCAGTTCCTTGCGGGTGAGCGAGAAGGTGTAGGGGCCGAACATGACCTGCTCGATCTTCGGCCCCTCGCCGCCGGCATTGCGTCGCAGGATGTTGTTGATGCGCAGCACCAGTTCGCGCGGATCGAAGGGCTTGGAGAGATAATCGTCGGCGCCCGCCTCGAGGCCTTCGATGCGGTTGCCCGATTCCGCCAGCGCCGTCAGCATGATGATCGGCACGTTCTTGATGGCGCGAAGCCCGCGGGTGACTTCGATGCCGGATTCTCCGGGCATCATCACGTCCATGATGATCAGGTCGAAATCGAGACCGGTGAGCTTGCGCTGCGCCTCGGCGCCGTCGGCGGCGACGGTGACGCGGAAGCCGTTCTCGGCGAGATAACGATTGAGCAGCGCCCGGATGCGAGAGTCGTCATCGACCACCAGCAGATGCGCCGCATCGTCGGAAATACCTGTCTTGACCGCCATTCAATCCGCCCTCTGTCTGTCCCGCATGCCCCTGAGGAAAGCCTTTACGCCCTCTCGCGCCTCCGCAGAAGCACCATCGAATGCCCGTTCAATGCGGCGCGATTGCGGCTCTGCAAGCGCAAGCGCCAGCTCGCGCCCCGATTTCGTTGGATAGAGCTTGCGCTGCCGCCGGTCCTGGGGGCCGGCCACCTGGCGAATATAGCCTGAATCGATCAGCTGTTTCAGCACCCTTGCAAGGCTTTGCTTGGTGATCTTCAGCGTATCGAGAAGATCGGCCACCGTCATGCCAGGATTGCGGTTGACGAAATGCACGACGCGGTGATGCGCCCGGCCGAAGCCGCTCTTTTCGAGGATGGCGTCAGGATCGGAAACGAAGTCGCGATAGGCGAAGAAGAACAGCTCGATGATCTCGAAATCGATGATGTCGGTATCTTCCATCGGCGTGGCCAGCGGCTCTGGCTTGCCTGCTTTCGCTCCGGTCTGTCGTGGCACTCGGCATTTCCTTTCTCTTTCCGCGCATTGCGGGAAAGCTTCGCGAAGATATGCCTGGAAACCAAGGCCCGCCCGAACTCCGACGCAATACGCGATTTCCCCTTGCGTCTGTGGATAAAACGTAATGGGGACAACAATCAACAGGCATGGCGCGCGGGCGCCGGAGGAGTTTGGGGATGGCTTCAGTTTTGGCACAGGCCAACCGCATCAACGGAAGTCCGGCTCGACATTCTCGAATACCGCCGAAGCCAAGGGCTACGCGGATGCGATGATGCTCGATGATGCTCGATGATCGCGACCTGGTCGCTGAAGCCACAGGCGCCAACATCTTCTTCGTTAGGGATGGCGTCATTCACACGCCGATCCCGGATTGCTTCCCGAACCGCATCACCCGCCAACGACGACTTGAAGGAAGTCTCTCCGGCGGCGGTTGCCGCCGGATAGGACCCTCACGCAATCGGTCCGCTGTGGGTAAAGCCTGTCGGACCTGTTACCTGTGCGCCCGCGCCATGACCAAGCCGGCGAGCGTCGAGAGAATGCCGCCGCCGATGAGGCCGCCGATGCCGTCGGCGATCAGGCCGGTCATAGCCGCTTCGCCGCCGACCATGCTGAGCAGCATGCCGCCACCGATGCCGCCGATCGCGCCTGCGATCGTGCGGGCGACGATATTTAGCGCCTGCTGCTTCAAGGCGGCGCTTGCGGCGTTGCCGCCGATGGCGCCTGCAATCAATTGGATGACGAGCGGAAGTAGCGCTTCCATGATTTCCTCCTGTGGCGATCTCCCCGATCGCCGATCCATGCCGAACCTTCGGCATATTAGTATTTTATCATATTTCAGAGGAAAGCGTTAAGAAAAATCAACCGATACGGGATTAAGGCAGGCAGAAGTGGCCCGGAACGAGGCGGCCTGACGTCCGCCTCGCCCTCAGTTTCTGCCGATCGCGTCATTGATAGACGTAGACGATCCGGCGCGTACCGGGATCGACCAGCACCGGCCGGTCGTTGATCCTCGTGTAGCGGTACTCGTAGTCGGGAATCGTCTGGACGGTCACGTCGGCAGGCACTTCCGCGCCGACGACGACATCGCCGCCGAGCCGCACCGTGTCAGCCGGGTTGGTCTCGATATAGGTGCGGACCGTCTCCGGTGGCGTAATGGTTTCGACCGACCCGACGGGGCCGAGCAATTCGTCGCCCGGCGCCGGTTGAGGCTCGGCCGGAACGACGCTTGCGGTCGTCTCGTAGGTCACGACGGGGACGCCGATCTCGGCGCGGTGCTGCTCGACGATGACCGGGCTGCCGCCGCGGTCGACCTGCAGATAATCGGCATAGACCCAGCCGCGCATGCCGTTGACGTCGACGCGGCACCAGCGGCTGCCTTCGATACAGCCGTCGAGCACCGCGGTCGAGCCACGCGTGGCAAGACCGACGGCTGGATATTGCGGGCCGGGGCCGGAGCGGACGTTGAGATCATTGATGGTTGTCGCCATCATCTCCGCCTGCGCCAGACCGCTGCTCGCCAGGAGCACGGCTCCAGCCAACAGGATGTTTCTCTTCAAGGTCATATGAGCGTCTCCTTGGTTTCGATGGGCTGTCAACGCGTGGCGTTCCACGATGTTCCCCTTGCGCTGCCCGAGGGGAAACGGCACTCTGAGGATGCGTTGTGCAAATGGTTGAAGAAGCTGGATAAAACCTGATTTTTCCGACCCGTGGCGATGGTGGAAGGCTTCATAAACTCTTGTTGCAGCCCGTCTTTTTGCCGTGAAACACGCTTGAGAAGCAGAAGATTCCGGCTGCCCTCGCCGCCGTTTCGGACTATATCCTGAGCATCAGAGATACCAAGCGAGGCACTTATGGGCATGCTCCAGGCCGGCATCATTCCGGTCACACCGTTCCAGCAGAACTGCACGGTCTTCTTCGATCCCGACACGAGTGAAGGTGTCGTCGTCGATCCGGGTGGCGACGTGCCGCTCATCCTTCAGGCGATTGAGAAAAGCGGCCTCACCATCAAGGAAATCTGGCTGACACATGGCCATCTCGACCATGCCGGCGGCGCCAGGGAATTGAAGGAAGCGCTCGGCGTCGATGTGGTCGGTCCACATCAGGACGACCTGCCGCTGCTCCAGCGGATCGAGACCCAAGCCGAGAAATACGGCATATCGGGATTGCGCAACGTTCTGCCCGACCGCTGGCTGAAGGACGGCGACAAGGTCTCCTTCGGCGCCCACGAATTCGAGGTCTATCACGCGCCCGGCCATGCGCCCGGCCACGTCATCTATTTCAATCGGGCACAGAATTTCGCTCATCTCGGCGACGTGCTCTTTAACGGCTCAATCGGCCGCACCGACCTGCCCGGCGGCAATCATCAGCAGTTGCTCGATTCGATCCGTGACAAGGTGCTGCCACTCGGAGACGACGTCGGCTTCATCTGCGGCCACGGCCCCGGCAGCCGGATCGGCGATGAGCGGCGGAGCAATCCGTTTCTGCAGGAAATCAAGCCTCGATAAGCATCTGGCACGGACGCATCAAACGAAACGCCCGACAAAACGATGTGAGCTTTCGCTCACATCATCTTCCTGCCGTTCGGCACCGGCTGTTCGACCGCCGCAAGCACGATCGCGCCGTTCTCGTCCTCGAATCCCAGCGTCAGCACTTCCGAGCGAACCGGCCCGATCTGGCGCGGCGGAAAGTTGACGACGGCGAGCACTTGCCGGCCCACCAGGCTTTCCGGCGTATAATGCACGGTGATCTGCGCCGAGGATTTCTTCATGCCGATTTCGGGGCCGAAATCGATGACCAGCTTGAAGGCCGGCTTGCGCGCTTCCGGAAAGGGGCTCGCCTCGACGATCGTGCCGACACGAATGTCGACGCGCTCGAAATCGGCGTAGGTGATCTCTTCGCTCATAAGATCTCCGCAAATTTAAAGTGTTGGAGCGTCCTTAGTGCGTCTTTATGGACGCGTGGCGCTCTAGCCGGCCAGTTCCTCGGCCCGCTTGCGCGCGGCCGCAAGTGCCGCGTCGAACAGAGGCTGCATGCCGTCCTCGGCCATCAGCACGGCGAGCGCTGCCGCCGTCGTGCCGCCGGGAGAGGTCACATTCTGTCGCAGCCGCGAAGCTTCGTCGGGGGACTGGTGCAAGAGTTCACCAGCCCCCGCGACGGTTTCCCGCGCAAGACGCATGGCGAGGTCCGCCTGCAGACCGAGTTTACGGCCTGCTTCTGCCATACATTCGACGAGATAAAACACATAGGCCGGACCGCTGCCTGAAAGCGCCGTCACGGCATCGATATCGGCCTCTGCAGGCACCCATTCCACAGGGCCTGAGACGCGCAGGAGGGAATGGACGCGCTCGCGCTGCTGATCGTTCACGCCGGCATTGGCAAAGGCGCCAGTGACGCCGCGTCCAACCATGGCCGGCGTATTCGGCATGGCGCGCACCATGGCGGCTTTGCCGAGATGTTTTTCGAGGAAGCCGAGGGTCTTGCCGGCTGCGACGGAGACGACGACGGTTTTCGGCCCGACGGCGCTCTTCACCGCCGGCAACACCGTCTCCATCACCTGCGGCTTGACCGCAAGGAACAGCACGCTCGCCTTCAAATCCGAGGGAAGGACGGTGAGATGGGTCGCCCCCGCCTCGCTAATCGTCGCCAGCATCGCCGGAGACGGGCCGGGATCGACGACGATGACGGCCGAACCCGGAACGCCGCTTTTCAGCCAGCCGGAGAGCATCGCCCCGCCCATGTTTCCGGCGCCGATCAGGACGACGGGATGTTCCGAAGAGAAAGCCTTTGCCGGCATCTTATGCCTCGCCGACCGTTTCGAAGAGCACGGCTTCCATCGCCTTCGTCGCGTCCATGCCGGACCAGACGACGAACTGGAATGCCTGGAAATAGGCCTCGCAAGTGTCAAGCGCGCTGGAAAGCAGCACCTCCACCTGGCGGTTGGTGGGCTCAGCGCCGCCGGCAAGCAGCAGCGACTGGCGGAAGATGACGACATTTTCCTGGCGCCAGAGGTCGAAATGCCCCATCAGCACCTGCCCGTTGATCGCCGAAAGCAGCCTTACCACCTCGTTGACCCTGATGTCGGGAACCTTGATGTCGAAGGCGCAGCCAAGATGCAGCGCCTCGAATTCCTCCATCCAGGAGAAGGAGACGTGATAGTCCGCCCAGCGGCCCTCGACCGTCATCGCGATCTCGTCCTCGCCGGATCGTTCGAACGACCAGTCGTTGTTGGAGGCAACGTACTCGATCATATCGACCGGGTTCGACTGACGCTCGAATTCCAATTCCATCAGGTTCATGCAGCACCTTCTTGACCGGACGAATGCGACCTAACTTGGGATACAAACACAAGAAAGACACACGCAAATACCGGAACCACCACTCGGATGATCGTTGAACCGCTGCCAGACTTTAACGCAGATAACCTGCCCGGAGCTTACCAAGTCGCTTCGAATCATCATTTAAAATCAGTGTATAATGCCCCTGCCCACCTGCCAGCCCCCAGAACGGAAAATAGGGCCCACCCACTGTGGAAAGCACTTCGAAACTCAATTCAGAAGGGAGAATAAGCGACTCTGCGAATTGGCTTTTTTGGCAGTGTCCACAGGTGGAAAAACTCACCTGAATTTTTTATGAATGATGCGGCATGTGGCAATAAGGCCATGCCGCATCTTGCGTCGTATCGGGACTCAAGGCATGTCCCGCAAAAATCAGCAGCCGCTTGACGAACGCGACGTGTTTAGTGGCTTTCGCCGGCAAGCTTTGCCTCGAGCGCCGCGATGCGGGCGGCAAGCGCCTCGTTTTCGTCGCGCGCCTTGATCGCCATCTCGCGCACGGCTTCGAACTCCTCGCGCTTGACGATGTCCATGCTATTCAGCCAACGCTCGGCCTGGGCGTTGAAGGCGGTCTCAATCTCCTTGCGGACGCCCTGGGCGGCACCGGCCGCATCGGTCATCAGCTTGGCGAATTCGTCCATGATACGGTTCGTTCCGGTCGTCATGGCGTTTTTCTCCCTTGGCATGAGGTGAATTCAGCCCTTTGGGGCCTCGGCAATTGAGGTAGGGCTTCGCCACCCGCGATGCAAGCGCTTTACGCGGGATAGGGCCGTGTGGGCGACCGCCAAAGAGCGATCACGAACAATGGACTTGACCGTCCGGGATCGCGGCGGCATGTTCCGCGCAACAAAACAGGTGGGAAAACCTTGCCGACAGCAGCCAATCTCCTTGCCATCATGCCTTTTCCGGATATCGATCCGATCGCCTTTTCGATCGGTCCGCTGGCGATTCACTGGTACGGTCTGGCTTATGTCGCCGGCATCCTGCTCGGCTGGGCCTACGCGCGCCGCATCGCCGCCAATGACAGTCTTTGGCCCGGCAATGCCTCGCCGATATCGCGCACACAGCTCGATGATTTCATCGTCTGGGCGGCCCTCGGCGTCGTCCTCGGCGGCCGCCTCGGCTATATTTTCTTCTATGACCTCGCCGCTGTCCTGCACAACCCCATCCGCGCGATCGAGATCTGGAACGGCGGCATGTCCTTCCACGGCGGCCTGACCGGCACGACGATCGCCATGATCATCTTTGCCCGCCGCAATGCCATTCCGATCTGGAGCCTGTTCGACATCGTCGCGACAGTCGTTCCCGTCGGCCTGTTCTTCGGCCGTATCGCCAATTTCATCAATGGCGAGCTCTGGGGCCGGCTGACCGACGTGGCCTGGGCCGTGGTCTTTCCGACCGGCGGCCCCTTCGCCCGCCATCCGAGCCAGCTTTACGAGGCCGGCCTCGAAGGCATCGTCCTGCTCCTGGTGTTGGCCGCTTTCGTCTATGGCATGCGCGCGCTGAAAAGCCCCGGCTTCGTCACCGGCGTCTTCGTTTGCGGCTATGCGCTGTCGCGCATCTTTGTCGAATTCTTCCGCGAGCCCGACGCCCAGCTCGGCTACCTCCTCGGCACGAACTGGCTGACCATGGGCATGGTGCTTTCTTCTCCGATGATCCTGCTCGGCCTGTGGGCGATGCTGAGGGCTCGCCGTCAGGCTGCGCTGCAGCTCTGAAACGGCAGGACGCGCGACATGACCACCGCATTAAGCGAAAAGATCAAGGCGATCATCCAGGCCAACGGCCCGATCAGCGTCACCGATTATTTCTCGCTCTGCCTCGCCGATCCCGAACACGGCTATTACCGCACCCGCGAGCCATTCGGCCGCTCCGGCGATTTCGTCACTGCGCCTGAGGTCAGCCAGATCTTCGGCGAGATGATCGGCGTCTTCTTCGTCCATGCCTGGCAGCGCCACGGCACGCCCGCGGGCGTGCGCCTCGTCGAGATCGGCCCCGGCCGCGGAACGATGATGGGTGATATGCTGCGCGTCATCGCCCGCATCGCCCCGCCGCTTTTCGACGCCATGACCGTGCATCTGGTCGAAACCAGCGAACGCCTGCGCGATGTCCAGAACCATACGCTCGAGGATTACGGTGACAAGATCGCCTGGCACAACGGTTTCGATGAAGTGCCATCGGGCTTCACGCTGATCGCCGCCAACGAGCTGTTCGACGCGATCCCGATCCGCCAGTTCGTCCGCACGCAGACGGGTTTCCGCGAGCGCATGGTCGGGCTCGATGCCAATGGCGAGCTGACCTTCGCCGCCGGCGTCGCCGGCCTCGATCCCACGCTTCTCCCGGAACCGGTGCAGAACCTGCCACTTGGCACGCTCTTTGAGATTTCGCCGGCCCGCCAGGCGGTGATGATGGCGATTTGCGATCGGCTGCGCGCCTTCGGCGGCACGGCGCTCGCCATTGATTACGGCCATCTCGTCACCGGCTTCGGCGATACGCTGCAGGCCGTGCGCATGCACGAATTCGACCCGCCGCTCGCCCATCCCGGCGAAGCCGACCTGACGAGCCATGTCGATTTCCAGCAGCTCGCCGAAACCGCGCTCTCGGCCGGCATCCATCTGAACGGCGCCCTGCATCAGGGCGACTTCCTGACCGGTCTCGGCATCCTGGAACGCGCCGCCGCCCTCGGCCGTGACCGCGAGCCGCAGACCCAGCAGGTCATCCAGACCGCGGTCGACAGGCTCGCCGGCGCCGGTGAAGGCCGGATGGGCGAACTGTTCAAGGTCATGGCCGTCTCTTATCCCCCCGTCGATCTCATGCCCTTTCGTCCGGTGGATTGACATGGCGCACGCGCCTGAGCCAACATCCCGCGCGAAACGGCAACTTGAAGCGCGCCGCCCGGGCGATGCCCTTGGGAACATGACAACCCCTTCGAAAACTCGGGAATCGCAGATGCAGCACGTGGCCTCTCCAGCACCGATCGAAAGCGCACTGCTGAACGAAGTGGCGGACGGCGCCATCCGCCACGGTTATTTCACCCGCGCCGGGGGCGTTTCCAAAGGCATCTATCGCGGCCTCAATGTCGGCCTCAGCTCCAGCGACGAGCGTGAAAACGTCATCGAAAACCGCCGCCGCGTCGCCGCCTGGTTCGGCCTGCCGCTCGAGCGGCTGGCAACCGTGCATCAGGTCCACTCGCCCGATGTCGTGACGGTCGGCGCCGATTACGACGGCGCCCGCCCGGATGCGGATGCGTTGGTGACGGCAGTACCCGGCATTGCGCTCGGCGTGCTCGCGGCCGATTGCGGCCCGATCCTTTTTGCCGATCCCGACAACCGCGTTATCGGCGCTGCCCATGCCGGCTGGAAGGGCGCACTGACCGGCGTCATCGAAAACACGGTCGCCGCCATGGAAGCCCTGGGTGCTGACCGCGGCAGCATCATTGCCTGCCTCGGCCCCTCGATCAGCCAAGCAAGCTATGAGGTCGGCCCGGAATTTGTCGATCGTTTCATCACCGAAAACCCGGATCACCAGCGTTTCTTCGTGCCTTCCTCAACATCAGGCCACGCCATGTTCGATCTGCCGGCGCTGACCGTCGACCGTCTGACCCGGGCCGGCGTGCGCGCCGAGAGCCTCGGTCTCTGCACCTATCCGGACAGCGAGCGTTTCTTTTCCTACCGCAGGACGACACATCTGAAGGAGCCGGACTACGGCCGTCAGATTTCAGCGATATCAATCAGGGAGAATTGAGCAGAATGGCACTGCACTTCGAAAAGGCCGAGTTCGCAAGCCGGCTTGCGCGCCTCACCGAAAAGATGAAGGAAGAAAAACTCGACGCCCTGCTGCTCTTCGCTCAGGAAAGCATGTACTGGCTGACAGGCTACGACACCTTCGGCTATTGCTTCTTCCAGACGCTGATCGTCAAGAGCGACGGCACCATGGCGCTGCTCACCCGCTCGGCCGATCTTCGCCAGGCCAAGCACACCTCGATCCTCGAGGACATCAACGTCTGGGTCGACAGGATCAATGCCGATCCGACCCTCGACCTGAAGAACCTCCTGGTCGAGATGGATCTGCTCGGCACCCGCATCGGCGTCGAATATGATACGCACGGCATGACGGGCCGCGTCGCCCGCCTGCTCGACGCGCAGCTGGCCACCTTCGGCCAGATCGTCGACGCCTCCTATCTCGTCAGCCGCCTGCGCCTCGTCAAGAGCCCGACGGAGGTCGCCTATGTCGAGCGCGCCGCCGTTCTCGCCGACGATGCGCTCGATGCCGCGATTCGGCTGACGAAGCCCGGCGCCGACGAGGCCGATATCCTCGCCGCCATGCAGGGCGCGATCTTTTCCGGCGGCGGCGACTATCCCGCCAACGAAATGATCATCGGCTCCAGCGCCGACGCCCTGCTCTGCCGCTACAAGGCCGGCCGCCGCAAGCTCGACGCCAACGACCAGCTGACGCTCGAATGGGCCGGCACTTACGCGCATTATCATGCCGCCATGATGCGCACGATCGTCATCGGCGAACCGATGCAGCGCCACCGCGAGCTCTACAACGCCTGCCGCGAGACGATCGAGGCGATCGAGACCGTGCTGAAGCCCGGCCATACTTTCGGCGACGTCTTCGACATGCACGCCCGGATCATGGACGATCGCGGCCTTGCCCGCCACCGGCTGAATGCCTGCGGCTATTCGCTCGGCGCCCGCTTCTCTCCCTCCTGGATGGAGCATCAGATGTTCCACGTCGGCAACCCGCAGCCGATCGAGCCTAATATGTCGCTCTTCGTGCACATGATCATCGCCGATTCCGATACGGGCACCGCGATGACGCTCGGCCAGACCTATCTGACGACGCCGGATGCGCCGCGTACGCTTTCGCGCCACTCCCTCGATTTCATCGGCCTCTAAAGGCCGGGATTGACCGGTGAGAATCCGGAATTGACAGAAGACCATCCCCGCCCGCATAAATTCGGGCGGGGCTGACGCGATTGTGGGAAGGACGGACAAGGGATGACGCGAGCTGCGATTGTGCCCACGCTCCTGGTCGTCACGGCTCTGCTGACAGCCTGCAATACCACCGATGCGCTGACGCCGCAGGTCGATATCGGCGATTCCTCGGACGCTAGGCCGTCGAGCCCGGTGACGCAGAGCGAAGCCGAGCGTCTGGCCGGCACACGCCAGCAGGTCTTCGCCGGAAGCCCGCAGCAGGGCGGCTACCACCCGGCCTATGATCAATCGCAACGGGCCTATCGGCCGGGTTCCGGCGCTCCTCCGACGACGATGCAGGCACAAGCCGACGCCCTGTCGAGGAACGGTTCCTCGCCCGCAGCCTCCACCCCGATCGAGGGACAGTCGCTGCCGCCGCCGGCCGCTGGCGGCGAGGCTGCCGCGCAGCCGGCCGAAGTGCAACAGCCGCAACAGACCGCCGCTCTCAATGCCGGCCCCTCCTCCGCCCGCGGCAATACCGTGCGCTTCCTGCCGATCATCGGCGCGCCGGTGCAGGCGGTGACGCCGCTCTCGCGCCAGCTCGGCGCCGAGGCGCGCGCGCACGGCCTCTCCATCAAGAGTTCGAACGATGCGAGCAGCGACTACATCCTCAAAGGCTATCTCTCCGCCTTCAGCGACGACGGCAAGGTCACCGTGGTCTATGTCTGGGACATTCTCGACAATGGCGGCGCCCGCCTGCACCGCATCCAGGGGCAGGAAAGCGTGCCGACGGCCGCGGCCGATCCCTGGGCAGGCGTTCCGGCTTCGGTGATGCAGCAGATCGGCTCGAAGACCATCGCGGAATTCTCGTCCTGGCGGCAGACTCAAGGCGGTTAGCCACAAACTTTTTGCAAATATGGACCTCTGTGGCGCCTTTGCCCTTGCATTCACGGGGAAGCTGACTAATAAGCGCGGCTATCAGCGCATAACAGGCGGACCAAAATGAAGGTTTTCGCAGGCAATTCGAACCGGCAACTCGCCGAAGCGATCTGCAACTATCTCAATGTTCCCTTGGGGAGAGCCAGTGTCCGAAGGTTTGCCGATCAGGAAATCTTCGTGGAAATCCAGGAAAATGTCCGCGGTGAGGACGTTTTCCTCGTACAGCCGACCGCCTTTCCCGCGAACGACCACCTGATGGAACTGCTGATCATGATCGACGCAATGCGTCGTTCGTCAGCCCGCCGCATCACCGCCGTCCTCCCCTATTTCGGTTATGCCCGTCAGGACCGCCGTGCCTCCGGCCGCACGCCGATCTCCGCCAAACTGGTCGCAAACCTCATTACCGAAGCCGGCGCCGATCGCGTCATGACGCTCGATCTCCACGCAGGTCAGATCCAGGGCTTCTTCGATATACCCACAGACAACCTCTTCGCCCTGCCGGTGCTGACGCGCGACATCAAGAGCCACTACGACCTCAGCAACGTCGTGGTCGTCTCGCCTGACGTCGGCGGCGTGGTGCGCGCCCGCGCGCTTGCCAAACGGCTGGACTGTCTGCTGGCCATCGTCGATAAGCGTCGCGATCGGCCAGGTGAATCCGAAGTCATGAACATCATCGGCGACATTGCAGGCAAGGACTGCCTGCTGATCGACGATATCGTCGATTCCGGCGGCACGCTCTGCAACGCTGCCGACGCGATGCTCGCCAAGGGCGCCTCCAGCGTCACCGCCTACATCACCCATGGCGTTCTCTCGGGCGGCGCAGTCACCCGCGTTACGTCCTCGAAGCTGCGCGAACTCGTCATCACCGACTCGATCCAGCCGACGACGGCCGTGCTCTCGGCGCACAATATCCGCATCGTGACGACAGCGCCGCTGATCGGCGAAGCCATCAGCCGTACGGCCCAGGAAGAATCCGTCTCCAGCCTTTTCGACTGAAGGGCCAGCTCCGCCGTGAATTGCCACGACGGAGAGATTGCTTTGCTCCCCGCTCAGCGGCCGAAAGCCGTCTTCTGCTGCTGATCGACGAGATTGTCGATGAACCAGTTCGGATAGACCGGCGCAGGCTCGGTTGCCGCATCGAGCGCTGCAAGTTCGCCTTCATCGAGCACCAACTCGGCTGCGCCGAGATTGTCGGCCAATTGGTGCGGTTTCGAAGCACCGAGCAGCACGCTGGAGACCGTCTTCTTCGCCAGCAGCCAGGCGATTGCCACCTGGGCGACGCTCGCCCCGTGCGCGGCGGCGATCACCCGCATGCGCTCGACCAGCGCAAAACCCCGTTCCTTGTCGAAGGGCAGGATATCGAATCCGGAATATCGGTTCTCGGGATCGCCGAGCGTTTCGCGCGTGTATTTGCCGGAGAGAAAACCGGAGGCGAGCGGGCTCCAGACCGTGAGCCCGAGGCCATAGCGCTGCATCATCGGAAGAACGTCGCGCTCGACGTCGCGGCCGAGCAGCGAATAATGCATCTGCCCGTGCGTGAAGGGCGCCAGTCCGTTCGCCTTCTGGATTTCGAGCGCTGCCGCCACCTTCCAGGCCGACCAGTTGGAAAAGCCGATATAACGCACCTTGCCGGAGCGCACGACGGCGTCGAGTGCCGAGAGCGTCTCCTCCAGCGGCGTGAACGGGTCTTCCTTGTGAACGATATAAACATCGATCCAGTCCGTTCCGAGCCGTTTCAGGCTTTCTTCGACCGACCAGAGGATATGGCGGCGAGAGAGGCCGGCCTGGCCGAGCGGCGTGCCGGTGCGGAAGCCGACCTTCGTAGCGATCACCACCTCGCTGCGCCGCGACTTCAGCACTTGCCCGAGGATCGTTTCCGACTGGCCTGAGGCATAGGCATCCGCCGTATCGAAGAAGTTGACGCCGGCGTCGAGCGCCTGCCCGACGAGCGCATCGGCGACATCGGCCTCGGTCTTGTAGATCGAGCCCATGCTGCGGTCGCCCGATGTGAAGGTCATCGCACCGAAGGCGAGCCTGGAAACGGCAAGGCCGGTTCTGCCAAGAGTGGTGTATTGCATGTCATTCTCCATCCGTTGGATTGTTGTGATCGGATGGAGGGACAATGCCTGAAAGCATTATTGCGAAAAACCCACTATGGCGATAAGCCTTATGAAGCTCAACTTCATAATCGACCCATGGCGCCCGATCCCTTCACCGGACTGACCGAATTCCTGGCCGTCGCCGACGTCAGCAGCTTTACGGCTGCCGCCGCGTCGCTCGGCGTCACGCCGACCGCTGTCAGCCAGGCGATCCGCGCCCTCGAGAAAAGGCTCGGCGTGCCCCTCTTCGTCCGCACCACGCGGCGCGTCGCGCTCACCGAAGCGGGTGCAGCGCTTTTCCAGCGGGTTCGCCCCGCTGCAGCCGACATCGCCGATGCCTTCGACATGCTGGGGGGCTTCCGTGACCGTCCGCTCGGGCATCTCAGACTCACCGTACCGCGCATGGCCGTACCTGTGATCGTCACGCCGTTGCTGCCGCGATTTCGCCAGGCCTATCCCGATATATCGGTCGAGGTTTCGGTCGACGATGCGGCGATCGACATTACCGAACACGGCTTCGATGCCGGCATCCGCATCGGCGAGGCGATCGAAAAGGACATGATCGCCATGCGGCTGACATCGGACATCACCTGGACGGTCGTCGGCTCGCCCGGCTATTTCGCGCGGCATGGCCGACCTGCGACGCCGGAGGATCTCACCCGGCATCAGGCGATCCGCTACCGCTATCCGGCATCGGGCGTCATCTACCGCTGGGAATTCGAGCGTGCCGGGCGCGACTTCTCGGTCGATGCGCCCGGCGGCCTGATGGTCAACGATTTCCTGCTGCTGCTCGAACTTGCCGAAGCAGGGCTCGGCCTTGCCTATCTGCCGGATATTTCAGTCGGCGAGGCAGTGGCGGCAGGGCGGCTCGAATGCGTGCTTCAGGCCTTTCTCCCAACCTCACCCGGCCTGTTTGCCTATTTCCCCGCCCGCTCGCAGGCGCAGCCCAAGCTGCGCGCCTTTCTCGACATGGCGTCGACGCTCCTGCGCCGCAAAGGGTGATACCTCGGCGGCGCATAGGCTCGATCCTCGGGAGAATTACGGCTGGTCCGCTTCCTTGACCACCTGTCCGTTGACGGAGATCGAACCGTCGCGGCTGATGCTGATGTCCCAGCGCGAGCGACCGTCCGCATCGGTCTTGGCGAAGCCCTTCACCATCATGATGCCGAAGGAGACCTGGTTAAGATCGGGATCCGTCTTGGCAAGCTCCTGAACCGCGGCGATCGTCTTGTCGAGATCGCGGGCAAGGATCGTCGCTTCCATCGAATAGTCCTTCTCGGCATCGACCCTTCCCTCGATCTTGCCCGTCATGTCGATGTCGTAGACATCAGACTTGGCGCTGATCTTCGGAAACTCGACGGCGAGCCGACCGTCGCGGAAGAGCTTCTTCGCCATCTCCTCGCCGCTCTTTTCCGACGTTTTGTCGTTGAAATCCATTGCCATGAAGGCGTCGCCGAAGCCTGCGAAATCCAAATTGGGAACAGCAACCTGCAGATCGAAGCTGGTCGGCATGAAGGTCGAATAGCTTGCCGGCATCAGCGGCGTATCAACGCTGATGTCCTGCGCATTCATGCCGAAGCCGAAACGCATGGCATCGGTCGGCCCGTCCATGACGACGTTATAGCCAAATGCCTTGGCGCCGCCCTTGCCCACTTCGGTGCTGACGGTCAGGTTGTTGACCCCGATCGTCTCGCTGAACGAGGCAAGAATCGGGAAGGCTTGCTTGAGTATTCCCTTTATCTTGTCGCTGTTTTCAGGGCTCAATTCCTTCTCGTCGACGTGGTCGAGAACGAAGAAGATCATGTCGCGGATCTGCTTGGCCGGCAGGCCTTTCACCTCGGCCGCGACATCGATCGAGTCGGCGCGGATTTCGACCGGCGGCGTCTGCTGGCTGGAAACCTGTTCGAAGAAGTTCGTCATCGAGCCGGTGCCGGCAAAATCGATGCGCCCATTGCCGCCTGCGCTGTCGGTCGAGCTCAGCTTCTGGTCTATGCCGGCGATGCTGGCATGGACTTCCTCGGTGTCGGATTTGCTGCTGACCTTGATGTCCTTGGCATTGAACGTGCCGGAGCGCAGATAGCTGATCGCCGGGTCGAAGACCCCAGTGTAAACAAGCGAAGCGATGGAATAGGCGAAATCCGTCGGCTTCTGGTCGGGGCCTTTGAAATGGCCGGAGACATTGAACTTGTCGTCTCCCTCGATATTCCAGAGTCCGCTGTCGAGCGGTGTGGCGAACATCGAGAGCGGCGTTAGACCGCTGATCGCGAATGATGCGGGATCGGCTTTGCCAAGCAGCTTCGCCAGATCGTAAATGATCTCGTAGCGCGCACCGGCCGGATTGACGGTGATCAGGCCGCTCTTCGCCAGATCCTCCGGAAGCAGCTTCGTCAGAGTGTCCTTGACCGCATTGGCGCCGTCCTGGTTGATCTCGACGCTCTGCGCCGTGGTGACAAGGCAAAGTGCCAGCAAGCTCGTTGCCGTGACAAGTTTAAGACGCATAGTCCGATTTCTCCTCAGCCGCTTTTGTGCGGCCATCCAAAGATGTGAAGCGCGGCGATGTCAAGCCAAGTGGCGACAGGCAATGGCGATTTTGCCGCGCGGGCGAGCAAGGATTACCGCTGATCCGCCCCTTCATCACCTGGTCGTTGACCATGACCGAGGGCTGACTGTGATCAGGCCGCTCTTCGCCAGTTCCTTCGAAAGCACCTTCGTCAGATTGTCCCTGCCCGCATTGGCGCCGTCCTGGCTGATCTCGACCGCTTCAGCCGTGGTGAAAAGACCAAGTGCCAGCGCGCACGTTGCCGTGATAAGTTTGAGACGCATATTCCCCAGCCGGTTGACAGCGGCCATCCAAAGATGGGGGGCGCTTCCGTGTCAATTTGCGCTTTGGGGAAATAACAATCTTGCCGCTCATGCGGCGGCTGTTTTCGCGGCAAATGCGCGCCGCAATCCGCAACTTGCGTTTTCGAGCGACTTATAATATAGGCCACCGGTCCGCGTAGACACCCTTGGAGGCAACGCGGATGAGGATGGGGAAACCCGCCTCCGGTTCGATGGCACAAGGCTTTCCGGCCGCCGCCGAACTCTCCAAATAACCTCGAAAGGAATAGCCATGAGCCACGAAACTTACGAGCTCAAGGCCGAGGCGCGCGAACGGGTTGGTAAGGGGTCCGCCCGTGAACTTCGCCGCAACGGTTTGATTCCCGCTGTCATCTATGGTGACAAGCAGGCCCCAATTTCTATCGCTCTCAACACCAATGAGGTGACGAAGCGCATTCATGCCGGTGGTTTCATGACCACCGTGGCGACGATCGAAGTCGACGGCAAGAAGCACAAGGTTCTGCCGAAGGACTACCAGCTCGATCCGGTCCGTGACTTCACGCTGCATGTCGATTTTCTGCGCGTCTCTGGCAACACCCAGGTGACCGTCGAAATCCCGGTTCACTTCATCAACGAAGAGAAGTCCCCGGGCATTAAGGTCGGCGGTGTGCTGAACATCGTTCGTCACGAAGTCGAAGTTCATTGCCCGGCCGATGCGATTCCGGAATTCTTCAACGTTGACCTCAACGGCAAGAAGATCGGCGACAGCATCCATATTTCGGAAGTCACCCTGCCGAAGGGCGTCACTCCGGTCATCGACCGCGACTTCACGATCGCGACCATCATTGCCCCGGCTGGCGGCATTGACGAAGCCGCTGCGGAAGGCGGAGCCGAAGCCTGATCGCTTCGACCAATTTGTAAAGCATATGGCCCGCTTTCCCCTGGAAAGCGGGCTTTTTTTGCTGCCCGGAAGGGTTGCGGTTTCAGCAACATTTAACAAATTTATGGAAGCATGCTCCGTCAGCTGCGAAGAAGCCCGCCCAACGCATGACAGCAGATAAGGCCGGCCGGGGGAGTAGACGGAACCATGAACAATTCCGTTGAGAACAGATTTTTTGCGATAGTATGTGGAGCGCTGCTCGTCTTTGTAGCTCCTCTGTTTGTTCTCTTCCTCTTTCTCTCCTCCGAACGGGCCGACAAGGAAATACGCGACCATATTTCCGTTCTTCTTGTCGCCAATGCCCAGGCGCTCGCCAAACCTCTCTGGGACCTCGACGAGGACAGCGTCACCCAGATCAGCGCCACGGTCGTTTCCCAGGGTGCAATCGTCAAGGTCGAGGTACGCGACCAGTCGGGCCAGCTCGACGTCAGCCAGTCCACCATTCCGCGCTCCTTCGACGGCAAGCTCGTGCAGGTGTCGCGCGCCATCATCTACAACACCATCGACGGTCCGAAAAACCTCGGCAGCATCAGCGTCTATTACCCGGCACTTGGCTTGTTTTCGGGCCTGAAGCAGGAAGAGGTCGTCTTCATCTCGATCTTCATCTTCGCGGTGCTGACGGTTTTCGGCACGGCGCTGATCGGCAACCGCATCTTCGTCATCCAGCCGCTGATGCGGTTGACGGCGGCGATCGAGGCGACCCGCCAGCTGGGCTCCCGCCATCATGTCGACTGGCAATCGAACGATGAGATGGGCCGGCTTGCCCGCAGTTTCAACGAGATGCAGACCAAGCTCGAAAGCGAGGAGAAGGAGCTGAAGGTCGCCCATCGCCGCGCCACCGATATCTACAACCTGACCCCCGCCATGCTCTTCTCGCTCGACGAGGAAGACCGCATCACCGCCGTCAGCGACTACTGGCTGTTCGCCACGGGTTATCATCGCGCCGCCGTCATCGGCCGCAACTTCGCCCACCTCGTCACATCAAGCACCCGCGACAGGTTCGTCAGACGCCGCGAGGCGGAGAACGGCATGGCCGTCACCGTCAAGTTCGTCTGCATGGACGGCCGCATCATGGACGTGCTCATCATGGAATCGGAAGCGGGAGCCGATGCCCAGGACCGCCTCTCGCTGTCGGTCATGACCGATGTGACCGAGCTCAAGGCCTCCGAGGACCGCAACCACCGCCAGGCGATTACCGATCACCTGACCGGGCTTCTCAATCGCCAGGGCTTCGAAGCCGTCCTCGACACCAAGATCGCCGCCGCCGACGCGGCCGGCCAGGAACTTGCCTGCCTCTTCGTCGATCTCGACCGCTTCAAGTGGATCAACGACAATATGGGCCACGCCGCCGGCGACATGGCGCTGATCGAACTCGTCGAGCGCCTGAAGAGGCATCTTGCCCCCTCCGACGAAGCGGCCCGCCTCGGCGGCGACGAATTCGCCATCCTGCTGCCGGCCAAGGACGCCGAAAAGCGCGCCGCGATGATGTGCGAGCAGATCGCCTCGATCTTCGAAACGCCCTTCGGTCCCGACATGCATCTCAGCGCTTCCGTCGGCATCGCCGTCTATCCCAGACATGCCGCGACCGCGGCCGAACTGCTGCAGAAATCCGACATGGCGATGTATGCCAAGAAACGCGACGGCAAGAACGGCGCGCAGCTCTTCGACAACGTCATGCTCGACCGCGCCCGCAGCCGCGCAGAGATCGAGGCCAATATCGAAGCCGGTCTCGTCGACAATTGGTTCGAGGCCTTCCTGCAGCCTATCGTCAACCTGAACGGCCGCAGCATTGCCGGCTTCGAGGCGCTGATGCGCCTTAACCATCCGCAAAAAGGCCTGATGCCGCCGGCCGAAATCATCAGCGTCGCCGAGGAGACGGCAAAGATCGTTCGCGTCGGCAATGTCATCATGGAAAAGGCGGTCGGCCACCTCGCGAAGATTTCCCGCATATCGGGCATGCAGGATACCTATCTCGCCATCAACTTCTCACCGCTGCAGTTCGAAGCGACCCTGCCGGCCCGCATTGCCGCCATCGTCGGTCGTCACGGCATCCGCCCTGAGCGGATCGTCGTCGAGATCACCGAAGCCGTGCTGATGCACGACAACCCGCAGATCCGCATGATCGTCACCGAGCTTCGCCGTTTCGGCTGCCGGATTGCTCTCGACGACTTCGGCACCGGCTATTCCTCGCTGAGCTACCTCAACCGTTTCCCCGTCGATATCATCAAGATCGACCAGTCCTTCACCCGCGCGATCAACGACGGCGACGACGATGTGCGCCAGAAGAGCCGCATGCTGATTGAAGGCATCACCACGCTTTCCCACAAGATGAATTGCACCGTTATCGCCGAGGGCATCGAGACCGAAGAGGAATGCCGCACGCTCCACCAGATGGGGCTTGACTACGGCCAGGGCTACCTCTTCCATCGTCCGCAGCATGCGGCCAAGCTCATCGAGGAATTGGTGGCTCCGCAATCCAACGTCGCACGCGCCTCGTGAACGAAGACCCAAGGAGATGATATGATGAAAAGACTCCTGCTTCTCGCCTGCCTGGCTCTGCCATGCGCCGCCCATGCGCAGACGGTGGCCTTCACCACCGAGGATTATGCCCCCTTCAACTATCGGGAAGGCAAGGAAATCAAGGGCGCGACCGTCGAGCAGGTCGAAAAGGTGATGGCCGCGATCGGTGTCGATTATACGCTCGAGGTCATGCCCTGGGCGCGCGCCTATGGCCTTGCCCGCACGGCACCGATGACCTGCGTCTTTGCGACCGCCCACAACAGCGCGCGCGACCCACTGTTCAAATGGATCGAGCCGCTGCTCATCGACCGCAACATCCTGATCACCCGCAAGGGCTCGGGGGTCACCGCCGCCAATCTGGACGAGGCGAAGAAATATACGATCGGTACCCAGCGCGAGGATTATACCGAAACGATCCTGAAGGATAAGGGCTTCACCAAACTCGATGTCGCCAGCGACTTCAACGCCACGCTGCGCAAGCTGCTGAACGGGCGCATCGACATGATGCCGATCTCCGAACTCTATTTCGACAAGCTGAAGGCCGACCAGCCGGTGGAGATGGTGACCGTGCTGTCCGCCCAGCCGATGGGCATCGCCTGTGAGAAGAGCTTTCCGGACGATCTGCGCGCCAAGATGCAGGCCGCCCTCGACAAGCTGATTGCCGATGGCGACCAGAAACAGATCTACCTGAAATACGGCATGAATCTCGCCGACTGACCCTGTCTGGGTGACCTTGGCCGGCAGACCTCTGCCCTTTCCGCTTGACTTTGCTTTCGTTTCCGGGTGGTGAACTCTGGAAAGCTCCAACGTGCGTCACGATCTTTCAGATTCGCTTGCCGCGCTTTAGGTCTCTGATTTCTGGCATGTCGTGATCGCAAAACCGCTGCACACTTTTGCGCGACATGCTCAAGCGAGGAAAGACAGGCCATGCTGATCATCGCGGGTCTCGGCAATCCCGGCGGCAAATACGCCGGCAACCGCCACAATATCGGCTTCATGGCCGTCGATGCCATCCATCGGCGCCACAGCTTCTCGCCCTGGTCGAAGAAGTTCCGGGCCGAGATTGCCGAAGGAGAGATTGCCGGCGAGAAGGTGCTGCTGATCAAGCCGCAGACCTTCATGAACCTCTCCGGCGAGTCCGTCGGCGAGGCCATGCGCTTCTACAAACTCCAGCCCGGCGACCTTGTCGCGATCTACGACGAGCTCGACCTGCTCCCGGGCAAGGCGCGGCTGAAGACCGGCGGCGGCCATGGCGGCCATAACGGCATCAAGTCTCTGGACGCCCATTGCGGCAAGGAATACCGGCGGCTGCGCCTCGGCATCGGCCATCCCGGCGTCAAGGAAATGGTGCAGAACCATGTGCTCGGCGATTTCGCCAAGGCTGACAAGGTCTGGCTGGAGCCGCTTCTCGACGCGCTTGCCGACAATGCCGACATGCTGGTGCGAAACGAGGATTCGCAGCTGATGAACAAGATCGCGCTGGCGCTCGGCGGCAAGGCCGAAGAGGAAAAGCCGCGGAAGGAAGATAAAGGCAGCGATAAGAAGCCGGCCGGCCAGTCGCATATCCGCCAGGCCCGCAACAGCAACCAGCCGAAGCTTCCGGCCACCGGGCCGATGGCCGACATGTTGAAGAAGATGTTCGGCGGCAAGGGAGACTGAGCCGGTGCCGGACCAGGATTTCACCATCCGTCCCGCCGCTGCCGGCGATCTCTTGGGGCTGACCGTCCTCTACCACCATCTGAATCCGACCGACCCCATTCTCGACGGGACTGTGGCCGAGGAACGTTTCTCCGCCATCCTGGCCCAGCCCGGAATGACGGTATTCATCGGCTTTGCAGGCGATCTTGCCGCCGCCACCGTCACGCTGATCGTCGTGCCGAACCTGACGCGGAGCGGCGCCTCCTATGCGCTCATGGAAAACGTCGTCACTCATGCCGATCATCGCAAGCGCGGTTATGCCCGCGCCGTTATCGGCCATGCGGTGGAGCAGGCCTGGAAAGTTGGCTGCTACAAGGTGATGCTGCTCACCGGCTCCAAGAACCCGGCGACGCTACGCTTCTATGAGAATTGCGGTTTTGCCCAAGACAAGACCGGCTACCAGATCCGCCGGCTCTGAACCCATCTTAGAGGCGCCCCCGGAAAGCGCCTACTCCTCGGGCTCGGTGGTGAACATCAGCGGGAAGCCCATCTCCTTGGCAAGGTCGATGCCCTCCTTGGCCTTGGTCTCGGCAATATCCCTGGCGCAGACCACAACCACGCAGCAACCGAGCTTGTGCGCCGTCATCATCACCCGATAGCCGGTCTCCTCGCTCATGCGGAAGACGACCTTCAGGATCACGATGACGAATTCACGCGGCGTATAATCGTCGTTGACGAGGATGACCTTGTAGAGCTTCGGCTTATCCAGCGTCGGCTTCACCTTGGTCTTCGGTTTCAGGACAACGTCATTGTCACTCATCGGAAAATCCACCCGTTGATGACATGAAAAGGCGGAAGAAAAATCCGCAGGAACATATTGCACCGTCAGCACGGCAGTTCAATGACGTTAATCTCACTCTGCGGACAATAGAAGGCAATCTCGCCCAGCTTTTTCGAGGATCGCGACAGCCTTCCTGTCGAAGGTCGCGAATATTTCGCCGCCGAGCCTGCGACCTTCGAAGACGATGATGCCATCGGCGAAGTCCCCGCCGGCATCGAGAAAAGATAGTCCGGCTTCGACGGCAACTCTGTCGTAGACAACCTTCCTGTCTGATATCAGCAGTCGGATGGCCGCTGATATCTCGGAAGCGCTCTTGCGATAGATCCGGCCTACGACCCAGACGAATTCGCAAAACGTTAGATTGGAAACGAATAGCCGTTCGGCCTCGCGCATGAATGCCCTTGCGCGCTCAGTTTGGATAGGATCGTCGTCCACGGCCGCGCGCACGAGCACATTCGTGTCAACGATCATCGCCGATGCCGATCTCGCCTGCCCAACCCGCCTTTATGGCCTCGTCGATCTCCTCAAGAGTCGCATGGATATTTTCTTTGTTGTCCAGACTTCCGAAGAAGCTTTCCATCGAACCTGCGACCGGCCGCCTTTCCACGGCGACGACCTCGATTTTGCCGCCAGGCAGGAGATCGACATCGATCTTGTCGCCGGGCCTGACCCCGAGGTGCTGAAGCACCTCCTTTTTCAGGGTAACCTGCCCCTTTGCCGTCACCGTGAGAGTTGACATGTTCCAGATATCCTTTGCTCTAAAGGTAAGGTTATATCGCCTTACTTTCAAGCCAAGCGTTGCTGGATTTTCAATTCATGTTGCTCACCCTTGACCCAGGACGGTCATTACCGCATAGGCAGGGCAAAGTTACCAATAGATATGGATCAAGCCATGGGCTTCAAATGCGGCATTGTCGGTCTGCCGAACGTCGGCAAATCGACCCTCTTCAACGCGCTCACCAAGACGGCGGCGGCACAGGCGGCGAACTATCCCTTCTGCACGATCGAGCCGAACACCGGCGAAGTCGCCGTGCCGGATCCGCGCATGCGCAAACTTGCCGATATCGCCAAGTCCAAGGAATTGATCCCGACGCGCATCTCCTTCGTCGATATCGCCGGCCTCGTGCGCGGCGCCTCGAAGGGTGAAGGCCTCGGCAATCAGTTTCTCGCCAATATCCGCGAAGTCGACGCCATCGTGCATGTGCTGCGCTGCTTCGAAGACAGCGACATCACCCATGTCGAGGGCCGCATCAATCCTGTGGCCGACGCCGAGACGATCGAGACAGAGCTGATGCTTGCCGACCTCGAAAGTCTGGAGCGGCGCACCGAGCAGACGCGCAAGCGCGCCACCGGCAAGGACAAGGATTCGATGGCGATGCTGCCGATCATGGAAGCCTCGCTGAAGCTCCTGAACGAAGGCAAGCCGGTGCGCACGCTGCTGTCGACGCTCGACGCCGAGGAGATCGCCATCCTCAAGGGCCTCAACCTGCTGACCTCGCATCCGGTGCTCTACGTCTGCAACGTCGCTGAAGGCGATGCATCGACCGGCAATGAATTCACCGAGGCCGTCGCTGTCATGGCGAGGGAACAGGGCGCCGAAACCGTCATCATTTCGGCGGCGATCGAAGCTGAGGTCGCCCAGCTTGCCGAAGAGGAAGCCAAGGAATTCCTCTCCGCCCTCGACCTTGACGAGGCAGGCCTCGACCGGCTGATCCGCGCCGGCTACAAGCTGCTCCACCTCATCACCTATTTCACCGTCGGCCCGAAGGAAACGCGTGCCTGGACGATCGAGCGCGGCACCAAAGCGCCGCAGGCAGCCGGCGTCATCCATTCGGATTTCGAGCGCGGCTTCATCCGTGCCAACACCATCGCCTATGACGATTACATCAAATACAACGGTGAAGTCGGCGCGAAAGATGCCGGCAAGGCGCGCGACGAAGGCAAGGAATATGTCGTCCAGGACGGCGACGTCATTCACTTCCGCTTCAACACCTAAAAGCACGACGCCGAAAACTGTGAGAGGTTTTCGGGCACATCATGCTTTGGCTAATTCATTTAGAACAGGCTGCCGCCTCAACCGGGCGGCAGCCTGTTTGCGATTGCCGGCGGCAGTGCCCTGAGCACCAGCCGCCGAAGCGGCATCCACCCTGTTCCGATGACGAGCACGATGGCCCCGACGACGATCAGCGTCGTGAAGATGTAAGTGTCGGCAGTCGCGCTTCCGTGCCGGACGACGCTGAAGATCGCAGCGCCGAGCGACAGCAGCCCCGAGGTGACGAAGGCGCGGCGGTCGATGATGAGGCCGATCAGCATCAGCGCCGCCACGGTCGCGACGACCACGGGCGTGCGGGCGGACATGTTCGCCAAGTCGAAGATACGGCCGCCTTCTCCGAAAGACAGCAGGGAAACGGTACTGTAGAGCAGCGCGGGCGCCGCCCCGAGATGCAGCCAGAAAGCGATATCCGAGCGCGTCGTCCGGCGCAGCCGGTCGCCGAGATCGAAATAGAGCGCCATCGCGAAGAGACCGAGCGCGCAGATGAGCGCGATCAATGCCAGCAGAGCAAGATGATCGACGAAAAATGCGGGATTGCCGCTTAGCCATTGCACCAGGCGCAAAAGCACGGTGAGTACCAAGGCAAGCGTCGACATGATAGCGAGCGCCAGCGACAAGGGCACGCGATAGCGGGCATAGTAGACGCCGAGAAGGATCGGGAAGCCGGCAACGAACTGCGTCAGGTCAGCCCCGATTTCGGAAGTCCACGGCGTGAAGACGCGGGACATCAGCACGAATGTCCAGCACAGCAGCGCGACCGTCAGGCTGACGGCCGGCAAGGCGAGCCGCTGGCGGCGCACCAGGATTTCCGAAAGCACGAGGATAGCCGGCGGCACGGCGTAAAGCGGCGCAAGGCCCCAGAGGCCGGCAAGCGCGACGACGACGCCGATGGTGATCAGCACGTCGTGGAACCCGCGCACGAAACGTGGCGTCTCCGTATCCGACCAGGCTTGCCCTTCGGCCGCCATTGCCGGCGGTCCCCCGGCGACGGCTACGCCGCGCGCGATGAGGAACGGCAGAAGCCGCCCGCCCGCCTCCGGCGAAATCAGCCCTTCGCGCGCCGCCTCGTCGAGTATCGACCTCAGTTCCGTCATGCCGGTTTATCTCCCCGGAATCATTGAGCCCGCGCGGATGCTATTGTAAACATTGTGCGCTTGATATGGCGGAGGAGCGAATGTCGGCAGAAAA
The DNA here is from genome assembly GCF_003985135.1 of Rhizobium fabae. Lineage (NCBI taxonomy): Bacteria > Pseudomonadati > Pseudomonadota > Alphaproteobacteria > Hyphomicrobiales > Rhizobiaceae > Rhizobium > Rhizobium fabae. Next base: position 435,026 of record NZ_ML133645.1, read on the forward strand.
GCTGTCCCTGGAGGATTTCGAACCCAGCCGCCGCTTTCCCCTCGGTCCGAAGCTGGTTCTCGCCGAGGAAATCATCGAGTTCGCCAGCGAATTTGATCCGCAGCCGATGCATATCGACGAAGCCGCCGGCCGCGCCAGCATCCTTGGCGGACTTGCCGCCTCGGGCTGGCATACCTCCGCGATGCTCATGCGCATGATGGCCGACAGTTACATCGTGAACGCGCTCTGCGAGGGCGCGCCGGGCATCGATCTGATGGAATGGCGAAAGCCGGTGCTTGCGGGCGACATGCTGCAGGGTCAGTCTCTCGTGCTCGAAGCCCGGCCGATGCGCTCGCGCCCCGGCATGGGCATCGTCAAGTTCCGCCACGAGCTGGAAAACCAGCGCGGCGAACTTGTCTGCGTCTCGGAGAATTCGGTGATGATCCGGATGCGTCCCGGCTCGGAGCTGTCAGCATGAGGATGTCGGAACTTTACGCCGTCGGCGAGAAGGGCGAGATCGGCAGCTATGCCTTTACCGAGGAAAATATCATCCGCTTCGCGAGACGCTACGACCCGCAGCGTTTTCATGTCGACAAGGAAGCCGCGAAAGACACCCTCTTCGGCGGCCTTTGGGCCTCGGGCTGGCACACCACGGCCGCGTGGATGCAGACCTTCCTCGCCTTTTGGGAAAGGCAGCGCGTCGCACTCGCGGAACAGGGCCTGACGGCGCCGAATCTCGGCCCCTCGCCCGGCTTTCAGAAACTGCAATGGCAGCGGCCGGTCTTCGCGGGCGACGTGGTCAGCTATTCCGTCGCCTTCCTCTCCAGCCGGCCGCTCGCATCGCGGCCGGGTTGGCATCTCAACACCATTCTCTGCGAAGGCGTCAATCAGAACGGTGATCCCGTCATGCGCTTCGAAAGCGGCGTCCTCGAATTCGATTGACGCCGCCCATAGATACGGGTTCAGTGCCCCGAGAATTCGACCAGCGTGTGCACGACGACGCCGAGTTCTTCCAGCTTCCTGCGGCCGCCGAGATCCGGCAGATCGATGACGAAGCAGGCGCCGACCACTTCGGCGCCCATCTGGCGCAGCAGCTTCGTCGCGCCAACGGCCGTGCCGCCGGTAGCGATCAGGTCATCGACCAGGATCACCTTCTCGCCCGGCTGGACCGCGTCACGGTGCATCTCCATCTCGTCGACGCCGTATTCCAGGCTGTAGGCGATGCGCACGGTGTCGTGCGGCAGCTTGCCCTTCTTGCGGATCGGCACGAAGCCCGAGGAAAGCTGGTGCGCCACCGCGCCGCCGAGGATGAAGCCCCGCGCCTCCATGCCGGCGATCTTGTCGATCTTCGTACCGGCATAGGGCTGCACGAGTTCGTCGACCGCCCGGCGGAATGCGCGAGGGTTGCCGAGCAACGTCGTGATGTCACGGAAAATGATCCCGGGCTTGGGGTAGTCGGGAATGGAGCGAATGCTGGCTGCGAGCTCCGACGTCGTATTGTCCATGGAAAGTCCATATTCTGCTAAAGCATGTCGCGCAAATGTGTGCAGCGGTTTTGCGCTCACGACATGTCGCAAAACCAAAACCTAAAGCGTGGCAAGCCAATCTGAAAGATCGCGACACGCTTTAGGGCATGAAACTGGCTGCACCCTATCAATTGCCAAGGGCGGAACCAACAAAAAAGGCGGCCCGCAAGCCGCCTTTCGAATTCCGGCAAGGAACGCTCAATGGTCCTTGTTGGCGTAGACCGAGCGTTTCGTCAGGTAGATCAGTACTGTGAAGATCGCCAGGAAGATCATGACCATGAAGCCGGTGCGCTTGCGCTCCTCGAGATGCGGCTCGGCGGCCCACATCAGGAAGGAAGAGACGTCCTTGGCATACTGATCGACGGTCTGCGGCGCGCCGTCATCATAGGTCACCTGGCCGTCGGAGAGCGGCTTCGGCATGGCAAAGGCAGCAGCCGCATGGAAATACGGATTGTAATGTGCGCCCTGCGGCACCTGGAAACCGGCCGGCGGCTCTTCATAACCCGTCAGCAGCGAGTAGATGTAGTCAGGGCCGTTTTCCTGATACTGCGTGAAGATGTCAAAGACGAACCGCGGGAAGCCGCGCTCGACTTCACGGGCCTTGGCGATCAGCGAAAAGTCAGGCGGAGCCGCGCCGTTGTTGGAAGCGGCGGCCGCCTCCGCATTCGGGAACGGCGACGGGAAGTGATCGGAAGGGACCGCCTTGCGGGTAAACATCTCACCGCTGGCGTTCGGGCCGTCCTGAACTTCGTAATTCGCGGCGAAAGCCTTCACCTGCGCCTCGGAATAACCGAGCTCGTCGAGCGTGCGGAAAGGCACGAGGTTCATCGAATGGCAGGCGGAACAGACTTCGGTGTAGACCTTGAGGCCGCGCTGGAGCTGGCCCTTGTCGTAATGGCCGAACGGACCGGCAAAAGTCCATTCCTGCTCCCTCGGCTCCTTCAGCGGATAGTGCGGCGTAGCACCTTCCTCGTGATGGGCCGGAGCCGCACCGCTGGCGGGCGTCGCCTCCTCGGCCAGGGCTGCGCTGCCGAGAGCGGCAGCAACAGCGAGCGAGAGAATGCTTGCAACAAGCTTTTTCATATTTCTATTCCTTCCCGTCGCTCGCTCAGGCCGTGGCCGCAGCAACCTTGTTGCGCTTTTCGAGGACCGCTTCGGTGATCGAATTCGGAATGCGGCGCGGTGTTTCCACCAGACCGAGAACCGGCATCGCGACCAGGAAGAAGGCGAAGTAGAGGAGCGTGCAGATCTGCGAGATCGTGGTGAACACGCCTTCCGCAGGCTGCGAACCCAGCCAGCCGAGGATGATCGCGTTGAGCACGAACAACCAGAAGAACAGCTTGTACCAGGGGCGATAGACCGCCGAACGCACCTTCGAAGTATCGAGCCAGGGCAGGAAGAACAGCACGATGATCGCGCCGAACATCACGAGCACGCCGCCGAGCTTGGAGTCGATCGGACCGATATTGAAGGTGATCGAACGCAGCATCGCGTAGAACGGCAGGAAGTACCATTCCGGAACGATATGAGCCGGCGTCTTCAACGGGTCGGCCGGGATGTAGTTGTCGGCATGGCCGAGGAAGTTCGGCAGATAGAAGACGAAATAGGCGTAGACCAGCAGGAAGACGGAAACGCCGAGCGCATCCTTCATCGTCGCATAGGGCGTGAAGCGCACCGTATCAGTCTTCGTCTTGACCTCGACGCCTGTCGGGTTCGTCTGGCCGGTGACGTGCAGCGCCCAGATATGCAGGACGACGACGCCGGCGATCATGAAGGGAAGCAGGTAGTGCAGCGAGAAGAAGCGGTTCAGCGTCGGCTGATCGACGGCAAAGCCGCCAAGCAGGAACTGCTGGATCCATTGGCCGACCAGCGGGAAGGCCGAGAAGAAGCCGGTAATGACGGTCGCACCCCAGAAGGACATCTGACCCCAGGGCAGAACGTAGCCCATGAAGCCGGTCGCCATCATCAGGAGGTAGATGACCACGCCGAGGATCCAGAGGATTTCGCGCGGCGCCTTGTAGGAACCGTAGTAGAGACCACGGGCGATGTGCAGGTAGACGGCGACAAAGAAGAAGGATGCGCCGTTGGCATGCAGGTAGCGCAGCAGCCAGCCGTGGTTGACGTCGCGCATGATCTTTTCAACGGAGTTGAACGCAATCGACGTGTCAGCGGCGTAATGCATGGCGAGCACGACGCCCGTCAGGATCTGCACGATCAGCATGACGGCAAGCATGGCGCCGAAGGTGTAGGCGTAGTTCAGGTTCCTCGGAACCGGGTACGCAATGAAGCTGTCATAGACCATGCGCGGCAGCGGAAGGCGCGCATCGACCCATTTTTCCAAGCCGGTTGATGGCTCGTAGCTGGAATGGCCACTCATGAATCAGTCTCCCCTCAACCGATCTTGATTTTTGTATCGGACACAAATGAAAAGGTCGGAATCGCCAGGTTCTGCGGCGCAGGACCCTTCCGGATGCGGCCGGCCGTGTCGTAGACCGAGCCATGGCAGGGACAGAACCAACCATTGTACTCGCCGGCCTGGCCGAGCGGAACGCAGCCGAGATGGGTGCAGGTGCCGACCATGACGATCCAGTTTTCCTTGTCCTTGCCGCCCGAACGGTCAGTGCCGGTTGCCGGGGCGTCGGGCGGAAGGTTTGCATTGCGGGCGATCGGATCCTTGAGGTCCGACAGCGCAACGTCGGCTGCGGCTTTGACTTCTTCCGGCGTGCGGTTGCGGATGAAGATCGGCTTGCCACGCCACTTGACCGTCAGGGACATGCCGGGCGTAAGGCTCGCGACATCGACTTCGATGGAAGCGAGCGCCAAGGTGGACGCATCCGGACGCATCTGGTCGATGAACGGCCATGCAAGCGAAACGGCGCCGACAGCACCCGCCATACCAGTGGTGAGATAAAGGAAATCACGGCGAGTGGGCTCTGCTGAAGCCTCGCTTGTCGTTACGTGTTCGCTCACGGCCTATCCATCCTCTGCGCAAATTGTCGCGGAATTCCGCCCCGCCCCCTTTACCGGCGAATCTCTCTGGACACAATTCGGCCATAGATTCCCCGGCAATCCGGCGCGTTCTATGCTTGATCGCAAATTATGTCCAGCCTTGACAAGGGGATGAGGGCACAATGTCGCGGGAAATTTCCGATGAAATTTTTAAGGCAAACACCCGCTTGCCATTATGTTGCATTGCAACAAAAAGGCCACCGTGATAGGCGCTGTCGCAATCACGCCAGCAAGCCGGACCGGAGCGGATGAGAGACACGATTTATTGCGTATTCAGCGTCCTCACGACCCTCGTCCTCGCCGTCGTCTCGCTGCGCTATGTCAAAGATTTCTATCTGCTTTCCTTCTTTTACAGCTTCCAGCTCCACCTGGCGGTAGCCGCGGCGGCCGCGTCCATCGCGGCTCTTGTCGTCAAGCGGCACTGGTATGGCTTTCTGACGCTCGGCGTCTCGCTGGTCCTTGCCGCCCACGGCGTCGTGATGACCCGCGAATTCGTCGAGCCCGCGGTCGACGAGAACCGTCCCGCTCTCTTCCGGCTGCTGTCCTTCAATATCGAGAACGACAATTTCGCAAACGGCCCTGCCATCGCCGACATGGTCCTCGCCTCGGGCGCTGACGTCGTCAACATCCTGGAAGCCGAACCGCTGCTGTCGGAACTGCCGCGGCTCTTGAAGACCTATCCCTATTATATCGGCTGCGGCGTCGGCATGGAGCAATGCGATACGCTCGTCCTGTCGAAGCGCCCGCTGATCGAACCCCGCATCCGCAATCTCGGCCTACTCTGGCGCAACCGGCTGACGGTCTCGACGATCGATTTCGATGGCCGGAAGGTCAATTTCCTCGCCGCGCACCTGACCAAACCCTATTATGATGAATTCCACGGCCTTGAGATCGAAGATCTCGACGAGATCATCCCTTCCCTGCCCGGACCGCTCGTTCTTGCCGGTGATTTCAACACGTCGATTCTGGCGCCCGACGTGCAGTACCTTATGCGCCGCCAGGGCCTGGGCACGGCATCGCTGGAGCCCGCGACATGGCCGATCCGCGCCGGTCCCTTCGGCATTCCGATCGATCACGTCTTCAGCAAAGCACCTCTCCGGCTGAAATCGGTCCGCCGCATCGAGAACAGCTTCGGATCAAACCATTTTGGCCTCTTGGCGGATTTCGTCGTCGACCCTTGAGCTCTGGTCCTCGTCCGCCGCGAGGAAGCCGCCGGACTGGCGCGCCCAGAGTTCGGCATAGAGCCCGCCGCGGGAAAGCAGCTCCTCATGGCTTCCCTCCTCGATGATGCGGCCCAGATCGACGACGATCAGCCGGTCGAGCGCAGCGATCGTCGACAGCCGGTGGGCGATCGCCAGCACCGTCTTGCCCTCCATGATCCGATGGAGATTGGACTGGATCGCTTCTTCCACTTCCGAATCGAGCGCCGAGGTCGCCTCGTCGAGCACGAGGATCGGCGCATCCTTCAGCATGACGCGGGCAATAGCGATGCGCTGCCGCTGCCCTCCCGACAGTTTGACGCCGCGTTCGCCGACATGCGCATCGAAGCCTTTGCGGCCCTGCTGGTCCTGCAGGCGGGAAATGAAATCGATGGCCTCGGCGCGCCGGGCCGCCTCCACCAGCCGCTCCTCGCCGGCATCCGGCCGCCCGAACAGGATATTGTCGCGCACCGAGCGATGCAGCAGCGAGGTGTCCTGGCTGACGACGCCGATCTGCGTCCTGAGCGATTCTTGCGTCACGGCTGATATATCCTGGCCGTCGACGAGGATGCGGCCCCCCTGGATATCGTAGAGGCGCAGCAGCAGGTTCATCAGCGTCGATTTCCCCGCGCCCGAACGGCCGACGATGCCGACCTTCTCGCCCGGGCGTATGGTCAGGGAGAAATTCTCGACGACGGGCTGGTGATCCTTGCCGTAATGGAAGGAAACATTATCGAAGCGGATGCCGGGCTGCCGGATCACCAGGCTCCTGGCATCGGGCCGATCGACGAGGCCTAGCGGCTGGGAGATCAGCTCGGCGGAGTTCTGGATGGTGCCGAGATTGCGCATGATGCCGTTGAACTGCGTCATCAGTCGCCCGAGCAGGAAATTCAGCCGGAGCACCAGTGCCAGCGAGAAGGCTACCGCACCGGAGCTGACCAGGCCGCGCAGCCAGAGATCGACGCTCAAGCCCGCCATCGTCACGATCATCAGGCCGGAGAGCAGCGCCATGGAGGCCCTGACACCGGTGATGAAGCGTGTGAAACGCAGCACCGTGTCCTGATAGATGTCGAAGCCCTGCCGCATGTAGCGGTCGCTCTCTTCGTCGCGCGCAAAGAGCTTCAGCGTCTGCATGTTGCTGTAGGAATCGACCATCCGCCCGTTCAGCATCGATCCGGCTTCCGCCGTTTCGCGGGAATGACGGCGGATCCTGGGAACGAAATGGCGGGCAAGCAGGCTGAAGGCGCCGAGCCAGAAGAGAACGACGGCGGCAAGGGAAAGGTCCAGCCGGGCGACGAGCACCAATGTCGTTACCGCATAAATGCCGACGAACCACACGCTTTCCATCAGCGAAGTGACGAGATCGCCGGTTGCCTGCCCCGCCGACCAGACCTTGGTGACGATGCGCCCGGAGAAATCGCTCTGAAAGAACGACAATGACTGTCTTGAGACATGGAGATAGGATTGCCAACGTGCTAGATTATAGAAGCCGGGCGTGATCACCTGCTGATCGACCAGCGCGATCAGGAAGGCAATGACGAAACGCACGATCCCGATCAAGGCGAGCATGCCGAACAGCTCACTGCCATGGGCTGCGAGGAGGCCGCTCCAGCCGGCGCCGGGCGTGATGCTGGCGAGAATGTCGACCAGCCGGCCGACGAACCAGAAGAGCGCGGCCTCGATGGCCGCTGATGCGCCGCCGAGAATGAGCATGGCGATGAAAGGCATCTTCGCCTGGCCGATATAGAACCGGATGAATCCGAGCGTTCCGCGCGGCGGCTGGAGATTGGCGCGCGGACGGAAGGGATCGATCCAGGTTTCGAACAGGCGAAGGATGGGGCTCAGGAACATGGAAAACGATATAGGCGGATTGAGGGGAGCGGCAAAGGGAATGAAAAGCGGACGCAACCTTATATTTTCGTAATTATCGGTAACATCGGCGGCATCGCCATTGATTGCTCCCGAACCCGTCACAATCTGACGATACGATCGCGCTTCACCGGAGAGAAGGTCGATGGAAACGAAAGTGCTTGATGCGCATATTCCGATTCCGCTTGCAGAAAGGCTCGATGCCATGGCGATCGACCTGGCGCAGCCGCGCGATGAGATCGTCACCGAAGCCATCACCACCTGGCTCGACCGCGAGGAGCGCCACCGCATTACAGCGCTGCGCACGATCGCCGCCGCCAACACCATCGTTCTCGTCGAACATCACCGGGTGATCGACTGGGCCGACAGCCTTTGAATGAAAAGGGGCAGACGCGGTTCGGGTCTTCAGCAACCGTCCAGTAATCTCAGAACCACCCTAAGAATTCGATAGGCCCTCCCCGCTTCCACTAGGAGGGCCTATCCTTATTCCGCCGCCTCTTCCGCCTCCTCGGCGTGATCGGAAAGGAAGCCGCCGGACTGGCGGTTCCAGAGGTCGGCATAAATGCCGCCGCTCTCGATCAGTTCGCTGTGCGAACCGGCCTCGATGATCCGTCCCTTGTCGAGCACGATCAGCCGGTCCATCTCCGTCAGCGTCGAAAGCCGGTGGGCGATCGCGATCACCGTCTTGCCCTCCATCAAGGCGAAGAGGTTCTCCTGGATCGCCGCCTCGACTTCCGAATCGAGCGCCGAGGTCGCCTCGTCGAGCACCAGGATCGGCGCGTCCTTCAGGAAGACGCGGGCAATCGCGATGCGCTGCCGCTGGCCGCCTGACAGTTTGACGCCGCGTTCGCCGACCTGGGCGTCGAGCCCTGCACGGCCCTGCATGTCGACGAGCCCTTCGATAAACTCCCAGGCATTGGCGCGCTTGGCCGCCTCGATCACCTCGGCGTCGGTCGCCTCCGGCCGGCCGTAGGCGATGTTGTCGCGGATCGAGCGGTGCAACAGGGAGGTATCCTGCGTCACCACGCCGATCAGCGAACGCAGGCTCTCCTGCGAGACGCCGGATATATCCTGCCCGTCGATGGTGATGCGGCCGGCTTCCAGGTCGTAGAAGCGCAGCAGCAGGTTCATCAGCGTCGTCTTGCCGGCACCCGAGCGGCCGACCAGTCCCACCTTCTCGCCCGCCTTGATGTCGAGCGACAGATTGTCGATGACGCCCTTGCTCTTGCCGTAGTGGAAGCGGATGCGATCATAGTGGATCGCGCCCTTCTTGGCCGTCAGGGAAGGTGCGCCCGGCTTGTCGACGATGTCGTGCTGTTTGCTCATCATCTCCATGCCGTCATAGACCGTGCCGATATTCTCGAACAGCGCCGAGACTTCCCACATGATCCATTGCGACATGCCGTTGACACGCATGGCAAGACCGATGGCGATGGCAATCGCACCAACCGAGATCGCCCCGTTCAGCCAGAACCAGATCGACAAGCCCGATACGACGAAGAGCGCGACGCAGTTGTTCAGGTAGACGCTGACGTGGAAGAGCGTCACCTTGCGCATCTGCCTGTGCACGGTCTGCAGGAACTCGTCCATGCCCTGCTTGGCGTAGACCTCCTCGCGCCCCGCATGCGAAAACAGCTTGACGGTCGCGATGTTCGTATAGCTGTCGACCACGCGCCCCGTCATCATCGAGCGCGCATCCGCCTGCGCAGCGGCGATCTTGCGAAGCCGCGGCACGAAATAGGAGACGATGCCGATATAGACGGCGAGCCAGACGAGGATCGGGATCATCAGCCGCCAGTCAGCCGCCGCGATCACGATGATCATCGTCAGGAAGTACGTGACGACATAGACGAAGACGTCGAGGATCTTCATCACCGTTTCGCGCACGGCAAGCGAGGTCTGCATCACCTTGGTGGCGACACGCCCGGCAAACTCGTTGGCGAAGAACGTCATGCTGTGGCGCAGCAGGAAGCGGTGCATCTGCCAGCGCGCGATCATCGGATAATTGCCGAGCATCATCTGGTGCATGATGAGCGAATCGAGACCGGCCGCCAGCGGCAAGCCGACAAGCACCAGCGCCGCCATCCAGAAAAGCTTATGGCCTTGCGCCTGCAGGAAGGTGGCCCGGTCGGCATTGGTCAGCCAGTCGACGATGTCGCCAAGGAACTGGAAAAGCGCCACTTCGCCGACGGCAATCAGTGCCGTCAGCACGGCCATCAGGCCGAGCCAGGGCGCTGCCGGTTTGCTGTAGTGCCAGCAAAAGGCAAAGAGACCCTTCGGAGGGGCGATAGGCTCCTCGCTCGGAAAGGGATTGAGTCTCTGTTCGAACCAGCCAAACATGAAATTGCTCCGAAACGTCAGCGTTCCGGCTCCCGGCTTCGCGCCATCCCGGCGCTACGCAAGCACATATGGGAACCGGACGTTCTAAGGGCGAGGCTAAACAGCCGCGCAATGGATCAAAAGGGGGATTTTTAGAAAGAAGCCCGCTCTAGCGGCGCCATGTCGCCTTGATCGGCATCACGGCGGGAAAGCGCATAATGAGCAAAATATTCATGTGGCCCTCCCTGCTGGCGATTGAAGCCGTGCATCCATAACGCGAAAAACGCGAAACTTCCAGTCCTGTGATGACGTAAATTGAATGTTTCTGGGCCAAACCGCGCCCTGTTGCGCCGAAATCACAGTTGCATTAGGCCTCTCGCGTCGGAACAAAACAAACGGCGCATGGATGACGAACCTCAGATTGGCACTCTACCAGCCGGATATCCCCGGCAATACCGGCACGATCCTGCGCCTTGCGGCCTGCCTCGGTTTCGCCGTGGACCTGATCGAACCCGCCGGCTTCGACGTCTCCGACCGCAATCTGAGACGGGCCGGCATGGATTATATTGCCGCCGCCGCGCTGACCCGCCATGTCAGCTGGGATCATTTCGAGGCGTGGCGCGCCGCGACCGGCCGCCGCCTGATCCTCGCCTCGACCAAGGCTGCGGAGCGCTATACCGATTTTGCCTTCCATTCGGACGACATCCTGCTTTTCGGCCGCGAAAGCGCCGGCGTGCCGGACCAGGTACATGAACGGGCCGATGCCCGCATCCTGATCCCGATGGTCGAGGGCCAGCGTTCCATCAATGTCGCAGCCTCTGCGGCGATGATCGTCGGCGAGGCGATGCGCCAGACCGTCTGGGCTTGATCGGCGCGGGCTTCGGCGGAATTGCCGCCCAGTTCCGGAATGTGTCGCAAAATGACGTTGCCAAGCTGCGGAACTGCGTTATATTTATTAGCCGGGCAATCAAAAAGATGTCGATTGCCCCCATAATTTCAACGGCTTGAGAAGATTGTCCATCAGTTCGCGATTCTTTGGACAGATGAAAGAAGAATAAAACCAAGACAATGGATTCCACCGTCACCATGATCAACCTGTTCGGCGCCGTGGCTCTGCTGCTGTTCGGCCTTGCGCAGGTGAAGGATGGGGTGTCCAGAGCCTTCGGCGCACGGCTCAGAACGGGTCTGGCGACCGGGACGCGCAGCGGCTTTCGTTCCTTCCTGTCGGGGCTCGTGGCGACCGTCGCCCTGCAAAGCTCGACGGCAACGGCGCTGATGACCGCATCCTTCGTCGAGCGTGATCTGATCAAGCCGCGCATGGCGCAGATCGTCCTGCTCGGCGCCAATGTCGGCACGGCGATCACCGCCTGGATCGTGGCGACGGGCATCGAATGGCTCTCCCCGCTGCTGATCCTGGCCGGCATCGTGCTTTGCCGTGGCCGCTCCAGCACCCGTCAGGGCGGCGGCGGCGCGCTGATCGGCATCGGCCTGATGCTGCTGTCGCTGCATCTCCTCGATCTTGCGACGGAGCCGATGCGCGCTTCCCCGGCCCTCGCCGCTTTCATCGGCCTGCTGGACGGCGCCTTGCCCGTGGCGCTGCTCTTTTCGGCGGCCCTTGCCTTCGTGTCTTCATCAAGCCTCGCGGTGGTGGTGCTCATCCTGTCGCTTGCCTCGGCCGGGCTCATTTCAGCCGAACTCGTCATCGTGCTCGTGCTGGGCGCCAATCTCGGCGGCGCCATACCGCCTGTTGTCGCGACATTATCAGGTCCGGCCTCGGCACGACGCGTCACCATCGGCAATCTCGCAATCCGCACGCTCGGATGCATCATCGCGCTGCCGCTCGCAGGTTATGGCGCGGAACTCATCCAGATGCTGCCCTTCGGACCTGCCAAGCTGCCGGTCGATGCCCATCTTGCCTTCAACCTTCTGCTCGCCGCATTCGCCTGGCCCGTCTCCCGGCCGCTCGCCGCCCTGATGGCCCGGCTGGTGCCGGATCAGGCCGAGCCCGACAACGCGCCCAAATATCTGGATGCGAACGAACTTTCGACGCCCGTCATTGCCCTTGCCAGCGCCACCCGCGAAGTGCTCGGCATCGGCGACCTCATCGAGCGCATGCTGATGCGGGTTTCCGAAGCTCTCGAACATAGCGACGCGTCTAAGCTTGCCGAGATTGCAGCCCTCGAAGAGCGCGTCGACCGGCTGCAACAGGCCGTGAAGGTCTATCTCTCCAAGCTCGGCCGTGAAGGCCTCAGCGACGAAAACGCCCGCCGCTCGATCGTCGTCATCGATTACGCGATCAACCTCGAACATATGGGCGACATCATCGAGAAGGGCCTCTCGGAGCAGGTGTCGAAGAAGATCTCGCTCGGGCTCAAATTTTCCGAAGACGGCCACCAGGAACTGCGAAAGCTGTTCGATCTGACGATCGATAATCTGCGCGTCGCCCAGACGATCTTCGTTACCCGCGATTTCAATCTCGCGCGCCAGATGATGGAGGTGAAGGTCGAGGTGCGACGAATGGAAAAGCAGTCCGCCGAGCATCATCTCGAACGCCTGCGTGACGGCCGTGCCGACAGTCTGCAGACCAGTTCCCTGCATCTCGATATGCTGCGCGACCTGAAGCGGATCAACGCCCATATCGTCTCGGTAGCGCATCCGATCATGGATGAAAGCGGCCTGCTGATCGAAAGCCGCGTGCGGAGCGCCGCGGAGTGACGGTCAGTCCGCCGAAGGCAGGCGGCGCATGGTGAACTCGATCCGGTCGCCATCGAGCTGGCGCCAGCTCTCCACCTCGGTCCAATAAGCAGCTTTCGGATATTCGTCGAACCATTCGCGCGCCTTGGCGCGGGCGTCGATCAGGCCGAGGCAATATGTCTCACGCACGAAATGGTCTTTCTTGCGGGGAGGATTTTCCGCCCGGTGTTTCGCCATTCTGCGCTTCAGGCCGTCGAAGGACGGGGGTCCTGGAATTTTTGCCATCAAACCTACCTCTTGGGGAAAAAGTAGTATCGATTTCCTCGCTTTGCGAGTCGAATCTCGAAGGCTGGCGCCGGCCCGCCTCGGCTTGGCGAGATGCGGCGCCACCTGCTAGATGTGGCCGACAACGAGGAATAAGCGAGTCGCGTCCGCAATGGATGCCGGCCGCTGGAGGCGTAAATGGAAAGACCGGAACTGCCGATCGGCTTGCCTGAGGATATCGAAGAGAAGAAGGCGGCTGCCCGCAGCTGGTTCGAAGGGCTGCGCGATACGATCTGCGCCTCCTTCGAGGCCCTCGAGGACGAGTTGGAAGGTCCGCTCTCCGACCAGGAACCCGGCCGCTTCGTCGCCAAGGATTGGTCGCGCGAAAATGGCGCCGGCGGCGGTGGCCGGATGTCGATGATGGAAGGCCGCGTTTTCGAAAAGGTCGGCGTCCATACCTCGACCGTCCACGGCGAGTTCGCCCCGGATTTCCGGGCGCAGATACCGGGCGCCAAGGACGATCCGCGCTTCTGGGCCTCCGGCATCTCGCTGATCGCCCATCCGGTGAACCCCAACGTTCCCGCCGTGCATATGAACACCCGCATGGTCGTCACCACCAGCCGCTGGTTTGGCGGCGGGGCCGATCTGACGCCGGTGCTGTCGCGCCGCCGCACGCAGGAGGATGAGGACAGCCAACTCTTCCACAAGGCCATGGAAATCGCCTGCCGCAACCATGCGGTCGCCGATTACGATGCCTACAAGACCTGGTGCGACGACTATTTCTTCCTGAAGCACCGCAACGAGCCGCGCGGCATCGGCGGCATCTTCTACGACTGGCTGCATTCGAGCGAGGAAGCCGGCGGCTGGGATGCCGATTTCGCCTTCACGCGCGATGTCGGCCGGGCCTTCGCCATGGTCTATCCGAAGATCGTCCGCTCCAACTTCAATAAGATGTGGACGGAAGCCGACCGTGACGAACAATTGATCCGCCGGGGCCGATACGTCGAATTCAATCTGCTGTATGATCGCGGCACGATCTTCGGCCTGAAGACAGGCGGCAACGTCGAATCCATTCTCTCTTCGCTGCCCCCCGTCGTCCGCTGGCCGTGAAACTGTGAGATCTCGTCGATAAATTCGAAGTGAGGTACCTTCATAAAAATTCAGTGCGTCCTAACTTTATATGTATGTGCGTAACAATCGGAGGAGGATTGTCATGACGATACAAAGCGGCTCGCCTGTATCCACGAATGTTCAGGAAACACCCCGCGTGATCGACACGCCGGAATTCCTGACGCGCATCGCCGAGCAACTGAGAGCCAAGAGCGGCTCGGATCTGCCTCTCTCCTGCTTCATCGAGCAGGTCAAGCTGCAGCTGGCCGGCGGAAAGTCGCCGGAAGAATTGCAGAAAGAGGCAGCCAACAACAACATGCCCCGCCATCTCTCGGATACCTACAAAGCCTGGGCAATGCCCGATTGAAAGACCTTCTCCGGTCGACACCTGATGCCGGCCGGAACCTTCTCTTCCCACGTACATTCATCAATCGCGTGAAAACGCGTTGGCCGTTGCGTCTCAGACAGAGGAGAAAACCATGCGACTTTTCGAATGCGGCACGCTCGTTCCAGGCTGCGCCTGGCACACCCGGGCAGACAATGACGCGGAAGTCGTCCGCCGCGCCGTCGAGCACCTGAAGACCGCCCACGGCGAAACGACCATCCGCGAAAACATGGTCGACAACATCAAGGCCCGCATCCGCGACGAGGCGACCGCAGCTTGATTGCCGACGGCAGACAGCAGCGATAACAGAGGCTTGAGCCGCGCCGCATCCATGGGATGCGACGCCACGCTGCCTATCGCACGCGCTCCTGCAGCCGGGCGAGCAATGCTGCCCGATCGGAAGCGAAGTTTTCCTCCACCCACTGGCTTTCCAGCGCCGCCAGCAGTTCGCCGACACGCGGACCCGAGGCGATGCCGGCCGAGATGACGTCGCCGCCATTGACAGGAAATGCCGGTTTCTTCCAGTTCACCGTCAGTTGAAGCAGCTTGATGAGCCGCGCCGTGCGCGCCATTTCACCGAGATCGCCTTCGGCCTTGCCGCGCGCAACGGCGAGCGCCAGCTTCAGCCGTGTGGTGATGCCGTCTGTGCCGTTGCGATAAAGCAGCCGCTCAAAGGCGGCCGACGAGATTTCGTCATTGACCGGCGCTGCCATTGCCCAGGCCTTGAGGGTGGCCGCTTCCGCATTCGAGAGCTTCAGCCGGGCCGCAAGCGCCTCCAGCCGTACGGCATCGGGCGGCACGATCGCCGCAAGGCGCAGCAGCGGATCGGGCGCCCAGCCGAGCGCCTTTTCGGTGGCGACCAGCGACGGGATCGCATCGATCCCCCATCGTTCCGTTTCCGGCAGGATTTCCGTCAGCACCGCAACCTGTCGCATCCAGAGCAGCGCCCGGCCGGGATCGTCGGCGCCGAGCAGCTTTCTGAGCTCCGACCAGACGCGCTCCACCGACAACGCCTTCAGTTTCGAGCGCGCCGCCGAACAGGCCTTCAGCCCCTCGGCATCCGGCCGGCCGGAACCGTAATAAGCAAAGAAGCGGAAGAAACGCAGGATGCGCAGATGATCCTCGGCGATGCGCGTTGCCGGATCGCCTATGAAGCGGATGTTGCGCGTCTCGATGTCGGCAAGCCCGCCGACGAGATCCACCACCTCGCCCTCGGCATCTGCATAGAGCGCATTGATCGTCAGGTCCCGCCGCTCGGCATCGACCTTCCAGTCGGTGCTGAAGGCGACCTTGGCACGGCGTCCGTCGGTCTCGACGTCGGTGCGCAGCGTCGTCACCTCGAAGGGCTTGCCATCGACGACGAGCGTCACGGTGCCGTGCTGCAGGCCCGTTGGAACCGCCTTGACGCCGGCCGCCGCCGCCCGCTCCATCACGATCTCGGGCGTCAGTGTCGTGGCGATGTCGATATCGCTGACCGGCAACCCCATCAGGCTGTTGCGCACCGCGCCGCCGACCACGCGCCCTTCCCCGCCATCGGCGTTGAGAAGGGCAAGGACCTGGCCGAGTGCCGGATCGCGGAACCATGCTTGGTCGGCAAGGCCGGTCATGCATAAAGCCTTTCATAAAGCGTGCGGACGATGCCGGCGGTAATGCCCCAGATCATCCTGGTTTCATAGGGCATCCGGTAGAAATGCCGGTCGATGCCGTCGATGACGCGCTTGTCGCGGCTGTGATTGGCCGGATTCATCAAAAAGGAAAGCGGCACCTCGAACACATCGTCCACCTCGGCCGGGTTCGGCCTCAGCGCGAAGCCAGGCGAGACGACGCCGAGCACCGGCGTGATGCGGAAACCCGTCGAGGCGAGATAGTTCGGCAGCCGGCCGACGGTTTCGACGTAGGAGCCTGCAAGGCCGATCTCCTCCTCCGTCTCGCGGATCGCCGCCATTTCAGGCGAGACATCGGCGGGATCAATCGAGCCGCCGGGAAAGGCGATCTGCCCGGAATGCTTGCGCAGCGTCGCCGTGCGCTTGGTGAAGATCACATGCGCCTCCTCGCCGTCGTCGACGACGGGCACGAGCACGGCGGCATCGCGCAGCTTAAAGGTCGCGACTTCGGCCACGATATCAGGGTTGAGGATATGGTCCCCGTGATCGCGCCAGGCATGATCCACCGGCCCGCCGCTCTGATTGAGCGCGCGACGGCGGAATTCGGCCGCTGAAAACAGCGGATAACGTTGGGCAATAGCATCGTTCATCGGCAAAGCGCATCCAATTCTTCGGCCGGCATGACAGGGAAGACCTCGCCTACGGAGCGGACCGCAAACATCGCCTGCCCCTCGACATCGAGTGTCTCGCCGAGCGCGACCAGTTCATACATCACCGCACGCGACACCAGCGCCTCCAGCCGCCCGCGCACATGCAGGTAGGGTTTCAGTTCGGCATTGTCGCCAGCAATGGCAAAACGCAGCCGATGCTCTCCTCCCGCCTCCACGACATCACCGACATTGGTGCGGAATGTCAGCACCTGGTAGCCCTCCCGCGCCGTCACGCTCATCTCCACGGCGACGAAAGGCGCGTCGACAACCCTTATGCCAACCTTTTCCACAGGAGTTACGAGATAGGTCTTCTCATCCTCGTCCCTCCTCAAAACCGTCGAAAACAGCCGCACCAGCGCCGGCCGGCCGATCGGCGTGCCCATGTAGAACCAGGTGCCATCGGCCCTGATCTCCATGTCGATATCGCCGCAGAAGGGCGGATTCCACCGCTCCACCGGCGGTAATCCTCGATTTTTACCGCCGATTTCCTGGGACGCGCGCGAAATCAGCGCGGCAAGCCCCGCCGCATCCGCCTGTCCGCTGATTTCCTCGGCTGCCATTCTTCCGTCCCGGTTTGTCCTTAACGAAGTAAAGTCACGAGATAGTCATTCGTAACGAACTTGTCAGCCCGTCGCATCTCCATAACTCTATCGAGTATGAGGCAGATGTATAAGTCCGCCGATTCGCAGCCGAATGATTTCAGCCGTTGGAGATGCCCGTGGGTATGATGAAGACCGAAGCCAGCCTCGATGAAAAGGCGATCGTCGCCGCCGCCGAAAGGGCGCTCTCCGATATCGCCGCCATCCGCGTGGAAGTCTCGAAGGTGATCTTCGGTCAGGAAGGCGTGGTCGAGAACACCATTCTCGCCGTGCTCTCCGGCGGTCACGCCCTGCTCGTCGGCGTTCCCGGCCTTGCCAAGACCCGGCTGGTGACGACGCTCGGCGAAGTGCTCGGTCTTGCCGCCAACCGCATCCAGTTCACGCCCGACCTGATGCCCTCGGATATTCTCGGCTCCGAGGTGATGGACCAGGACGATAGCGGCCGGCGCTCCTTCCGCTTCGTCAAGGGGCCGGTCTTCGCCCAGCTTCTGATGGCCGACGAAATCAACCGCGCTTCGCCGCGCACGCAGTCGGCGCTGCTGCAATCCATGCAGGAATATCACATCACCATCGCCGGCCAGCGCTACGACCTGCCCGCGCCCTTCCATGTGCTTGCCACCCAGAACCCGCTGGAGCAGGAAGGCACCTATCCCCTGCCCGAAGCCCAGCTCGATCGTTTCCTGCTGCAGGTCGACGTCAACTATCCCGAGCTTGCCGCCGAGCGCCAGATCCTGCTCGAGACGACCGGCTTGAGCGAAACCCGGCCGCAAGCCGTCATCGATGCGCAGCGGCTGATCGAGATCCAGACGCTGGTGCGCCAGATGCCGGTGAGCGACACGGTGGTCGATGCCATCCTTTCGCTGGTGCGCTCCGCCCGTCCCGGACAGGGCAATGCCTCGACCGACAAGAACGTCGCCTGGGGCCCAGGCCCGCGCGCCGGCCAGGCGATGATGCTCTGCGCGCGTGCCCGCGCGCTATACGAAGGCCGTCTCGCCCCGTCCCTGGACGATATCTTCGCGCTCGCCGAACCCATTCTCCAGCACCGCATGGCGCTGACTTTCGCCGCCCGCGCCGAAGGCATGTCGGTGCGCGACGTCATCGCCGGACTGGTCAGGCAGGCAAAGGGATAAGGAAGCCGGACGCGTGGCATCTATCGGACAGATCGTCAACCCGACGTCAGGCAGCGATGCCCTTTCCCGCGCCAGGCAGCGGGCGGCCCTGATACCGGACTGCCTGGTGGAAGCCAAGCGCATCGCCAACACGGTAATCGCCGGTTGGCATGGCCGCCGCAAGCGTGGCATCGGCGAGAATTTCTGGCAATTTCGCCCCTATGCCGAAGGCGAAAGCCTGTCGCGCATCGATTGGCGCCGCTCCGCCCGCGACGACCATACCTATGTGCGCGAGCGCGAATGGGAGGCGGCGCACACCATCTGGCTCTGGTGCGACATGTCGCCCTCGATGATGTACAAGTCGAGCTACGGCAGCGTCTCGAAGGAAAGCCGGGCGCTCGTCGTCATGCTGGCGCTTGCCGAAATCCTTGCCCGCTCCGGCGAACGCATCGGCTGCCCCGGCATCATGGACCCCGTCTCTACCCGCACCGCCGCCGAACGGCTGGCGGCGGCACTCATGCACACGCCGCTGACCGGCGGCCTGCCGGAAACGGCGATGATCCGCGGCTGGAGCGACCTCGTGCTCATCGGCGATTTCCTCGACGATGCGCCGGCAATCATGGAGCGCCTCGGCCCGCTTGCCCGCCGCGGCCTGCGCGGCCATGTAATCGAGATATCAGATCCCGCCGAGGAGCTATTCCCCTATAGCGGCCGCACCGAATTCACCGATCCGGAAACCGGCGCCAGGCTGATTTCCGGCCGCGCCGAACACGTCCGCGACGCCTACCGCAACGCCTACCTCGCGCGCAGGGAGAACCTCGGCCAGTCGCTTCGCCATCTCGGCTGGACCTTTGCGACCCACCGCACCGATCACCTGGCTTCGGAAGCGCTGGTCGCCATGCACATGTATCTCTCGGGCATGCCGGCCAAGGCGACGCATGGAGGGATGTTATGAACGCCCTTCCCTTCGCTTTTGCCTATCCTGCCATTCTCGGCGCCCTCGTTGCGCTCCCCGTCATCTGGTGGCTGCTGCGACTGACGCCGCCGCGCCCGAAGGCCGAGGTCTTCCCGCCGCTGAAGATCCTCGCATCCGTGCTGAAGCGCGAGGAGACGCCGGCGCAGAGCCCCTGGTGGCTGACGCTGCTGCGCATGCTGCTCGCCGCCACCATCATCCTTGCGATCGCCGATCCGGTCTTCAACCCGCGTACAAGTTCGCTGGCTTCAGGTGGCCCGCTCGTCCTCTTCGTCGACAATAGCTGGGCGGCCGCACCCGACTGGGAGCGCCGTGTCCAGACCGCCGGCGCGCTGATAGACGACGCCGAATCCGCCGGCACGCCGGTGTCGATCGCCTTCACCGCCGATCCGGCCAATGACGCCATTCCCGGCACCGCGGCCAGCGCCCGCGACAAGCTGCGCGCCGCCGAGCCGCGACCGCTGGTGCCGGACCGCGAGCGCGCCTTCCAGGCGCTGCGCGCCGCCCTGAACGGCGTCAAGCCCGGTACCCTCGCCTTCCTCACCGACGGCGCGGCCGCCAAGGCCGACGACGCCACGGTGCGGCAACTCGCCGAACTCCAGCCCGCCGATCTCCGCCTGATTGAAGGCGATGCCGCAAAGACGGTCGCGGTCACCGCGGCCAACAATGCGGCTGATGCCATGACCGTCAAAGTCACGCGGCTCAACAGTTCGCATGCCGCATCCGTGGCGCTGAACGCCGTTGATGCCCAGGGCCGCTCGATCGCCAACGGCCGGGTGGATTTCAGCCCCGGCCAGAGCGTCGCGACGAGTTCGATCACCGCTCCCTTCGAGATGCGCAACGATTTCGCGCGCATCAGCGTCGACAACGGCGCGACGGCAGGCGCCGTCCACCTTCTCGACGACGCATTCAAGCGCCGTCGCGTCGTCTTGCTGTCGGGTGCGGGAGGCGACGAGTTCCAGCCGCTGCTCTCGCCGCTCTATTATATCCAGCGGGCGCTGCAGCCTTATGCGGATCTGGTCCAACCCGCCGATTCCGATCTTGCCGTCGCCATACCGAAGCTTCTTGCCAACAATCCCTCCATCATCATCATGGCCGATATCGGCCGGCTGCCGGAGGAGACCTACGAACCCCTGACACGCTGGATATCGAACGGCGGCATGCTCCTGCGTTTTGCCGGCCCGCGCATGGCGGCAGCACCCGCGGACGATCCGCTGATCCCCGTCATCCTGCGTCAGGGAGAACGCGCGCTGGGCGGTACATTGTCCTGGAGCGAACCGCAATCGCTGGCCGAATTTCCGAATTTCGGGCCTTTCGCCGGCATAGCGCGTCCCGCGGACGTCGTCGTCAAGCGGCAGGTGCTTGCCGAACCGACACCCGATCTTGCCGAGCGCACCTGGGCGAGCTTGGCCGACGGCACGCCGCTCGTGACGATGAAGCAGCTCGCATCCGGGCAGATCGTCCTGTTTCACGTCACGGCGGAAGCGACCTGGTCCGATCTGCCGATCTCCGGCACCTTCGTCGACATGCTGCGCCACCTGCTGCAGATATCGCGCTCAGGTGGCGTGACGTCGGAGGCGCGCGGCAATGCGCGTGTTGCCGAAACCCTGCCGCCGTTCCGGATGCTGACGGCCAAGGGCATGCTCGTCTCCGAGACGGGCGCGGCGCGCCCGCTCATTCCCAAGGCCGGAACCGAACCGACGGCGAATTTCGACAATCCGCCCGGGCTCTACGGCTCGGAAGACGGTTTCACCTCCCTGAACGTGCTGCCGGAGGACGCCGAACTGAAACCGCTCGACACAACGGGAACCAACGCCGTTCGCGAAGGTCTGATCGGCGGCGAAAGCTGGTCGGCAAAGCCGGCGCTGTTCCTCGCAGCCTTTCTGCTTCTGCTCGCCGATAGCCTGATCGTCCTCTTCATGAACGGCGCCTTCTCGCGATTGCGCCCGGCTGTCCGCACCATGGGCGTGATCGCGGTGGCAATCGGCGCGGGCTTCCTCATGCAGCCCGGCACGCTTCACGCCAACGACGTCAGGCCCGGCGACGACGTCATCCTGGAGAGGCTGGACAATACCCATCTCGCCTATGTCGTCACCGGCGAACAGGAGGTGGACGATATATCGGAGCGCGGCCTGGAAGGCCTCACCCAGTTCCTGACCTTCCGCACGACGCTGGAGCCGGCGCCGCCCGTCGGCCTCGACCTCACCAAGGACGAGCTCGCCTTCTATCCGATCATCTACTGGCCGGTCTCGGCGACGGCGCCGATGCCGTCCTCGGCCGCGATCAGCCGCATCGACGCCTATATGCGCAATGGCGGAACCGTGCTTTTCGACACGCGCGATCAGATCAGCGCATTGGACAATGGCGGCAATGTCAGCGCCAACGGCCAGAGACTGCAGGAAATCCTCGCCAATCTCGATATTCCGCCGCTGGAGCCGGTGCCGTCGGATCACGTGCTGACGAAATCCTTCTATCTCCTGTCGAGCTTTCCCGGCCGTTACACCGGCAGCCCCCTCTGGATCGAGGCCCGGCAGGGCGGCCGCGAGCCAAGCGCAAAATCGGCGGCGACGGCCGACGGCGTTTCACCGATCCTGATCACCGGCAATGATTTCGCCGGCGCCTGGGCGATCGACGAGAACGGCACGCCGATGCTGCCGACCGTGCCCCAGGATGAAACGCAGCGCGAATATGCCTACCGCTCCGGCGTCAACATCATGATGTACATGCTGACCGGCAACTACAAGACAGACCAGGTTCATGTTCCCGACCTGCTCGAGCGGTTAGGACAATGATATGACGTTCGATTTTTCGCCTTTCCTGCCCTGGCCGGTTCTGGCGACGCTGGCCGTCGTCAGCGCTGTTATCGCCGCCTTCGCGATCTGGCGCGGCGTTCGCGGCGCCTGGATCAGGACGTTGGCGGCACTCGCCCTGCTGACCGCGCTGGCCAATCCCGTGCTGCTGCAGGAGGACCGGGATCAGCTGTCGACGATCGTCCCCGTCATCGTCGACCGAAGCCAGAGCCAGCAGACGCCCGATCGCGTCAAGATGACCGACGACGCGCTTGCCGCCCTGAAGGGACAGCTCGCCCGCTTTCCCCAGATAGAGCCCCGCTTCATCGATGTCGAAGGCGACGTCAATTCCGACGTGCCCGCCACGCGCCTGTTCGACGCGCTGGCCGCCAACATTGCCGATGTCCCCCCTTCCCGCGTTGGCGGCGCCATCATGCTGACGGACGGCGAAGTCCATGATGTCCCGGCCGCCAATCAGGCGCTCGGCTTCGACGCGCCGATCCATGGCCTCGTGACCGGCAGGCCCAAGGAATTCGATCGCCGCATCGAAGTCATCAAGGGGCCGCGCTTCGGCATCGTCAACGAGGAGCAGCAGGTCATCCTGCGCGTTTTCGACGACGGCCCGAGCCCCGGCGGCACTGCCGATGTCGTCGTGAAGATGAACGGCAACGAGATCGCCACCCTGCGGGCGACGCCCGGCCAGGACACGCCCTTCTCCTTCAAGGTGCCGGGCGGCGGCAGCAATGTGCTCGAATTCTCCGTCGCCGAGCTTCCCGGCGAAGTCACGGCCGCCAATAATCGCGCCGTCCATGTCATCGACGGAATCCGCCAGAATCTGCGCGTCCTGCTCGTCTCCGGCGAGCCGCATGCCGGCGAGCGCGCCTGGCGCAATCTCCTGAAATCCGACGCCTCGGTCGATCTCGTCCATTTCACCATCCTGCGTCCGCCGGAAAAGCAGGACGGCACGCCGATCAACGAGTTGTCGCTGATCGCCTTCCCGACACGCGAACTCTTTGTCGACAAGATCAAGGATTTCGACCTGATCATCTTCGACCGCTACCAGCATCGCGGCGTTCTGCCGCTGCTCTACTATGACAACATCGCCCAATATGTCGAAAACGGCGGCGCGTTGCTGATCGCCGCCGGCCCCGAGCATGCCGGTCCGGATTCCATCGCCATGACGCCGCTTTCCTCTGTTCTGCCGGCAATGCCCACTGGCCAGATGATCGAGAGAGCCTTCTATCCCCGCCTCTCGGAGGAAGGCCGCAAGCATCCCGTCACCCGCGGCCTGGACGGTTCGGGCGAAGACCCACCGCATTGGGGCCGCTGGTTCCGCAGCGTCGACGTCGAAAAGCCCGAGGGCGAGACGATCATGCTCGGCGCCGACAACCATCCGCTGCTGGTGCTGAACCGCGCCGGCCAGGGCCGCGTCGCCATGCTGCTTTCCGATCAGGGCTGGCTCTGGGCGCGCGGCTTCGAGGGCGGCGGTCCGAATGTCTCGCTCTATCGCCGCATCGCCCATTGGCTGATGAAGGAACCGGCGCTTGAGGAAGAAGCGCTGACGGCGCGCGCCTCCGGCCGCACCCTTGAGGTCACGCGCCAGACGATCGGCGACAATCCGGGCAACGCCACCGTCCGTTATCCCTCCGGCAAGACCGAAACCCTGCCTCTCACCCAGACCGAACCCGGCCTTTACAAGGCCGAAAAGCGGATGGACGAGATCGGCCTCTTCGAAATCCGCAACGGCCAGCTCTCGACCCTCGTCCACATCGGCGCCGTCGACGCGCCGGAATTCAAGGCGATGATCTCGACGACGGATGTGCTGAAGCCGGTCGCCGACAGAAGCAAGGGTCTCGTTACCCGTGTCGCCGATGCAAACGGCGAAATCAGCGTGCCCCCGATCCTGCCGGTGCGCGGCCAGGTCCGTGTCTCCGACACCGAGCGCATGATGATCCGCATGACCAGCGAGACGGTTCTGAAGGGCATCAACACGCTGCCGCTCTTTGCCGGTTTTGCCGGCGTCGGCATCCTGCTCTTCGCCTTCGGCGCCATGTGGTGGCGCGAAGGGCGGTAATCTCATGCCGGAATTCGAGCTCACCGCCTCGCCCTCGCTGGAGGAACTCGCGGCGATCACCGACGCCCTCTCGGCCTTCAACAACGGCGATGCCGGCCCCTCGGAGCGCCAGCCGCTGGCAATCCTCATCCGCGATACCAACGGCAAGGTGACCGGCGGCCTGTCGGGCTTCACCGCCTGGGGCTGGCTCTTCACCCAGATGCTCTATATTCCCGATACGCTGCGTGGCACCGGTCTTGCCGGCAATATCCTCGCAAAGGCGGAAGAAGAGGCGAGAGCCAGGGGGTGCCGCGGTGCCTGGATCGACACGTTCAATCCGCAGGCTCTGCGAGCCTATCTGCGCCAAGGTTATGAGGTCTTCGGCGAACTCGAGGATTTCCCGGAAGGCCGCACGCGCAGCTTCCTCAGGAAAAACCTGTAAAAGCCGAAATCACTCCCGCCAGGCGATCGTGCCCTTCAGCCGCTCGGGCACGCCCTCGGCGATCGGAACGACGAGCACGCGGCCGGGATCGACGGGACCCGGAAAGCAAAGCGCGTTGTAGGCGACCTTCTCGAAGCCGAGCGGACCGTAATAAGGCGGGTCGCCGACGAGGATGACGGCTTCGGAGCCCTTGCGTCTTGCCGCCTCCACCGCGATCCGCACCAGTTCCCGGCCAATGCCGATGTTCTTGTGGGAGGGGCGGACGGCGAGCGGGCCGAGCAGATGCCCCTTCACCGTTCCGGCAAGCACCGGTGTCATGCGCACCGACGCGATCGTTTCGCCATTGTCGGTGCAGATGAAGGAGAGCGAAAGATCGTGCGGCCCCTGCTCGCGGATGCGTGCGGCAGCGCGCGTGAAGCGGCCCGGACCGAAAGCTTCCTCGTTGATGTGTTCGATGGCGGCGTCATGAGACGCGTCTTCTGTGAGGTAGACGAGATCGTGCTTGTACATGATGACAGAAACCGGATGGACAGATTGATGGGTCTCGAACACGCCTTGGGCGTTCGGGAGCATCAGCGTCGTCGCGGGTTTCTGGAAATGAACATCAGGCCGGAGTCTCTCAAATCGTGAAAACGCCGATAGCAGGAAAAATTTCTGCCGTCCAACGCAAAATACATTTTTGCCAGGCGTGACGCACTGTTCAATCTTTACCGCCTGCAAAGCCCCGCTATCTCAGCTAACTTCGATCCCCAAACGCAAATCAAGGAAATGAAGATCATGGGAATGCTGGTGGACGGCGTCTGGCATGACATTTGGTACGACACGAAGGAGAGCAAGGGCCAATTCAAGCGGCAGCCCTCGCAGTTCCGCAACTGGGTGACGCAGGACGGCGAAGCCGGCCCTTCCGGCAGCGGTGGATTCAAGGCCGAAGCCGGGCGTTACCATCTCTATGTCTCGCTCGCCTGCCCCTGGGCGCATCGCACGCTGATCTTCCGCAAGCTGAAGAAGCTGGAAGACCTGATTTCGGTCTCCGTCGTCGACCCGCTGATGTTCGAAAACGGCTGGGAGTTCGGGATCGGCGATGGCGCCACCAGCGACCATCTCTTCGGCGCCGCCACCCTCTGGCAGATCTACGTCAAGGCCGATCCGCATTATTCCGGCCGCGTGACCGTTCCCGTCCTTTGGGACAAGAAGTCAGGCATGATCGTCAACAACGAATCCGCCGAGATCATCCGCATGTTCAACAGCGCCTTCGACGGGCTGACGGGTTCGAAGGCCGATTTTTACCCTGAGGATATCAGCGCCGAAATCGACGCGCTGAACGCCACCGTCTACGACAACGTCAACAACGGCGTCTACAAGGCGGGCTTTGCCACCACCCAGGAAGCCTATCAGGAAAATGTCGGCAAGCTGTTCGAAACGCTCGATATGCTCGACGAACGCCTGGGCAAGAGCCGCTACCTCGTCGGCGACAGGTTGACCGAGGCCGACTGGCGCCTCTTCACCACGCTGGTGCGCTTCGATCCCGTCTATGTCGGCCATTTCAAGTGCAACATCCGCCGCATCGCCGATTACCGCAACCTGGCGGGCTATCTCCGCGATCTCTATCAGACGGCAGGCATTGCCGAGACGGTAAATCTGAAGCACATCAAGCAGCACTATTACCGCAGCCACAAGACGATCAACCCGACCGGCATCGTCCCCGTCGGCCCGGCGCTCGATCTCGACAGCCCACATGGCCGCGCCAGGCTGAATGCCGCCTGAAGCTTCTCACCAGCGGTGGTCGGGCTCCTGCTCGCCGCGAAGCTCGGCGAGGCGGCGATGCGTCGCCTCGGTCGTGCCCGCGGGCAGGCTGTCGAGAGAGAAGAAGCCGCTGTCGGAAATTTCCCAGTCCGGCGGTCGCGGCGCCGTCTGCTCGACGGTCGCCCGGTAGAACACGACATGGTCGCGGCTTGTGGTCGAGGTATTGAAATAGACCTGGATCAGCTGCGGCTTGCCGATGATCCTGAGGTTGCCCTCCTCGCGCAGCTCCTTGGCCAGCGCTTCCGCGACCGTCTCGTTGCGCTCCAACCCGCCGCCCGGCATATGCCAGCCGCCGACATAGCTATGGCGCACGAGGAAAATCCGCCCCTCGGCATCGAAGCAGGCGGCCCTGACGCCCATCGTCATGCCGCGGGCGAAGGAGAAATAGACATGCAGGAGGCGCAGGGCCGCCCTGATGTGAAGGGGCCGCTTCTCTTTATCCACCGTTGCTCCGTTTCGGCTATTCATCACGCCGGATGTGTTTGATTTGTCAATAAGCTGGTCTATGTCTCGTAGAATGTTCAAGCTCGCGCATATTTCCGACGTCCACCTCGGACCTCTGCCCCGTCTTTCCGTTCAAGAGCTGTTTTCAAAACGCATAACCGGCTTTGTGAACTGGCATCGAAATCGACGCAAGCACCTTTTCGGCAGCACGCTGGATCTATTGCTAGACGACATCCGCGCCCATCAGGCCGATCACCTGGCCGTCACCGGCGATCTCGTCAATCTGGCGAGCGGCATCGAGATCCGTGCCGCCGCCGCATGGCTGCGCGAACTCGGCGATCCCGCCGACACCTCCGTCGTTCCCGGCAATCACGACGCCTATGTGCCCGGCGCCTACGAAAAGTCGATGCGCGCGTGGTACGATTATGTCCGCGGCGATCTTTCCCCGCCGCAATGGCAGGAAGACCGCCACATCTTCCCCTATCTGCGCATCCGCGGCAAAGTCGCGATCGTCGGCTGCTCGACGGCGGTCGCCACCCCTCCCTTTGCCGCCTCCGGCTTTTTCGGCGCGCGCCAGGCCCGCGACACGGTGAACATGCTGCGCGCGGCCGGTGAGGCTGGCCTCTTCCGCGTCGTCATGATCCACCATCCGCCGATCCGCGGCGCCACCGCCTTCTACAAGCGCATGATCGGCATTCGCCGTTTCGCCGCCGTGATTTCCACCGGCGGCGCCGAGCTCGTGCTGCACGGCCACACGCATCTCAACACGCTGCACTGGCTGCGCGGCCAGGTGCAGCCGGTGCCGGTCGTCGGCATCGCGTCGGCCTCGCAGGGACCGGGCAGCATCAAGCCGCCCGCCGCCTACAACCTCTTCTCGATCGACGGCTCTCCCGGCGCCTGGGAGCTCACCGGCGAGCGCTTCAGCGTGAACAGGGCCGGCGATGCTGTCATGCCGGAAAGCGCCAATATTTTCGTACGTTAGCCTTCTCTCCGAACCGTCTTTATCCAGCGCTTCAATCGGTCTGTGAAGACATCGAGCCGTCCCCGCAACATTTGCCGTGGAGGCCGCTTACCCCCTTGGTATTTTTGGCGTTAAGCGTACACTCCGGATAACTGCATCGCCTCAGAACGGAGCCGCCAATGACTTCCCCCTTCCATCGCATGTGCAGAATTTCGCTCGTTGCCGGCTTTGCCGTCGGCATCGCAACGGCCGCTTTCGCGGTCGGTGACAACAACGACGATACCAATCCGCCGCCGAAGACCCAGACGACCAAGACCTGCACCGGTGGCAAGGTCTGGGACAAGGCGAAGAAGGAATGCGTCACCCCGAAGAAGAGCAGCTTCAACGACGACGATCTTTACAAGTTCGCTCGCGAATTCGCCTATGCCGGCCAGTATGAGAACGCCATCACCGTGCTCAACCTCGCCAGCAACCAGAACGACCCGCGCATCCTGAACTACCTCGGCTATGCCAACCGCAAGGCCGGCCGCATGGAACTCGGCATGTCCTATTATCGCAAGGCGCTGCAGGCGGATGAGAACTACATCCTCGCACGCTCCTACATGGGCATGGCGCTGGTGGAACAGGGAGACATTCAGGGCGCCCGCGTCCAGCTCGTCGAAATCCGCGATCGCGGCGGCGAAGGCACCTGGGCCTATCGCGCTCTGCTGCAAAGCTTGAACGGATACAGGACATATTGAAGCAAGCTTTGTGGGCTACGCTACGAAAATCCCTTGAGAAAGGGGGGATGAAGACGACCGGATGCTTGCACAGTACAGGAGACTTGTTTCATAAAGCGCATGCATCGTCGGCGCCGTTAAAGTCGGCTTCGCGCCCGACAGCGAAACCTTCGTCCGCGAAACCATTGTGAATGCTTCTTGGATAGACAATGCGTCAGCCCGCAACGACCATCGATCTCCGGCGTGACCTCGTCGGCCTTCTGCCCCGCCTTCGCCGCTTCGCGATTACGCTCGCGGGTGATGTTGCGGTGGCCGACGAACTGGTCCAGGCCATCTGTCAGCGCGCCATCACCAAAGGACACCAGTGGAACGGCGAAGGCCGGCTGGAAAGCTGGATCTATACGCTCGCCCGCCAGCAATGGGCCGACGACAGCCGCAAGCGCAAGCCGAAGGCGTCGGCCCGCAGCAACGTCACCGATATCAGAGAGGCTGCGCGCGAACGCTCTGCCGCGGCCGATCCCGATGTCATCCATCGCATGATCGCCGAGATGCCGGACGGCGTTTCCTCGATTTTCCTGCTCGTCGACGTCGAAGGCCACAGCTACCAGCAGGCCGCAGACATCATGGGCATTCCCGCGGCAAGCGTCGTCTCCCAGCTCGCCACCGCAAGGCTGCATTTTGCCGGGCTCGCCGGCTCCCACCCGATCCACAGGTACTGAATTTGCTCGATCTCAGGAAATTGCCGCTCGAAGCCCAGCTCACCGCCCTTCTCGACGGCGAAGTCTCGCCCGAACAGCGTCATGAACTGGAGCAGCGCCTGGCAAGCGACGAGAATGCGCGCCGGCTGCATGAAAAACTGCGGCACGGCGCCGATTTCGGCCGCCGCCGCCTTGACGATGTCCTGAAGGAGCCGGTGCCGCTCTCCCTCGTCCGCTCCATCAAGAGCACGCAGCCGCCGAAGACGCCGATTGCCCAGCGCGCCACGCGCCCGCAGGTGAAACTGGCGCCGAGCGGTCCACAGGCGCTGGCCGCTGCCCTCATCCTCTTTGTCGTCGGCTGCGGCATCGGCTATTTCGTCGGCAACAGCCCGGATGCCGACGAGATCGCCACCACGACCGCCACCACGGCGCCCGCCAATACCAGCGACTGGCTGGGGGATGTCACCGCTTATCAGCGCCTGCTGATGCGCCAGCCCCGCCATCTCGTCGAAGTGCCCGCCTCGCAGGCCGAGGAAATCTCCAGCTGGTTGACGACTGCAATCGGCGTGCCCTTCCGCGTGCCCGATCTTTCCGCAGAATCCTGGACCTTCCAGGGCGCGCGCGTCATCCTCGGCGACAGCCGCCCTGTCGGCCAGCTCGTCTATTCCAACAATGACGGCGACATCATCTCCATCTGCTTCCGCAAGGATGCGCAGCCGCCGGAGACCGACGACTTCAAGGAAACGATCAAGGACGAGATCGGCCTCGTGACCTGGCACAACGCCGGCACTTCCTATGTACTCGCCGGCCCTTCCTCCGAGGCCACGCTCGGCCAGCTCGCCATGGAGATCGCGACAGCGATCTGACATATGCGATCGACGCGCTTTTGCCGACGTTGACGCGCCGACGGAACGGAAGCGGGAGGATGGAAAGTGGCCATCGGCACTGGCAGCCCCCTCATCCTCCTGCCGGCACCTTCTCCCCGAGGGGAGAAGAGACATGCGGCAACGTCTCGCCCCTAAAGCCTCGACAGCAAGAAGTCAGGGCAAAAGGCTTGCTCTCCTCTTCTCCCCTCGGGGAGAAGGTGCCCGTAGGGCGGATGAGGGGGCCGCACGGCACGCCCTTCATTGCGTTTCGCTAGCGTACAGCGAAGACGGCATCATCAGGCCGCACCAAGGCGATCGCGGCCTGAGACTTTCCGATATCAGGCCTTGCCGGCCTTCACGTCGAGCACGCGATTGGCGGCCGAGACGATCGCCTCCAGCGATGCTGCGACGATGTTGGTATTGATGCCGGCGCCGAAGAGCTTGCCGCCCGGATAGGACGTTTCGACATAGGAGATCGCCGCTGCGTTGGAGCCGTGCTGCAGCGAATGCTCGGAGTAGTCCTCGACCGACATCTCGATGCCGAGATAATGCGACAGAGCGTTGATGAAGCCGTCGATCGGGCCGTTGCCGCGCCCTTCGATGCGCTTGATCTCGCCATTGTCGGTGATCTCGGCCGCAACGATCCGCTGGCCCTTGCGCTCGGTGTCCGGATAGGTGTGGTGGTCGATGAACTTGAGACGGGCATCCGGCTGGGTCACGTAGCGCTCGATGAAGCGGTCATGGATACGCTTCGAGGGAAGCTCCTTGCCCTCCACGTCGGTGATGCGCTGGATGTCCTCGCGGAACTCGACCTGCAGGTTGCGCGGCAGGTTCAGCCCATAATCCTGCTGCAGGATATAGGCGATTCCGCCCTTGCCGGACTGCGAGTTGATGCGGATGATCGCCTCGTAGGAACGGCCGACGTCACGCGGATCGATCGGCAGGTAGGGCACTTCCCAGACGGGATGGTTGGCGACCTGCGCGGCCTTCATGCCCTTGTTGATCGCATCCTGATGCGAGCCGGAGAAAGCCGTATAGACCAGTTCGCCGACATAGGGGTGGCGCTCTGCAATCGCCATCTGGTTCGAATATTCGAACACGTCCTTGATGTGCTCGATATCAGAGCAATCGATCCCTGGATCGACCCCTTGCGTGAACATGTTGAGCGCCATGGTGACGACGTCGACATTGCCGGTGCGCTCGCCATTGCCAAAGAGCGTGCCTTCGACGCGGTCGGCGCCCGCCAGCAAGGCCAGTTCGGCAGCGGCAATGCCGGTGCCGCGGTCGTTGTGCGGGTGCAGCGAGACGATCAGGTTCTCGCGATTGTCGAGGTTGCGGCACATCCATTCGATCTGGTCGGCATAGACGTTCGGCGTCGCCATCTCGACGGTGGACGGCAGGTTGATGATCAGCTTGTTGTCGGGCGTCGGCTTGACGACCTCGATAACGGCGTTGCAGATCTCCAGCGCCACTTCCAGCTCGGTGCCGGTGAAGCTCTCGGGCGAATATTCGAAGCGGTAGCCGCCGCCTGCTCTGGCAGCCATGTCCGTGATCATCTTCGCGGCATCGACGGCGATCTGCTTGATGCCCTGCACATCCTTGGCGAAAACGACGCGGCGCTGCAGCTCGCTGGTCGAATTGTAGAAATGCACGATCGGCCGGTTTGCGCCTTCCAGCGCTTCGAAGGTGCGGGTGATGAGCTCGGGACGGCACTGCACCAACACCTGCAGGGAGACGTCGGCGGGCACGTTGCCCTCCTCCACGCACCAGCGGGCGAAATCGAAATCCGTCTGCGAGGCGGAGGGGAAGCCGATCTCGATTTCCTTGAAGCCCATCTCGAGCAGCAGCTGGAACATGCGGGCCTTGCGGTCGTGGCCCATCGGGTCGACGAGCGCCTGGTTGCCGTCGCGCAAGTCGACCGAGCACCAGACCGGCGCCTTGGTGATGGTCTTGGTCGGCCAGGTGCGGTCGGGAATGTTCACCTGCGGATAGGGCCGGTATTTCACCGCGGCGTCGGGCATGCCCTTGGCGGAAGCGTTTTCGGAGGACCGGTTGGTCGTGTTGTCCATTGTCTTGTCTCCTCGTCCCGGCATTTGCCTCGCCTCTTAGCCGATCGCATCGGGCTTGGCGATAAACAAATGCGGACCTTCGTCGGTCGTTAGGTCAATTTTGAAAATGAGTCGCGAGGAGCGATGGCCGGGCGGGCTTTCGGCCGCCGGGCGCTCCTCAAAGGACCCGGCAACCGCGCGTAAGGCCGAGGAGAAGAAGCGAGGTCAGGGCGCGCGTATTGTCACGCAAGGCGATACGGCCGCGTGCAATGCTGTTGGAAATCTTGGCGCCAGTGGTCTTCATGACCGCGCTTATAACCTTGGGCGGCGGAACTGGCAAGCCCTCGGCGCGCCGGCCTTCCGTTACTTCGACGGAGCCGGGCCTTTCGCCAGCTTGACCAACTGCGACAGCGCGAGCATCAGCCCGCCCGCGATCAATCCCCAGAAAGCGCCCGAGATGCCGCCGAAGGAAACACCGGATGCGGTGACGAGGAAGGTGATCGCCGCCGCCTCGCGCGATTCCGGCGCCTGAAAGGCCGACATCGCAGAGGATGAGAAGGCGCCGACCAGCGCCAGTCCCGCCACCGCCTCGATCAGGATGGGAGGCGCCAAGGCGACGAAGGCCGTCACCGCGCCGGCCAGCAGCCCGAGGATGATGTAACCGACACCGGCGATCAGCGATGCCCAATAGCGCCGCTTCGGCTCGGCATGCGCATCGTGACCCGCGCACATCGCCGCGGTGATCGCCGCCAGATTGACGGCGTGGCCGCCGAAGGGTGCTGCCAGCAGCGAGAAAAAGCCGGTGACGGCAAAGAGCGGCCCGGGCTTGGGATCGTAAAGATTGACCTTGAGAACAGCGATGCCGGGAATGTTCTGCGAGGCCATGGTGACGATGAAGAGCGGCAGCGCGATTGAGATGAAAGCGGCAAAGTTGAACACCGGCCGGACGATTTCCGCCGCCGGCACCAGCGATTGTTCGAGCGAGACGAAGGCGCCGTCGGGAATATCGACGCCGAAGGCAAGCACCAGCACGAAGGCTGCAAGTGCCGCCGGCACCGCCCAGAGCCGCTTGAAGGCGCCGACGACAATCCAGGAAATGACGATCGGCAGCCCGAACAGCGGATTGAAGCCGATCGCCTTCACCGGCGCAAAGCAGAGGCCGATTAGCACGCCGGCGAGCATCGCATTGGCGAGCGGCGCCGGAATGGCGGCGACCGCCCGTCCGAGCGGCTTGAACAGTCCGGCGATGACGATCAGCCCGGCACAGACCAGGAATGCCCCGACTGCCGCATTGAAACCGCCCTCGATCGCGCCGGTGCTTGCGAGCAGCGCCGCACCCGGCGTCGACCAGGCGATGCTGATCGGCAATCGGGTGACGGCGCTCAGCACGACCGCGCAGATACCCATGGAGATCGACAGGGCCATCAATCCCGAGGCCGCCTGCGCGTCCGTCGCACCCACCGCCTGCAGACCATGCAGCACGACGGCGAAGGAACTGGCGAAACCGACGAAAGCGGTGAGCAGGCCCATGAACAGGGCCTGGACGGAAAAATCTTTGAGCATGGCCGGACTCGCTGCTGCGGGAATGGCGCATGGAGCATGACCATTGCCGCCCGCGCAAGCCCGGAATCAGCCCTTTCGGTCCAGCCCTCGCCGATGGATGATGGCAAGCATCATCCGAAAACAAAGCGCCCTTGCCTGCGGTCGGCAGGCAAGGGCGGTATTCGGTAGCTTCGACTGAGAAAACTCAGATATCGGACTGCGACGTCACGATCCGCGAAACGAGGCCGTAGTCCTTCGCCTCTTCGGCCGAAAGCCAGTAGTCACGATCCGTATCCTTGGCGATCTTGTCGAGCGGCTGGCCGGTGGCCGTAGCCATGATCCTGTTCAGGCGCTCGTTCATCTTGATGATCTCGCGCGCCTGGATCTCGATGTCGGACGCCATGCCGCGCGTGCCGCCCGAGGGTTGATGCAGCAGGAAGCGCGTGTTCGGCAGGCACAGACGCCGCTCCTTCGGAACGGCGACATAGATAAGCGCGCCGGCCGAGGCGACCCAACCCGTACCGATCATCCAGACCTTCGGCTTGATGAACTTGATCATGTCATGGATGGAATCGCCGGATTCGACGTGGCCGCCGGGCGAATTGACATAGATGCGGATGTCTTCGTCGCTGGCCGCGGCAAGCGCCACGAGCTGCGAGCAGACCTTCTGCGCCAGTTCCTGGTTGATCGGCCCATAAATGAAGATCGAACGCGACTTGAAAAGATTCGCCTCCGTTTCCTTGCCGAGCGGCAGTTCCTTCGTCTTGTCGTCTTGTTCTTCGTCGTTCATTCGAACCTCTCGGAGATGAATTCGGGTTCCTCGCACATAGTGCGACTCAATGCCTAAAACAATGCGGGAAAAACACAAGGCACCGAAGCGGTGGAGATATCCTTAAGAAGCCGCGCGCCGTTCTGCAAGCCTTACTGAAATGTAACGATGAAAGGCTTTGAAAAGCCAGAATCGGTTCCTACCTCACCCCTCACGTGGCAACTGCCATACGAGATCAACAGGAGACAGGACATGTCACCGGAAGAACGCCAATTGCTGACCACCCTCTTCGACCGCGTGCGCACGGCAGCGGCCCAGCCGCGCGACCGTGACGCCGAAGCCCTAATCGACCAGGCGACGCGCGAGCAGCCATCGGCCACCTATTATCTGGCCCAGGCCGTCATCGTTCAGGAAAAAGGGCTGGAAGCAGCCGCCAATCATATCAAGGAACTCGAGGAGCGCCTGCGCCAGTTGGAAGCCGGCGCGAGCGATCACCGCCAGGCCGAACAGGGTGGCGGTTTCCTGAGTTCGATCTTCGGCAATACGCAGACGCAGCAGCCCGCGCCTGTGCCCTCCAACCCCGGCCCCTGGGGCCAGCCCTCCCGCGGCTATGACGATTCCCGCGGCTACGACCGCGACGTCCGCCAGATGCCGCAGCAGCCGACGGGTCCCTGGAGCCCGCAGGCCTCCGCCCCCTCGGCCGGCGGTAGCTTCCTGCGCGGTGCGCTCGGCACGGCGGCGGGCGTTGCCGGCGGCATGCTGCTTGCCAATTCGCTGAGCGGCATCTTCGGCAACCACATGTCCTCGCTCGGCTGGGGCTCGCCCTTCGGCGCCAACCCCTTTGGTAATGCCAGCGCCCCCACCGAAGAAACCGTCATCAACAACTATTATGGCAACGACGGTACGCGCCAGGCCTCCGACAACGCTGCCGATGACAACGATAACGCCAACGTGCAGCAGGCCGATTACGACGACAGCGACGATTACAGCGACGACTCGTCCGGCGACGACGTCACGGACGTTTGAGGTTTAAGGGCCAAGGAAAGGGCGGCAGTTGTTTTTACATGCCGCACCGTTGCCCGGCCCTTCGCTTTGGCTCAGGGCGTTCGTCGCTGCAATCGATTCACTGGATCGATTGCTCGGGCTGCGCCCGACCGCTCCTCACCCACGCCCGCGATAGGTGGCGACGCCTTGCTCCGGCAGCCACACGCCTTCCGGCGGTTTGCCTGTCTGCCAGAAGACGTCGATCGGAATGCCGCCGCGCGGATACCAGTAGGCGCCGATCCTCAGCCACTTCGGATCGAGCAGCTCGACGATGCGCTTGGCGATGTAGATCGAGCAATCCTCGTGGAAGGCGCCGTGGTTGCGGAAGGAATGCAGGAAGAGCTTCAGCGACTTCGATTCCACCAGCCATTCGCCCGGAATATAGTCGATGACGATATGGGCGAAATCCGGCTGCCCGGTCATCGGGCAAAGCGAGGTGAATTCCGGCGCGGTGAAGCGCACGACATAATCGGTGCCGGCATGATTGGACGGCACCTTCTCAAGCACCGCCTCCTCAGGCGATTTGGCGGTTTCGGTCTGCTGACCCAGCATCGACAGGCTGGAAACATCTGTATTCGGCATCATGCCTCCTTGACGACTTTGACGCGGATTCCATGGGCTTTTTCGCCCTCCGGCTCCACATGAATGGCAATTTTGGCGCCCTCATGCACCGCCCTGATGGCATCCTCAAGGCGGTCGCATATATCATGTGCCTGCCGCACGGACATAGCTCCCGGCACCACCATGTGAAAATCGATAAAGGTGACGGTGCCCGCCCGCCTCGTCTTCAGGTCATGCACGCCGATCGAGCCAGCCGCATGGGTGGCGATCGCCTGCTTGATCGCCTCCTCTTCCTGCGGTTCGACCGCCTGGTCCATCAGCCCGCCGATCGATTGCGAGATCACCTTCCAGCCCTGATAGAGGATATTGATGGCAACGAGGATGGCAAGCACCGGGTCGAAGATCGCATAACCGGTCGCCAGCGCCAGCAGCAAGCCGACGAGCACGCCGACGGAGGTCACCACATCGGACATGATATGCTGGCCGTCCGCCGCCAGCGCCGCCGAGCGGTGTTTGCGCCCGGTCTGGATCAGCAGCCGCGCCCAGAGCGCATTGATGACGCCGGCTGCGAAATTGATCGCAAGGCCGAGCACCGGCGCATCGAGCATGCGCGGCTCGGCGAGATAACCGATCGCCTCGTTGACGATCAGCAGTGCGGCGACGACGATCAGCACGCCCTCGGTGACGGCAGAGAGATATTCCGCCTTGTGATGACCGAAGGGATGGTCGTGATCGGCCGGCTTCTGCGCATAGCGGATGACGAAGAAGGCGATGAAGGCGGCAACGACATTGACCGTCGATTCGAGCCCGTCCGACAGCAGCGCCACCGAGCCGGTGACCCACCAGGCCACCATCTTCAAGCCCATGACGCCGAGCGACAGCGGAATCCCCCACATCGCCAGCTTACGAACCGTAAGATCGCCGTTGTCACTCATATCGTTCCCCTGCGGTTGCGAATGAATTGCAGAATTCAAGCCGTTGAAACGCAAAACCGCCCACGCGAATGTCGCGCAGGCGGCTCAGTTGAAGGTGATATGGGGGAAGATGACCGATTTGTCAAAGGGGAATGAAACGCCCCATGGCTCACAGAGCGGGCTCGGAGAAAACAGGCTGCGGCCAACGCAGAAGCGCCGCCTGCCCCGCAGGCGTCAGTGCGTATACGCCCTTCTCTTTACGCTCGAACCATCCGTAAACGTTGTCGCGCAGGATCGGGCCGGCCTTGGGTGCAAGCGCCTTCATATCCCGCGGCCGAACCAGCCCCCGCTCGAGTGCTGAGGCGCAAAGCAGCGCCTGCTGGCGATAGGCGGTCATGATCGGCGCCCGCGAGCCGCCGCCGACGGCGGGATCGCCCCGGCGGCGCTGATGCTCCTTGACAAGACGCGTCCGCCGTTTCGGATTGGTGCGCGGCATCGGAGAAACCGAACTGACGATGACGCTGACTTCGCCGGTATCGGAGACGCCGAGCATGCCGATACCGAGCCGCCGGCAGAGATCGCGGTAGCGTTTGTCGGCCTCTCGTCCGCGACCCTTGGCGGAGACACGGGCCGCAATCCAGACCTCATCGCTCATCGACGCTCGATCGACCGCCTGAAGAAGCAGTTCGAGATTGAAGGAGAGTTTGAGTTCGCAGACCACCACGACCGGTGGCTCGCCATCGCTCAACCCGACGAGATCGCATCCGCCAACTTCGCCCTTCACGACGTAGCCTGCCGCCTCCAGGAATGCTTTGACCGGCAGGTAGAGCGATGTCTCCATACTGAAAGCCGCGGCTCAGGCGGCGTTGAGATCGGCAATCTCGCCGTATTTTGCCAGCAGCCGCGGCGAGGACATGTCGCCGGTCTCCTCGTCGACGATCACGGCATAGGCGGCGACGCCGACGAAACGCTCAGCCATCGCCGAGGCGATTTTCTCCGCGCTGACGGAGTTCGACGCCTGACGCATTTCACCGGGAACGAGATTGCCCCGGTTCTTGCGGTAGGGAAGAACAATGAACTTTTCTGCATTGGCCACGGCGGTGTATCCCAGTTGATCGTTCCTGAAATGTTCTGATTTGCCTGATAAAGTCAACCGGACTCTGCCGTGCCGTCCCCGTTCCTTCGCTAACCGCCGTATCCACCGTCAGAACGCCCGCCCCGCCCTTCCCGCAAGCAGGAAGGGCGGGGCGGAACTGTCATCACGCAGCTTTCGTCTTCGCCCTGCGCGCCAGATGCGCCACGACGTTCTCGATCATTCGCATGCCGGCATCGCCGCCGAGCGTCATGATCGATTCCGGATGGAACTGGACCGCGGCGATCGGCTCCTTGGCATGTTCGATGCCCATGATCGTCCCGTCCTCGCTTTCCGCCGTGATGATGAATTCACGCGGCAGGGTCGAGGGATCGGCGAAGATCGAGTGGTAGCGGCCGACCGTCACTTCCTTGGCAAGGCCCGAGAAGACGATGCCCGGCTCCAGCACGCGGATGCGCGAGGGCTTGCCGTGCATCGGCAGCGCCAGATGGCGCAATTCCCCGCCATAGGCTTCGGCAAGCGCCTGCAGGCCGAGGCAGACGCCGAAGATCGGCAGGTTGCGCGCCCGCGCCTTCTTGATTGTCGCCTTGCAGTCGAAATCCTTGGGCGTTCCAGGCCCGGGCGACAACACGACGAGATCCGGGTTCAGCCGGTCGAAGATTTCCTCCGGCACCGGCGTGCGCACGGTCGAAACCGTCGCCCCCGTCTGGCGGAAATAGTTGGCGAGCGTGTGGACGAAGCTGTCCTCATGGTCGACGAGCAGGATGCTGACGCCCTTGCCGACGCTTGCGACGTCGCGCTGGACCTTGCCGGAATTGCCGGTCTTGGCGTCTCGAATGGCGGAAAGCATGGCAGAGGCCTTCAATTCGGTTTCGGCTTCTTCTTCGTGCGGGTCGGAATCGTTGAGCAGCGTCGCACCGGCGCGCACTTCGGCGATGCCGTCCTTGATGCGCACGGTGCGTAGCGTCAGGCCGGTGTTCATGTCGCCGTTGAAGCCGACCATGCCGATCGCCCCACCATACCATGCGCGCGGGCTCTTTTCACGGCTCTCGATGAAGCGCATCGCCCACAGCTTCGGCGCGCCGGTGACGGTAACCGCCCAGGCGTGGCTCAGGAAACCATCGAAGGCGTCCATGTCGTCGCGCAGCCGCCCCTCGATATGGTCGACCGTGTGGATGAGGCGCGAATACATCTCGATCTGCCGGCGGCCGATCACCTTGACCGAGCCCGGTTCGCACACACGGCTCTTGTCGTTACGGTCGACGTCCGAGCACATGGTGAGCTCGGATTCGTCCTTCTTGGAGTTCAGGAGCTTCAGGATCTGCTCGCTGTCGGCGATCGGATCGTCGCCACGCTTGATCGTGCCCGAGATCGGGCACGTCTCGATGCGGCGGCCGGATACGCGCACGAACATTTCGGGCGAGGCGCCGACCAGATATTCCTGATCGCCGAGATTGATGAAGAAGGAATAGGGCGACGGATTGATTGCCTTCAGCCGCTTGGAAATGTCGGAAGGTTTGCTTTCGCAGCGCTCCATGAACTTCTGCCCCGGCACGACTTCGAAGAGGTCGCCCTTGCGGAAGCTTTCCTTCGCCTTGACGACGAGCTCGGCATATTCGCCCGGCCGATGGTCGCTCTTTGGCGGAATGGCGTCCGTGTGCTTGAAGGGTTCCGGCGCGATATCCCCGGCCTTGCCTTCGGTCGAGAGGCCGCCCTTCTCGAAGTCATAGCGGTCGATCCAGGCCTTGGCGGCGTAATTGTCGACGACCAGGATCTCGTCCGGCAGGTAGAGCACCATGTCGCGCTGGTCGGAGGGCCGCGTCAGCTTCAGATCGATCGCATCGAACTGGAAGGCGATGTCGTAGCCGAAGGCGCCATAGAGCCCGAGGCTTGCATCCGCCTGTGAATAGAACAGGTCGGTGACGGCGCGCAGCACGGTGAAGACCGTCGGCATCTTCGATCGCTCTTCCTCGGTGAATACCCGGTCCGGCGTCTTGACGGTGAGGTCGAGGCGGCGGGCGGAGGAAGCGCCGAGCACAAGCTCAGGCACCGTCTTCAGCCGCTCAGTGACGAAGCCGAGGATCACTTCGCCGCGTTCGTTATAGGCTTCGATCCAGACGTCGCGCCCGAAGGAGGAGATGCCGAGCGGCGGATCGACGACGGCGGTATCCCAGCGCGTATAACGGCCCGGATATTCGTAATTCGATGAGAACACCGCACCGCGGCGCTCGTCAAGCTTGTCGACATAGGAAGAGACCGCATCGCCATAGGGGATGGCCCGCCGCTGCCGCGTAACGGTAATACCGCCCTTGGTCTCGTAGATTTCCGCACCATCATCCCGCAGGATCGTTACCATTGTTCCACTCCGTTATCGGGGCCCGGACAAAGGGCGGCGATAAAACAAAAAAGCCGCCTCGAAGTTTCGGGCGGCTCACTCGTCGTCGTCTTTGGACACGATTGGTCGAGGCCGCCTCAGCGAGCCCACCACCAAACAGCAATGTTCAAGGACGTGATCATGGAGAAAATTGTTAGCCTGAGATCAGCCGTCGCGCAAGGGGCGATTATGGGAATGAAAAGGACGGCCCGAAGGCCGCCCCTCCTCAGCCTCGAAGGCTTGATTGGCGTCAGAAGGTCTTCGTAATCGACACCTTGAATGTGCGGCCCGGCTCGGAATACCACTCACGCGGCTGGGACGCCGTCACCGAGGTCAGGTTGACGTCGCGCACGGCGAGCGCATTGAAATACTCCTGGTCGAAGACGTTGTAGACGCCAGCCTGCACGCGCAGCCCCGGCGCCTGTTCCGGCGTCCACCAACCGGTCAGGTCGACGATGCCATAACCCGGCGCATCGAAGGTCGTGGTGGAGTCGTCGTCGGGCATGCCAGCCGAAAGCGTCGAAGACAGGTCGAAGCCGAAATTCTCGTTGCTCCAGCCGCCGCCGACGATCGCCTTGAAGGGGGCGACCGACCGCAAGTATTTGTCTGTATCTTCGTTGCGGCCATAGGCATAGGCAAGCGACGCATGCAAATTGATGCCGTTGTTGAACGTTTTGGCCGCGCTTGCTTCAACACCCGAGATCGTGGCGGCTGAGACGTTCGTGTAATTGAACGTCGTGAAGCCTGTCGCGTCGACGCTTGTCACGGTTTCGATGAAGTTCTGATAGCGGGTGTGGAAAGCCGCGACCCTGCCGGTAAAATCGCCCGTGTCAAAATTGGCACCGACCTCGATACCGCGGCCGATTTCCGGTTCGAGATCAGGATTGCCGAGCTGGGCATAACGACCCGTCGGATTGTAGAAGCGGCTGTAGAGCTCGTCCACGGTCGGTGCACGGAAGCCGACGGCCAGCTGCGCGTAAAGCTGCACATCAGGCGTCAGGTCGTATGTTGCAAGGATCTTCGGCGAGATGGCAGCTTCCGTTCGGTCGCTGAGATCGCCGAAACGGGAAAGCCCCGTATTGGTGGCAAAACCGCCTCCGGTCGAGGGATTGTAGTTGAACCAGTCGAAGCGGAAACCGGGCGTCAGCGCGAAACCGGTATTGCCGATTTCGATCTTGTCTTCGAAGGTCAGCGCAAGATTCTGGCTGTCGACGTCAGGCACTTCCGCCTGGTTGTTCAGCGCCGGGCACGTTGTCGAGCAAAGTCCAAAGCTGTACTGGCTCCAACTGGTAACTGCCGCATCGAGACCGATGCGGACGGAGTGGTTCAGGCCGGAATATTCGAAATCCTTCGTCGCCGTTCCGCTGAAGCCCCAGCTTTCATTCTCGATCTCGTTATTGCGGCCGTACGGCACATTGGCGGCGGTGCGACCATTGCTACCGGCTTCCTTCTTCAGGTCCAGCCAATAGAGCGTGGCCCGGGCACTGCTGAAGAATGCGTCGGAAGACTGCGCCTCATAATCATAGTCGAGCGAAACGCGATCGCGGTCGCGCATTTCGCGACCATCGAAATTGCCGATCATATTGGCGCGGCCCGTACCCTGCTGCTCGCGGAGATCGGTCTGAAGATCGCGACGAAAGCGCTCGGCGGTCAGGCCGATGCGATGGCCCCCTTCCAGATCCTGGCGCAGTTTGAAGAGAAGGTTGTGCTGATCGAAATCGGCGGGATCCGACTCTGTACGGAAACGACCGTAACTGTCGTTGTCGCCCATGTTGTCACGCTCATGCCCCTTGCGGTAGCTGCCCTGGAAAAGGATGGAGGTGCTCCCGACCTTCTTGGCGCCGGCTGCGGAGCCGGAAATGCTCCGGTCTTCGCTGTCATAGGTGGACTTGACGATCGCGCCCCAATCGCGTCCTTCCGGGATCAGATCCTCGGGCTCGAGCGTATTGAGAACGAAGGCGCCGCCGAGCATGCCCGAACCGCCCTTACTCGAATCCGCGCCGCGCACGATATCGAGCGATGATAGCGAATCGAAGTCGAAAGTGTCGCCGCCGCCGTTGGCATTGCTCGTCGCGAAGGCACCCTGGCGCGCGCTGTTCGAAACATAGGGGATCGGAATACCATCGATGGTGGTCAGGATGCGAGGGCCGGAAAGGCCACGCAGGTTGAAGCCTCCGTCGCCGCGCGAATAGTTCACGCCGGCATCCACACTCCGCCCGAGATCCCTGAAGTTGGTGACCTGCTTCTCTTCCAGCTGCTTGGCGGTGATCTCGGTCGCAAGCGGCGTATCGGCGACGCTGCCGGGTGCGGCGCGTTTACCCTTGACGACGATCTTCTGCAGAACGGTGCTGTCATCCGCCGTCGTTG
Organism: Rhizobium fabae; assembly: GCF_003985135.1. Classification (NCBI taxonomy): domain Bacteria; kingdom Pseudomonadati; phylum Pseudomonadota; class Alphaproteobacteria; order Hyphomicrobiales; family Rhizobiaceae; genus Rhizobium; species Rhizobium fabae. The sequence continues at coordinate 477,862 of NZ_ML133645.1, forward strand.
CCGGAGCGTTTTGCGCGAAGGATTGCGAAACAGGAAGAACAGTTGCGGCTGCCGTGCAGACCAATAGAACCGAGCGCCAATGCCGGACGATCATAACCTACCCTCTCATGATGATTACCGGGCTGGCTGGTCGTGGCGCGTCGAACGCTCGAGGGGCTGGCTGGGCTTTTACGGATAAGACGAAACAGTATTTCGCCTTCTTTTCGCCGCATAAAAAACATGAGCACGATTGTCAACATAAGTTGTCGATTTATGTTGAATATTATCATCAAGTTTTAGCGATCTTCCCAGACGTTGCGAAATTGCAACGAAACCCGCCCTCGCGCGTTATCCCTCTCCCATCGACACCCAGGGAAGCGGATGCGTTGAGAAAACTTTCGATACTGGCGATCCTGCTCGCCGCTACTGCCTTTCTTGCCGGCGCCCGCCTGCCCCCTCAAGGCCCTTTACCCCAACCTCGGCCGGATGCCGGGGAAGCAACAGGCCCCGCTCCACTCCCCGATAAGACTGAGCCGCCCGCGCCTGCGGATGTGCCCGCACCTCAGCCAAAGCCTGACATGAAGAGGCCTGATACACCGGACCAGCCGCCCGCGCCGCCGGCCGGACCGGCAAAGCCGGAGCCGGCAAAACCGATGCAAGGTCCGCCGCTGCCGCCGGGCGGCCCCGAAGGCCCGCAGGCGCCGGCGGAAGAAGGTAAGCCGCCCGGCAAGCAGACGCTGGAAGAGCAGCATCTGACGATCGAACCCGAAAGCGATACCGAGCACGCCGAATGCACGGCCGCACTCCAGGCTCTGGGCGTCGTCTTCAAGGAAGCGCCGCGCATCGATGACGGCAACGGCTGCGGTATCGACAAGCCGATCATCGTTTCCGAAGCCCTGCCGGGCATCAAACTGAAACCGGAGGCGACGATCCGCTGTCCCGCAGCCCTTGCTCTTGCCCGCTGGATGAAGGAAAGCGTCATCCCGACCGCCTCCACTGCCCTGCCGGAACAGGGTCGCATCACCACCATCAACCAGGCAACGGCCTATATGTGCCGCCTGCGCAACGGCGCAGAAACCGGCAAGATCTCCGAACATGCCCGCGGCAACGCCATCGACATTGCAAGCTTCCATTTCGAAAAGGGCGAGGATGTCGCCGTCCGCTCCCGCCGCGAGGACCCGACGCTGACAGGCGCCTTCCAGCGCACCGTCAGCGCCGCCGGCTGCCTCTACTTCACCACCGTGCTCGACCCCGAAAGCGACGCCGCCCACGAGACCCATTTCCATCTCGACGTCATCGAGAGGAAGGGCGGCTATCGTTATTGTCACTGATCATTTCAAACGGCTGCTGCCGCTTGAAGCGAGTCATCAAGCGGCAGAGAATGTCCACAAAGGACACGCTCAGACTGCTGGCAAAGCCCGCCCAACCCCTCTTTCGTCATGCTCGGGCTTGTCCCGAGCATCCGCCTTCGGTCGATAGGGCAGCAGATCCGCGACACAAGGCCGAGGATGACGCCGGACAAAAAAGCGAGCCTTGCCACAAACTGCTCGCCCGCAACCCCTCCGGAAACTGAACCTGCGCGTCAAATAGACCGGCGGTGCGCTTGCCCACCAAGCCGTCCACTCGATCAAAATAACCCTTCGATGTAACCTTGATCGTTCAGGAAAATCCGTTCGGCCGACGGCGATTTCGGTAGGCCGGGCATCGTCATGATCTCGCCGGTGATGGCGACGACGAAGCCTGCCCCGGCTGAAAGCCTGACTTCGCGTACCGAGACGATGTGCCCTTCCGGCGCGCCGCGCAGGTTTGGATCGGTGGAGAAGGAATATTGCGTCTTCGCCATGCAGATCGGCAGCCTGCCGTAGCCCTGCTCCTCCCATGTCTGCAACTGGTCGCGCACCGCCTTGTCGGCCGTCACCTCGCCGGCATGGTAGATCTTCGAGGCGACGATCTCGATCTTCTCGAACAGGGAGATCTCGTCACCGTAGAGCGGCTGGAATTTCGCTTGGCCCGATTCGGCCAGTTCCACCACCTTGTGCGCCAGCTCCTCGATGCCGGCCGAACCCTTCGCCCAGTGCTGGCAAAGGATCGCTTCGGCGCCGAGCCGCGAGACGAATTCCTTCACCGCCGCGATCTCGGCATCGGTATCCGAGACGAAATGATTGATCGCCACGACGACGGGCACGCCGAAGCGGCGCACATTGGCGACGTGCCGGCCGAGATTGGCGCAGCCCTTCTTCAGAGCCCCGACGTTCTCCACGCCGAGATCCTCCTTCTTCACTCCGCCATTCATCTTCAGCGCTCTTACGGTCGCGACGATGACGGCTGCATCCGGCTTCAGCCCGGCCTTGCGGCATTTGATGTTGAAGAATTTTTCAGCCCCGAGATCGGCTCCGAAGCCCGCTTCGGTCACCACATAGTCGCCGAGCTTCAGCGCCGTCTTTGTCGCCGTCACCGAATTGCAGCCATGGGCGATATTGGCGAAAGGCCCGCCATGCACGAAAGCCGGATTGTTCTCCAGCGTCTGCACCAGGTTCGGCTGCATGGCATCCTTCAAGAGCACGGCCATGGCGCCGTCGGCTTTCAGGTCGCGCGCGTGCACCGGCGTCCTGTCGAAGCGGTAGCCGATGATGATGTCGCCGAGCCGTCGCTCGAGATCCTTGAGGTCGGTCGCAAGGCAGAGGATCGCCATCACCTCGGAGGCAACGGTGATGTCGAAGCCGCCCTGGCGCGGAAAACCGTTGGCAATGCCGCCGAGCGAGGAGACCATGCTTCTGAGCGCCCGGTCGTTCATATCCATGACCCGCCGCCAGGTGATGCGGCGGATGTCGATATTCTCCTCGTTGCCCCAGTAGATGTGATTGTCGACCATCGCCGCCAGCAGATTGTGCGCCGAGGTGATCGCATGGAAATCACCGGTGAAATGCAGGTTGATGTCTTCCATCGGCACGACCTGCGCATAGCCGCCGCCGGCCGCCCCGCCCTTGATGCCGAAGCAGGGGCCGAGCGAAGCCTCGCGAATGCAGACGATGGCTTTCTTGCCGATCCGGTTCAGCCCGTCGCCAAGCCCGACGGTCGTCGTCGTCTTGCCCTCGCCCGCCGGCGTCGGATTGATCGCGGTGACGAGGATCAGCTTGCCGTCCTTCTTGCCCGTCTGCGCAGCAATGAACTCGGCGCTGATCTTCGCCTTGTCGTGGCCATAGGGGGCGAGTTGCTCGGCCGGAATGCCGAGCTTCGCCCCGATCTCGACGATCGGCTTCTTGGTGGCGGCGCGCGCGATTTCGATATCGGACTTGATCGTTGACATGGATGTCCCCCGTCCCGACCTCCGCGGGAGCGGAGTCGCAATTCTCTCTATCGGATATCGAAATATCGGCGGGGTGTGAATAGCGCGACACTTTGCTGCCGCCGCACCGGGCGCTAATGTGATGACCAACGATTGCGGTTTCACGGGATGAAGGCATGAAATCACTAGAACTCATCATCGAGCGCGTCATTCTGTCCAGCCGCTGGCTCCTCGTCGTCTTCTATATCGGCCTGGTGCTGGCGCTCGCCGTCTACGCCGTTTCCTTCGCCTACAAGTTCCTGAAGGTCGCCTCCGGCGTCTTCGAACTCGACGAGGCGGAGATGATCCTTGCCATGCTCGGCCTGATCGACGCAGCCCTGGTCGCCAGCCTGATCGTCATGGTGATGATCTCAGGCTACGAGAATTTCGTCAGCCGCTTCGATGAGGCAAGTGAAGCCGACAACGAGGTCTCCTTCCTCGGCAAGCTCGATTCAGGCAGCCTGAAGATCAAGGTCGCCTCCTCGATCGTCGCCATCTCCTCCATCCACCTGCTGCAGGTCTTCCTCAACGCGGACAAATACGCCGACGGCAAGATCATGTGGCTGACCTTCATGCACCTTGCCTTCGTCGCCTCCGCCGTCATGCTCGGCTTCCTGGAAAAGCTCATGAGCGTGACGTCGAAGAACGATTTGAAGGATAAGGCCTAGAGGGCGGCACAGAGGCGCCTCAGGCCGGGTGAACAAGCAGTAAGCCTGACACGAAAACGTCGAGCCCTGCTCTTTCGCGTCCTGATATCAATTGACCGACACAGTAGCAGGAACGATCTCCGCCTCCGCTTTTCTGGGGCATCGAAGGCTTTCCCTGGCCTCCGGCCCACAGACATGCATGCCAGGCTCGTCGTCATTAGGGATGATACCATTGATGATGCCGAGTTCGAGCGCTTGAGAACGAACTATATTTCCCCGCTCAATCGATGTCCCGAGCATCATCGTCTCGTAGGTCTTGCCACTGACGCCCATCTCGTCGAAATAGGCGAAGAATTTCGTATATTCAGCCGTCGTGGGTCTCACGAGGCCGATATTGGAATATCCGACAATCCGCGGCATTCCGCTCATCAAGACAAGAGTACAGGTCGAAAGGCAGTGCCCGCCGCCGGCAAAGACTTCGCCCTCGGTCGGTCCGCTTTTGGCGATGCTCGCTTTGCAGCGCGGATCCAGCTTTGGACAATTCGGCAATTGCGTTTTGCCAATTGAGGTCTCCAGACCTGCAGCACGGATCATACGCCCCATCGCGAAAGCCGCATCCATATCCCCGCCATTGGACTGAAGGACGACCGGCAGCTTTCTCCCGCCGAGCGTCTCCAAGAAAGCTTTCAGCCGAGCCGGTGTATCAGGCGTGATGTCTCCATCCGCAGAAATCCACTGCTTGCACTCTTCCTGGCAATTGCCGTTGGACATCAGGAGAAAGTCCATCGGCTGGGTTTTCGGCAGACTCTCGCTTGCTTGTGCCGCCGTATTCTGTGCGGACGCCTTGAAGGCAGGCACTCCCGCTGCCTCAGCCGCGGCAGCTACGACAGGCGCGGCAACTGCCACCGACGCGGCAGCTGCCGGATGGCGCCGGCAAACCGTCTCGGCCGCGGCATCCGGCGCGCAAAGCGGCATGCCGGGCCACTCATTGTAAGCAAGCATATCCGTCATGAGACCTGTTCGAAGGGCGTCTGCAGCCGGCACGATATGGATGTTGTCGGGCGTGGCGCTCATCATCATGTCGATCACATCGTCGCTGACGCCCATTTCCTTCAGATAGGCCGTCAGGGCGGCGTTGGCTTTCTTGCCGAGCTTGGTGGAACTGCTCTGGCCGGCCGCCGTGCGGCCGATCTCCTTGCGGGAGATTTCCTTCTTCTTGCCGTTCACGATCTTGTATTCGATGCGGTAGGAGACGCGCACCCTGTTGTAGATGGTCGTGATCTGGTGGACGCCGATGAAGGACCACTGCGACGCGACCCGCGACGTACCGCCGGCAAACGCCAGCGGACAGGCGGAAAAGCAATATGCGCCGGCCGAATAGGTGTAACCGGCCGCCGTGCCGTCCTTTGCGATGGCGGCGTCGCAGAGCGTATCCTGAACCGGGCAACCCTTCAGCCGCGTGCCGCCGACCGCCGTTTCTACACCGGTCTTGCGGATCATCCGGCCCATCGCATAGGCGGCGTCGACGTCGCCTCCTTCCGAACGGAAGACAACCGGCAGTTTCCGCTCGCCCATCTTCTTGAGGATTTTTCTGAAGCGAGCGGGCGTATCGGCGGTGATGCGTCCCTCCGCCGATATCCATTCCGGACAGTTCTCCTGGCAGAGGGAGTTGCGCACGATGATGAACCGCATCGGCGGCTGTTCCGCCTGTTTCTGCTCGGCAGCCTGGGAGGTTGCAGCGATCGGCAAGATCAAAAGGAATGAAGAAAGTAATATCAGGGAAAACAGATACTTCACGAAAAAAGAAACTGCAAAGCGCACGATTAAATCGCCTCATTTATACATGATAATACGCTTAGCAATTGCACTGGATTGCAGCAAGCCAGATTTCGATTGCCGCTGCCGTCCCGACGTTCCCCGAAGTGATTCTCTTCCGCTCCGGCCTAGGCGAAACTCACAGTGACCAGGTCACGAAAGAAGTCAGTGATACCGTAACGGTACTTGCATCACACACAACTCAACCGAGACGCGCGTAGCTGTGACTATTTCTTCACAATTTGAATTAATCGGCGTGTATTGGACTTGTATGACGTCAATTTGGACTAGCCGCCGGCCGAGATTCTGTATCTGATAGCGGTAACATTAGGGCTGCCGGGGGCGTATAAATGTCTTACATGACCACCTCTGAAAGACAGTCTATGCTTTCGGCGGAACTTGCGACGGCAAGAACACGGGGTCTGTTTGCACAGGCGCTCAACAGAATATCTGCGGCCTTCGGATTGTCGCATGCGACGCTGATGCACGCCCCCTCTCCCGAAGACCTCCTGCTCAAACCCCTGCTGATCGAGAGCTCGCTCCCGGCCGCCTATGTCAGGGAGTTCGATCGCACCCACATGATGCGTGGCTGCCCTTTCGGCCTGCGGCTGAGGGAGTCGGCTGTGCCGCCGGTCTGGCACCTCAACGACGCCGTCAATGGCCAGGCCTTTCCCGCCGAACTGCGCGCCCTGATGCTGCGCCATGCCATACCGGCAGGCGTTGCCATGCCGACCATCGCAGCCGACGGCCAGCGCCTGGTCTTCTGGTTCTGCGGCGAGCGGGCAGCGCTCGGCCAGAGCGAAGTCAACGAGCTGGCGATGATCATCCTGCATGCGCTCGACGCGTATAATGCGGTCAAGCGCAACGAGGAAAGCGCGCACAGTGCGCTCTCGGCCCGCGAACTGGAAGTCGTGCGCTGGACGGCGCAGGGCAAGACCTCGATCGAGATCGGTCAGATCCTGGCGCTGTCGGACCACACGGTGAATGCCTACATGACGAACGCGATCAAAAAGCTCGATTGCGTCAACCGTACCCAGTTGGTAGCTAAGGCCATTCGATTGAAGCTGATCAACTGAAGTATCAGAAGAGAGTCAGCGGGGTCGTCCCGTGACCTGGTGGAACCGTGCCTCTTCGCTTCGAACAGCCCATCGTCGACAAGATCGAACAATCCCGTGCGCACATCGGCATCACCGATGCGGAAATCGTCCGGATGCTCGCCGCCTATCGCCTTTTCGGCTTCTGGCGCATCGACATCGAGACGGGACATTTCTTCGCAAGCGAGGATGTTCACGCGATCTTCGACCTCCCCTACAGCGACGGCCCGGTCAATCTGACCGAGCTGATGTCGCGCATCCACGAAGAAGATCGTAGCCTGATCGCCGAAACCTTCGAGCAGGCAAGCCTTCACCGGGTCGGCTTCCATTTCGTCTATCGCGTCGACAACCGGCTTGGCGGCTGCAAGCTGGTGCGCAGCGTCGGCCGCTTCCGCGACGATGAGAGCGGCGGCGGCATCGTCGGCATCACTTATGAATTCGTCGAGAAACTGCGCATCGTCGGCCTCGAGGACAACACGCCGCTCCGCTGAAATTTTAGCGGTCGAGCACCGAACGGATCTCGACGAGGTTCGAGCGCACCCTCAGAATATAAAAGCCCATGGTGGCGAGATGGCTCGGCATGATCCAGCCGTCCTCGCGCCCGTTCGAGATGATCGCCGGCTGAATGCGCAGTGCCGCCTGGAACTGCCGCATCGTGCCGCCCCAGATCGCGCCGAGATTGCGTTCCTGCGCCACCTGCGAGAAATCCGCCTGAGCGGCCGCCATGATCGCGTAGTAGCCGTAGAGCTGTCCGTAGGCGAACCAGAACCGGTCGTCGGCGCGCGTATCGAACCAGCCGCGATTGTGGTTTTCCGAGCGCTCGGCGAGCATGTCGGAGGTGCTGCCGAGATCGTTAGCGATGCGGTCGACGAACTGCACCAGATTGTCGGCGCGGCCGTCGAAGATGGCGTTGCAGGCGGCAAGATCGGTGTTGAACTTGCGCAGGCTGTCGATCGCCGAGCGGTAATAGGAAGGTGTCGGCGTCTTCGGCCCGAAGGGATTGAGGCCGAAATACCAGCTGTATTCGTCGAATTGCAGGTTGCCGCGTGCGCGCTGCAGGTCGTTGTTGATGCCCGATGTGCCGCGCACGCGCCCGAGCGTGTCGACAAGCTCCACCGAAGTGCGCCGGACGGCCTGGTTGACGCCACGCTGGAACGACGCCTTGTTGTCGAAGAAGGGTGTGTGGTCCCAGTCGATGCCGAAGAAGCCCGCCTTGTAGAGCAGCATGGAGGAGATCCATGCGTTCTGGTTGACGTTGAAATCGGTGAGGTCAGCCGCGACATCGACGATCGCCGAGCGCTGGCAGGTTTTCGGCGCCGTGGCATCGGCCCCCTCGGCCAGAGGCAAGTCCTGCCCGGCTGCGACCTTGCGCTCGGAAAGCCGATACTGGTCGACGAAGGCGGGGTTGAAATTCGTCCAAGCCTGTGTCTGCCAGAAGAAATATCCGTAGAGCACGACGAAGAGCGCCACGAACGCGATCACAGGCAGCCGGATCATCCAGCTCCGGCGCTGATACCAGCCATGCGCTGCGAGAAAGGGCCAGAAGGCCCAGGCGGCAAACAGTCGGGCCCAGCGGCCGATCGTCTGGCCGATCAGCCTGAAAAAACCGGCTATCCGGTCAAGCATCGTCGTCTCCTGTCAGGCGAGGCGAACATCGAGGCTTCGCCGCCCCGTTGCATCCACATATGCGCTCGGTGGGCCGAGCACAACACGAGGCCTTCGATTTTTCCGAACGTAGGCGTTGTGCAAAAGCGGCGCGGGCCGCGCGCTGCGGCTCAGGAACTGAGGAAAGGCAGCCTGAGACGGAAAGATCTGCGCGCAGTGTCGATCAGCGGCGCACCCGATGCCTCCGGCGACGGTTCGGCATAGGCCGGAAACTTCCCCGTGGCTTCGAGATCGGCGCGGCTCTTGCGCCGCTCCAGATCCTGGGCGACCAGCATGCCCTTCTCGAACAGCCTGATCGGTGTGGCGATATCGGGGAAGAATTCCGGCTTGATCCGCGTCTTCATGCCAGGCCGGTCGGTATCGACCTGCGCCTGATAGATGATCAGCCGCTCCTCGACATCGATCATCAGCTTGCGCAGCAGCACGTTGCAGGCGGCAATCCTGCCGTTCAACGAATCGACGAAGGACTGGAACAGACCGATGAAGTGCTCGCGCCGCTGGCTGTCGTCGCGCATCTCGTGCTCCTCGGCGGAAATGCGCTCGGCCTCCGCCCTCAGCGCCCGTCGCTCGGCCTCCATCTGCTCCCAATGCGCCCTGTTGCCATAGACGCCGATGCGGCCCTGGGTCGTCAGCGCCTTGGCGTTGAGTTCCTTCATCTTGAGGCGGGCGATATCGATGGAATCGACCAGCCGGCGCCGTTGCTCGACGATGTCGACGAGGCCGCGTTCGGCTGCCTTGTGCCGTTCGGTGATCGAGACGCGCTGGCTTGCGATCAGCCTGGCGAGCGCATCCGACTTCGCCAGAAGATCGAGCAATCGCTCGACGACGGGCGCCTCGCGCACGCGTTCGGTATATTTGCGCCACATCCGCTGGCGCGACACCCAGCCGGCCATTTTCTCGCGCAACGTCAATCCCCGGAAACTGTCGAGATCGGCCGAAACCTCGGCCGTCAGCCGATCGAGGGAAAAGACCAGCTCGGCGAGCAGCACGTCGAGCGCGGCGCCGTCAACAACATGGGCCTGGAAGCGGGCATTCTGTTCAAGGAAGACCTCGTCGGCAGATCGTGTTTCGTCGCCGCTGAAGGCGCCGATGCAAGCCACGCAATAGGCTCCCTCAGCCGCAATCTTCTCGGCAAGGCCGCCTGCGGCTTCATACTGGCTGTCGAATGGCGGGGGCTTGCGCACCTGATCTCTCCAGGGAATCTCCTGCTCTCAAGCTAGAGCATGATGCCGAAAAGTGTGAGCAGTTTTCGGGCGACGTCATGCTCCATTATTTTGCTTGCGGCGCCAAAGAAAACAGGCGGCTTCAGACCGGCTCGGCGATCCAGGCGCCGTTCATCGCATCGTCCCAGTGCCTGCGGCAGAGCGAAACATATTTCTCGTTGCCGCCGACGTCGATCTGCGCGCCTTCGTGCAGCACCTTTCCTTCCGCGTCGAGCCTCACCACCATCGTCGCCTTGCGCCCGCAATGGCAGATCGTGCGCACCTCGCGCATTTCGTCGGCGATCGCCAGCAGCTCCTGCGAGGCCGGAAACAGCTTGCCTTGGAAATCGGTTCTGAGCCCATAGACCATGACGGGAATGCCGAGCCTGTCGACGATGCGGGCGAGCTGCCAGACATGGACCGACGTCATGAAATGCGCCTCGTCGACGAAGACGCAGGAAATCGGCGCGCCTTCTCCGCTCAAGCCCGCGATCAGCCGGAACAGATCCTCGTGCGGCTCGAAGGGAATGGCATCCGCCTCCAGCCCGATCCGCGAGCCGATGATGCCGCGGCCGGCGCGCTCGTCGAAGGCGGCGATCAGCTGCACCGTGCGCATGCCGCGCTCCTGATAATTATAGGAGGCCTGCAGCAGCATCGTCGACTTGCCGGCATTCATCGTCGAGTAGTTGAAATAGAGTTTTGCCATCCGATTTCTCCTTGATCGGCTTTTTGAAAGCTCGGAATGGCAAAGAAAAGCCCCGTGACGGTGATAATCACAGGATTCCACGCCCCAAAACCGCCGAAACCCTTGAAAACAGGGGGTAGGATAAAAATCCCCCGACGTCGCAATCGCACCCTTTGATACGACGCAAACACACTGAGGTCGCTTGTCAAACTCGGCTATTGGTGATTGGCTTGGGAACTTAAAGACTGGGAGTCTAAAATGAAAACAACAAGCACATTCAAATTCGTCACCGCGACTGCCGTTGCCGCTCTGTCCATTGCGACCGCCGCATTCGCCGCCGATCCCGACAGCTGCTCCACCGTCCACTTCTCGGACGTCGGCTGGACGGATATTACCGCCACCACGGCGACCGCATCCGTCGTCCTGAAAAGCATCGGCTATCAGACCGACATCAAGGTTCTCTCGGTGCCGGTCACCTACACCTCGCTGAAGAACAAGGACATCGACATCTTCCTCGGCAACTGGATGCCGACGCAGGAAAAGGACGTCCGCCCCTATATCGAGGACAAGTCGGTAGAATCCTTCGGCCCTAACCTCGTTGGCGCCAAGTACACCCTCGCCACCAATGCCAAGGGCGCGGAACTCGGCATCAAGGACTTCAAGGATGTCGCCGCCCATAAGGACGATCTCGACGGCAAGATCTACGGCATCGAGCCCGGCAATGACGGCAACCGCCTGATCATGGATATGATCGAAAAGAACACCTTCGGCATGAAGGACATGGAAGTCGTCGAATCTTCCGAACAGGGCATGCTCGCCCAGGTCGCCCGTTCCGACAAGGCTGGCAAGCCCGTGGTTTTCCTCGGCTGGGAACCCCATCCGATGAACACCAACTTCAAGCTGACCTACCTCACCGGCGGTGACGACATCTTTGGGCCTGATTTCGGCGGCGCCAAGGTCTACACCAATGTCCGCGCCGGTTATCTCGCCGATTGCCCCAACGTCGGCGCGATGCTGAAGAACCTGGTTTTCTCCCTCGAGATGGAGAACCAGATCATGGGCAAGATCCTCGACGACGGCAAGGAGCCGGAAGCTGCGGCTTCCGAATGGCTGAAGGCGAACCCTTCTGCGCTCGAGCCCTGGCTCGCCGGCGTCAAGACCCGCGACGGCAAGGGCGACGCGCTGGCGGCCGCCAAAACCGGCCTCGGCCTTTGATGATATGAACGGGGCGGCTCGCCGCCCCGTTTCATTTTTGTCCGATTGTTGTTCTTTTCAGAATAGGCGCGCCCCTTGAACTGGATCACCGACGCTAAGATTCCGATTGGCCCGTGGGCTAAATTGTTCGTAGACTGGCTGACATCGAACGGTGAGTGGTTCTTCAACCAGCTCGCCTTCCTGCTGTCGCACGTCATTGACGGCCTGCTCTTCGTGCTGCAGAAGCCCCACCCGCTGATCGTCATCGTCGTCGTCGCCGCGCTGGCCTTCTGGTTGCGTCGGTCGATCGCCGTCACCCTCTTCACCTTTTTCGGCCTGCTGCTCATCATGAACCAGGGCTACTGGAAGGAGACGACGGAGACGCTCGCCCTCGTGCTCGCCTCCACCTTCGTCAGCATGGTGATCGGCATTCCCCTCGGCATCGCGGCGGCCCGCCGCGCCTGGGTCTATTCCGCCATGCGCCCGGTGCTCGACCTCATGCAGACGATCCCGACATTCGTCTACCTGATCCCGGCGCTGATCCTGTTCGGCCTCGGAATGGTCCCGGGCCTGATCGCGACCGTCATCTTCGCGATCCCCGCACCGATCCGTCTGACCCGCCTCGGCATCATCTCGACGCCGCCTTCGCTCGTCGAAGCCGCCGTCGCATTCGGCGCAACGCCGACCCAGGTGCTGCGCAAGATCGAGCTTCCCTTCGCCACGCCACAGATCATGGCGGGCCTCACCCAGACCATCATGCTGTCGCTGTCGATGGTCGTCATCGCCGCCCTCGTCGGTGCCGATGGTCTCGGCGTGCCCGTTGTACGCGCGCTGAACACCGTCAATGTCGCGAAAGGCTTTGAAGCCGGTCTCTGCATCGTCATCCTGGCGATCATTCTCGACCGCATGTTCCGCTCGGCGGGTGAAGGAGACGGCGCATGACCGCGGTGAACTTCAACAATGTTAGCATCATCTTCGGCGACCGGCCGGAAGCAGCCCTTGCTATGGTCGACCAGGGCAAAACGCGCGACGAAATCGGCGCCGCCACCGGCCTTGTGCTCGGCGTCGCCAATGCCTCGCTGACGATCGAGGAAGGCGAGATCCTGGTGCTGATGGGCCTGTCCGGCTCCGGCAAGTCGACGCTGCTGCGCGCCGTCAACGGGCTCGCCCCTGTCGTGCGCGGCGATGTCGCGGTCTCGACTGCAACCGGTTCCGTCAACCCGTACAAGTGCAATAGCAAGGCGCTCCGCGATCTGCGCACTCACACCGTCTCCATGGTGTTCCAGCAGTTCGCCCTCCTGCCCTGGCGCACGGTCGCTGAGAATGTCGGCTTCGGCCTCGAACTCGCCGGCATGCCGGAGGCTGAGCGCAAGGTCCGCGTCGGCGAACAGCTCGAACTCGTCAACCTGACGAAATGGGCGGGCCGGAAGGTCAACGAGCTGTCGGGCGGCATGCAGCAGCGTGTCGGCCTTGCCCGCGCCTTTGCCACCGGCGCTCCGATCCTGCTCATGGACGAGCCGTTCTCCGCGCTCGATCCGCTGATCCGCACCCGCCTGCAGGACGAGCTCCTGGAATTTCAGCGGCGGCTGAAGAAGACCATTCTCTTCGTCAGTCACGATCTCGACGAGGCCTTCCGCATCGGCAACCGCATCGCCATCATGGAGGGTGGCCGCATCATCCAGTGCGGAACGCCGCACGACATCGTCAAGAACCCTGCCGACCAGTATGTCGCCGACTTCGTGCAGAACCTCAATCCGATCAACATGCTGACAGCAGCCGACGTCATGCAGCCCGGCCTCGGCCAGACGGCCGCCGGTATGAGCGTCAGCGCCACGGCACGCGCAGCAACGCCGCTCGTCGATGTCCTCGACGCTCTTGCCCGCCAGCCCGGCAGCATCGGCATTGTCGAGAACGGCACGATCGTCGGCACCATCTCGGCCCAGGATATCGTCGCCGGCCTCACCCGCCATCGTCGCAAGCAGGAAGCTTGATGTTTTCAATCCGCTTTGCCACAAAGCGGATATGAAAGATCAACCCTCGCCTATTCGCGAAACCGACGACGACGCTCGAAAGCTCGCCCGCGTGCTTCTGCGCTCCGCCAGGCACGCGGCGCTTGCCGTTCTCGACCCCGAGACCGGCTTTCCCTTCGCCAGCCGTGTCCTGCTCGCCACCGATATCGACGGCGTGCCCGTCATCCTGGTGTCGAGGCTGTCGGCCCACACGAAGGCGCTCGGGAGCGATCCCCGCGCCTCGCTCCTGACCGGCGAACCCGGCAAGGGCGATCCTCTTGCCTACGGCCGCCTGACGACCCAGTGCCTGGCGGAACCCGTGGAGCGCGGCCACGCGTTTCACGAGCGCATCCGCGCACGCTTTCTCGATCGCCACGACAAGGCCAAGCTTTATATCGACTTTCCTGATTTCCTTTTCTTCCGCCTCAACCCGAAACAGGCGAGCCTCAATGGCGGCTTCGGCCGCGCCTACCGTCTCGATGGCGACGATCTCGTCATCCAGTCGCCCGCCAATGAGGCGATCGCCGCCACGGCGGCCGACGCAGTGCGAGATTTAGTAGAACGCCACCCTGATGTGGCCGAAAGGCTCGCAACACGGCTAAAAGCGCCGGAATCGGGTTCCTGGCGCATTTGCGGTATCGATCCCGCGGGCTTTGACATCATTTCCGGTGATTTTTTGCTGCGATACGAATTCGAAACCCTCGCTCTGGATTCCGATCACATTTGTTCAAACATATCTAAAATAGCATACTCGATACCTTAAATTTAGGTATATACAATCTTCGAGCCTAATTGCTAGTTTTTGCCGCCCAGTCGAAACTCCGGCTGGCGGCCTGTGCCAACACGGATGATGTACGTTTCGCATTAGGAAGATAACAATATGGAAACCTCTGATTTGGCCGATCACACGAATGTGGCGGCAGCTTTATTGTCGGCTATGGCCAACCCGAAAAGATTGCTGATCCTGTGCAGCCTGGTGAAAGGCGAAGTGGCCGTCGGCGCGCTCGCGACACAGGTCGGGCTCAGCCAGTCGGCGCTCTCCCAGCACCTGTCGAAATTGCGTGCCCAAAAGCTCGTCAAGACCCGCCGGGACGCACAGACCATCTACTATTCCAGCACCTCCGAGCCGGTCATGAAGATCCTGGCGACGCTCGAAGACATCTACCTCGTACAAAGCAGGAATAGATCCGCAGCCTGATGATAGCGCTGACATGAATGTCGGCCGATATCGTGCCGTAAGGGGATGTTCCCGGAGGCGCGGCAAGGATATTTCAGCACCAGAACCTTAACGGCACGACCGGCAGATCTCGCGATTTGCCGGTCGTGTCTTTTGAAAGCGCCAGGCCATCGACGGCCAGATTGTCGAGACCGGTGAACCAGCCGGCCGACATAGCAGCCGCAGCGCCGATTGCGGCAAGGAAACCCTTCAGCACGTTGCGGCGATGAACGCCTTCTTCGAGGGACTTTTCCCGTTGACGACTCGGGAAGCCCTGATAATTTGACCGGACAGTAAAAATATGGGCGTGAAGCCCCGGAAATGGGCCGCCGGCGGCCAGGAGAACAGCATGTCCAATCGCCTCAATGCACCGAACGATCTTCGCGCCTTCTGGATGCCGTTTACGGCAAATCGCCAGTTCAAGAAGGAGCCGCGTTTGTTCGTCGGCGCCAAGGACATGTATTATACGACGCATGACGGTCGCCAGGTGCTGGACGGCACGGCCGGCCTCTGGTGCGTCAATGCCGGCCACTGCCGCCCGAAGATCACCGAGGCGATTCGCGAACAGGCAGGCGAACTCGATTACGCACCGGCGTTCCAGCTCGGCCACCCCAAGGCCTTCGAACTGGCAAACCGCCTGGTCGACATCGCGCCGGAAGGCCTGAACCACGTTCTCTACACCAACTCCGGCTCCGAATCCGTGGAGACGGCGCTCAAGGTGGCGCTCGCCTATCACCGCGTGAAGGGCAATGGTTCACGCTTCCGCCTGATCGGCCGCGAGCGCGGCTATCATGGCGTCAATTTCGGCGGCATCTCCGTCGGCGGCATCGTCAGCAACCGCAAGATGTTCGGCACACTTCTGACCGGCGTCGACCACATGCCGCACACCCACCAGCCCGGCAAGAACAACTTCACCCGCGGCGAGCCCGAGCACGGCGGCGATATCGCGACCGAGCTGGAGCGTATCGTCACGCTGCATGATGCCTCCACCATCGCCGCCGTTATTGTCGAACCTGTGGCCGGCTCGACCGGCGTCCTGATCCCGCCGAAGGGCTACCTGCAGAAGCTGCGCGAAATCTGCACCAAGCACGGCATCCTTCTGATCTTCGACGAAGTCATCACCGGCTTCGGGCGCCTCGGCGCCCCCTTCGCTGCGCAATATTACGACGTCCAGCCCGACATGATCACCGCCGCCAAGGGATTGACCAACGGCGTGATCCCGATGGGCGCCGTTTTCGTCACCTCCGAGATTCATGATGCCTTCATGAACGGCCCGGAACACATGATCGAGTTCTTCCACGGCTACACCTATTCCGGCAACCCGATCGCTTCGGCAGCCGCCCTCGCCACGCTCGACACCTACAAGGAAGAAGGCCTGCTCACCCGCGCGGCCGAACTTTCCGACTACTGGGCCGATGCGCTGCACTCGCTGAAGGATTGCCCCAATGTCATCGACATCAGAAACACCGGTCTGATCGGCGCGATCGAGCTCGACCCGATTGCAGGCGAGCCCACCAAGCGCGCATTCACTGCCTTCCTGAAGGCTTATGAAAGCGGCCTCCTGATCCGCACCACCGGCGATATCATCGCCCTCTCCCCGCCGCTGATCATCGAGAAGCAGCATATCGACGAGCTCTTCGGCAAGCTGCGGACTATCCTGCAGAACAACATCTGAAGATGTGAAAGCTTCCAGCATATGGCCCGCGGAGAACCGTCTTCGCGGGCTTTTCGTTTCTGCGAGCGCTGAAAATTCAAGCGACCGAAGCGATGGAAAGGCAGAGAGCGAATTTCTTCAGGAGCCGGCGATCGAAATGCCCTTCGACGCCCAGCATCCATTTCAGCGCATCGCTGGCACTCCACGGCGCCTTGTACGGCCGCACGGAGGTGATGGCGTCATAGACATCGCAGATCGTGGCAATACGCGCATGCAAGCTGACCTGGCTGCCGGACAACCCATGCGGATAACCCTTGCCGTCGATGCGTTCGTGGTGATTGAGGCAGACGTCGAGAACGATCTCCGGCATGTCCTCCTGCCGCGACAGGATCACGTGTCCCTTCTCCGGATGCCGCCGGATCAGGTTCATCTCATCCTCATCCAGGCGCCCTTCCTTATTGAGCACTTCAAGCGGAATATCGATCTTGCCGACGTCGTGCAGCAATCCGGCAGTGCCGAGCATCTGAACCGTATGTTCGTCGAGAGCGAGATGACGGCTGAAAAGGATCATCAGCGCACTCACCGAAATCGAATGCAGGAAAGTGACTTCGTCCTTTGATTTCAGGCGCGTGACGCTCATGAAAACCGAAGGGTTCTGATCCAGCGACTTGGAGACGGAGGAAATCACCGGCGCGACCTGATCGACGGTGATTCCATCGCCAACCTGCAGCCTGCCGAAAACCTCCTCCAGTACCTCAACGGATTTCTGGATGGTCTCGCGCGCGGCCTTGACGTCGATCTCGATGTCACGACCCGGCAGGCCGTTGGTATCGAAACCCCTGGTCGTATTGATGACGACGGTGGCAGTGCCGCATTTGCGAATTCTCGCGGCATCGATCTCGCGCCGTAGGGGAAATCTGCGCTTGGATAAAAGAGGATCCTGCCAAAGGCCTTCGATGACCTCTACAAACATTCCGATACGCACCTGGCTGGCGTCGATACGCTTGAGCATCCAGATCTCTATTTCCTAATATGTCTCTGTAATTCTTTGATAGTTGTTTTTCACTGCTGCGCGTTTGGGTATCGAATGTTTCTACCGCAAGCAGCCAAATTAACGGTTAATGGGAAAGATAAAGGCCTCCACAAGAACTGAGACTTCGATCTCGACAAGGATTTTGCGCTTTGGGCCGGCTTGAAAAAATCGACGGAAACGCAAGAAAAATGACCAATCCGAGCGCATTTTCGGCCAGATCGATCTGATTTTCGTTCCATTTTGTTATGAACTTGCGAAATCCCGTCAAAATTCCTAGAAATCTCCTCATGGGCCTTCCCGAGTCAAATATGGCCGGTGGGCTCGCTGATCGCGCCGCTATCGATCGTCCTTGGCACGGCCCGGAGGCCGTTGAATGATCGGGAAAGCCGGCGTGGCATCTCATCGCGGGTCGGACGACCCCATCCAAGGAGACAGACAATGACCCTCAAGACACTGACGGCGACCCTCGTCGCGTCACTCGCCTTTGCGCCGCTTGCCCATGCCGATATCACCATCGGCCTGATCGCGCCGCTGACCGGCCCCGTCGCCGCCTATGGCGACCAGGTGAAGAACGGCGCTCAGACTGCCGTCGACGAGATCAACAAAAAGGGCGGGATCCTCGGCGAGAAGGTCGTCCTCGAGCTGGCAGACGATGCCGGTGAACCGAAGCAGGGCGTTTCCGCCGCTAATAAGGTGGTCGGCGACGGCATCCGCTTTGTCGTCGGCCCCGTGACCTCAGGTGTTGCGATTCCCGTTTCGGACGTTCTGGCCGAAAACGGCGTGCTGATGGTCACTCCGACCGCAACGGCCCCTGACCTTACCAAGCGCGGCCTCACCAATGTGCTGCGCACCTGCGGGCGCGACGACCAGCAGGCTGAAGTCGCCGCGAAATACGTGCTGAAGAATTTCAAGGATAAGCGCATCGCCATCGTCAACGACAAGGGCGCCTACGGCAAGGGCCTCGCCGACGCCTTTAAGGCGACGCTGAATGCCGGCGGCGTCACCGAGGTCGTCAACGACGCGATCACCCCTGGCGACAAGGATTTCAGCGCGCTCACCACCCGCATCAAGTCCGAGAAGGTCGATATCGTCTATTTCGGCGGCTATCACCCGGAAGGCGGCCTGCTTGCCCGCCAGCTTCATGATCTCGCCGCCAACGCGATGATCATCGGCGGCGACGGTCTCTCCAATACCGAATTCTGGGCCATCGGTACGGATGCGGCGGCAGGCACGCTGTTCACCAACGCATCCGACGCCACCAAGAACCCGGACTCAAAGGCTGCCGCCGATGCGCTCTCCGCCAAGAACATTCCGGCCGAGGCCTTCACGCTGAACGCCTATGCCGCCGTCGAAGTGCTGAAGGCCGGTATCGAGAAGGCCGGCAGCGCCGAGGATGCGGAAGCCGTTGCGGCTGCGCTGAAAGACGGCAAGGAAATCCCGACCGCCATCGGCAAGGTCACTTATGGCGAAACCGGTGACCTCACTTCGCAGAGCTTCACGCTCTACAAGTGGGAAGGTGGCAAGATCGTCGCCGCGGAATAAACCTAGACACAGAGACAGCGATCGGGCGCCACAAGGCGCCCGGTTTCGTTTGTGGGCATCGCATGTCGTCGCAGATCGGTTATAAGTTTTGGAATCGATTGCAATGTGAGCAAAGCCATGACCAGCAGACTCGAACGTCTCATCGACCAGGGTGTGGGCCGTGTGCCTGCCGACATCGTGCTGAAGGGCGGCAGCTTCTTCGATCTCGTCACCGGCGAAGTCGTCCGCTCCGACATCGCCATCGGCGGCGACCGCATCGTCGGCACGTCGGGCAATTATCAGGGCGAAACCGAGATCGACATATCCGGCAGAACGGTCGTTCCCGGCTTCATCGACACGCATCTGCACATCGAATCCTCCCTGGTGACGCCGCATGAATTCGACCGCTGCGTCCTGCCCTACGGCGTCACGACAGCGATCTGCGATCCACACGAGATTGCCAATGTGCTCGGCGCCGAGGGCATCGAATTCTTCCTCGAATCCGCGCTGGAGACGATCATGGACATCCGCGTCCAGCTCTCCTCCTGCGTACCGGCCACACATCTCGAAACCGCAGGCGCCGACCTGCCGATCGAAAGCCTCCTGCCCTACCGCGACCATCCGAAGGTCATCGGTCTTGCCGAATTCATGAATTTTCCTGGCGTGATCCACAAGGATCCCGTCTGCATGGCAAAGCTCGAAGCCTTCCAGGGCGGCCATATCGACGGTCACGCGCCGTTGCTTTCCGGCAACGATCTTAACGGCTACCTCGCGACCGGCATCCGCACCGAGCACGAATGCACGAGTGCAGCGGAAGCGCTGGAAAAAATCCGCAAGGGCATGCACATCCTTGTACGCGAGGGCTCGGTGTCCAAGGACCTCGTCGCGTTGATCCCCATCATCACCGAACGACTTTCACCCTACCTCGCGCTCTGCACCGACGATCGTAATCCGCTCGATATCGCCGAACAGGGCCATCTCGATCACATGATCCGCACGGCGATTGCGGCCGGCGTCGAGCCCCTGGCGATCTATCGCGCCGCCTCGATTTCGGCCGCCCGCGCCTTCGGTCTCCGGGACCGCGGCCTGGTGGCGCCGGGCTGGCGCGCCGATCTGGTCGTTCTCGACAGTCTGGAAAGCTGCCGTGCTGAGATGGTCTTTTCTGCCGGCCGCCGCGTCACCGACGCACTCTTTTCCACACGCAGGCCGGTTGCTCCGATCGGTCTCGACAGCGTCAAGGCCCGGCCCGTCAACGCCGCGCATTTCGGCGTGCCTGTCGCCGAGGGCGAAACGCCTGTCATCGGCGTCATGCCGGGCAAGATCATCACGGAGCATCGCCGCTATCGCCTGCCGGTCAAGGGCAACGAGACGGCGGTCGACCTTGCCAACGATATCATCAAGGTCGCCGTCATCGAGCGCCACGGCAAGAACGGCAACCACGCCAACGGCTTCGTCCAGGGCTTCGGCCTGAAGAAGGGTGCCATCGCCTCCACCGTCGGCCATGACAGCCACAATATCTGCATCGTCGGTGTCAATGAGGACGACATGGCGCACGCCGCAAACCGCCTCGGCGAGATCAAGGGCGGCTTCGTCGTCGTCGAGGACGGCAAGGTGACCGGCGAAATCGCCCTGCCCATCGCCGGTCTGATGAGCCTCGAGCCCTACGAGACCGTCCGCGATACGCTGCACCATCTGCGCAAGGCCGCCTTCGCGCTCGGCGCCACGCTGGAAGAACCCTTCCTCCAACTCGCCTTCCTGCCGCTGCCCGTCATCCCACATCTGAAGATTTCGGACCGCGGCATGGTCGACGTGGACAAGTTCGCGCTGATCGGGTGAGGGAATCCTTGGCAAATTCCGCGGCAGCGCTTATTTTGCGATAACGTTGGAGCCGATCATGACGAAGCTGGAACAGATTGAAAAAATCGTCACCGAACTCGACAAGTCCGAGTTCGAAGCCTTCTCGGTGAGGTTTGAAGCCCTTCAAGCCGAACGTTGGGACAGGCAAATGGAAACAGACGCCGCCAGTGGCAAGCTCGATCATCTCGCTGAGAAGGCCTTTGCCGATTTTCGTGCCGGAAAGACAAGGCGGCTTTGAAACATCACGCGACTCCCGCCTTCTGGGAGGCTTATGACCGCTTGCCTGAGCAGATATAGAAGCTGGCTGACGAAAACTTCGATCTGCTCAAACAAGACCCCATACATCCATCCCTGCATTTCAAGCGCGTCGGTCGTTTCTGGTCGGCACGTGTCGGCACATCCTGGAGAGCTTTAGCCGTCAGGGACGGAGATGACATGATCTGGTTTTGGATCGGCTCGCACGCCGATTACGACAAGCTTCTGAAATAGCCCTCAAACCCGCGCACAAAACCCATCCAGCGCGGCAAGTTTCACCGATCCCGCACTCACCACCGCCTCGAAGCCGGGCATGGCAAGCGGCTCCCCGAGCACCATGCCATCAGGCAGGCGGAATTCCGCCGGCTTGCGCGTCAGGTTGAAAACGAAAAGCAGCTTTTCGCCGCCCTTTTCACGGGTGAAGGCGAGCAGATCCTGGTTGGTGTCGATGAAGCTCATGTCGCCGTCGATCAGTGCCGGATGGCTCTTCCGGAAGGCGAGCGTCTGGCGATAGTGGTGCAGTACCGAGCTATCGCTCCCCTCCTGCGTATCCACGGAGAGAGCCGCCTGCTCGTAGGGCACCGGCAGCCAGCTCTTCTCGGCCGAGGTAAAGCCCGCATGCGCCTTGCCGGCTTCCCAGGGCATCGGCGTGCGGCATCCGTCGCGGCCCTTGAAGGCCGGCCAGAAGCGGATGCCGTAGGGGTCGCGCAGATCCTCGAAGGCGAGCTCTGCCTCCGGCAGGCCGAGCTCCTCGCCCTGATAGAGGCAGATCGAGCCGCGCAGTGCTGCAAGCACCGAGATCGCCAGTTTCGCGATGACGGGGCGCTCTTCCTCGGTCAGCGCAAACCGGCTGACATGGCGCATGACGTCGTGATTGGAGAAAGCCCAGCAGACCCAGCCGTCGGTCACGGCTTTCTGGAAAGCATCGACGCAGCCGCGGATATGTTCGGCGGTAAGCTCCGGCCCCAGCAAGTCGAACGTGTAGCACATATGCAGCTTGTCGTCGCCGCTGGTATAGGCGGCCACCGTTTTCAGCGAGCGCGCCCCGTCACCGACTTCTCCGACGGTCGTGCGATCCTCATACTGATCGAGCAGCGCGCGGAAGCGCTTGAGGAAGCCGATATTCTCCGGCTGCGTCTTGTCGTAGAGGTGGTTCTGCATGCCGTATGGGTTGGTGTCGGGCGCATCGAGGCCCCCGTCATCCGTATCGGGCTCATGCGGCGGATTGCTTCTGAGCTGCTTGTCGCAGAAATAATAGTTGACCGTATCCAGCCGGAACCCGTCGACGCCGCGGTCGAGCCAGAATTTCACCGTCTCCAGCACCGCATCCTGCACTTCGCTGCTGTGGAAGTTGAGATCCGGCTGCGAGGTCAGGAAATTGTGCTGGTAATATTGCCGGCGCACGCCGTCCCATTCCCAGCCAGGCCCGCCGAAGATCGACAGCCAGTTGTTCGGCGCCGTACCGTCCGGCTTCGGATCGGCCCAGACATACCAGTCCGCCTTCGGATTGGTCCGGCTCGACCGGCTCTCGACGAACCAGGGGTGCCGGTCTGATGTGTGCGAGATCACTTGATCGATGACGACCTTGATGCCGAGCCTGTGCGCCTCGGCCATCATCTCGTCGAAGTCGGCGAGCGTCCCGAAGATCGGGTCGACGTCACAGTAATCGGAAACGTCGTAGCCCATATCGGCCATCGGGGACTTGAAGAAAGGCGAGAGCCAGATCGCGTCGACGCCGAGGCTGGCGATATGCGGCAGCCGGCGGGTAATTCCCTTGAGGTCGCCGAGCCCGTCGCTGTTGGTGTCTTGAAACGAGCGCGGATAGACCTGATAGATCACCGCACCCCGCCACCAGTCCGCATTCCCGCCTGCCTGCAATGCCATCGGCTACGTCTCCCGCCTTGTTCGCGCCCGCCACACTAAAGCGGACGCAACAAAAGACAACCATGTGAAGCCGTCATGAAGGCCTTGATAAGCGCCGCAAGCTTTCGTCGCGAACCGGCAAGGGGGAGACGTATATAGACTTGTCCACAACCCGAATCCACCCTCCGGATTTGGGGTTGCAACGCAAAGCCTTTGCGATAAGGTGCGCTCTGACCTGCACGTAAGAAGTCAAACCCGGGAACAAATGTCTAATAAAGGCGCAAAGCCTAGAAAGGTGGACCCACCATGAACCAATTCACGAAAAAATTTCTCGCCTCTGCAATGCTTGGCACATTGCTGGCATTTTCGGCGCATGCGGCCACGCTCAATATTCACAATGGTGGCGACCCGCAGTCGCTCGATCCGCAGAAACTTTCCGGCGACTGGGAGAACCGCATCGCCGGCGACATTTTCGAAGGCCTCGTCACCGAGGACGCCAAGGATAATCCGATCCCCGGCCAGGCCGAAAGCTGGACCATTTCGCCTGATGGCAAGGTCTACACCTTCAAGCTTCGTGACGGCATCAAGTGGTCCGATGGCCAGCCGGTAACGGCAGGAGACTTCGTCTTCGCCTTCCAGCGCCTCGTCGACCCGAAGAACGCCGCCGACTATGCCTATCTGCAGTTCACCATCAAGAACGCCGAAAAGATCAACAAGGGTGAGATCACCGATTTCAGCCAGCTCGGGGTCAAGGCGATCGACGACAAGACGCTCGAAATCACCCTGGAAAATCCGACGCCTTACTTCATTAACGCCCTGATGCATTACACGGCCTATCCGCTGCCGAAGCATGTCGTCGAAGCGAAGGGCCAGGATTGGGTCAAGATCGGCAATATCGTCACCAACGGCCCCTACAAGCCGGTCGAATGGGTTCCGGGTTCGCATGTCACAACCGTCAAGAACGACCAGTGGTACGGCACCAAGGACCTGAAGATCGATGGCGCCAAGTTCTTCGTGCTCGAGGACCAGGAAGCCGCGCTGAAGCGTTACCGTGCCGGCGAATTCGACATTCTCACTGACTTCCCGACCGACCAGTACGAGTGGATGAAGAAGAACCTGCCGGGCCAGGCGCATGTCGCCCCCTTCTCCGGCCTCTACTACTACGTCGTCAATTCCCAGAAGCCGCCCTTCAGCGACAAGCGCGTCCGCCAGGCTCTCTCCATGGCGATCAACCGCGAAGTCATCGGTCCGCAGATCCTTGGCACCGGCGAACTGCCGGCTTACTCCTGGGTTCCGCCGGGCACGGCAAACTACGGCGAACCGGCCTATGTTTCCTGGAAGGATCTTCCTTACAAGGACAAGGTCGAAGAAGCCAAGAAGCTGCTGAAGGAAGCCGGCTTCGGCCCGGACAAGCCGCTCCACGCCGTCCTCAGCTACAACACCAACGACAACCATAAGCGCATCGCTGTCGCCATCGCCTCCATGTGGAAGCCGCTCGGCGTCGATGTCGAACTCGTCAACGCCGAAACCAAGGTGCATTACGACCAGATGCAGCGTGGCCAGGTCGAAATCGGCCGTGCCGGCTGGCTCGCCGACTACAACGATCCTGACAACTTCCTGAACCTCCTGGTGACAGGCGTGCAGATGAACTACGGCCGCTGGTCCAACCCTGATTACGACAAGATGATCAAGGACGGCAACGCCGAGACGGATCTGAAGAAGCGTGCCGAAATCTTCAAGAAGGCCGAGCAGCTGGCGCTCGATGAATCCGCCGCCCTGCCGATCTACTACTACGTCTCCAAGAATGTCGTTTCGCCGAAGATCGAAGGCTTCGTCGACAACATTCAGGACATCCACCGCACCCGCTGGCTGTCGATGAAAGAGTAAGGGAAAACGGTCCTTTCCGCACATCGCGGAAAGGACCGGCCCACGACCATGATCAAATACGCCCTCCGTCGCCTCCTGTCGACGATCCCCGTCATGTGGATCGCCGTGACAGCCTCGTTTTTTGTTTTGCGCCTTGCCCCCGGCGGCCCTTTCGATGGCGAAAGGCCATTGCCGCCGGTGATCCTGAAGAACCTTGCGATCCACTACAATCTGGATAAGCCGCTGATCCAGCAGTACCTGATCTATGTCGGAGACCTGCTGCGGGGCGACCTCGGCCCCTCGTTCGCCAGCGAGGATTTCACTGTCGCCCAGCAGATCATGATCGGTCTGCCCTACACCTTCACCATCGGTACGGCTGCCTTCCTGATTGCCATCATTGTCGGCGTCGCCGTCGGCTGTCTTGGGGCGCTCTATCAGAACAAGGCACCGGATTATATTCTAGGTGCGCTCATTCTGATCGGCGTCGTGCTGCCGAACTTCCTGATTGCGCCGATCCTGCAACTCGTCTTCGGCATCCATCTCGCGTGGTTTCCGGTCGGCGGCTGGGGTGACGGCTCTATCAAATACCTCATCCTGCCGATCGTCGTTCTGGCGCTGCCGCATGCAGGCCGCATCTCGCGCATCACGCGCGGCTCGATGATCGAAGTGATGAACCAGAACTTCATCCGCACCGCCAAGGCCAAGGGCATCGGCCCGCGGCTGACCGTGATGCGCCACGCGCTGAAACCTGCGCTGATGCCTGTCGTGTCCTATCTCGGACCCGCGGCAAGCTACCTTCTCACCGGCTCGCTGGTTGTCGAAAGCATCTTCGGATTGCCCGGCATCGGCCGCTATTTCGTCAATGCGGCGCTCAACCGCGATTACGGCATGGTTCTCGGCACTGTTATCTTCTACATGGTGCTGATCGTGTTCCTGAACCTTCTCGTCGACATCGCCTATGCGTGGCTCGATCCGAAAGTGAGAAACCGATGATCCTCAACCCCGCAAAGCGCGAGCTGCTCGCCCAGGAACTGCTGGCGGCGGAAGGCCTTGCGCCCGAAAGCCGGTCGCTGACCAAGGATGCGCTGCGCCGCCTCGGGCGCAACAAGGCAGCTGTCCTGTCGATTGTCGTCCTGACGCTACTGATCCTCGTGGCCTTCCTCGGTCCCTGGTTCATTCCCTTCAACTACGAGGATCCGGATTGGGCGGCCTTCCGCATCCCGCCCTCGATCGAAACCGGCCACTATTTCGGCACCGACCCGAACGGCCGCGACCTTCTCGCCCGCGTCCTTTACGGTACCCGCGTCTCGCTTGCCGTGGCGCTGACGGCCACCGTCGTCTCCGTCTTCATCGGCGTGCTCTACGGCGCAGTATCGGGCTATATCGGCGGCAGGCTGGATGCGATCATGATGCGCTTCGTCGATATCATGTATGCGCTTCCCTATATCCTCTTCGTCATCCTGCTGATGGTGATCTTCGGCCGCAACGTCTATCTGCTCTTTGCCGCAATCGGCGCGCTGGAATGGCTGACCATGGCCCGTATCGTGCGCGGCCAGACGCTGTCGATCAAGCATCGCGAATTCATCGAGGCGGCCCGCGCATCCGGGCAGCGGCCGTTCAAGATCATCATCAAGCATATCATTCCGAATCTCGTCGGCCCGGTGGTGATCTTCGCCGCACTGACCGTTCCCGAGATCATTGCCACGGAAAGCTTCCTTTCCTATCTCGGCTTCGGCGTGCAGGAACCGCTGACCTCGCTCGGCACGCTGATCGCCGAGGGAACTGACGCCATGGAAAGCATGCCGTGGCTGCTGATCTTCCCGGCCAGCTTCCTCGTGGCGTTGCTGCTCAGCCTGCTCTTCATCGGCGACGGCCTGCGCGACGCGTTCGACCCGAAGGATCGATAGAATGCTCCAAGAAAAAGACATCCTCCTCGAACTCAAGGATTATTCGATCACCTTCGCGACGCCCGATGGCGAAGTGAAGGCGGTTTCCGGCATGAACCTTACCGTCCGGCGCGGCGAGCGCATCGCCATCGTCGGCGAGTCCGGCTCCGGCAAGAGCCAGACCTTCCTCGGCATCATGGGCCTGCTCGCCAAGAACGGCAGGACGACGGGCCAGGCGCTGCTCGAAGGCAAGGACGTGCTGGCGCTGAAACCGCGCGAACTCGACCAGATCCGCGGCAAGGACATGGCCATGGTCTTCCAGGACCCGATGACCGCCCTCAATCCGTCGCTCAAGATCTCCCGGCAGTTGACGGAACAGCTCGAGGTCCATGGTGGGCTGACGGCACGCGCCGCATCCACTGCTGCCCTCGACATGCTGAAACGCGTCGGCATCCCCGACCCGACGCGGCGCTTCCACCTTTATCCGCACGAACTGTCAGGCGGCATGCGCCAGCGCATCGTCATCGCCATGGCGCTACTCACCAAACCGAAGCTGCTGATTGCCGATGAGCCGACGACGGCGCTCGACGTCACCATCCAGGCGCAGATCCTCGATCTCTTCAACGATCTGACGGCGGAAATGAACACGGCGCTTGTCATGATCACCCACGACCTCGGCGTCGTCGCCGGCCTCGCCGATCGTGTCGCCGTCATGTATGCCGGCCGTATCGTCGAGGAAGCGCCGGTCGACGAGCTGTTCGACAATCCGGCCCATCCCTACACCGCAGCGCTGCACGCCTCGATCCCGCGCCCCGACCAGGATGTCGATGACCTCGTCGTCATTCCCGGCCGCCCGCCGAACCTGCAGCACCTGCCGAAGGGCTGCAATTTCTCGCCGCGCTGTTCGCAGGTCCAGGACGATTGCATCGACCGTCCGCCCTCCCTCGAAACGCTGGCGCCGCGCCACTGCGCAGCCTGCTACCATCCGTTCCCCCGCCGTGAGGAGTTGTTGAACCATGGCTGATCGATCGCTTCTGAGGGTCGAGAACCTGACGACCCAGTTCGAACTGCCGGCAAAAGGCCTCTTCAAGCCGCCGGTTTTCCTCACCGCCGTCAACAATGTCAGCTTCGATCTCGCCGAAGGCCGCACGCTCGGCATCGTCGGCGAATCCGGCTGCGGCAAGTCCACGCTCGGCCGCTCCATCCTGCGGCTCCTGAAGTCGCAGCAAGGCCGCATCCTCTGGCAGGGCCGCAACCTTCTCGACCTCACCGATGAGGAAATGCGCGCCGCACGCCGCGACATGCAGATCATCTTCCAGGATCCGATCGCCTCGCTCGACCCGCGCATGACGGTTGGCGATATCATCGCCGAGCCGCTCACCGTCTTCGAGCCGAAGCTTTCGAAGGCCAAGCGCACCGAGCGCGTGCGCGAGATCATGACCGCTGTCGGCCTCGTGCCGGAGATGATCAACCGCTATCCCCACGAATTCTCCGGCGGCCAGGCACAGCGCATCGGCATTGCCCGCGCTGTTGTCACCAAGCCGAAGCTCATCGTCTGCGACGAGCCGGTTTCCGCCCTCGACGTCTCGATCCAGGGCCAGGTGATCACGCTTCTGCGCAAATTGCGCAAAGAGTTCGGCCTGACGCTGATCTTCATCAGCCACGATCTCTCGGTCGTGCGCCTGATCTCCGACGACGTGCTGGTGCTCTATCTCGGCAGGGTGGTGGAATCAGGCGACTGCGCCACCGTCTTCGATCATCCCGCCCATCCCTATACGCAGGCGCTGTTTTCCGCAGCGCCGATCCCGGATCCGAAACTTGCGCGCCTGCGCACCCGCATCCGCCTGCAGGGCGATCCGCCCTCGCCGCTCAACCCGCCGAAAGGCTGCGTCTTCTCTCCCCGCTGCTGGAAGGCGACCGACATTTGTCGCACCGAAATGCCGCCGACCGAGGAAGTCCGCCCCGGCCAGAAGGCCGCCTGCTATCACATGGACAGGCCGTGAATGGAACGAAGGCCACCTGAAGTGGCCTTCGTTCTTTCCCGAATATCTGCGCATCCATCTTCAAGACGGAGCGTTCCGAAACGGGCTTGTTTCGGAATCTATAGTCTCTGATAACGAAGATTTAGATGGCGATATGCTATTTCGTTCCGGCCTGATCATGGGCCAGGGGAACGTTACATGAAATCGAAACTGTCAGGATTGATCGCACTTGCGGCTGCGATCGTCACCGCCTCCGCCGTGCCGTCGCATGCCGAAGATCTGAAGTTCCAGCTCACCAATGGGACCAATTCCGTCCTGACGCGTTTCTACAGCTCGCCGACCGGCGTCGACAACTGGGAGGAAGATGTATTCGGCGAGAACGTTCTCGATCCGGGCGAAAGCGTCAACATCACCATCGCCGACGGCCGCACGGTCTGCAAATACGATATGCGCTTCGAATTCGAAGAGGGTTCCGACCTCGACACCACCGAAGACACGCAGGACCTTTGCGAACTCGGCAGCTACACAATCCACGAATAACCATCCTTCGCCGGCGCCTGCCTTCGCTTCGTCTGTGAAGGCGGGCTTTTCATTCCTCATGAGATCGGCGCCGATGATATCGGCGCTTGTCTCTCCGCCCGGCTCCGCGTATCAGCGGATAATCAAAGCGATGGAGCGGCCTGTTGGATCAGCGGCGCTCATGCCGGGAGGACAAGGTGAGCGGAAGACGGTTTCTATCGATCGGTGAATGCATGGTGGAACTTTCGCAGGCGGGCGACGGCTTGCTGCGCAAGGGCTTTGCCGGCGATACCTTCAACACCGCCTGGTATGCCCGCGCCTGCCTTGCCGCCGACTGGTCCGTCGATTATTTCACCGCGCTTGGCGACGACGCCATGTCGGATGAGATGGTGGCCTTCATCGACAAATCAGGCATCGGCACCAGCCTCATTCGCCGCATCAGGGGAAGAACGCCCGGCCTCTATATGATCAACCTGAAGGACGGCGAGCGTTCCTTCAGCTACTGGCGCGACAATTCGGCCGCCCGCAGCCTCGCCGCCGATCCTGACCGTGTGCGCGAGGCGGTGGAAAGCGCCGACGTCGTCTATTTCTCCGGCATCACCCTTGCCATCCTGCCGCGTGAGGATGCCGCGACGTTGCTCGCCGAAATCCGCCGCGCCAAGGCCGCCGGCAAGCTCGTGGTCTTCGACCCCAACATCCGCCCCCGCCTCTGGGCGAGCTACGACGTGATGCACACGACGATCAGCGAAGGCGCCCGCTCCTCCGTGCTGGTCATGCCGAGTTTCGACGACGAGGCCGCCCATTTCGGCGACGATTCCATCGACGCGACCATTCACCGCTACAAGGCGCTCGGCGCCGTCAATATCGTCGTCAAGAACGGTGCGGATGGCGTCAGGTTGAATTTCGCCGACGAGGAGACCTTCGTTCCGGCCGAGAAGGTGAAGAAGGTGGTCGACACGACAAGCGCCGGCGACAGTTTCAACGGCGCCTTCCTTTCCCGATATCTGGAAACCGGCGATGCACCTGCCGCCGCCCGCTTCGCCGCAGGCGTCGCAGCCCGCGTCGTCAGCGAGCACGGCGCCTTGGTCGTGAAGGAAAAACTTGGCTTGAGCGGCGGCCGGGCCCGCGCATGACGATATAACGCGAATGCCATGCGCGGGCGCTCCCCGCCTTATCGGCATTCCTGCGCCCGGAGCGAAACAGAAATCAGGACTTCGTCGGCCGATCGGTCTCGCGAACCGCCTCGTCATGGTACCAGCAGCTGTCGAGCGCTGCGTCGCAGACATCGGCAGCCTCGCGCTCCATTATCCGGGCGCGTTCGAACCGGCTGACGGCCCGCGGTGGCCTGACGGGAAACTGGTAGATCGTTGCGGATTCACGATGGAAACCGGTGGGCATGAGATCGCCTCCATTCAGCTCGCGCATCAACATTTGCCACCGAAACCATAGCACGATGCACAGAGTTTATGCAAATTGCATAAAATATATGCAGCGCTGTCACGGTGATTGATCGCTATGCTGTCTACGCCAGAAGCTGGCGCCTATTTGTTCAACACTTCATCAGTTTAGGCTAACGCCCAATTTTTCATCCGGTTCCAAGGCCGAAAATTTCCTTTCTTCCTGATGATTCAGCCTTCGGCTGTGAAATCGGGCTGCTTTAGGGGAAGCGGAAAAAAGCGCGCAGGCCGGCTGATTCGCGATTTTTCTTTCGCAGGGCGTCAAACTGGCACGCTACATGCTTCAATAGATGCATCCCCTGGCGGTCGGATGCGTTTGCGCGCCGAGATCGTCTCCGGATTTGCTCACCTTCGTAGCATTGAGAGAGTCACGATGACAAAATATAAGCTCGAGTATATTTGGCTCGATGGGTACACTCCGGTACCGAACCTGCGTGGCAAGACGCAGATCAAGGAATTTGACGTATTCCCGACGCTGGAACAGCTTCCGCTCTGGGGTTTTGACGGCTCCTCGACGATGCAGGCCGAAGGCCGCAGCTCCGATTGCGTGCTGAAGCCCGTCGCCATCTATCCCGACCCGGCCCGCACCAACGGCGCGCTCGTCATGTGCGAAGTCATGATGCCCGATGGCGTCACGCCGCACGCATCGAATGCCCGCGCCACCATCCTCGACGACGAAGATGCCTGGTTCGGCTTCGAGCAGGAATATTTCTTCTATCAGAACGGCCGTCCGCTCGGCTTCCCCGAGCAGGGCTACCCGGCTCCGCAGGGTCCCTACTACACCGGCGTCGGCTATTCTAACGTCGGCGACGTCGCCCGCGAAATCGTCGAAGAACATCTCGACCTCTGCCTGGCTGCCGGCATCAACCACGAAGGCATCAATGCTGAAGTGGCCAAGGGCCAGTGGGAATTCCAGATTTTCGGCAAGGGCTCCAAGAAGGCCGCCGACCAGATCTGGATGGCTCGCTACCTGCTGCAGCGCCTGACCGAAAAGTACGGCATCGACATCGAGTATCATTGCAAGCCGCTCGGCGACACCGACTGGAACGGTTCGGGCATGCACTGCAACTTCTCGACCAAGTACATGCGCGAAGTCGGCGGCAAGGCCTATTTCGAAGCGCTGATGGCGCAGTTCGAAAAGAACCTGATGGACCACATCAATGTCTACGGCCCTGATAACGACAAGCGCCTGACCGGCAAGCACGAGACGGCTCCGTGGAACAAGTTCTCCTACGGCGTTGCTGACCGCGGTGCTTCGATCCGCGTGCCGCATTCCTTCGTCAAGAACGACTACAAGGGCTATCTGGAAGATCGCCGCCCGAACTCGCAGGGCTGCCCCTACCAGATCGCTTCGCAGGTCCTGAAGACGATCTCGGAAGTTCCGCTCGCAGGCTCGGCTTCCGCCGCCGCCTGACCTCCCAGCGGCGCCGGTCCTCGACCGGCGCCGTCATTCCTTCTGCACGAAAGCCGCGATCGACCGCTGACATATTCGCGGGGATCGAGCCGCTAAGGCTCTGCAAACACAGACATGCGGCTGTAATATTTCCATCATGGTCATGCCTCAAAATAGGCAAGCGGGAATCGCCATTCCGGAACCCCGCTTTGGGGTTGAGCGTTGGCATATCACTGCAACGCGGATGGAAATCGTGACATGCTGCAACGTCCGGCAAACACTTACAGCGGCGAGAGCTGGGCCAATGCCGCATCCGTCGGCAATCTGCCGGAACGGCTTGTCATCGTCACCGACGCCTGGCATCCGCAGGTCAACGGCGTCGTGCGCTCGATCGAGAACACCAATCGCGAACTGGCAAAGCTGGGCGTCGAAGTCTCGATGGTAACGCCGGAGCGCTTCAACAGCATCCCCTGCCCGACCTATCCCGAAATTCGTCTGTCGATCGCCGGCTATCGCCGCGTCGCCCGCGAGATCGAAAAACACAATCCCTCCTACGTGCATATCGCCACGGAAGGGCCGCTGGGGCTCACCGCCCGCCGCTGGTGCCTGCGCAAGCGCATGCCCTTCTCGACCAGCTATCATACGCGCTTTCCGGAATATGTTTCTGCCCGCCTGCCGATCCCGCAGAGCTGGCTCTATGCCTTCGTGCGCTGGTTCCACAATGGCGGCGCCGGCTGCATGGTCGCGACGCCGAGCCTTGCCCGCGAGCTATCGGCGCGCGGCATCAAGAACCTGATGCCTTGGACCCGTGGCATCGACGCCTCGCAATTCCATCCCATGCCGCTTGAAGACGAGCCCTTCGGCCTCCCTCGGCCGATCTTCATGACAGTCGGTCGCGTGGCGCTGGAAAAGAACCTGCCGGCCTTTCTCGATCTCGATCTGCCCGGTTCGAAGGTCGTCGTCGGCGACGGCCCGGCGCGCGCCGAACTGGAGCAGCGCTATCCCCAGGTACACTTCACCGGCGTGAAGTTCGGCGAGGAACTGGCAAAAACCTATGCCCAGGCCGACGTCTTTGTCTTTCCGTCGCTGACCGATACCTTCGGCAATACCATCCTCGAAGCGCTGGCCTCAGGCGTGCCGGTCGCGGCCTACCCGGTCACCGGCCCGCTCGACATTATCGGCGAGGACAGCGAGGTCGGCGCGCTCGATCACGATCTTCGGGCGGCATGCCTTGCCGCGCTCTCGGCCTCACGCGAGAAGTCCCGCGACCTTGCCATGCAATATTCCTGGGAAGCCGCGACGCTGCAGTTCATCAACAACATCCGCGCCGCCAACGGCGTCATCACGCCGAAATGGAGAAAGGCCTGGCAGTACGCCAAGTCGCTTCCGAGAAGCAGAAAGCCCAGCGAAACCGCCGGGCCTCTTCCATCCGCGGACTGATCGCGCTTAACCGCTGCAATCAGGATAGATGCGGCAGTGTCCGAGGGTACCCCCCTCTGTCCTGCCGGACATCTCCCCCACAGGTGGGGAGATCGGCTAGGCGCACCCGCTCGTTTCAACATCAATTGCTTGGGGAAATTCCATCCCCGGGTCGATCTCCCCCCTTGTGGGGGAGATGTCCGGCAGGACAGAGGGGGGTAGTCACACCGCGCGCGCCCAAACTCCACAAAACGCCACCAATCAGCGCCAAGCCTGGCGCTACGTCCGTCTCTTCTTGCCTTCGAACGGATTGTCAGGTGAGCGGAAATGGATGCGGATCGGCACGCTCGGCATGTCGAAATCGTTGCGCAGCCCGTTGATCAGATAGCGCGTATAGGATTCCGGCAGCGCGTCGGAGCGGGTGCAGGAGATCATGAAGGCCGGCGGGCGGGCCTTGACCTGCGTCATGTATTTCAGCTTGATGCGGCGGCCGGAAACGGCCGGTGGCGGATGCTGGATCTGCTGCGTCTCCAGCCAGCGGTTGAGCCGAGCCGTCGAAATGCGCTTGTTCCAGACCCTGTCCGTATCGATGATCGACTGCATCAGCTTGTCGAGGCCCCAGCCGGTCTGGCCGGAGATCGGCACGGCGCGAATGCCGCGCGCCTGCGGCAGCAGTCGGTCGGTCTTTTCTCGCAGATCCGCAAGCACCGCCTGCCGGTCCTCGATCATGTCCCATTTGTTGAAGGCGAGAACGGCAGCACGCCCCTCGCGCAGCACCAGGTCGACGATCTGCAGGTCCTGCTTCTCGAAGGGGATCGTCGCATCGAAGACGATGACCACGGTTTCGGCGAAGCGGATGGCGCGCAGCGCATCGGCGACGGAAAGCTTTTCCAGCTTCTCGATCACTCGCGCCTTGCGGCGCATGCCTGCCGTATCGAACATCTTGATGGTGCGGCCGCGCCAGTCCCATTCGACCGAAATGGAATCGCGGGTGATGCCCGCCTCCGGCCCGGTCAAAAGCCGATCCTCGCCCAGGAAACGGTTGATCAGCGTCGACTTGCCGGCATTCGGCCGCCCGACGATCGCCACCCTGAGCGGCTTGGTGTCGTCATAGGCGGGCTCTTCGTCTTCGCCTTCACCCTCATCAGCCGTCTCGATAATGTCGACGTCCGTGACGGCAACATCCTCCTTGGCATAGGCCCGGTCCTTGCCGATCGCCTCGACGATCGCGTCGCGCAGATCGAGCATTCCCTGCCCGTGTTCGGCCGAAATCGGCGTCGGCTCCCCCAAGCCGAGCGTATAGGCATCGTAGAAACCGCTGTCGGAACCGCGCGCTTCGGATTTGTTGGCGACGAGCACCACCGGCTTGCCGCGCCGGCGCAGCATTTCGGCAAGTGCGGTATCGACGGGCGTCAACCCGTTCTTGGCGTCGACGACGAAGAGTGAAAGATCGGCCTCGTCGATCGCCGCTTCCGTCTGGGCGCGCATGCGGCCCTGCAGGCTTTCCTCGTCGGCCTCTTCGAGACCGGCCGTATCGATGATCGTGAAGGTCAGGCCCATCAGCCGGGCATCGCCCGGCCGGCGGTCGCGGGTGACGCCAGGCGTGTCATCGACAAGCGCCAGCTTCTTTCCCACCAGCCGGTTGAAAAGCGTCGACTTGCCGACATTCGGACGACCGACGATGGCGACCGTGAAACTCATTCTTTTTCCTTAAAACTCAGCCCTGCGCGGCGGGCGCCTTGCCGGATGCGGTAATGAGATCAAGCATCATATGAGCGCGATTGGCAACATTGCGCGGGCTGTCGGTATCGTCGACGATCGACTGGAACCACTGCCGCGCCTGCGTCATGTTCCCGGCCTTGTAGGCGGCAAGGCCGAGCGCCTCGCGCGCCGAATGGCGGAAGGCGTTGCCCGGCACGGCCATTTCCTCGATCGCGGCCGAAACCTGCTCGTAGGAGCCGTTCTCGATCAGCAGCCAGCCGGCGCGCATTTTCGCGGCGTCGCGCACGGCAGCCGGAACGCCATTGTCCTTGCCGATTTCGTTGAAGGCGGCAATCGCCGCGGCAGCGTCGCCCTTCTGTGCCTTCACGGTCGCGGCCCGCATACGCGCCAGCACCGGATAGGCGCCATGGCCTTCCTTCTCCAGCTTGTCGAGCGCGGCCAGCGCCTCGTCGTTCTTGTTCTCGTCGGCAAGCTTCATCGCCGCCAGGAACTGGTCGCCGGCGCTGGAGGAGCGGTTGTCGTCCCAGTATTGATAGAGAACCTTGCCGGCGGTGCCGACGACGATCAGGATGGCGACGACGATGATATAGCGGCCGAAGCGGCGCCAGGCGCCCTTCATCTGGTCAGACCGCAATTCCTCATTGACTTCACGGATGAAGCTGTCGTCGTTGAATGCCATTCTCGTCTCCGGCCGCGGAAATTACCCAACATCATGCAAGATGCATATTGTCGGGCCTTCTACCCCATTTTGCAGCCGTTGTAAGGGGGATGTGAAAGATTCGTCACATGGCGAGCGGCGAAACCCCGATCAACCATTCGTGCAGCTTCCAGATGATCAGCGCCCAGACGACAATGCCGATGACGATGGCATAAAGGTCATATTTGGCCGAGACGAACGGCCGGAGCGTAATCTCGCCGGCCCGCTGCCGCCGTTTCAGGGAAATGCGCAGGATGACGCCCCAGGCCAGAAATGCCGCAAACAGCAGCACCGACGAGGTCTCGCCATTGGCCAGCAGATGCGCCAGCGCCCAGATCTTCACCGACAGCACCATCGGATGCTTGGTCTTCGTCGCGATATGCCCCGCCGGCAGCAGCGAGGCAACGAGACAGATCATCGCGATCAGCATCAGCGTGATCGTGATATGCGCCATCCAGACCGGCGGATTGTAGAGCATGCCGGTCACCTGACGCGCCTGCCCGAAACCGTAAATCAGGAGGATCAGCGTGAGAATGCTCGCGATCGAATAGCCGGCCCGCCAGCCCCTCTCGCCGAGGCTCGCGATCATCGAGCGGCGGAAACCGGGGGCCACCACCCGCACCAGATGCACGCCGAGGAAAAGTATGATGCCGACGATAAGCAATGTCATTGCGGATCCTTCCGTGCCGTTTGTCATGGCTTAGAGCCTCGCGTGAAAAAATGCCAGCGCGACCGCAGCTTCGCCGCAATTCTGGTAAAGGAAACCGCGAACAAATTGTCGCGGTGCCCATGTCTCGTTTTCTCCTCTCCGCCTGCCTGGCTGCCTCCTTCCTCGTTCCGGCAATCGCAGAGGCCGCCGACCGGCCGAAACAGCTCGTCATCATTTCCTTTGACGGCGCCCACGACAACGCGCTCTGGCTGAAGAGCCGCGAGATGGCCGCCAAGAACGGCGCCCACTTCACCTATTTCCTCTCCTGCACTTTCCTGATGAACGAGGCGGCGAAAAAGGCCTACCAGGCGCCGCACCAGAAACGCGGGAAATCCAATGTCGGCTTCGCCCAGAGCGACGACGAGATCCGCGAGCGCCTCGGCAATATCTGGCATGCTCATCTCGAAGGCCACGACATATCGAGCCACGCCTGCGGCCATTTCGACGGCCGCCAATGGAGCGAGGCCGACTGGTTGGCCGAATACGCGACCTTTCAAGAGACGCTTAAAAACGCCTGGAAGAGTGTCAATCTTGCGGAGCCGGCCGGCTGGCAGGATCTCGCCGATCACGGCATCAAGGGCTTTCGCGCACCCTATCTCTCGGCAACGGCCGGCGCCGACATGATTGCCGCCGAAAAGAAGGCGGGCTTCACCTATGATGCGAGCCTTGTCACCAAAGGCCCAGCGATGCCGGTCGAGGAAGACGGCATCATCCGCTTCGGCCTGCCGCTGATCCCCGAAGGCCCGAGTGAGAAGCCGATCATCGGCATGGACTACAATCTCTTCGTCCGTCATTCCAAAGGCGAGGAGGACAGCGCGGATTCAAAGGAATTCGAGGACCGCGCCTACGCCGCCTTTTCCCAGGCCTTCGACCGCCAGTATAACGGCAACCGCATCCCCCTCCAACTCGGCTTCCACTTCGTCGAAATGAACGGCGGCGCCTACTGGCGCGCCCTCGACCGCCTGGTCAGCGACGTCTGCCATCGGACGGATGTGGCCTGTGTGAGCTATTCCGAAGCGATCCCGATGATCGAGGCGCGTGGGAAACTGCAGCAGACATCTGGGCTTTAAGAGACAATCACTGGGACGAACCGCCGTGCCGTGCGGCCCCCTCATCCGCCTGCCGGCACCTTCTCCCCGCGGGAGAGAAGAGATTCGTTGCAACGCCGCGCTTCCCCTTCTCCCCTCGGGGGTCCGAAGGACGGGTTGAGACCCGTGGCTCATCCGAGGCAAAGGTGCCCGGCAGGGCGGATGAGAGGGCGCCGAACGCGACTCCAGATCGCTGACACCCCCGACCCATCAACCGTCGGCGTGTACCACACCTGCCTCACGCTCCAGATAACGCTGGTCGATATCCGGCAGCGGCGCATCATCGATTGCCGCTTCGAAGGCCTTGAGGCGTTTGTGGATGGAGAGCAGCTCGATGATCGTCGTCCAGGAATTGACGAGGTACTGGAACGAGTTGCTGACCTGGCCGAAGGCAGTCGAGATCTGCTGGAAGATACCGTAAGTGATCGTGCCCGCCACGATCGTCGGCACCAGCATGAAGACCACGAAGAGCGCGTCGGCCTGGATATAGAAATAGCGGGCAACGTTGAAATACATGTAGTGGAAATACATGCGGTAATAATTGCGGCGGACGTTGCCGAAGAGCTCCGTAACCGTCAGCGGATGAGCCCGTTCCGCATGGTCCTCGCCATAGACCAGTTCCTTGCGATAGGCCGCTTCGACGCGCTGATTGCGGAAGTTCAGGCCCGGCAGCTTGACGCCTGCAACCGCCAGCAGAACC
The DNA here is from genome assembly GCF_003985135.1 of Rhizobium fabae. Taxonomy (NCBI): domain Bacteria; kingdom Pseudomonadati; phylum Pseudomonadota; class Alphaproteobacteria; order Hyphomicrobiales; family Rhizobiaceae; genus Rhizobium; species Rhizobium fabae. The sequence continues at coordinate 516,314 of NZ_ML133645.1, forward strand.
GTGCCGAATGCAGACCAGAACAGCGCCAGCCAGAAGAGCGAATTCGCCACCGGCCCGATGAACGGCAGTTCCGTCACATAATGCGACAGCGCCAGAAGGATCGGAAGGAATACCACGAGCGTCATCACCGAGTTGATGAGGCTGATGCCAAGGCCTTCGAGCGTGCTTGAAAAACGCATCGTGTCTTCCTGAACGCGCTGTGAGGCGCCTTCGATGTGACGCAGCTTTTCCCACTTCGACATGTAGAAATTGTTCATCGCCGTGCGCCAGCGGAAGATGTAGTGACTGGTGAAGAAGTCGGTCATGATCGACACGAACATGCTAAGGAATGCGATCTGACAGAAGACCCACATCAGGCTGTAAAAATTGTCGACTGAGATGCCCGGCTGCTTCGACAATGCGTTCTGCAGCAGGTCACCGAACGGCCGGCGCCAGTTGTTGATCACGACGCTGATCTGGACGCCGAAATAGGTCACGAAGATGATAAGCGCCGAACCCCAGATCGACCACAGCTTCCAGGGGTGGTTCCGCGCTATCAGATGCCACGCGGCGCAGAAGATCGCCGCCGACAGCAGGAAATAGCTGTAGAACCAGAGATTTTCGGGGAGCAGGAAGAACGAGAGATCAATCGGCTGCTGTTCTTCTGCAACCGGCGCGTAGCCGAGCGATGCGCCGAGACCGGCGGCGAAGAGATACCATCCGGCAATGGCAATCAGGGTCCAAACGACGAGCGAAGTAAAGAACGCCTTCGGCTGGGGGAAGAAGGAATGAAACACGGGGGGCTTTGCTTTCCTGAACTGTGAGTCTCGGGAGTGTCATGGAACACTGATTGTGCCGGAAACTAAGGCAGTTCGAAGGAAGCAGCAATGGGTTCGGCCCATTGTTACATAGATGTAACCGGTTAAGCGATTTTCTTGATCACCGGCATGACAAGCGCCGCACAAACAAGAAGTGCTGCAGCGGCGATCACCGTCGGCACGGTGAAGCTGCCTGAACGCTCCGCGATCCAGCCGGCAACGACAGGCCCGACGATCTGGCCGACGCCGAAGGCGGCCGTCATCATTGCCAGAATCCGCCGCGGGCTCTCAGGGGCAAGCTTGCGGCCGATCTGCAGCCCGTAAGCCGTGATCGCAAGGAACGTCGCCCCGAACAGCGCGCCGCCGATCAACGGCGCGACCGAAGGCGGCAGCGCCACGGTCGCAAGCACGCCGGCAGCCTCGACCACAAGGGCTGCGACATAGACGCCGCCAAGCCCGAGCGACCTCACCAGCGGCTTCCAGGCAAAGAGCGCAACCGCGGACGTCAGCCCGGCGATGAACCAGCAGAGGAACTCGACGAAGGGTCCCGTTGCAGACAGCCGCGCGATGGTGACGAGAAAGGTTCCGGTGATGACATAGCCGAAGCCGAACAGGCCGTAGGACAGCGTGACGAGTACCATCGGCCGGCCCCAGACAAGCGCCGGCTCCTTGCCCGTCCGCGCCGATTGGGCGGGCTCCGACGGCAAGAGCCACCAGACGACGACGAGGCTTGCCGCGCAATAGAGCGCTCCGCCGATCCAGTCGGCGCGCCAGCCGTCCGGCCCGTCGTGAAAGCTCAGGCCGATCAGAAGCACCATGACCGAGGAAAGCGCAATCCCCGCCCCCGGCCCGCCGAAATGCGCCGCCTGCACATGGTCGTTGCCGGCGGCTGCCCCGTGGCTGAGCACGATCGACGAGGTGAAGACCATGGCGAAGGCGCTGGCGAGGCCGGCGAGGAAACGGATGACGGCAAAGATCGCAACGGAATCGGTGGCAGCCATGGCGGCAAGCAGGATCGCGGTCGCAAGCAGTGCCAGCAGCGCCACCATTCGTTCGCGCCCCGCCGCCCAGCCATAGGCGGCAAGCACGGCGCCGACGAGATAACCGACGAAATTCGCCGAGGCGATGAAGCCGGCATCGGCCGCCGAAAGCGGCACGCCGCTCATCATGCCGGGCAGGATCGGCGTGTAGGAGAAGCGCCCGAAGCCCATGGCCGCCGCCATGGCGACAGCGCCGGCAGCGGCGGTAGCAACGAGATTCGGTGCGGAGCGAGGAGGACGGGAAAGCATGAAACGCTTATCGCGCCGCAACGCAGACGCCACAAACGAGTATTTCTGATCGATCGATCAATTCCACGAAAGACCCGATTTTCGTCACCGCCCTTGAAAGGGATTATCTTACGATATATGTTTTACGACATAGTCAACGATATATCCAACGATGAAAGGGAAAACCATGAGAGGCTTTAAAGGCGGCATGTTCGGCGGAGGTTTCCGCATGGGCCGCAAATTCGCGGCCGGCGACTTGCAACTCGTCATCCTGGCTTTGCTCGATGAGCGGCCGTGCCATGGCTATGAATTGATCAAGATCCTGGAGGAACGCTCGGGTGGCTTCTACGTGCCGAGCCCCGGCGTCATCTATCCCGCGCTCACCTATCTCGAGGAGACCGGTCTGGCGGAAGTAGAGAACGAGGGCGCCAAGAAGCTCTATCGCATCACCGAGACCGGTCGCCGCCGCGTCGAGGAAAACCGCGCCATGATCCTGCAAACATTCGCCAAGCTCGAACGCATCGGTGAGAAGATGGCCTATGTGAAGCGTGTCTTTGAAAGCGACCGTCACGGCGCCGACGAAGGCGATGACGGCGACTTCATGCAGGACGGCGGCGACATCCGCGCCGCCCGCATGCTGCTGCGTTCGGCGCTCAGGATGCGCTATCCCTGGTCCAAACCCGAAGCCGCCCGCATCGCCGCCATCCTCGAACGCGCCGCCACCGAGATCCTGCAGGGAGGCAGACCGGAAACGCGGGGGTGAAGAGGAAGGCGCCAAAGCTCAAGAGAGCCCCATCCTAAGGTGCCCCGAAGGGCCTCGAAGGACGGGCGGGCGCTCCGGCCAGGCCGGAAAACGTCAGAAGTAGCCTTTACCCCCGCTCATCCGGCAAGGTCAAAATCACCGGCCCGTTGCGGGTCGCGACCACGGTATGCTCATACTGAACGGTCGGCGCCTTCGGGTCGGCATAAAGCGTCCAGGCGTCATCGCCGCCTTCGGCCCAGGTCGCGCCGAGCGACAGGAAGGGCTCGACGGTGAAGACGAGACCATCCGTCATGATGCGTTTTTCGGAAGGGTCCGGCCAGGTCGAGAGCTCGGCCGGCTCCTCGTGCAGGGAGCGGCCGACGCCGTGGCTCGCGAGGTTGGCGACCAGCGTATAGCGGTTCTTCTGCGCAAAGGCGCCGACGGCGGTGCCGATCTTGGCCAGCGGTTCGCCCGACTTCACCTGGTTGAGACCGACCCAGAGCGCCCGCCTGCCGTCGCGGCAGAGCCGTTCGATCTTCGGCTTGACCGGCGGCACCGCGAAGGAAGCGCCGGTATCGGCGAAGAAGCCGTCCTTCTCAGCCGAAACGTCGATATTGATGAGATCGCCGGCGCGGATGACGCGCGCGCCCGGAATGCCGTGGGCGATTTCCTCGTTGATGCTGATGCAGGTCGCGCCCGGAAACTGGTAGCAGAACTCCGGCGCCGAGCGCGCGCCCGAGCCCTCGAGCACCTTGCGGCCGATCTCGTCGAGCTCCAGCGTCGTCATGCCGGGCTCCATCGCCGCCGCCATTACCTGGATGGCGTTGGCGCAGATGCGGCCGATTTCCTTGAGCTTTACCAGTTCGTCGTCGTTTGCGATAACCATTCGTCTGTTCCGGCCTTGCGCAGGGCGGCCGCGGCCACCTCAAGCTGAGGCTTTCGCCTCTTCGCCCTTTTCAGTCAATGCCTTTCTGACGATCGGCGCCACTTTCGTCCCGTAGAGCTCGATGCCACGCATGATCTGATCATGCGGCATTAGGCCGATGGCCATCTGCAGCAGGAAGCGGTCGTTCTTGAAAAGCGCGTGATGGGCAATGATCTTTTCGGCGACCACCTCGGGATCGCCGACGAAGAGCGCGCCGTTCGGCCCGCGCGACATGTCGAAATGCGCCCGGCTGGTCGGCCCCCAGCCGCGCTCGCGGCCGATGCGGTTCATCACTTCGGCCTGCGGTCCGTAGAACTGGTCGGCGGCCGCTTCCGTCGTATCGGCGATGAAGCCGTGGACGTTGATGCTGGTCTTCAGCTTCCCCTGGTCCTGCCCTGCCCGGCGCGCCGCCTCGCGATAGAGATCGAAGAGCGGCGCAAAACGGCGCGGCTCACCGCCGATGATCGCCAGTGCCACCGGCAGGCCGAGGGCGCCGGCACGGGCCACCGATTGCGGCGTACCGCCGACGGCGATCCAGAGCGGCAGCGGATCCTGCAGCGGCCGGGGATAAACGCCTCGCCCATTGATCGGCGCGCGAAGCTCGCCCTTCCAATCGACCGTCTCACTGTCGCGCAGCGCCAGCAGCAGATCGAGCTTCTCCTCGAAAAGCTGGTCGTAATCTTCGAGATTGTAGCCGAACAGCGGGAAGGACTCGATGAAGGAACCGCGCCCCGCCATGATTTCGGCGCGGCCGTTGGAAAGCAGGTCAAGCGTCGAAAACTGCTGAAAGACGCGCACCGGATCGTCCGAGGAGAGCACGGTGACCGCGCTGGTCAGCCGGATGTTCTTCGTTTTGACCGCGGCCGCGGCCAAGACGACTGCAGGAGCGGATGCCGCATAGTCCGGCCGATGATGCTCGCCGAGCCCAAAGACATCGAGCCCCACCTGATCGGCAAGCTCGATTTCCTCGATCAGGTTCTTCAGCCGTTCAGCCCCTTCCACTCCCTTGCTGCGAGAGGGGTTAGGATTGACGTCGGCAAACGTATAAAGACCCAGTTCCATTATCGGCATCCCGTTGAATTCAGCCCGGAGATAAGGATCGGCAGGAGCGAACGCAAATACAAACTCTGGAACGGAATGTTCGAGAATCTTGATAGCAGCGTGATGATTTTGGTACTGCGCCCACGTCCACCGCAGAACGCGCCCGGACCACAATTCGAATCTGAATTCAACGACTTCGAGGCATGGGCGGAATCATTTTCCAAGAGGCCTCACGCAACACTTGAAGCGTCGGGACGGTGCGGCCTTCACCGCGCCGTCCCCGTCGCTCACATCGTCGCCAGCAGTTCCGCCAGCTGGTCCGCTGCCTTGCCCCACCCCTCGTGGAAGCCCATCTTTTCGTGCGCTTCCTTGTCTTCAGCGCGCCAGTGCAGCGCCTTGGCGGTATATTTGGTCCTACCGTTGCCGAGTTCTTCGAGCAGGATGATGCCCGTGAAGAAAGGTTTTTCCGACGCCACCCAGGCGCTGGTATAGGCATCGGTGAAGACGATCTTTTCGTTCTCGATGATTTCGAGATAGACGCCGCGGTTCGGGTATCGATTTCCCTCGGGATCTTGCATGACGATGACGTTGGAACCGCCGGGGCGAACGTCAAGCGTCGCTTCCGCCACGCCCCAGGGGCGCGGCACGAACCACTGCTTCAGCAGATCGGGATCGGTCCATGCCTTGTAGATCTTCTCGCGCGGGGCGTCGAACTCGCGAACGAGGACAAGTTCATGCTGCGTGCTGGCGGTCATTTCAACATCTCTCCGTTTGAATGAAACCTGTTTCGTATCAGGTTGTCGCAAGGACGCGTGGACGTTCGACGTTCCGACAGCACGCCGAATTATTTTGCGATCGGCCGGGCGGCGTCTTCCTGCATCTTGTCGATCTGGTGACGGATATGGGCGGCTTCCGCCGCCGACTGGGCAAGCGCAATGGCGCGGTCGAAGGCTTCGCGCGCCTGGCCGTTGCGGCCGAGCTGCTTTAAGAGATTGCCGCGCAGGCCATGATAATAGAAATAGCCGTCGAGCTTCTCGCCGAGCGGATCGACCAGATCGAGCGCGTCCTGCGGGCCTTGCAATTTGGAAATCACCACTGCCCGATTGAGCGTGACGACAGGGGACGGCTGGATACGTTCCAGCGCGCGATAGAGCAGATCGATCTCGACCCAGTCGGTATCTTCAGCCCGTTTTGCCCGGGAATGAATCGCGGCAATCGCCGCCTGAAGCTGGAAGGGCCCGGGCCGGCGGTGACGCAGCGCCTTGTCGAGCAGCGCCAGGGCCTCGTTGATGAAAGGCTGGTTCCAGAGCGAGCGGTCCTGATCCTCGAGCAGCACGATTTCGTCCTCGGCGCTGAAGCGTGCCTGCCGGCGCGAGATCTGCAGAAGCATCATTGCAAGCAGCCCCATCAGCTCCGGTTCGGAGGGAAAGATGCGCAGCATCAGGCGCGCGAGCCGGATCGCCTCATCGCTGAAGGCGGCCGCCTCGCGCTTGGGATCGGCCTGGCTGTAGCCCTCGTTGAAGATGAGATAGATCATCGTACTGACGATCGAAAGCCGCTCCGCCCTCTCCTGCGGACTCGGCGTTTCGAATGGCACGCCTGCCTTGGCGACGCGCGCCTTGGCCCGTGTGATGCGTTGCTCCATGGCGCTTTCGGACACCAGGAAGGCGCGCGCGATCTGCGACACCGAAAGGCCGGAGACGATGCGCAGCGCCAGCGCGATCTGCTGGGTCGCGGGCAGATCGGGATGACAGCAGATGAAGAGAAGCCGCAGGATGTCGTCGCGATAGTTGGAATCATCAAGCCGCTCGGCAATATCGCTTTCGGCGTCCTCTATATCGGAGATCGTATCCTCATCCGGCAGAGCCTGGAGCTTTGACCGTTTGCGCACGGCATCGATGCCGCTGTTGCGCCCGACGAAAATGAGCCAGGCCGTCGGGTCGCGCGGCGGCCCTTTCTCCGGCCAGGTGCGGATCGCCCTCAGGCATGCCTCCTGGAACGCCTCTTCCGCGGTATCGAGATCGCGGAAATAGCGCAGCAGCGCGCCGAGCGCCTTCGGGCGGGCAGAGGCAAGCGCAAGGTCGATCCAGGCAATGTCGGTCATGATGCAGCATCTCCCGGCCTGAACACGTAGAAAGGCCGAATTTCGTAAGAGGTGGAACCGGGATTGACTGAGGAAAGCTGTTTCGAGAAGGCGACCGCCTCCTCCAGCGTATCGAAATCAATCACGTAGAAGCCGAGAAGCGCCTCTTTCGTTTCCGCAAAAGGCCCATCGATGACGAGAGCCTCGTCCTTGCCCTTGCGCACTGTTGTCGCCGCGGTCGTCGGCATCAGCCGGCCGACGGGGCCAAGCTTGCCGGCTTTGGCAAGCGGCTCCTGCACGGCGTAGAGCTTTTCCATGACGGCAGCCTCTTCCTCCTTGGTCCAGGCGAAGACGGTTTCCTCATGGGCGTAACAAAGGATTGCGTAAAGCATCGATCACTCCTCTTTCCGAATGACGAAGGAGTAACCCCTTACCCGACAGGCCGCATCAAAAAATTATCGGTGGTTGCAAGCACCCGCTTGAGCGCGCCTGTGAGCCGCGCCCTTGTTAGTCATGGAGTTGCCTCTTTTGACCCGGAGAGCTGTCGGCATTTCCATCACCTTTCCATGCGAGAACGCCATGAACAGATCTCAGAGATTTCTCGTCGCCCTTGCCGCCCTCTTCCTGCCGATGCGGGTTGCCCATGCCGCCTCCGCGCCGGAAAACTTCCTCTACACGAGCTCCGGCGATCTCGATGCCGTAAAGGCCACGCTCGCCCGGCCCGATATTTCAGGCGTCCAGGTCGTCTATAACTGGAAAAGCCTGGAACCGGCGAAGGGCCAGTATGATTTCTCGGCCATCGAGCAAGGCCTCGCCATCGCCGAGGCACTGAACAAGAAGCTGTTCATCCAGGTGCAGGACCGCTTCTTCAGTCCGGAGGCGCGCAATATTCCGGACTATATGCTGACCGAACCGGAATATGACGGCGGCCTCACCCCGCAATTCGACAATCCTGGCGAAAACAAACCTGTCGGTTCCGGCTGGGTCGCCCAGCAATGGAACCCTGAAGTGCGCGCCCGCTATCAGGCGCTGCTGAAGGCGCTCGCCGAAAAATTCGACGGCCGGGTCTACGGTGTCAACCTGCCGGAAACGGCGATCGATCTCGACCCCAAGCACGAGCCGAAGGGTTTCTCCTGCGATGCCTATTTCTCGGCGGAGATGGAAAACCTCGCCCTCGCCCGCAAGGCCTTCGCAAAGTCCATGGTCGTGCAATATGTGAACTTCTGGCCCTGCGAGTGGGAAAACGACCACAACTACATGGGCCGTCTCTTCGATTTCGCGGCGAAGAACAATGTCGGCCTCGGCGGGCCTGATATTGTGCCGAACCGCAAGGCGCAGATGAAGAATTCCTACCCTTTCTTCAACAAATACAAGGGCAAGCTTGCCTATGTCGGCCTCGCCGTGCAGGAGCCGACGCTGACCTACAAGAACCCGGCGACGAAGAAGCCCTTCACCAAGGCCGAATTCACCGCCTTTGCGCAAGACTATCTCGGCGCGAACGTGATCTTCTGGAGCACGGCGACGCCATGGCTGAAGGAATAACCCGGCGCCTCCGGAATCATTCCACCCTCACATCTCGCTCAGCGTCCGCTTGACCGCATTCTTCCAGCCCTTGAGCTTGGCAGCACGGGTCTTCTCGTCCATGTCGGGCTCGAAGCGCCGGTCCCGTTTCCACGTCGCCGAAAAGCTCTCTCTGTCCGGCCACACCCCTGCCCGGCTGCCGGCGAGCCAGGCGGCGCCCAGGGCCGTCGTTTCCAGGATTACCGGGCGGTCGACCGGAGCTTTGAGAAGATCGGCGAGGCGCTGCATCGTCCAGTCGGAGGCGACCATGCCGCCGTCGACGCGCAGCACGGTGTCCTCGGCGCCGTTCTTCCAGTCCTTCTGCATGGCATCGAGCAGGTCACGGGTCTGGTAGCAGACGGCTTCCAGCGCGGCGCGGGAAAGTTCCGCCGGGCCGCTGTTGCGCGTCAGCCCGAAAATCGCGCCGCGCGCCTTGGCATCCCAGTGCGGCGCACCGAGGCCGGTAAAGGCGGGCACGAGATAGACCTCTTGCGTCGGATCGGCCCTTTCGGCGAGGTCGTTGGTATCGCCGGCCTTGCCGATGATGCCGAGCCCGTCGCGCAGCCACTGCACGGCGGCACCCGCGATGAAGATCGACCCCTCCAGCGCATAGGTCGTCTCGCCGTTCAGGCGATAGGCGATCGTGGTCAGCAGCCGGTTTTTCGAGCGCACCATGTCGGCGCCGGTGTTGAGCAGGGCGAAGCAACCGGTGCCGTAGGTCGATTTCAGCATGCCCGGCGCAAAACAGGCCTGACCGATCGTCGCCGCCTGCTGATCGCCGGCAACGCCGAGGATCGGGATCGCAGCACCGAAGAGGCCGGGATCAACCGTGCCGAAATCGGCGGCGCAATCCTTCACATCCGGCAGCATGGCGGCGGGCACCCTCAGAATATCGAGCAGGTCTTCATCCCAAGCGTTTTCGGCGATGTTGTACATCAGCGTGCGCGAGGCATTGGTGGCATCGGTCACGAAGCTCTTGCCGCCGGTCAGCCGCCAGATCAGGAAAGTGTCGATCGTGCCGAAGCAGAGATCGCCCCTCGCAGCGCGCGCCCGCGCGCCCTTCACATTGGCGAGCATCCAGGAGAGCTTGGTGCCGGAAAAATAAGGATCAAGGATGAGACCGGTCTTCTTCGTGAAAACCCGCTCCAGATCCTGCCGCTTGAGATTGTCGCAATAACTTGCCGTGCGCCGGTCCTGCCAGACGATGGCGTTCTGGATCGGCCGGCCCGTCTCGCGCTCCCAAACCACAACCGTCTCGCGCTGGTTGGTAATGCCGAGCGCCGCAATATCCCTGGCTTCGATGTCGGCATCGCGCAACGCCATGTTGACGGTCGATATCACCGAAGCCCAGATCTCCTCGGGATCATGCTCGACCCAGCCGGAGCGTGGGTAGATCTGGCTGAATTCCTTCTGGCCCTTGCCGGCGACGCGCATGTCTCCATCGAAAACAATCGCCCGCGTCGACGTCGTTCCCTGATCGATCGCCAGAACATATCCGCTCATGAAACCCCTCCCGCTAGAGCAATTCCAGCAAAAGTGTACAGCGGTTTTGCGTCCGGAATTGCGTGAAACAAAGAGATAGAGCATTTCCGTGATTCGGAGAAAAACGGAAATGCTCGATGTCGATTATCGTGACAAATCAATAGGACACGGATGCGGGCGAGAAAAGCGAATAAAGCGGAATTGCCAGCCTGCCGGCTTTGGGCATAACCTCGCCATAACGTTGCAACGCAGCATCGATGTCAGGAGAGAACAGCATGAGCAGATCAATCGTCGTCACCGGCTCCACCAGCGGCATCGGCCTTGCGATCGCCACCGCCTTTGCTGAAACGGGCGACAACGTCGTTATCAACGGTTTCGGAAATGCCGATGAAATCAAGACGATCGTCGCGCGGCTTGAATCATTGTCGAAGGGCCGGGCGATCTATCACCCAGCCGACATGACCAAGCCCGCCGAAATCGCCGACCTGATCGAAACGGCGGCGAAAACGTTCGGCACCGTCGATGTCCTCGTCAACAATGCCGGCATCCAGCATGTCGAGAAGATCGAGGATTTCCCGATCGAGAAATGGGACCAGATCATCGCGATCAATCTGTCCAGTTCCTTCCACACCATGCGCGCCGCCATCCCGCTGATGAAGGCGAGGAAGCATGGCCGCATCATCAACATCGCCTCGGCCCACGGGCTCGTCGCCTCTCCCTTCAAATCCGCCTATGTTGCGGCGAAACATGGTATATTAGGCCTGACGAAGACGGCAGCACTTGAACTTGCCGAATTCGGCGTGACCGTGAACGCCATCTGCCCCGGCTATGTGCTGACGCCGCTGGTCGAGAAGCAGATACCCGACACCGCCAAGGCGCGCGGCATGACCGAGGAGCAGGTGAAAAGCGAAGTCATCCTCAAGGCGCAGCCGACGCGTGAATTCGTCAAGGCGGAGGAGATCGGCGCGCTGTCGCTCTATCTCGCGAGCGATGCCGCCCGCCAGGTGACGGGAACGCATATCTCGATTGACGGTGGCTGGACGGCGGCTTAACCATTTGGAAAAAATAACCGGGAATATCATGAACGACAGCATCCGCTTCATCCTGAATGGCGAAGACATCGCGCTCACCGATATCAAGCCGACCGAGACACTTCTCGATTTTCTGCGGTTGAAGCGACGCCTGACCGGCACCAAGGAAGGATGCGCGGAGGGCGATTGCGGCGCCTGCACCGTGCTCGTCGGCAGGCTGGCCGACGGCAAGCTCGCCTATGAATCCGTCAATGCCTGCATCCGTTTCATCGGCTCGCTGCACGCCACGCATGTGGTGACGGTCGAGCATCTGGCCGGCAGGGACGGCGCGCTGCACCCCGTGCAGCAGGCGCTTGTGGATTGTCATGGCTCGCAATGCGGCTTCTGCACGCCCGGCTTCGTCATGTCGCTCTATGGCCTGTGGCTGACGAAGGAAAAGCCCGACCGCCGGGAGATCGAGAAGGCACTGCAGGGCAATCTCTGTCGCTGCACGGGCTATGAGCCGATCGTCAAGGCGGCCGAGCAGGTGAGCCGGATGCGACCGAGCGCGCTCTTCGACCCGCTGGAGCGGACGCGGTCGGAAATCGTCGCCCGGCTCTGGGCGATGCAGGCGAGCGGCACCATCAGGATTGGGAACGGCGAAGACCGGCTGATCGTGCCGGCCTCGGTCCAGGCGCTCGCGGAAATCCTGTCGCAGGAGCCCGAGGCAACCGTCGTCGCCGGCGCGACGGATGTCGGTCTCTGGGTGACGAAACAGATGAAGCGGCTAGGCCCTGTCGTCTTCATCAATCACCTGAGCGAACTGCAGTCCATCACGGCGAGCGAGGACGGCGTCACCCTCGGCGCCGGCGTCAGCTACAGCAGCGCCTTTGCGGCGATCTCCAAAAAGATCCCGGCGCTCGGGCGGCTCATCGACCGCATCGGCGGCGAACAAGTGCGCAACATGGGCACGATCGGCGGCAATATCGCCAACGGCTCGCCGATCGGCGACAGCCCGCCGCCGCTGATCGCGCTCGGCGCGACGCTGACGCTGCGCTCCCGGCAAGGCCAGCGCAGGATACCGCTCGAAGAGTTTTTCATCGCCTATGGAAGACAGGACCGCAGGCCCGGCGAATTCGTCGAAAGCGTGTTCGTGCCCTATCCCAAGGAAACCAGCCGCTTTGCCGCCTACAAGGTGACCAAGCGCCGCGACGAGGACATCACCGCCGTCCTCGGCGCCTTCCTGCTGACGCTCGACGACGCCGAGATCGTCACCGACATTCGCATCGCCTTCGGCGGCATGGCGGCAACGCCAAAACGCGCCCGCAACGTGGAGGCCGCACTGATCGGCAAACCCTGGACGGAAGCAACAATCGAAGCAGCCCGCCCCGCCTTCGACGCCGATTACCAGCCGCTCACCGACTGGCGCGCCACAGCAGAATACCGGCAATTGACGGCGAAGAACCTGCTGACGCGGTTCTATCTGGAAACGGTGGGCGCACCGGCGGAGCTGAAGCGGTTCGAGGAGGTGGCGTGATGAAGAAATTGACCAGCGCCAGCCGCAGAGCACCAGCGACGGGCGATCTTCCCGGAGGACACCACTAATGGACAAGTCCACCTTCGAAGACCGCAAAGCCATTATCGCTGGCCCGATGCATGGCTCGTTGCGCCATGATTCAGCGCATAAGCACGTCACCGGAACCGCCGATTATATCGACGATATTCCCGAACCCACAGGCCTGCTGCACGGCGCCCTCGGCCTTTCCGACCGGGCGCATGCCGAAATCCTCAGTATCGACCTGTCTGAGGTCGCCGCCTATCCCGGCGTCGTCTGGACCTTCACCGGCAAGGATGTGCCCGGCGTCAACGACGTCAGTTCCAACGGCAGCCACGACGAGCCGCTGCTCGCGGAAACTTTGGTTCAGTTCCACGGCCAACCGATCTTTGCCGTCATCGCCGAAACGCGCGACGCCGCCCGCCGCGCCGCACTGCTGGCAAAGATCGAATACCGCGATCTCCCGCATTGGAGCGATATCGACGGCGCGCTCGCAAATGGCAGCCCGCTTGTCATCACGCCGATGACACTGCACCGCGGCGAGCCGGAAACGGAGATGCCGAACGCCGAGAGGCGGCTGAGAGGCCAGATGCGCATCGGCGGCCAGGAGCATTTCTACCTCGAAGGCCATATCGCCGTGGCAATCCCCGGCGAGGACGACGAGGTGACCGTCTGGTCCTCGACGCAGCATCCGAGCGAAATCCAGCATATCGTCGGCCACGTGCTCGATATCCCCTCCAATGCCGTCACCGTCAACGTGCGCCGCATGGGCGGCGGCTTCGGCGGCAAGGAGACGCAGGGCAACCAGTTCGCAGCCCTTGCGGCGATCGCCGCCAAGAAGCTCGGCCGCGCGATCAAGTTCCGCCCGGACCGTGACGAGGATATGAGCGCCACCGGCAAGCGCCACGATTTCCTCGTCGACTACGAACTCGGCTTCGACGCCGAAGGCCGTATCCACGCGGTCGACGCCACTTATGCGGCGCGCTGCGGCTTCTCCTCCGATCTCTCGGGACCGGTGACCGACCGTGCCCTCTTCCATGCCGATTCCAGCTATTTCTATCCGCATGTGCATCTGACGTCGAAGCCCTTGAAGACCCACACGGTCTCCAACACCGCCTTCCGCGGTTTCGGTGGCCCGCAGGGCATGCTCGGCGCCGAGCGCTTCATCGAAGAAATCGCCTATGCCCTCGGCAAGGACCCGCTCGATATCCGCAAGCTGAATTTCTACGGACAGCCGGGCTCCGGGCGCACGCTCACCCCCTACCACCAGGAGGTCGAGGACAATATCATCGCCCGCGTCGTCGAAGAGCTGGAGGAAACGGCTGAATACCGGACCCGGCGCAACGCCATCATCGCCTTCAACCGCGACAGCCGCTACATCAGAAAGGGCATCGCGCTGACGCCGGTGAAATTCGGCATCTCCTTCACCATGACCGCCTTCAACCAGGCCGGCGCCCTCGTCCATATCTACCAGGACGGCTCGATCCACCTGAACCACGGCGGCACCGAGATGGGCCAGGGCCTCTATACCAAGGTGGCTCAGGTGCTGGCCGACAGCTTCCAGGTCGATATCGACAGGGTGAAGATCACCGCGACGACGACGGCCAAGGTGCCGAACACCTCGGCGACGGCCGCATCCTCCGGCTCGGACCTGAACGGCATGGCCGCCTATGACGCTGCTCGCCAGATCAAGGAACGGCTGGTGGCGTTCGCCGCCGAGAAATGGAATGTGACGCCCTCCGACGTCGTCTTCCTGCCGAACCGCGTGCGTGTCGGCGAGAGCGAGATCCCCTTTCCCGATTTCATCAAGCAGGCCTATTTCGCCCGCGTCCAGCTTTCCGCCGCCGGCTTCTACAAGACGCCGAAGATCCACTGGGACCGCAAAGCCGGCCGCGGCACGCCCTTCTATTATTTCGCCTATGGCGCCGCCTGCACCGAGGTTTCGATCGACACGCTGACCGGCGAATATCTGATCGACCGCACCGACATCCTCCACGACGTCGGCCGCTCGCTGAACCCGGCGATCGACCTCGGCCAGGTCGAGGGCGCCTTCGTCCAGGGCATGGGCTGGCTGACGACGGAAGAACTCTGGTGGGACGACAAGGGCCGACTGCGCACGCATGCCCCCTCCACCTACAAGATCCCACTCGCCTCCGACCGCCCGAAGATCTTCAACGTGCGGCTTGCCGAATGGTCTGAAAACACTGAGGCCACCATCGGCCGCTCCAAGGCCGTCGGCGAACCACCCCTCATGCTGGCGATCTCGGTGCTGGAGGCGCTGTCGATGGCGGTGGCGAGTGTCGCGGATTACAGGGTGTGCCCCAGGCTCGATGCCCCGGCGACGCCGGAACGGGTGCTGATGGCGGTGGAGCGGATGAAGCGGGTGTAGAGATGCGTCCGGCTGATTTGGTGTTTGAGCAGGATGGACGGAGGGGCTGGAGCGTGCGGCACCCCCCTCTGTCCTGCCGGACATCTCCCCCACAAGGGGGGAGATTGGCTGGGGGTGACGGCTTCCCCAAACAACTCAGTTGCTGCTCCTCCTCCAACAGGATTGAGAGGAGGCGAGGGCCTAACCTCTTGCCGATCTCCCCCCTTGTGGGGGAGATGTCCGGCAGGACAGAGGGGGGTGCCACACCCACCCGCTCATCGGCCTTCCACCCATGACCGACCTCCCCACGTTCCTCGCCGCCCACCCCGACAGCATCCTCATCGACATCACAGGCACGCAAGGCTCAACCCCGCGCGAGGCCGGGGCCTTCATGCTCGTATCGCCGACCACGCTGTGGGGCACGATCGGCGGCGGGCAGTTTGAATTCATGGCGATCCGGAATGCGCGGGAGATGCTGGCCGGAACTGGCGGGGTGCCCGCGATGGACATTCCGCTCGGCCCGGAGATCGGCCAGTGCTGCGGCGGACGTACGCAGTTGCGGTTTCGGCGGCTGACGGAGGCGGTGAAAGATGAGCTCGATGCAAGGCTTGCCGGCGAGATCGAGCGTCTGCCAGAAATCCTTCTCTTCGGCGCCGGCCATGTCGGCCGGGCGCTGGCGATGGCACTTGCGCCGCTGCCGCTGTCGGTGACGGTCGTCGAAACCAGGCAGGAAGAACTCGCCAACCTGCCTGATGAAACCAGGACCCGGCTCGTGCCGATGCCCGAGGCGCTGGTGAAGGATATTCCCGCCGGCGGCGCGGTCGTCATACTGACTCATGACCACGCGCTGGATTTTCTGATCGCCCGCGAGGCGCTGGAAAGGACCGATCTCGCCTATATCGGCATGATCGGCTCATCGACCAAGCGCGCCACCTTCGCAAGCTGGCTTTCCCGCGAAGGCGGCGGCGAGCGTGGCTGGATGGAGCGGCTGACGCTGCCGATCGGCGGCTCCGCCGTCAGGGACAAACGCCCCGAAGTGATCGCCGCCATGACCGCCGCCGAAATCCTGACGGCGCTCGCGGCCTACCGCCTGCATTCGTCCTCGTAATGGGGATCGCGCCCGTCGAGGAAACCGAGATCACGCTTGACCCGGTCCGGCGCCGTGTCGAGATCGAGCCTGGGCATGCGCCAGATCTGCGCCAACCTGCCGCCGATGCGCTGAAAAATCCCGATGGTCGGCTGCAGGCGGCTCTGGTCGATAGCTTGGCAATCCATGACATCACCTCGTCAGATTGATGGTATGTGTTGCAGTCTGCTGCCAAAAATGCTGCAATTCCAATCGAACGACCGTCTGTCTGCATCAAGAGAACTTATCCATGAAACTCTCGAAACAATTTCCGCTGAATGCGCTGCGCGTCTTCGAGGCCGCCGCCCGGCTCGGCAGTTTCACCAAGGCGGGCGACGAACTCGGCATGACGCAGACGGCCGTCAGCTACCAGATCAAGCTGCTGGAGGAGAATGTCGGCGAGCAGCTCTTCCTGCGCCGGCCGCGCCAGATCGCATTGACCGATACCGGCGAGCGGCTGGCGCCGAAGGTGACCGAAGCCTTCGCCCTGCTGCATGACGCTGTGGCGACGGCGCGCGACAGCGTCGAGGGCACGCTGGCCATCAGCTCGACCCATACCTTCGCCTCGAAATGGCTGGCCCCGCGCCTCGGCTCTTTCCATTTGAAGCATCCGGCGATCGCGGTTCGTTTTCAGGCGACCTCCGACATCATCGATTTCACCCGCGAGCAGATCGATGTCGGCATCCGCTGGGGCGACGGCGACTGGCCGGGACTGACGCTGCATCGCCTGATGGGCCTGGAGTTCACGCCAATGTTGAGCCCGAAGCTGGCGGAGTCGAAGGGTGGCATTCGGGAGCCGCGCGATCTTCTGAAATTCGACCTCTTCGACGCCGGCGACGCCTGGTGGAAACAATGGTTCGAGGCAGCCGGCGTCACTGAGACGGATCTCGACCAGCGCCCGCGCAACCAGCTGGGCTCCCAGGCCGTGGAAGCCGATGCGGCGATGGCCGGCCATGGTGTCGCCATCCTCAACCCAGCCTTCTATGCGGGCGAGATCGCGCTCGGCCGGCTCTACCAGCCCTTCGAACTCACCCTCAGCGACGGCAAGGCTTATTGGCTGGTCTACCCCGAAAACCGCCGCAACGTGCCGAAGATCAAAGCTTTCCGCAACTGGATCCTCGATGAGATGAGCCTAGCCGGAAAAGATGCGACAACGAAGAGCTAGAGATCGGACTCGGCACCTGGCCGGGCCCGATCTTTGGTCCTGTTTCAGTAGCCCATCTCCGGCGCGTAGAAGCAGCGCGGCGTATCCTCGTTCGGGAACAGACAGAGATGATAGTCGTTGTCGCCGGATTGCATCGCCTTCGTCATCGGCAGCAGGAAGACGTGAGCATGCGTGACCAGCCGGTGGTCGCCCGGCAGCAGCGTTACACGATACCCGCCTGGCGTCACCGCCACGCTTTTGGAAGGGATCATCTGGCAATCGCCATTATGACTGTCGCCATTGCAACAGTAGGGGTCATAACTCCACCCCGAAGGTGCGTCGTGAGCCGTCGCCAGCGACGCATACGCAATCATCACACACGTCAGAATACTGCGCATGGGCATCTTCTCCGTCGATGAATGCGCCGCCGATATCCAACGGTTCTTATTTTATTCCGGCGGCCTGCAACATAACTGTAATCTAGCCATTACGGTTTCAAGATCTGCTCAATGAGCAGATCAAGTATAAGCAGGGGATAATGCACAGTCTTCTCGGCAGCTTTTAGGCACGCAACAGGGATCGACGATGCGGTCGCGGCCGGCAGCTTTGGCCTTGCCGCCGTTGCAGAAGCCAGGCGCATGTGCAGTCCTGCAATCTCCTCTTCCCTCCCCGCCAAAATTTCCGCAATGTCGCGAGTCGGAGGAAGATAGGGGAACTCGATGTATGAATATGCCATAGCATGGGAATGGCTGGCCTTCGCGGCACGCTGGTTCCATGTCATCACCGCGATCGCCTGGATCGGATCGTCCTTCTATTTCATCGCGCTCGATCTCGGCCTGGTGAAACGCCCGCATCTGCCGCCCGGCGCCTATGGCGAGGAATGGCAGGTCCACGGCGGCGGCTTCTACCATATCCAGAAGTATCTGGTGGCGCCCGCGCAGATGCCGGAGCACCTGACCTGGTTCAAATACGAGAGCTACTTCACCTGGCTTTCCGGCTTCCTGATGCTCTGCATCGTCTACTACGGCGGCGCCGACCTCTTCCTCATCGATCGGCACGTGCTCGACATCACCCCGCCCGTCGCGATCCTGATCTCGCTGGCATCGCTTGCCTTCGGCTGGATCGTCTACGACCTGCTCTGCAAATCCCCGCTTGGGAAAAACACCTGGGGACTGATGGCGGTGCTCTATGCCGTGCTCGTCTTCATGGCCTGGGGCTATACGCAGCTTTTTACCGGCCGCGCCGCCTTCCTGCATCTCGGCGCCTTCACCGCGACGATCATGTCGGCCAACGTCTTCATGATCATCATCCCCAACCAGAAGATCGTCGTTGCCGATCTCATTGCCGGCCGCACGCCCGATCCCAAATATGGCCAGATCGCCAAGCAGCGTTCCCTGCACAACAACTACCTGACGCTGCCCGTCATCTTCTTCATGCTGTCGAACCATTATCCGCTGGCCTTCGGCACGCAGTTCAACTGGGTGATCGCCGCGCTGGTCTTCCTGATGGGCGTCACCATCCGCCACTGGTTCAACACCACGCATGCAAGGAAAGGGCGGCCGACCTGGACATGGATCGTCACCCTTATCCTCTTCATCCTGATCATGTGGCTTTCGACCGTGCCTAAGCTGCTGACCGGCGAAACGGATGCGGCAGCCGTCGCACCCGCGTTCCAGCAGTTCGCGGGCGACCCGCACTTTCCAGCCGTCAAGCAACTGGTCTCGACGCGCTGTTCCATGTGCCATGCGGCTGAGCCCGTCTATGAGGGTATCGTGCGGCCGCCGAAGGGCGTAATACTCGAAAACGACGCGGAAATCGCCGCTCATGCCCGCGAAATCTATATACAGGCAGGCCGCAGCCATGCCATGCCGCCCGGCAACGTGACCGATATCACGCCTGATGAACGCAAGCTGCTCGTCGCCTGGTTCGAAAGCGCAGTCGAAGGCAAAAAAGAATGACGACAACACTCCTGCGCGGCCGCCTCCTATCCTTCCATCGCGCGCCGCTTGGTCTCACCGACAGCCAAAGCTACCTCTACGAGGAGGACGGCGGCCTGTTGATCGAGGACGGGCTGATCGCGGCTGCCGGCCCTTATGCCGAAGTCAAGGCAAAGGCAGCCGAGGGCACGGCCGAGATCGACCATCGCCCGCACTTGATCATGCCCGGCTTCATCGACATGCACCTGCATTTTCCGCAGATGCAGGTGATTGCCTCCTATGCCGCCAACCTGCTCGAATGGCTGAACACCTATACCTTCCCCGAGGAATGCCGCTTCGTCGAAAGCGCCCATGCTGAAAGGCTCGCCACGCATTTCTATGACGAGCTGATCCGCCACGGCACGACAACCGCGGTTGCCTATTGCTCCGTGCACAAGACCTCGGCCGACGCCTTCTTCGCCGAGGCGATGAAGCGCAACATGCGCATGGTCGGCGGCAAGGTGATGATGGACCGCAACGCCCCGCAGGGCCTGCTCGACACGCCCGAGATGGGTTATGACGAGACGCGCCAGGTGATATCGGACTGGCACGGCAAGGGCCGCAACCACGTCGCCATCACCCCGCGCTTCGCCATCACCTCGACGCCGGCGCAGATGGAAGCGACATCGGCCCTCGTCCGCGAATTTCCCGACCTGCACATCCAGACGCATCTTTCGGAAAACCACGACGAGATCAAATTCACCTGCGAGCTCTATCCCGAGGCGATCGACTATACCGACATCTACGCCCGCTACGGCCTGCTCGGACCGAAAAGCCTCTTCGGCCACGCCATCCATCTCTCCGAGCGAGAAGCCGATGTGATGAGCGAGACCGGCGCCGTTGCCGTCCACTGCCCGACCTCAAACCTTTTCCTCGGCTCCGGCCTGTTTCCGCTGAAGGCGCTGGCGCGCCGCGAAAAGCCGGTCCGCATCGGTGTCGCGACCGACATCGGCGGCGGCTCCAGCTATTCCATGCTGAGGACCATGGACGAGGCCTACAAGATCCAGCAGCTGCTCGGCGAGCGGCTGAACCCGCTGGACAGCTATTACCTGATGACGCGCGGCAATGCCGAGGCGCTGTCGCTGGCCGACCGGATCGGCACGCTGGATCCCGGTACCGAAGCCGACCTCGTCGTCCTCGACGCCGCCGCGACCCCGGCCATGGCGCTGAAGATGGAAACGGTCAAGACGCTGCCCGAAGAACTCTTCCTCTTGCAGACCATGGGCGACGACCGGGCGATCGCCGAAACCTATGTGGCCGGCGTCGCATTGAAAGCGGAACTTCGATGACATGCCCATTGCTCCCAAAGTGGGAGCGTGACGTGGTTTCGACATGAGGGTGATCGCCTAGCTCGAAATGATCCGGCGGTTGCATGGACATTTCGGCATTCCCTTGGATATTCTGATCCAACCGATCCGTGGCGAAAAAGCTGCCTGACACGCCCGATTTCTCGTCACGCCCTTCCGAATTTCATGTTACGACCGATAGCCGCGTTCAGATGTGAAGGTTCCATTCATGGCCACTCCGCTCACCATCGCCGATCTGAAAAAACTCGCACAGCGCCGTGTTCCCAAGATGTTTTTCGACTATGCGGATTCGGGCGCCTGGACGGAATCCACCTATCGGGCGAATGAGAGCGATTTCAGCCAGATCAAGCTGCGCCAGCGGGTTTTGGTCGACATGAGCAACCGCTCTCTGGAAACGACGATGATCGGCCAGAAAGTGTCGATGCCGGTGGCGCTTGCGCCGACCGGCATGACCGGCATGCAGCATGCTGACGGCGAGATGCTGGCGGCGCGCGCGGCAGAAGAATTCGGCGTTCCCTTCACCCTGTCGACCATGAGCATCTGCTCGATCGAGGACGTCGCCTCGGTGACGACGCGGCCCTTCTGGTTCCAGCTTTACGTCATGAGGGATAGGGATTTCGTCCTCGATCTCATCCGTCGCGCCAAGGCCGCCAAATGTTCGGCGCTGGTGCTGACGGCCGACCTGCAGATCCTCGGCCAACGCCACAAGGACCTGCGCAACGGCCTCTCGGCGCCGCCGAAATTTACCCCGAAGCACCTCTGGCAGATGGCGATGCGGCCGTTCTGGTGCCTTGATATGCTGCAGACGAAGCGCCGATTTTTTGGCAACATCGTCGGCCATGCGAAAAATGTCGCCAACGTCGCCTCCGTGTCCACATTCGCGCACGAGCAATTCGACCCGCAGTTATCGTGGTCGGATGTCGCCTGGATCAAGGAACAATGGGGCGGCCCGCTGATCATCAAGGGCATACTCGATCCGGAGGATGCCAGGGCAGCCGTCGATACCGGCGCCGACGCGATCATCGTCTCCAATCACGGCGGCCGCCAGCTTGACGGCGCCCCCTCCTCGATCAGCATGCTGCCGAAGATCATCGATGCCGTCGGCGACCGCATCGAGGTTCACCTCGACGGCGGCATCCGCTCCGGCCAGGACGTGCTGAAGGCCTTGGCACTCGGCGCGAAAGGCACCTATATCGGCCGGCCATTCCTCTATGGGCTCGGCGCCATGGGCAAGGAAGGCGTCACGATGGCGCTCGGCATCATCCGCAAGGAGATGGACATCACCATGGCGCTCTGCGGCAAGCGAGACATCAACGACGTGAACTCATCGATCATCGACGGGCGGCAATAGACTGCAGCGCTGACAGGGAATAGCGGTGCGTCTCGCACAAAGGCGTCTGGCTATCTCACCCAGCCCGCGGCCAGCGCGCTCGCCCAGTCGGCCCGGCCCCTTTCGGCGGCCAATGCCGACATCGCCTTATGGTCATAGGCGACCGTTCGGAACTGCCATATCCATCCGGCGGCCGTCTTTTCCAGAATCGCGTAGCTCGCCAGGGGATGGCCGACTTCCACCTTGTGGTAATAGGGCACCTCGTCGTCATAGGCCGCGCAGCCGACGCTGCCGGGATTGACGATCAGGCGGCCGTCGGAAAGCCTGATAGCGCGCGGAAGGTGGCTGTGGCCGCAAAGGATCAGCGGCAGGTCGATGCCCTCGGCCAGAGCCTCGATCGCCTCGATCGGCTTCAGGAAGACGAAACCCTCAGGCGAAACAGATTCCAGCCAGTAGAGATTGTCGTCCTTCGGCGTCGCATGGCAGAGATAGACCTCGCCGCGATAGACAG
Source organism: Rhizobium fabae (assembly GCF_003985135.1). Taxonomy (NCBI): domain Bacteria; kingdom Pseudomonadati; phylum Pseudomonadota; class Alphaproteobacteria; order Hyphomicrobiales; family Rhizobiaceae; genus Rhizobium; species Rhizobium fabae. The sequence continues at coordinate 538,539 of NZ_ML133645.1, forward strand.
TATCGAACGGCAGGCTACGAACCCAATCGAGATGCGACGGCGACAATTGACGATAGGCGGCGGCATCCGAGGCATGCATGGAGGCCGGATCCTGTTCGATCAGGTATCGGTCGTGATTGCCGCGCACCGAGGTCAGGTTAAGCGGCATCAGCAAATCTGCTGTCTTACCGGCTTCCAGTGGCCCGCTGAAAAAGTCACCGAGATTGACGATCTCCTCGATGCCCTGCGCGCGAATATCCGCAAGCACTGCCTCGAGCGCCAGGTGATTGCCATGGATATCGGCGATTGCGGCAAAACGCATCTAACTGCCTCGATAGGTGGAATAGCCATAGGGCGAGATCAGCAGCGGCACGTGGTAGTGCGCCGTGATATCGGCAATGCCGAAGCGGATCGGCACGAGATCGAGGAAGGCGGGATGCGGCAGCGGCGTGCCGCACGCTCGGAGATAATCGCCGGCGTGGAAGACCAATTCGTAGGTCCCGACGTGGAAATTCTCGCCGACGAGAATCGGGCCGCCGTCGACCCTGCCGTCGGCATTCGTCACAACCGTTGTCAGATGCATGCGGATATCGCCGTCGAGCCGAAATAGATCGATCCTCAAGCCCTCAGCCGGCTTGCCGAGAGCGGTATCGAGAACATGCGTGGTCAGTCCGGTCATAGGGCTGGCTCTTTGATGATGAACGGGGTTTCGAAAAAGAATTCTTCCAGATTGTTGCCCGGCCCGTCGCGGTCGACGACCAGGAAATCGGAGGCTTGGCCGAGCGCCATCAGCGGATGATGCCAGACATTGCGGCCGTAGTTCACGCCCTGGTCTCCGCGCGCGAGAAACACCTGCGGCCTGCCCGGGCGTCCGTTCTCGTCCTCCGAGACGACGACGAGAAAGGGACGGCCCGAAATCGGCGAAAAACTCTGGCTGCCGAAGGGATGGCGCTCCATCATGTCCACGTCATAGGGAAAGCTGCGTGGCTGGCCGCGAAAGAGATTGATGATGACGCGCGCGCCCTCGCCCGTCGCTTGCGCCACGGCCAATGCGTGGAAACGCTCGGTCGTGCCGCCGTTGATGAGCCGCATCGAGACCGGATCGGCCTCGATCACCTCGCCGAAAGGCGCAAAGGCGGATTTGGTGAGTGGGCGGATGTCGAGGTATTCGGACATGGTTTCACTCGCCTTGGGCATGCCAGTAGCGGACGGTATCGATTGCGGAAAGAAGCTCCGGCAGCGTTCGATAAGTCGCCTCCCATATCTCCGATGGATTGAGATCGAAGACGTCTTCGAGGATACGGTTGCCCGTGCCGCAGATTTTCGTCCATGGCAGTGTGGGATGCTCGGTCGCAAATTCCGGATGTGTCACCAACAGGCGAGACGCTGCAGCACCGATGGTGAAATGGCAGAAGGCAACCGCCTTGAAGGTGAGCTTGTCGCCGGAAAACGCCGTCTCGTCCATTCCGCCGATGAAAGACAGCGCCTCTGATGCCGCTTCATACATTTCATTGAGATAGTCGATGGCGCGCCGCTCTTTCATTCAGCCTCCGGCAGCATTGATGTCAGGCGCAGCAGCGCGATCCGCTCGACCTGAGCAGCCGCGGTCGCGAATTCTTCGTCCCTGTTGTTGCCGATCCGCGCTTCGAAGGCCGACAGGATGTCGTCCTTGCCGAGCCCCTTGACGGCGATGATGAAGGGAAAGCCGAATTTTTCGACATAGGCCGAATTGAGTTCGGTGAAGCGGGCATGTTCCGCCGGGCTCAACCGGTCGAGCCCGGCGCCGGCCTGCTCCTTGCGGCTGTCCTCGGTGAGTTCGCCAGCGATTGCCAGGCGCCCGGCAAGATCGGGATGAGCCCGGAGCACGCCGAGGCGCTCCTCTCGGCCTGCCGCGCGGAAGACGGCGGCAAGGACCGCATGCACGCCTGATGCCGTCAGCGGTTCCTTCACGCTGCCGGCATCATAGGCGCGCTCGGCGATGAAAGGCGAATGTTCGAAGACGCCGCCGAAGCGGGAAACAAAATCCTCGCGCGACAGCATCAGAGCGCGTCCGGCTGATGGTGTTTGTGCCAATGCTCGGCGATCTCGATGCGACGCGGAATCCAGACCTTGTCGTGCTTCAGCACATATTCGATGAAGCGCTTCAGCGCCGCAGCACGGCCGGGGCGCCCGACGAGGCGGCAATGCAGGCCGATCGACATCATCTTCGGGCTGCCGTCCTTGCCCTCCTCATAGAGCGTGTCGAAAGCGTCCTTGAGGTAGGTGAAAAACTGGTCGCCTGAATTGAAGCCCTGCGGCGTCGCGAAACGCATGTCGTTGGTTTCGAGCGTGTAGGGGATGATCAGGAAAGGCTTCCCGTCGACGCCCTTCACCCAGTAAGGCAGGTCGTCGGCATAGGAATCGGAGGAGTAGAGGAAACCGCCCTCCTCCTGAACCAGCCGCAGCGTGTTGTCGGAAGGCTTGCCCTGGTACATGCCGTAAGGCCGCTCGCCGGTGAGTTCGGTATGCAGGCGCACGGCTTCGAGGATGTGCTTGCGCTCCAGATCCTCGGGAAAATCCTTGTATTCCAGCCAGCGGTAGCCGTGGCTGGCGATCTCCCAGCCGGCCTCCCTCATGGCGGCGACGGCCTCAGGGTTGCGGGCCATCGCCAGCGTCACCCCGTAAACGGTTGCCTGCACCTTGAGATCGGTGAACATCCGCCAGAGCCGCCAGAAACCGGCACGTGAACCATATTCGTAGATCGATTCCATGTTGAGGTTGCGCTGGCCCGGCCAGGCCGCCGCACCGACGATCTCCGACAGCAGGTTTTCGGAAGCCGAGTCGCCGTCGAGGATCGAGCTTTCGCCCCCCTCCTCGTAATTGATGACGAACTGCACGGCGATGCGTGCCTCGTCCGGCCATTTCGGATCGGGCGTCTGACGCCCATAGCCGACGAGATTGCGCGGATAAGTCTCGGATACCATCAAATCACCTTCTGAAAAGACGAGGAACGGTATCATCCGCAGCCGGAATGTCGAGACGGAAACTGCGCAACGGAATTTTACCGTTACGGAACAAATGCTTAGCGCGTTGATTTTCAGGCGATCTTGCGCGCGCTGACCTTGCCCATCGGATGCAGAGAATGAACGCGGAAGGGACCGCCGGTGCCTTCCTCGATCATCAGAGCCACGTTCGAAACCATGATCGGCTCTCTCAGCACAGGCTCGAAGATCGTCCGCAGCGCCGGCTCGATGCGCGGCATGTCGATCGCGTTGATGAGGCCCGTCACCGGCATGTGGAAGCGGAACTCCTCCATCACATAAGGATGGCCCCAGCGATGCAGATTGGCGAACTGCGCTGCCGACAACCCGTCCGGATCGCTGCGCTCGATGTCGGCTTCGCTGAGCGGCGCACGGAAACGGTCGAATTCCTGCACGATTGCCGAAGCGAGATACTGGATCTGCTCACACGGAATATTCGGCAGCAGGCTGTAGAAATTGCCGAGCCTGGCGACTTCGAGACGCGGCATCCGGAAGGGAAGGACGGTTCCGGAAAAACGCATAAGATCGCGCAGGAGTTGAGATTCCGACACATCGGGAGACAGGTAGAACGGCGCCTTCAAAACACCGTGAAAGCCATAGCGCCGCGGCACGGCGGTATGGAAGGCGATCTCGTGAATGCCGAGGCCGCGAACGGCCGGGGGCTCCGTCACATCGCCGGAAAACACGTTTCGGCCAAGCCAATTGGCGGCCACGAGCGACAGCGGGTCGCTCGCCGGAGGCGTGAAGCAAATGGCATAGCGCATGCAATTTCCTCCATCAAGGAAGTGAGCGCCATTTGGGTCAGGCGCTGTCGATGCGCTAGCAGATAGGTGATTTGCATGACAGAATAACGAAGCAGAGCAGCGAGAAATTCACGTTTAACGTGAAGCCGCCGCGATATGGCCTGAAATCGCGAAGCTTTCCGGCAGCAAAAATCTGCAATGTTCATCGCCTGCGATACAAACCGCCGCCTCCGCCAGGCGGTGCGCAAGGCCGAAGCTGACCTTGAAGCCGCCGGTGAGTGCGATCAGGCGCGAGTGATCGGGGTGGGAGCCGATCATCGGATCGCGGTCGATCGCCTTCGGGCGAAGCCCCGCCCATCGCTCGACGACAGGTGCGTTGCGAAGCGCCGGCACGATGTCGCGCGCCGCCTCGATCAGCGCGTCGAGCTGGGCATCGGTCGAAAAAGGATCGTCGAAACGGTTCTCGCTGGTGCTGCCGATCGCCGCATGTCCCCCCTCATGTGCGACGATATAGAGCCCGTCGAGGAAGATCGTCGGCAGCGTCGGGTCGATATCCGCTTTCAGCAGCGCCGCCTGTCCCTTCACCGGCTGGCCAAGCGGCTGTTTCAGCCCCGGCGTCAGATCCTGCAGCAGGGGAAAGGACTGATGACCGGCAGCCAGGATGCAGTGACGGAAAGCGATGAATTCGCCGCCGATCTCAGCCGTGCCCCGATCGGGATCGAGACCGGCGACGACAGCATGTTCCATGATGCGCACATGTTTTGCCCGCCGGAGGAAAGCGATCAGCACTGACATCAACGAGCGGGGCGCAACACGGCCGGCGAGCGTGTCATGCACGAAACCGCTCTCGCCGGCGGATGCCTCGACCCAACCGTCCACATCGGGCCTGTCGAGCACATGCCAGTGGAAGCGGCGCACGCCTGCCCGCCAATGGCGTTCGGCGTCTTCGGAATGGCCGCGGGCTATACGATTGAGATGCGGCCTTGGCAGCGGAATCAACCGCCCGGACCTGGCATAACCGGCGGAAAGCCCGGTCTCGGCTTCGAGTGCTGCAATATCTGCCTCGAGCGAAACCAGCGCATCGAACTGGAACTGCTTCTTCTCGGACCATCGGTCCGGCATATGCGGCATCAGCGCGCCGAGCAGGCCGCCGCTCGCGCCTCCCCCCAATCTGCTGGCGTCGGCGAGAATGGTGCTTATGCCGCGGCGCTCGGCATGGACGGCCGCCCAGAGGCCCATAATGCCGCCGCCGACGATCAGCAAGTCTGAGGATGATTGACCTGAGACCGGCTGAGGATTATCGGCTTTTCCCATGACAGAGGTAAATCCAGATCAGATTGGCGCAGGCGCGCCGCAGCCGCTCGAATGGCGCGACGGCGATATGCCTTATTCCACGGCCTTTGGCGACCATTTTTATTGCCAGACTGACGGGCGGCTGGAATGCGGCCACGTCTTCCTCGCCGGCAACGGCCTGCCGGAGCGCTGGAACGGTCGGCAGGGATTCGTGATCGGCGAACTCGGCTTCGGCACAGGCCTGAACTTCGCCGAGACCTGGCGGCAATGGAAGCTCCACCGCACGGGCGGCCAGCACCTGCATTTCATCTCCTTCGAACTCCATCCGATGCGCGGCGAAGAGATCGGCCGGGCCTTGTCGCACTGGCCGGAGATCGATGCCGAGCGCGAGGCGCTGACGGCGGCTTGGCCGCAGATGCCGACCGATACCGTCACGCTCGACCTCGATGCCCAGACCAGACTCAGCGTCGTCTGCGGCGCGGCGCTCGACGGCGTCGCGGCAACGGCACCCGGCTTCGACGCCTGGTATCTTGATGGTTTCGCGCCGTCGCGCAACGGCGACATGTGGTCGGAGGAACTGATGCGCCGCGTCGCCGAAAAGACTGCCGGCGGCGGCACCTTCGCCACCTATGCCGCGGCGGGCTTCGTACGCCGCAACCTCATCGCCACCGGTTTTACCGTCGAACGCCGCAAAGGCTTCGCCGGCAAGCGCGAAATGCTCTGCGGCGTCAAGCCACTCGCCCGGTAAGGTTTGCCGGCGTCATCGGCAAAGATCAGTAGCTGGTGCGCCCCGGCTGCTGCTCGTCCTTGCCCAGCCATTGCCGGATCTTCTCCTCCAGCAGTTCAGGGCTGATCGGCTTCGACATGTAGTCGTCCATGCCGGCGTCGAGGCAGAGTTCGCGGTCGCTTTCGAGGGCGTGGGCGGTGACGCCGATGATCGGCACGCGATGACCCTGCCCCTGTTCCCGTTTCCGGATCATTCGGGTCGCTTCATGGCCGTTCATGACGGGCATCGACACGTCCATCATGATGATGCGCGGCGTGTGCTGCTCCCAGGCGGCGACCGCCTGCTCGCCATTCTCGACGACGAGGAAGGAAAGGCCGGTCCCCTGCAGGATTTGCGTGAAGACGATCTGGTTGACTTCGTTGTCCTCGGCGACGAGCACATCGACGAATTCGGCCGCGCGCTTCTGCGGCACAGGTACAGGCGCTGGCGCCGGTACGGTCGTTTCCGCCTGCAGCCGGGCGATCTCGGCTTCCGAGGCCTGCTTGACGCGACGGGCGCGCACGACTTCGACGACGGTGTTGCGCAGCACATTGGCGCGCGCCGGCTTCATCAGATGCGCGTGGCCGTTCAGTGCGGCGAATTCCTTTTCCGTACCCGAAATATCCATCGACGTCAGGAAGATGATCGGCAGCTCGACGAAGCGGGGATCGGCGCGCAGCCGGCGCGCGACATCGGCGCCGTTCATATCCGGCATATGATAGTCGAGCACGACAGCGTCGACGGTGATGCCGAGATCGGCCGCAGCTTCCAGGATCGCAATGCCGGTGCCGCCGCCCTCGGCGGCCACGCCGTCGAAGCCCCAGAGCGAAAGCTGCTCGGTGAGGATGCGGCGGTTCACCTCGTTGTCGTCGACGACGAGGATGCGCGCGCCCTGAACGTTAATCGGCAGCGGCTTCGGCTCAAGGCGGGCGGCCGCCACCGCGAAGGGCAGGTTGACGGTGAAGACCGAACCTTTGCCCCATTCGCTATCGACATTGAGATAGCCGCCGAAAAGATCGACGAGGCCGGCGGTGATCGCAAGGCCGAGCCCCGTCCCCTCATGCCGGCGGGTCGAGGAGGCATCGACCTGCGAGAACTTGTCGAAGACCGATGCGAGCTTTTCGCTGGGAATGCCGATGCCGGTATCTTCGATGCGTATGCTCGCCATGATCTCGCCGCCGGCGATCGTCTCGAAGCCGACATCGACGAAGACATGGCCGCGCTCGGTGAATTTGACGGCGTTGCCGACCAGATTGGTCACGATCTGCCGGAAACGCCCTGCGTCTCCGATTACGGCGGCAGGCAGATCCGGTGCCGCCCGCACCAGAAGCTCGATATTCTTCTCGGCGGCATGCGAGGACAGGAGCGTCGCCACGTCCTCCACCGCTTCGGTGATATCGAAGGCGGCTTTCCGCAGCCTCATCTGCCCGGCATCGATCTTCGAGAAATCGAGGATGTCGTTGATAATAGTTAGCAGCGCATTGCCCGATTTGACGATGATATCGATGAAGGTCTTCTGGCGCGTGTCGAGATTGGTCTTGGCAAGCAGTTCCGCCATGCCAAGCACCCCGTTCATCGGCGTGCGGATTTCATGGCTCATATTGGCAAGGAATTCGGATTTGGCGCGGTCGGCCGCTTCGGCGCGCGACAGAAGCTCGCGCAGGTCCTCCTCGCGGCTCTTGAGTTCGGTGACGTCGGTGAAAAGCGCCACCCAGTGCTGTCCGCTGCTGACCGTTGCATCCATGTTCACCCAGCGCTCGCCGCCGACATGGAAGACGGTGGAAATCGGCTGCCTGGCCGCGATATTGGCGCGCCATTCCTGCAGGATCTCGTCCGCCGCATCGTGGAAATCGCCGCGCTCCGCGCAGAATTCGAACATGCCGAGCCAACCCTGACCGGGCTCGATATAGTGGGGTGGGATCTGCAGGATGTCGGCCATCGCCTCGTTGGACATCTTGATGACGCTGTCCTGGACGATGGCGATGCCCTGCGACATGGCATGTGTCGCATCGCGCATCATTTCGCCAAGCCGCTCGAGTGCGGCGCGCGTCTCGTGGATTTCCATTTCCCGCTCCCGCACCGCCGAGATGTCGGCATAGGTGAGCAGGATGCGATCGTTGGAGATGCGACGGCTGTCGAAGATCACAGATTTGCCGCCTGCCCAGCCGAGCTCGATCGGCTCGGGCTCTTCGGCCTCGAAGAGATGCTTGCGGAAGGCGTAGATTTCCTCCGGCGTCTGCGTGCCGTCGTAGCGTCCGAGCTCGTCGTTGCGGCGGATGACGTCAAGGAAAGGGCGGCCGTCGAAGCGATCGTCGAGCGGCAGTTCCCAGATGCTGTAGAATTCGTCGTTGACGTAGAGAATCTGGTGGTCGTTATCGAGGATCAGCACGCCGACCGGCAGCGACCGCAGGATGCTCTCGATATCCCGATGCAGTATTTCTTCCTGCTTGCGCGACTCAATCAGCGCCTTCTCGCGTTCCTTGAGGGGCGAGATGTCGGAGAAGGAGCCGACGACATAAGTTCGCCCCTCCGCCGTCATGACACGGTTGACGCGTGAGATGACCGGATAGATGTGGCCGCTCTGGCTCGGCATCTCGCTCTCGAGTTCCACCGATATGCCGTGCTTCAGCGCCAGCAGGTTTTCCTGGTAGATCGCCTCGCCACCTTCCGGCCCGAACATTTCATGTTCGGTCATTCCCAGATACTGGGAGCGGGAATTGCCGCTGAAGGTCTCATAATACTTGTTGGCATAGACCAGGCGGTGCTCGTCGTCGCGCACGAAGACTGCAACCGGCAGGTCTTCAAGCACAGTGCGCAGAACGTCGAGTTCATTGACGCTTTCGCCCCAGGCTGAATCGCCGGCGGCAGCAGGCTTCGCGCCGTTGCGATAGCTCGCATTGACGATCAGCGGGCGTCCGTCTTCCGCAAAAATGCCGATTGGATGATCGAGTTTTTCCAGCGCCTCACGCACGCGGGCGAAATCGGCGGCAATCCCAGGGTTGCTCACAATCCCAGGGTTGCTCGCAATCCCGGGGTTGTTAACAATCCCCTGGCCGCCGATGGCCAGGCGCGGCTGTTCGCGTAGTTCGAAAATGCCGAGCACATAGGCCCGATCCGGCGATGGAGAGAAGCTTTCGATCTGGATGCGCTCGTGATGGCGGCCTACGGCATCAAAGCAGATGGCGTTTTCCTCGGTGCCGAACACCAACGCGCGGCGTTCCTTGTCCTCGCGATCCTCCTCTTCGGGACGATCAAAGAGCTCGCGGCTCCGCCTGCCGATGAAATCGGAAATCTCGCGACCCAGGAAATCGGCATAGGCCTCGTTGACGGCGACATAGCGCAATTCGCTGTTCTTGACATAGGCCGGGGTGTCCAGATCAGCGATCCGGCGGCAAGCCAATTCCAGAAGTTCCCCGGCTGCTTTCAAGAAATTGTCGCTCCCGCAATAAATGAAATATCGACTACAAAGACCATAACGCCAAGGCTTTTAACAAAGTTTTAACCATAAATTTTGGTGGCGGAATTTTGCAAGCCGGCTTACCAAGCTGAAGATGTCTCACATTGACAGTCCGGGCTTGCACGAGCCTGAAAGGCCGGCGCAACCGGCGGAATCCCAGCTCCGACCTCATGCCCTTCTAAGCCGGCATCCGTTGAAATCATGACGAAAATTTAATGCGGGAAGCGCTTGCGCGGCCATCGCGCCGCCGCGATCCGGGCCGAGTCTCGACATGGCTTTATGGAAGCCACCATGAAAGGAAAATACCATGTCCGTTCTTCATAAGACCATGGCAACGGGCCTGATCGCGCTGACCTTTGCCGGCGCCTCGCTCGCCACTGCCACCACCGCCGATGCCCGTCCGCGCGACGCCTTCTGGGGCGGCCTTGCCGCCGGCGTCGTCGGCGGAGCCTTGCTGTCCGAGGCTGCCCGTCCCGCCTACCCCGTTTATCCTGCCTACCCCGCCTACCCCACGTATCGTGCATATCCGGTCTACCGGACCTATTACCGTCCGTCCTATTGCCATCTCGAATGGCGGCATGACGATTGGGGCGATCCCTACCGCGTCAAAGTCTGCACGGAATAGAGAAACCGCATCCGGCGCCGCTTGACCTCCCGGTGGCGCCGGGCCAATCCTCCCAAAGAAGGAGGATCAGCATGCCGGAACCGCTCAAGAACCTGCTGCACGAGGCGCTGGTCGGCGATATGGCCGATCACATTGCCGCCAACGCGCCGTCCTTCGATCGGGATCGTTTCGTAAATCTGGCGACCGACGGCCTCGCAGCCCTGGAGCTGATGGAGCGCTCATCCCTGATCCGTGACGCGCTGTTTGCCACGTTTCCCGATGATTTTCCCGAGGCAGCCGCCATTCTCAAGGCAAGCTTGCCTGTCGCCGGCAAGCCCGGGCTTTCCGGCTGGATGCTGCTGCCGGTCAACCAGTTCATCGCCGCCCGCGGCCCCGATCATTTCGATCTCGGTCTTGATCTCCTCAAGGCGCTGACGCCGCATTTCACGGCCGAATATGGCATCCGCCCCTTCATCCATCGCGACCAGCAGCGTGCGCTTGCCATCATCTCCGGCTGGGTCGGCGATCCCGACCGGCATGTGCGCCGGCTGGCAAGCGAGGGAACGCGACCGCGCCTGCCCTGGGCCATGCGCCTGCCGCAGCTTGTGAAGGACCCGGCGCCGATCCTGCCCATCCTGACCGCGTTGATGGATGATCCGGAAGATTACGTGCGCCGCTCCGTCGCCAACAGCCTGAACGACATCGCCAAGGATCATCCGGATCTGGTGGCCGCCTTCATCGGCGGCCACATCGAGAGCGCCTCCCCCGAACGCCGCTGGCTGCTGAAGCACGCCTCGCGCACGCTTCTGAAGAAAGGACACGCGCGGGCTCTTGCCAATTTCGGCTTCGGCGCGGCTGCTTCGCTCGCATGCGAACTGCGGCTTGCGAAGGACGAAGTGCTCTTCGGCGAAGGGCTGGATTTCGAAATCCGCGTGACGAATGCCGGCGAGACCACGCAATCGTTGATGATCGATTACGCCATCCACCACGTGAAGGCTGACGGCTCGCTTTCGCCCAAGGTCTTCAAATGCAAGACGATCTCGCTAGCGCCCGGCCAAAACCATGCAATCGAGCGCCGCCACGCCATGCGGCCGATCACGACACGGCGCTATTATCCAGGCGAGCACCGCATCGCCATCCTCGTCAACGGCGCGGAAAGCGCATCGCAAAGCTTCGTGCTTGTCATGCCCAACTAAATTCCACCGGAGGCTTTCTTGTGCACTGCACTTGACTTTCCACGCGAACTGGCCCAAATGCAGCTCAGCTTTCACCCTTCCGGCCGCCGCGTGAGCGTGCCCCTGCTAGAAAATACGGACGCAGGAAGAAGGGACAAAAGCGCAATTCGATAGAGCGCCGCACTCCCAAGAGCGGCCAGAAGCGCTGGAAAGCTTTTTCCAACTCACAAGTTCCCACTTCACGCGGGGTTCTTGACGCCAGAATGAAACCGGATCGCATGGTGCGTTCCGGCGATAGTCATTGTGGCGCCCCGAAAGGTTATACCTTGACTAATTTTGAATCGCTTGGTGTCTCCAAGCCGATCGTCGCCACTTTGTTCCAGCTCGGCATCGAAACGCCGACGCCGATCCAGGAACAGGCCATTCCTCTCCTCCTCGAAGGCCGCGACCTGATCGGCCTTGCCCAGACCGGCACCGGCAAAACCGCCGCCTTCGGCCTGCCGCTCATCGAAAAGCTGCTTGCCGACGAGCGCCGCCCCGACAACCGCACGACGCGGACGCTGATCCTCGCACCGACCCGCGAACTGGTGAACCAGATCGCCGATAACCTGAAGAAGTTCATCCGCAAGTCGCCGCTGCGCATCAATGTCGTCGTCGGCGGCGTTTCGATCAACAAGCAGCAGCTGCAGCTCGAAAAGGGCACCGACGTCCTCGTCGCAACACCCGGCCGCCTGCTCGACCTCGTCAATCGCCGCGCGATCACGCTGACCACGGTCCGCTATCTCGTGCTTGACGAAGCCGACCAGATGCTCGATCTCGGCTTCGTGCACGATCTGCGCAAGATCGCCAAGCTGGTGCCGAAGAAGCGCCAGACCATGCTCTTTTCGGCCACCATGCCGAAGGCGATCGCCGATCTCGCCGGCGAATATCTCGTCGATCCCGTCAAGGTCGAAGTCACGCCTCCGGGCAAGGCTGCCGACAAGGTCGAGCAGTATGTCCATTTCGTCGGCGGCAAGAACGACAAGACGGAACTGCTCCGCAAGTCGCTGACAGAGAACCCCGATGGCCGTGCCATCGTCTTCCTGCGCACCAAGCACGGTGCCGAGAAGCTGATGAAGCATCTCGAAAACATCGGCTATTCCGTCGCCTCGATCCACGGCAACAAGAGCCAGGGCCAGCGCGAACGGGCGCTGAAGGCCTTCCGTGACGGCAGCATCAAGACGCTGATCGCGACCGACGTCGCCGCCCGCGGCATCGACATCCCGGCCGTCAGCCACGTCTACAACTACGATCTGCCTGAAGTGCCCGACGCCTATGTCCACCGCATCGGCCGCACGGCGCGTGCCGGCCGCGACGGCATCGCCATTGCCTTCTGCGCCCCCGACGAAGCCAGGCTGCTGCGTGACATCGAGCGCCTGATGGGTATCGACATCACGGTCGCCAGCGGCGAAGCACCGGCCAATATCAGCGGCGGCGGCCCCCGTCGCGGCAACGGCAATGGCAACAACCGCAACCGTGGCGGCGGCCAGGGTCGCGAAGGTAATGGTCGCGGCGAAGGCCGGGGCGAGCAGAACCGCTCCGAGCATCGCGGCAACCGCCAGGAACGCCGCCCGCGCCGTGAAGGCGAAGGTAGCGAAGTCCGCGCCGGCGGCGAGGAGCGCCACGAGCGTCGTCCACGTCCCGAGCGCACCGCCCGCAACGAGGATTTCCGCGGCCAGCGCCGCGGCGAAGCGACCCCGAATCTTGGCCCCGACAACGACCTGGTCTCGACCTCCGACTTCCGCCCCTCGGCAAAGCCGCAGCGTCCTGCGCATCAAGGCTCCCATGCCAATGGCGAACCGAGCGGCCATCACCGCGGCAATAACCGTCATGCCCACGGCCGCCCGGCCCGCAAGCATGGCGAAGATCGCGGCCCGCAGCAGGCCCAGGGCGGCGAACCACGCCGCGAGGGCAACGGCGGCAACCGCCGCGGTGGCTCCGGCTCCCGCAATGGTGGCCAGCGCCGCGAACGCGCCTGATCATCGATCGACTGAAAATCAGAAAGGCCGGGTTCTCCCCGGCCTTTTTTATTGCCTACGCCTCAACCGGCGTCTGCCGCTCGGCCGCCCTGCGGTTCGTCAGATAGACGCCCGTCACGACAACCGCGGTACCAACCATCAAGGGCAGGGTCAGCGGCTCCCCGAAGGCGATGAAAGCCTCGAGGGCGACCGCCGGCGGCATCAGGTAGATGAGCGAGGCGGCGCGGGAAACCTGGCCCCGGCGGATAAGGTAAAGCAGCAATCCGACGCCGCCCATCGACAGGCCGAAGACCGACCAGATCAGCGCGCCATAGGCCCGGGCTGTGCCGTCGAAATGCTGGCGCTCGAAGATCAGCGACAGCGGCAGGGTCAGAATCAGCGCACCGACATATTGCAGCGTCGCGATGGTTCTAAGGTCACCGGATTGCAGATGTTTCTTCTGATAGAGCGTGCCGTAGGTGACGGACCCCATGGCGACGAGATTGATCGCCAGCGGCAGGGCGGCATGGGCGAGATCGGCGGTCGCCGGACCGAAGAGCTTCGGCGAAATGGCAACGGCGATGCCGACGAAGCCGAGCGCCAGGCCGAGCTGCTGCGTCTTCTGCAACCGCTCGCCGACGAGAAAGGGCGCCGCCATCGCGGTCAAAAGCGGCTGCAGCGCCGCGATGATGCCTGATATGCCGGCCGGCACGCCATTGGCGATTGCCCACCAGAGGCCGGCGAGATAGAAACCGTGCAGGAAGAAGCCGGAATAGATGGCGCGGAGCCACGTCGCCCGGCTTTTCGGCCATTGCGCCCGCATCACCAGGCAGAGGGCCAGGAATGCCGAGGCCGACAGCCCATAGCGTATCGAAAGAAAGGTGAAGGGCTCGGAATGCAGCGCGGCATATTTCGCCACCACCCAGCCCGTGGACCAGAGGAAAACGAAAACGGCAGGGGCAAAGCGGTCAAGGGACATGGGCAGCTCGGGGAACAAGGAGTTGCCCGTGCTGATAGCGGCACCAGGTGGCCGCAGTCAAAGGCGAAGCGCTGATGCTTATTTGAAATTTCGCTGATGGATCCAGACCGAAAAACAATCAGGTGCTCATTTTTTACGCAGACTCTGCGGAGCGCACGTCCGACACATCGCGCTGCACCACTTCAAATGCCCGGATTTTCATCCCTTTCCCGCACCGCAAAATCTTTTCCTCGAACTGCGCATGGTTCTTGCATTGCAATTTGCGTTGTATTCAAATGAACAAAAAAGGGGAGCCGCACCTTTGGCATTTGATGAAATGATAACTGGGGACGAAAGTTCTCGCCCGCCTTATGAAAAATATTTTGAGTGGTACAACAACCAAGACAGGGCGCATCTGATTGCCAAGTCCCGCGATGCGGAGAACATCTTCCGGAAGACCGGCATCACTTTCGCGGTCTACGGCCACGCCGACAGTTCCGAAAAACTCATTCCCTTCGACATCATTCCCCGCATCATCTCCGCCCGTGAATGGCGCAAGCTCGCCCAGGGCATCGAGCAGCGGGTGATAGCGCTCAATGCCTTTCTGGACGACATCTACCACAAGCAGGAGATCATCCGCGCCGGTCGCGTTCCGCGCGAGCTGATCGAGAATAACGTCACCTTCCTGTCCGAGATGATCGGCTTCCGCCCGCCCGGCGGCGTCTATACCCATATCGTCGGTACCGACATCGTGCGTACCGGCGAGGACCAGTTCTACGTGCTGGAAGATAATGCCCGCACACCCTCCGGCGTCAGCTACATGCTGGAAAACCGGGAAACCATGATGCAGATGTTCCCGGAGCTCTTCCATGAGAACAAGGTGCAGCGCGTCGAGGACTATCCCTACCTGCTGCGCCAGAGCCTTGCCTCGCTCGCCCCACCCGGCTGCGCCGGCAAGCCGCGCGTCGCGGTGCTGACGCCCGGCATCTACAATTCGGCCTATTACGAACATTCCTTCCTCGCCGACATGATGGGCGTCGAGCTGGTCGAGGGCTCGGATCTGCGCGTCATCGACGGCAAGGTGAAGATGCGCACGACCCGCGGCTACGAGGCGATCGACGTGCTCTACCGCCGCGTCGACGACGATTTCCTTGACCCCTTGACGTTCCGGGCCGATTCCGCGCTCGGCATCCCCGGCATCATGGATGTCTACCGTTCCGGCAACATCACCATCGCCAATGCGCCGGGCACCGGCATCTGCGACGACAAGGCGATCTACTCCTATATGCCGGAGATCGTCGAATTCTATACCGGCCGCAAGGCCTTGCTCGAAAACGTGCCGACCTGGCGCTGCTCGGAAGCATCAAGCCTGAAATACGTGCTGGAGCATCTGGAAGAACTGGTGGTCAAGGAAGTGCACGGTTCCGGCGGCTACGGCATGCTTGTGGGACCGACGGCATCGAAGAAGGAGCGCGCAGATTTCGCCGAGAAGCTGAAGGCGAAGCCGAACAATTACATCGCCCAGCCGACACTGTCGCTTTCCACCGTGCCGATCCTCGTCAACAAGGGGATTGCGCCGCGCCATGTCGACCTTCGCCCCTATGTGCTGGTGTCGGACAAGGTCCAGATCATTCCGGGCGGGCTCACCCGCGTGGCGCTGAAGCAGGGCTCGCTGGTGGTCAACTCAAGCCAGGGCGGCGGCACCAAAGACACTTGGGTATTGGAGGACTGATGCTCGGAAGAACAGCAAACGGCCTCTACTGGATGTTTCGATACATCGAGCGCGCCGAAAATATTGCCCGGCTGATCGATGCGGGGCTGCGCATGTCGCTGACCCGCAGCAGCGCAGGCGACGACAACTGGGACGGCGTGCTGCAAAGTGCCGGCGTGCGCGAAGCCTATGACGAGGGCCACGCAAAGCTGACCAACGCCGATGCGATCGACTATCTCCTGCGCGATCGCGCCAATCCGTCGAGCGTCATGTCCTGCATCGACTCCGGCCGCAACAATGCCCGCATGGTGCGCACCGCGCTGACACGCGAGACCTGGGAAGCGACCAACGAATGCTGGATCGAGCTGAAAGCGCTGCTCGAAAAGCGCGTGAAGGCCGCCGACCTGCCGGAGGTGATCGACGTCATCAAGCGCCGCGCCGGCCTCATCCGCGGCGCCTTCCATGGTTCGACGCTGCGCAACGAGCTTTATAATTTTGCCCGCATCGGCACCTTCATCGAGCGGGCCGACAATACGAGCCGCATCCTCGACGTGAAATATTACGTGCTGCTGCCCTCGGTCTCGGCGGTCGGCTCGTCGCTCGACAACGTGCAATGGGAATCGATCCTGCGCTCGGTCTCCGCGCACCGCGCCTACAGCTGGGCCTATGACGGCGAATACCGGGCGATGAACATCGCCGATTTCCTGACCCTCAATGTGCAGATGCCGCGTTCGCTTGCCTATTGCTACGAGAAGATCGTCAGCAATCTCGGCTACCTCGCCCAGGATTACGAGGAGCGGCTTCCCGCCCACGATACTGCGGATGCGATCCGCACCACACTGCAGACGCGGGCGATCCGGGATATCATGGATCAGGGCCTGCATGAGTTCCTGGAGGATTTCGTCGCGCGCAACAACAAGCTCGGTGCGGAAATTTCCGACGGCTACCGGTTCTATGTTTAGGTGGATGACACAATGAGACTGAAAATCAGCCACCTCACCGAATACCGCTACGACGAACCCACGCACTTCTCCCTGCAACGGCTGCGGCTGACGCCGCCGACGACATCGGGCCAGAAGGTCATCGGCTGGTCGCTGAAGGTCGAAGGCGCCACACCCGAAGTGGAATATGACGACCAGTACGGCAACCACGTCAACCTGGTCTCGCTGGAAGGCAAGCAGGACGTCACGCGCATCCTCGCGGAAGGCGAGGTCGAGACGGAGGATCGCAACGGTGTCACCGGCCCGCATACCGGCTTTTGCCCGCTTTGGCTTTTCCTGCGCGACACGCCGCTGACCAAAGCCGGCAAGCTGGTGAAGGAACTGGCCAAGAGCATCAGCGGCGAGAACGAACTCGCGCGCATGCATGCGCTGATGGCTGCAATCCACGAGGCGGTGGACTATAGGCCCGGCACCAGCAACACCGAGACGACAGCGGAACAGGCGCTGGAGAAGAAGAGCGGCGTCTGCCAGGACCACGCGCATATCTTCGTTGCCGCCGCCCGCGCCTTGCAGGTACCGGCACGTTATGTCTCGGGCTATCTGATGATGGAAGAGAAGGTCGAACAGGCGGCGACCCATGCCTGGGCCGAAGCCCATATTCCCGGCCTCGGCTGGGTGGGCTTCGATCCGGCCAACGATATCTGCCCGGATGCGCGCTACATCAGGCTCGCCTCCGGCCTCTGCTACCGCGACGCCGCGCCGATTTCAGGCATGCGCATCGGCACGCCGGGCGAAACGCTGTCGGTCACCGTGAAGGTAGAGGACAGCGGCCAGATGCAAAGCCAGAGCCAGAGCTGAGCGACATCTCAAGCTACCCAGCCATCGCTTAGCCCGCCGCAAGAACTTGGAGATGGCCGCGTGCACCATAGCTGAGGATCGCCTGATCGGCGGTAAGCAATGGTACGCGATGAAAACGGGCCGTAGCGGCAATGATTCGATCGGCGGGATCGGCATGAAACTCGCCTGGTAGCCGGACGCTGTCTATCGCGATGGAAGGCTCGATTGGTGCGAGCTGAAGTCCGGGCAGCGATAATGCATCATCGATCCATCGCCCGACATCGTCGCCGAGCGCCAGGCGCCCCTTCTGTACGAGCATCGCGATTTCCCAAGGTGTGATCGCCGAAATCAGAATCCGGCTTTTCTCGGTCATCTCGTCGATGACGCGCCGGGCTTGTGAACCCAGGCGTGCATCGTCCTGCATTGCCCAGACGAGGATATGGGTATCGATGACGATCACCGGAGGGCGTCCCAATCCTCCGGCTCAACGGCCGGAGACAGCGGATCGTCATAGCGCAATACGCTACCCCTCATCGCGCCGATGATACTCTTGCGCTCGGTTGTGTTACGCGCGGGCGACAGCACGGCAACTGGCTTGCCGCGCTTGGTGATGACGATCGATTCATCATCGTTCCGCATTTGATCGATGAGATTCAGGCATTTCGCCTTGAATTCCGCCGCGCCGACCACTTTAGACATGACTACTTCTCCTGTACACTTGTACAAGATATAGCACTATTTCCTCGTTGAACAAGTTTGAGCGCTGACCAGTTCAACAAAAAGGCGGGCAAAAGCCCGCCTCTTCTTCAATTCCGGATCGGTACGCTCCGCTTAGTGGCTGTCCTTGCCGACAGCATTTCCGCGGCATCCCTTGAGGAAGTCGAGGTCGGCGCCGGTATCGGCTCCTTCGACATGCTGCTGATGCAGGAAGGCATAACCGGACTTGGGCAGATCATGGTTCGGCTGCCATTCGGCGAGACGCCGCGCCAGCTCTTCGTCCGAGATGTCGAGATGCAGACGACGGTTCGGCACGTCAAGCTCGATCATGTCGCCATTCTTCACGACCGCCAACGGTCCGCCGACTGCTGCTTCCGGAGAGGTATGCAGCACGACCGTGCCGTAAGCCGTTCCAGACATGCGGGCGTCGGAAATGCGCACCATATCCAGGATGCCCTTCTTCAGCACCTTGGGCGGCAGCCCCATGTTGCCGACTTCGGCCATGCCGGGATAGCCCTTCGGGCCGCAATTCTTCATGACCATGACGCAGGTCTCGTCGATGTCGAGATTGTCGTCGTTGATCTTGGCCTTGTAGTCGTCGATATCCTCGAACACGACGGCCCTGCCCCGGTGCACCAGGAGATGCGGCGAAGCCGCCGAAGGCTTCAGGACCGCGCCCTTCGGCGCGAGATTGCCGCGCAGCACGACGATGCCGCCCGAAGACGTCAGCGCCTTTTCAGCGGGCAGGATGACGTCCTCGTTCCAGTTGATGACCTCCTTGACCTCGTCCCAGACGGTTTCGCCGGAGACCGTCAGCGCATCCTTGTGCAGAAGCCCAGCCTCGCCGAGGCGCTTCAGCACGACAGGCAGGCCACCGGCATAGAAGAACTCTTCCATCAGGTATTTGCCCGACGGCATCAGGTTGACGATTGTCGGAACGTCGCGACCGCAGCGGTCCCAATCGTCAAGCGAAAGATCGATGCCGACGCGACCCGCGATGGCGAGAAGGTGGATGACGGCGTTCGTCGATCCGCCGATGGCCGCATTGGTACGGATGGCGTTTTCGAAGGCCTGCTTCGTCATGATGTCGGAAGGCTTCAGGTCATCCTTGACCATCTGCACGATCCGGCGGCCGGTCAGCTGCGCCATCACCTTGCGGCGGGAATCGACGCCCGGGATCGCGGCGTTGCCTGACAGTGCCATGCCGAGCGCCTCAGCCATGGAAGCCATGGTGGAGGCAGTGCCCATGGTGTTGCAGGTGCCCGACGAGCGGCTCATCGAAGCTTCCGCCTCGAGGAACTCGGCCTGCGTCATCTCGCCGGCCTTCACCATTTCGGAGAACTTCCACAGATGCGTGCCGGAACCGACGCGTTCGCCACGGAAATAGCCGTTCAGCATCGGACCGCCAGTGACGACGATCGACGGCAGGTCGCAGGAGGCAGCGCCCATCAGCAGCGACGGCGTGGTCTTGTCACAGCCGACGAGAAGAACGCAGCCGTCCATCGGCTGGCCGCGGATCGCTTCTTCGACCGCGAGAGCGGCGAGGTTGCGATACATCATCGCGGTCGGGCGGAAGGTATTTTCGGATGCCGAGAACACCGGCACTTCGAGCGGGAAGCCGCCGGCCTCCCATACGCCTGCCTTCACCTTTTCGGCGAGTTCTCTGAGATGCCCGTTGCACGGGGTCATATCCGACCAGGTGTTGAGGATGCCGATCACCGGGCGACCGTCGAACAGGTCGTGCGGATATCCCTGGTTCTTAAGCCAGCCGCGGTGATAGATCACGTCGCGGCTCGTGCCGCCGTACCATTCCTGCGATCTCAGCCTGCGCGGCCATTCCGCTTTCTTTTTCATAATCTCTGTCCTTCAGGATACCCCCGGACCGCCTCGTACGGCCCGGGTCATCTCGCTCTGTCTCAAGCCAGCGTGTAGGCCGTCTTGACGGTTGTGTAGAACTCGGCAGCGTACTTGCCCTGTTCGCGCGGACCGTAGGACGAACCCTTGCGGCCGCCGAACGGCACGTGGAAATCGACGCCTGCTGTCGGCAGGTTGACCATGACCATGCCGGCTTCCGAATTGCGCTTGAAGTGCGTCGCATGTTTCAGGCTTGTTGTGGCGATGCCGGCCGAAAGGCCGAATGGCGTATCGTTGGCGATGGCAAGCGCCTCATCGTAATCCTTCGCCCGGATCACCGAGACCACAGGTCCGAAGATCTCCTCGCGCGAAATGCGCATCTGGTTGGTCGCTTCGGTGAACAACGTCGGCTGCAGGTAGAAGCCGGGCGTGTCGCGGGAAACGAGCTCGCCGCCGAAGGCAAGCTTGGCGCCTTCCTTTTTGCCGATCTCGATATAGTCGGTGTCGGTCTTCAGCTGCCGCTCATCGACGACGGGGCCGATATGCGTGCCGGCCTTCAGCGCGTTGTCAACGACGAGCGTCTTCAGCTTGTCCGTCAGAGCCGCAACGAACTTGTCGTGGATGCCTTCGGTAACGATCAGGCGCGACGATGCGGTGCAGCGCTGGCCTGTGGAGAAAAAGCCGGAATTGGCGGCTGCCTCGACGGCGACGTTGAGATCGGCATCGTCGAGCACGACCATCGGGTTCTTGCCGCCCATTTCCAGCTGGAACTTGCGGTTATGCTCGATGGAGGCGGCGGCGACACGCCGGCCGGTGCCGGTGGAACCGGTAAACGTGATGCCGTGAACATCGGGGCTTTCGAGCATGGCCTGGCCGACAACCGAGCCCTTGCCCATCACGAGGTTCAAGACGCCCTTCGGCAGCCCTGCCCTGTTGAGGATATCGACGATCGCCCAGGAACAGGCGGGCACCAGTTCGGCCGGCTTGAAGACGATGGTATTACCATAGCAGAGCGCCGGCGCGATCTTCCAGGCGGGAATGGCGATCGGGAAGTTCCACGGCGTGATGATGCCGATGACGCCGAGCGCCTCGCGGGTGATCTCGACGCCGATGTTCGGACGAACCGACGGGATGACCTCGCCGGCGAGCCGCAGCGCTTCACCAGCGAAGAATTCGAAGATCTGCGATGCGCGGATGACTTCGCCGGTTGCCTCGGGCAGCGTCTTGCCTTCCTCACGGGCGAGCAGCGCCCCGAGTTCGTCCTTGCGCGCCATGATCTCGTCGCCGGTCTTCTTCAGAATGACGTGGCGTTCCCAGATGCCCGAGCGCGACCAGGCCGGAAAGGCGGCCTTGGCGGCGGCAATGGCGTTTTTCGTGTCTTCAGCGCTGCCATCGGCATAGAGGCCGACGACCTCGTTCGTATCCGACGGGTTGATGTTCTTCGTCGCGTTCGAGCCGACCCATTCGCCGGCGATCAGGTTTTGATAAATGGTCATGGGCTCAACAAGCCTCCTTTACCGTTTACATCACGGCCCGGCCGCGGTCGCAGCCAGGCCTCGAAAAATCAGAGCTGCTTGACGGCAATCTCTTCTTCGGCGGCCACCTTCAGCGGATTGCGGAGCGGCAGGCCGAATTCGGCGACTTCGATCTCGAAGACATCGCCTTCTTCGGCCTTGATGCCGTCGGCAAAGGAAAGGGTCGCCGTGCCGAACATATGGACATGAACATCTCCCGGCGCACGGAAGAGGTCATATTTAAAGTGGTGATATTCCAGATTGGCGAATGTGTGCGACATGTTCGCCTCACCCGACAGGAACGGCTTCTCGAAGATCACCTTGTCGCCGCGCTTGATGCGCGAGGTGCCGCGAATATCGTCAGGCGCTGCGCCGACGCGGATTTCAGGTCCGAAGCTTGCCGGGCGCAGCTTCGAATGGGCGAGATAGAGATAGTTGATCCGCTCGGTGACGTGATCGGAAAATTCGTTCGACAGCGCAAAGCCGATGCGGAAGGGCGTGCCGTCCTTGGCGATCACGTAGATGCCGGCCATTTCAGGCTCTTCGCCGCCATCGAGCGCGAAGGAAGGCGAGACGAGCGGCGCGCCGGGGGCTGCGGCGCCATGGCCGTTGCCCTTGTAGAACCATTCGGGCTGCACGCCCTTTTCGCCAGCCTTTGGCTTGCCGTTCTCCAGGCCCATCTTGAACATCTTCATCGAGTCGGTCAGCGTTTCCTCGGCCGCCTCGGTGGTCTTCTTATGCATGGAATCGCGGGTGGCGGCGGAGCCGAGATGCGTCAGGCCGGTGCCGGTCAGATGCAGGTGAGCCGCATCGGGATGGGTGATCGGCGGAAGGAAGCGGCCTTCCGCATAGGCCTTTTCAAGATCGACGGCATCGCCGTAACCATGGGCTTCGATGACCGAGGCAAGCGACTTGCCGCCGTCCGCCGCTTCCATCGCCAGCGCATAGACGCTGCCGGCATTCTTGACCGACTTGGCGGCGCCGCCCTGCTCGCGCACGGCGACGACGATCTCTCCGTTAGCACCCTTGATTTGCGAAATAAGCACGTCTTCAATCCTTCTCGTTTCAGCGAAGACAGGAAAAGCTCCGCCTGTCCGGCTCCATCAGGAGCCGGAATCCATCTTTCATCTGACTGCGAATGCCTGGCTGCGCTTTGAAGCTCAGCCCTTGTTCTTGTTGTAAACGTCGAAGAACACGGCTGCGAGAAGCACGGCGCCCTTCACCATCTGCTGCGAGTCAGTGCCAAGGCCGTGGATCGACATGCCATTGTTCATGATACCCATGATCAGAGCGCCGATGACAGCTCCGGTCACCTTGCCGACGCCGCCCTGGGCGGATGCGCCGCCGATGAAGCAGGCCGCGATCACGTCGAGTTCAAGACCGAAGCCGCCCTTGGCCGTCGCCGAGTTGAGACGCAGCGCAACGATAAGACCGGCCAATCCGGCGAGCAGGCCCATGTTCGCAAAGGTCAGGAACGTCAGCCGTTCGGTGTTGATACCGGAAAGCTTCGTCGCCTTCTCATTGCCGCCCATGGCGTAGATGCGCCGACCGATCGTCGTGCGGCGGGTAATGAAGGCATAGGCAGCCACCAGGACCAGCATGACGACGAGCACGTTCGGGAAGCCGCGATAGACCGACAACTGAAGACCCAGGCCAAGAATGGCGATCGTGACGATGGCGTTCTGGACGAGGAAGAAGCCCATAGGCTCGACGTCATTGCCGTGCTTCTCGTTCGACAGGCGCTTGCGCCATGCCATATAGAAGAGGGTTACGGCGCCGATAACGGTCAGGATGATCGAGGTCGAGTTGATGCCGCCCATATCGAAGAGGTTCGGCAGGAAGCCGATGCTGATCAGCTGGAACTCCGGCGGGAAGGGACCGATGCTGGTGCCGGTTCCCGATGCCGTCATGACGAACAGCGTCAGCCCGCGGAAAACAAGCATGCCGGCCAGCGTCACGATGAAGGACGGAATCTTGTGATAGGCGACGAAATAGCCCTGGACGCCGCCGACGAGCGCGCCGAGAGCAAGGCAGATGATACCCGCCAGGATATAATTGGTGTGCCATTGCACCGTCATCACGCCGGCGATGGCGCCGATGAAGCCGACAACGGACCCGACCGAAAGATCGATATGGCCGGCGACGATGACCAGCAGCATGCCGAGCGCCATGATGACGATGAACGAGTTCTGCAGAATGATGTTGGTCAGGTTGAGCGGCTTGAAGAGAACGCCACCAGTCGAGAACTGGAAGAACACCATGATCGCGATGAGCGCGATAAACATGCCGTATTCACGGATGTTGCCGCGAACGTAGTCTCCGATCGAGACGACACGCCCTTGCTCAGCGATGGGTTGATTGATCGGTGTCATTGCTTCTTCTCCCCTGAGCGCATGATAGCGCGCATGATGGTTTCCTGGCTTGCTTCTCCCTTCGGCAGTTCAGCGACGATGCGTCCTTCGTTCATCACGTAGATGCGGTCACAAGTGCCAAGCAGTTCGGGCATTTCCGATGAGATCATCAGAACGCCCTTTCCATCGGCGGCAAGCTGGTTGATGATAGTATAGATTTCGTATTTTGCGCCAACGTCGATGCCGCGCGTCGGCTCGTCGAGGATCAAAACATCCGGATTGGAGAACAGCCACTTCGACAGCACCACCTTCTGCTGGTTGCCGCCGGAAAGATTGACCGTTTCTTGGAAGATGCTGGAAGAGCGAATGCGCAACTTCGACCGATAGTCGGTCGCAACCCGCGATTCCTTGACACTGTCGATAACGGAGGCATTCGACACCGCCTTCAAATTGACCAGTGTCGTATTGTGCAGGATCGTATCGTTGAGCACGAGGCCAAGCTGCTTGCGGTCTTCGGTGACGTAGGCAAGACCTGCGTCAATCGCCCTGCGCACGGTGCTGACATCGACCGGCTTGCCGTGCATCAGCACCTCGCCGGAAACCTTGTGGCCATAGGCCTTGCCGAAGAGGCTCATGGCGAATTCGGTGCGCCCTGCCCCCATCAGACCGGCGATACCGACGACTTCGCCCTTGCGGACGGTGACGTTGATATTGTGCAGGACCTGACGGTCGCGGTGCTGCTGGTGGTAGGCGTTCCAGTTCTTCACTTCGAGAATGGTTTCGCCGATCGGCACCGAGCGCGGCGGATAGCGGTCTTCGAGATCGCGGCCGACCATGTTGCGGATGATGATGTCTTCGCTGATCTCGTCCGCATGACAGTCGAGCGTCTTGACGGTCATGCCGTCGCGCAGGACCGTGATCTGGTCGGCGACCTTGCGGATCTCGTTCAGCTTGTGGGAAATGATGATCGAGGTGATGCCCTGCTTGCGGAACTCCATGAGCAGCGTGAGCAGAGCGTCGGAATCGCTTTCGTTGAGCGAGGCCGTCGGCTCGTCGAGGATGAGCAGTTTCACGCTCTTCGACAGCGCCTTGGCGATCTCGACGAGCTGCTGCTTGCCGACGCCGATGTCGGTCACGAGCGTGTTCGGAGATTCCTGCAGGCCGACCTTCTTGAGCAGCTGCTTCGTGCGGTTGAACGTCTCGTCCCAGCTGATGACGCCGCTCTTGGCATTCTCGTTGCCGAGGAAGATGTTTTCCCCGATCGACAGCAAGGGCACGAGCGCCAGTTCCTGGTGGATGATGACGATGCCGATTTCTTCGGAGTCCTTCAGGGCCTTGAAGTTGCGCGTCTCGCCTTCATAGACGATGTCGCCTTCATAGCTTCCGGTGGGATAGACGCCCGATAGCACTTTCATCAGGGTCGATTTGCCGGCCCCGTTTTCGCCCACCACTGCGTGGATCTCACCCTGGCGAACCTTGAGGTTCACGTTCTCCAGCGCCTTGACGCCCGGGAACGTCTTGGTGATGCTCCGCATTTCAAGGATGGTATTGTCCATAGTCAAAGTTCCAGCGCCTCCGGCCGTCAAGCGGCCGGGCGATCATAAAATCGAAGACCGGAACCCGCAAGCGCGGGTTCCGGCCATCTCGTATTACTTCAGCTTGTCTTCGGTGTAGTAACCGCCGTCGACGAGGATCTGCTTGTAGTTGGTCTTGTCGACAGCAACCGGCTTCAGCAGATAGGACGGAACGACCTTGACGCCGTTGTCGTAGGTCTTCGTGTCGTTGACCTCAGGCTCCTTGCCGGACATGACGGCATCGACCATGGCAACAGTGACCTTGGCGAGTTCGCGGGTGTCCTTGAAGATCGTCGAGTGCTGTTCGCCAGCAATGATCGACTTGACCGACGGAACTTCAGCGTCCTGACCGGTGACGATCGGCAGCGGCTGGGCCGCAGTACCGTAACCAACACCCTTCAGCGACGAGATGATGCCGATCGACAGACCGTCGTAGGGAGACAGGACGGCATCGACCTTGGCGTCGGTGTAGTTGGCCGAGAGCAGGTTGTCCATGCGGGCCTGGGCCGTTGCCGGATCCCAACGCAGCGTGCCGACCTTGTCCATGCCGGTCTGGCCGGACTTCACGACGAGCTTGCCCGAGTCGATGTACGGCTGCAGGACGGACATTGCGCCATCATAGAAGAAGAAGGCGTTGTTGTCGTCCGGCGAACCGCCGAAGAGTTCGATGTTGAACGGACCCTTGCCATCCTTGAGGCCGAGGCCGTCAACGATGGAGCCGGCCTGCAGAACGCCGACCTGGAAGTTGTCGAAGGTCGCGTAGTAGTCGACGTTGCCCGAATTGCGGATCAGACGGTCGTAAGCGATGACCTTGATGCCGGCATCATGTGCCTTCTGGAGAACGTCGGAAAGCGTGGTGCCGTCGATCGAAGCGATGACGAGAACCTTGACGCCCTTCGTGACCATGTTTTCGATCTGCGAAAGCTGGTTCGGAATGTCGTCGTCGCCATACTGCAGGTCAGTGCCGTAACCGGCAGCCTGGAGCTGCTTGACGATGTTGTTGCCGTCGTCGATCCAGCGGGCAGAAGCCTTGGTCGGCATGGCAATGCCGACGGTGCCCTTATCCGCGGCCAGAGCCGGTGCAACGAACGAAGCGACGCCGAAAGCAGCCGCGGCCATCAATGAGATAATGGATTTCATTTCTCTCTCCCTTGTTAATAGAGCAGCGGACGAAAAATCGCCCGCCCCGAAACTGTGGCAGGTTCCGTATTGGATAGTTACTTCAGATGGTGAGAAACGAAGTAGGTCTCCTCCACGATCTCACACGTGTTGAGTGCCAACCAGCACACGGCGGCAAACTGGTATGGATTCCTATAACTGTCAAATAGAATAACTGGTAATGTGCATAACAATTTTGGTATATCGTTAAAAAGTATTACTTTTGATGGAACGCAGTGGGGAGGCTGCAACCATGACGATTGTTTCAGAGCCCATTTCGATGGATCAGGTGGATATCCACACCGATAGTTTTGCCGATGACAGCCTTTTACGTGCGGGACTTAAGCTGAATCACCTGCGCATGATCGTCGCAATCGAAGATAGCGGACAGATTTCCGCAGCTGCGGAAGTCCTCAACATCTCGCAGCCCGCCGCATCGCGCATGCTGTCCGAAATGGAATCGATCACGAAGACGCCACTCTATGAACGCGTCGCCCGCGGCGTGGTGCTGACGACCTTCGGCGCGGCCCTTGCCAGACGGGCTCGGAAGATCCTCCTGGAGCTGCGCGAGGCGAGCCGGGAGATTGGCGAACTCAAGAGCGGCAAGGGCGGCTCGGTCTTCATCGGCGCGGTCACCGCGCCGGCCATGAGCCTCGTGGTGCCGGCGATCAACAGGGTCCGCAAGGCCTATCCCGGCATCGAGATCAACATCCAGGTGGAGACCAGCAACGTGCTGGCCCGCGAACTGCTCGCCGCCCGCCACGATTTCATCATCGGCCGCATTCCCGACGATCTCAACCCGCGCCTCTTCGAGGTGACAGAGATCGGCATCGAGCGGGCCTGCCTGATCGTGCACAGCCGCCATCCGCTTTTGAAGCAGAAGGTAAGCAGCCTTGTCGACCTCAAGGACTACGACTGGGTGTTCCAGCCGCCGGGCACGCTGCTGCGCCGCACGATCGAGGACATCTTCCTGTCGCGCGGCGTGGCTCTGCCCGAAAACATCGTCAACACCTCCTCGCTGCTTCTCACCTGCGCCATCGTCTGCGAAACCGATGCCATTGCTCCCATTGCCATCGACGTCGCCCAGTTCCTGGCCAGCCAAAGTTCGAATGCCTCGGATGTCCGCATGCTGCCGATCGATTTTGACATCAACGTCAAGCCTTACAGTCTGATCACCGCGAGAGAACGGGCGCTACCGCCGAGCGCAAGGCTGCTCTACGACATCATCCTCGAAGAGAGCCTGAAGCAGGCCGGCTGAAGCCCGGCAAGCCCTGCGCCATCTTGCCGGCTTCTAATGCCTGCGTCGAAAGGAAGGCGCATGCTGTTCGGACAGTCGGTATTTCAATCGGTCCTTGAGCGGCTGAAGGCTGAGGACGAGATGGAGGAAGGCGCCGAGGCGCCGGCCGCCCACCGCGTCTCCGGCCTTGCCACCGGGCTCGCTTTCGATGTCATGGAGGGTGTTTCCGCCGCCTCGCAGCGCGTCGGCCAGGCCTATTTCGACAATCTGGAACTCGATGCCGCCGTGATCGCGCCGGAGCCGGCGCCTCCGCCTGAGCCCGAGCCGGTCATGCCGGACCATCTCGCGCACACCGCCCCGGCAGAGGTCGCAGCCGAGCTCGCGATCTCCGCTGCCGACACACCGCTGACGCTCGGCGAGAAGCGCCGCGCCTTTGCCAGGGTCAATCATCCCGATCGCGTCGCCCCGCCGTTCCGCGACAATGCGACGAAGCGGATGACGCTGGCCAATCTGCTGATCGACGAAGCGCTGCGGCGAATCGGCCGCTGATTATTCCGCCTGTCCGTCCTTTGCGGGCTTCTCGGCGGTCGCCGCGGGCTCATCCTCATCCCCGGCGTCAGACTGCGTGACCGGCTCGGTGACCTGAGGCTGCGGATTGAAGGTCCAGAACAGCATATAGAAGGAATAGGCGCCCGCCCCGCCGGCAAGCACCGCCCAGAAGGGATCGCCGGTGACGAGCTCGACCACGGCCCAGCCGAAGCAGACGCCAACGATGGCAGCACGCACCCAGAGGCGGCGATATGCCGGATGGTTCGGATCGATCAGTTGCATCTTTATCCCGTGGTCGCATATGTCACACTGCTCTTGCATGTGTCGCGCTTGTCTTTAGTTCGAATCTTGCAATTGTGAAAGAGCCGCGGGCTTGACGCCGCGCAGAGAAGATGGAATGAAAATTCCAGATTTTTGGCAATTCGGTTTATTTGTTCCGAATTCAAGGGAGGTTGAAATGACTGTGAGATTTGGTCTTCTCGGCGCCGGCCGCATCGGCAAAGTTCATGCGAAGGCCGTCAGCGGTGACGCCAATGCGACGCTCGTCGCGGTCGCGGACGCCTTCCCGCAGGCGGCCGAAGCCATCGCTTCCGCCTATGGCTGTGAAGTCCGCACCATCGAGGCGATCGAAGCGGCCAAGGATATCGACGCCGTCGTCATCTGCACGCCGACGGATACGCATGCCGACCTGATCGAGCGCTTCGCCCGCGCCGGCAAGGCGATCTTCTGCGAAAAGCCGATCGATCTCGATGTTGCCCGCGTCAAGGCCTGCATCAAGGTTGTCGAAGAGACCGGCGCCAAGCTGATGGTCGGCTTCAACCGCCGCTTCGACCCGCATTTCATGGCGGTCCGCAAGGTCATCGACGATGGCAAGATCGGCGATGTCGAAATGGTGACGATCACCTCGCGCGACCCCGGCGCTCCGCCGGTCGATTACATCAAGCGTTCGGGCGGCATTTTCCGCGACATGACGATCCACGATTTCGACATGGCCCGCTTCCTGCTCGGCGAAGAGCCGGTCTCGGTGCTGGCGACCGCTGCCGTCCTCGTCGACAAGGCGATCGGTGAAGCCGGCGATTACGACAGCGTTTCGGTGATCCTGCAGACCGCGTCGGGCAAGCAGGCCATCATCTCCAACTCGCGCCGCGCCACCTATGGCTACGACCAGCGCATTGAGGCGCACGGCTCCAAGGGCGTCGTCTCGGCCGAAAACCAGCGCCCGGTCTCGATCGAAGTCGCAAACGCCGACGGCTACACCCGCCCGCCGCTGCATGATTTCTTCATGACCCGCTATACCGAAGCCTATGCCAACGAGATCGCAGCCTTCATCGCCGCGATCGAAAAGGGCACGAAGATCTCTCCCTCAGGCGCCGATGGTCTGGCTGCTCTCGCTCTCGCAGATGCCGCCGTCCAGTCCGTCCGGGAAGGCAAGCTCATCAAGATTGGCTGACGGCCCTCTCCCGACCGGAAGCCACGCATGAGATGGCCGGGCTCTGCCCGGCCATTTCGCGTTTGGTGACACCTGCAGTGTGTGAACCGAAGACCCCTCCCCAACCCTCCCCACAAGGGGGAGGGACTAACCTGCCGCGCCCGCTGCTTTCCATCTCACGGTTTCATCCGCAGAAAGGTTGATGTTGGCGCAATCGGTGCCACACGTGAGCCCCTCCCCCTTGTGGGGAGGGGTTGGGGAGGGGTAAGCGGCAATCATCAACGCCAATCGGTCGGCACCAGCTCTCACTCCGCGCTCTGCACACCCGACATCACAATATCCTGGTCGATCACCGACAGAGCCCGGTTCAGATGCCCGTCGAAGACCAGGATCTGCTCGTCGGCGACAACCCGGATCTCGGGCATGCCTTCCATGCGCACGACATGCGATTGGCCGAGCCCCTCCTCGATCCCCTGCCGGAGAAGGTCGTAATAGCGTGTGCCCGGGCCGGTGATGGCGATCGGCATGCGCTCGGTCAGGCTGAGCATGCGCGACAGGCCGTTGCCCAGCGCCAGCCCCGCCTGGCGGAAGGCGAAGGCGGAG
The DNA here is from genome assembly GCF_003985135.1 of Rhizobium fabae. Taxonomy (NCBI): domain Bacteria; kingdom Pseudomonadati; phylum Pseudomonadota; class Alphaproteobacteria; order Hyphomicrobiales; family Rhizobiaceae; genus Rhizobium; species Rhizobium fabae. Next base: position 569,006 of record NZ_ML133645.1, read on the forward strand.
GTGCGGTGGCCCTGGCGCGCCTTCGCGGCGATCTTGTCGAGTTCGGCCACCGGCACGAACTTTGCCGGGATCGTATCGAGCGGCACTTCGAAGGCGCTGCGCAGGATTGCGTAGAAACCGGCATAGGCCTCGATACAGCCGCGCGTGCCGCAACGGCAGAGCCCGCCGTTGGCCATATGCAGCATATGCCCGAAATTCGGCGCCGAGATCTCCTGGCCTGTCTGGCCCCCGCGCCGGACGATGCCGAGCCCGATGCTGTGGCCGAGCGAAAGCGCTGCCAGCGAGCGGAAATCAGCGCCCTTGGCGATCTCCTCACGCGCGCCGAGTGCTGCGGCGACCAGCAGCGTCTCGTTGTCGAGGATCACCTTGGCCTGCCATTCCGGCCGGAGTGCCGATTCGAAATCGATCTGGTCGCTACCGAAGATCGGCGACCAGAGGAGAACCGGCTCTGTGGAATTGACCAGCCCCTTGCTGCTGATCGAAATCAACAGCACCTTTTCCTGGGTGATCCTGGAGCGATCGAGAATGCGCAAAAGCCCGGCACGCACCGCCGCGACGAAGCGGGCAGCACCCGAAGGATCGTGCGACCGCTCCTCGTTGAAACGGTCGATCAGCTTGCCGGCATAATCCACAAGCGAATATTGCACGGCATCTGAGGAGATGATGACGACGATGAGATAGCCGCAGTCGCGCCGCTGGCGCAGAAGCACGCGCGGCCGGCCGCGCCCGCTTGCCGCCTGCTGCTCGGATTTTTCAATGATCTGGGCTTTTTCCAGCTCGGTGGTGATGGCCGAAATGGTGGCCGAGGAAAGCCCGGTAAAATCGGATATTTCGGTATGCGCGAGTGCGCCATGGCGGCGCAGCACGGAGAGCACGAGCACGCTGTTTCTCTGCCGGACCAGCTCCGTGCTCGACTTGGTCAGCATGAATGCCGCCCTCTCCTCCTGCTCGCTCTTCCCTTGATTTCCACTGCATCTCCGGCCTCCGTTGCGCAAGGGGAATAAGCCGGTAGTGCAGTGTTGACAGTTGAAAAAATCTCTGACACTAAATTTCTCGACTGTCGAGAAAAAAATCCGAACCTTTCTGGACAGCTTTTCGCGGTGGCCGGAGGAAGCATGGGCTGGGCCGGCCGCAACTCACTCGGGAGGACATTATGAAGTCTATTTATAAGCTGATGGCAGGTGCTGCCGTTCTCGTTTCTCTGCATACCGCTGCCATGGCTGCCGACCTCGTCGTTGGCGTTTCCTGGTCGAATTTCCAGGAAGAGCGCTGGAAGACTGATGAAGCCGCCATCAAGAAGGCTCTCGAGGCCAAGGGCGCCAAGTATATTTCCGCTGACGCACAGTCCTCAGCCGCAAAGCAGCTCACCGACGTCGAATCGCTGATCTCGCAGGGCGCCAACGCGCTCATCATTCTCGCCCAGGACTCCGACGCTATCGGCCCGGCCATCGAGAAGGCCGCTGCTGAAGGCATCCCGGTCGTCGGCTACGACCGCCTGATCGAAAACCCGGCCGCCTTCTACATCACCTTCGACAACAAGGAAGTCGGCCGCCTGCAGGCTCAGGGCGTCTTCAAGGCCAAGCCGGAAGGCAACTACGTCTTCATCAAGGGCTCGTCCTCCGACCCGAACGCCGACTTCCTGTTCTCGGGCCAGCAGGAAGTGCTGAAGGCTGCCATCGACGCCGGCAAGATCAAGAATGTCGGCGAAGCCTATACCGACGGCTGGCTGCCGGAGAACGCTCAGCGCAACATGGAGCAGTTCCTGACCGCCAACAACAACAAGGTTGACGCCGTTGTTGCTTCGAACGACGGCACTGCCGGCGGCGCGATCGCAGCGCTCGACGCGCAGGGCCTCGCCGGTTCCGTTCCGGTTTCCGGCCAGGACGGTGACAAGGCAGCACTCAACCGCATCGCTCTCGGCACGCAGACGGTTTCCGTCTGGAAGGACAGCCGCGAACTCGGCAAGCGCGCCGCTGAAATCGCTCTCGACCTCGCCGGCGGCAAGGACATGAGCAAGATCGACGGTGCCCAGGCCTTCAAGGGCGGACCAAAGCACGTGGAAATGAACTCGGTCTTCCTGAAGCCGCTTGCGATCACCAAGGAAAATCTGAACGTCGTCATCGACGCCGGCTGGATTTCCAAGGCGGAAGCCTGCCAGGGCGTCAAGGCCGGCACGGTCGCTGCCTGCAAGTAAGCCAGGGCTGAACTGAAATGACCGGCGCCGCTGCGGAACACCGCTGCGGCGCCGGATGCGGATGAGAACGTCATAGACGACGTTTTTTCCGCCTCGCCACACCATCGCGGACTTTCATTCCCTGCCGGAAGAGCGTCGCGACGCCACGCGACCGGTTTCCGGAAGCATCGCGATGGTCAGTTGAAGAACAGACTGATGACGCCGATGGCAGCCCTGGGCACGCCGGCGCGTCCGTCCACACAAAATGGGGGAACGGCAAACCCATGGCCGAAATGGTAAAATCCACAGCATCAAGCGGGCCGCGAACGGCGGAAGCCAATCCGGTGACCCGCTTCTTCCGCGCCACTGAGATCGACACGCGCCTGCTCGGCATGATCGGCGCGCTCATCATCATCTGGATCGGTTTCCACATCATCACCGGCGGCCTGTTCCTGACCCCGCGCAACCTCTGGAACCTCTCGGTTCAGACGACCGACATCGCCATCATGACGACGGGCATGGTGCTGATCATCGTCACCCGCAACATCGACCTTTCGGTCGGTTCCGTGCTCGGCCTCTGCGGCATGATCATGGGCGTGACGCAGGCCAAGATCCTGCCGGAATATATCGGTTTCGACAGCCCCTTCACCTGGGTGATCACGCTGCTGATCGGCCTCATCGCCGGCGGCCTGATCGGCACCTTCCAGGGCATGATCATCGCCTTTCTCAACGTTCCCTCCTTCATCGTCACCCTCGGCGGCCTGCTCGTCTGGCGCGGTGCGACCTGGCTCGTCACCAGCGGCCAGACGGTTGCCCCGATGGACCAGACCTTCCGCATCATGGGCGGCGGTGCCGAGGGCTCGATCGGCGCCACCTGGAGCTGGGTGGTCGGTATCGCCGCCTGTCTCTTCGTCATCGCCAGCATCGTCGGCTCGCGCCGCCAGCGCCGCCGCTTCGGCTTCCCGCGCCGGCCGATGTGGGCTGAATATTTCCTCGCCATCCTGAGCTGCGTACTCATCCTCGGCGCCGTCTCGATCGCCAACAGCTATTACTGGCCGATCAACATCGCCAAGAAATATGCCGAGACCAACAACATTCCCTGGCCCGAAACCGGCCTGGATATCCCGTATGGCATCGCCGTGCCGGTGCTGATCGCGATCATCGTCGGCATCATCATGACCTTCATCGCCACACGGCTGCGCTTCGGCCGCTATGTCTTCGCGATCGGCGGCAACCCTGAGGCGGCGGAACTCGCCGGCATCAAGACCCGCTGGGTCACCGTGCGCATCTTCGCGCTGATGGGCGTTCTGGCGGCCATCGCGGCGGCGATCTCCACCGCCCGCCTCAATGCCGCGACGAACTCGCAGGGCACGCTCGACGAGCTCTACACCATCGCCGCCGCCGTCATCGGCGGAACGTCGCTGGCAGGCGGCACCGGCACCATCGCCGGCGCCATGCTCGGCGCGCTCGTCATGCAGTCGCTGCAGTCGGGCATGGTGCTCGCACATGTCGATACGCCGCTGCAGAGCGTCGTCGTCGGCACCGTCCTCGTCGTCGCGGTCTGGCTAGACACCGTATACCGCTCCCGTGCCAAGTGAGAGGAGCCCTAGACATGGCTGATCAACGCACTCCCCTCGTGGAACTGAAAAACATCTCGATCTCCTTCGGCGGCATCCATGCGGTGGACAATGCCTCGGTCGATCTTTACCCCGGCGAAGTCGTCGCCCTTCTCGGCCACAATGGCGCCGGCAAATCGACGCTGATCAAGATCCTCTCCGGCGCCTACAAGCGCGATAGCGGCGATATCCTGATCAACGGCGAGCCGGCCGACATCCGCAATCCGCGCGATGCCAAGAAATACGGCATCGAGACGATCTATCAGACGCTCGCCGTCGCCGATAATGTCGACGCAGCCGCCAACCTCTATCTCGGCCGCGAGCTGAAGACCCGCTGGGGCACGCTCGACGACGTCGCGATGGAAGCCTCTGCCCGCGAAGTGATGGGGCGCCTCAACCCCAACTTCAAGCGCTTCAAGGAGCCGGTGAAGGCGCTCTCGGGCGGCCAGCGGCAGTCGGTGGCGATCGCCCGTGCGATCCTCTTCAACGCCCGCATCCTGATCATGGACGAGCCGACTGCAGCGCTCGGCCCCCAGGAAACGGCGCAGGTCGGCGAGCTGATCAAGCAGCTGAAGAAGGAAGGCATCGGCATCTTCCTGATCAGCCACGACATCCACGACGTCTTCGACCTCGCCGACCGCGTCTCGGTGATGAAGAACGGCCAGGTCGTCGGCCACGCCCGCACCGAGGACGTGACCAAGGACGAAGTTCTCGGCATGATCATCCTCGGCAAAGTCCCGCCCAAAGCCATCCCCGGCCCCGGCGCCATGCAGATCTGACCGCCGCGCCAAGGTCAGCGCCCACGAAATCACACTCCGCCGCCCGCAAGGCCGGCGGAGTTTTTTTTGCGTTTTTTGCCGATGGCCGGAGCCGAAGAACCCGCGCAACTTCCACGGCAAAGGCCGCCTCCCGATAGATCCGGCTGTCAGGGAGGTTTGGAAGGACGTTTTTAAAGGGGGCCTCGATCGTCTCAAGAACACCCTCCCCCGGCTCCGGCGCCATGCAAATCCGCCCGCCGCAAGCCCCATCGCCAAGCCATCCGCCGTCCCGCCCGCAAAGACGGCGGCGTCTTTTTGCTCCCTTTGACGAAATCGAGGCCGGAAAACCCGCACAAACGCCAATGGAAATGCGTCCTACCCATCAATTTCGGCTGCCAGCGAGGTTTGGAAGGACGTTTTTAAGGAGCCCCAACATTTTCAAAAAAAAGCAAAATGACGAAGCTCCTCTGCCCTCCCATCCATTTTTTAAAATGTTGGCCCTTCTTAAAAACGTCTTTGCCAATGATAACTGACTGATTTCTCTTATCTTTAGTGGCAGAGAGGTTTTTAAGCGGACGAAAATCGGCTCTTCTGCCTGCTGCCGGATTCACTTTTCCCAGCCACATCGAGCCGAAGCCCCACGCTCAAATCCGCGAAAGACACGCCCCAACCCGCAAACCGGACGGCGCACCAACCCTTCGGCCGCTAGGCCCGACGAACAAAAATCCCCGCCAAAGCACAAGCACCCGTATTTCTGAGAATTTCGCGATTGAAGCCAGCCGCAAGCTAGGCTAAGAACCACGCATCGGACAGGCGATTCAAACCGCCTCAAGCATGCACCCGTAGCTCAGCTGGATAGAGTGTTGGATTCCGATTCCAAAGGTCACAGGTTCGAATCCTGTCGGGTGCGCCATACTTCGCAGGGCTTTCAGTCTTCCGTTTCTCCGCAGAATTTTCTCCAGGAAGCACATAGGAAGCAGCACGCAGCCTTTTTGCGATGATTCAACTGATCTTGACTTCAGAGTGCATCCTGTCACGTTGCGGCTACGGAGCGTGGGGGAATTTTGATGGTTTTAATATTCATCGTGTTGGCCGTCGTGGGGTTCTTTTTCACGCCAGCCTGGTTAGGACTCGTTGGTTACGCCATCTACGTATTTGCATCGAGGGAAAGCCGTCGGAACAGGGCAGTCGAAAGCAGAGTCAAGAAGGTGATTGATGCCGGCCAGACCTATGGGGTCTTCCAGGATCTCTATTTTGAAGCTGCTCGCGGCTACGCAAGATCCAAGGGAGCGAAAGCCGCCGATACGGACGGAGCGTCAGCGCAAATGTTGGTGAATGGTCGACTATACTTTGTCGTTTTTGTCAAAGCGGCTGGCGGCGGCACTGCAGTCTCGATAACGGATGCCGCGCAACTACACAGAGAGGTTGATGAATTCGCGTCAAGAGCGCGTTCCTAAGACACCCTCCTGAACCATCCGAGCGTCATTAGCTCGTGCGGGCAGAAAGCCGCTGATCAGTTCCGCGCGCGTCCAATCGTCGTTCGCTTCTTGGTCGACAAAGTCACCGCAGCCAAACATGTATTCGGCCTTTGCGTGAACGCCTTCCAGGCTAGTCGGGCGATAGAAGCACAGCATCTCTGCGGCCTCGTTCTTTTCACAGCTCAATTTTTCCCACATAGCCACGGCGGCCTGGTCGCTCCATATCTCTGGCAGATCGCTCCAGCGGGCGATAGCGGCTTTGTGGGCGTCGATCAGCATCCGGACGATCGCGAGATCATCCATGCCCGCTGCAGCCTCTGGCAAGGGCACAGGAAGCGATGCCGCGGCCGCGCCACCCAGGAGCCGCCGGCGGGTGATTCTCGTCATAGCGCGCCCTCCTGCTCGAGGTATGCGAGAGCTGCGCGCATCATCGGGCCGACGAGAGGGCTGTCGCCCGTATCCTCCTCTTCGACCGCGAGGCGAAGGGCTGCCATGGCGCCGTCCCGGCTGATGGCCGGCGCCGTCCAGGTTGTCAGGACTGCGTGCGGCGGCTTCCACGAAATCGCACTGTATGCATTTGTACCGGCATCATCGAGCGGCGCGTTGGCGTTGAAGTCCGCCATACCTGCCCGGAAAGCAGAGACTGCATCCAGGATCGGATCTGCAGCGGCCGCATGAGCTGCGATCGGCGCCATGCCGGCGACACCGACGGCAGCAGCAGCGGACGAGGCGGCAATGAGTTGGCGACGGGTAAGCATGGCTTCGCCGGCGGCCTGAACGGGTTTGTCAAGCATGGTCATTACTCCGGTTGTGAGATCACTTTCGAACTTGGCCCGAAGGCCAAGGCCGAAGGAGATCAGGCGAGGTAGAGGTCCTTGAGGAGGAAGGCCGCAACCAACCCGATGATGATGATTGCAAGAGCGGTGATCATGATCAGATCCTTCATGCTTTGGACTTGACGAGGACGCCCGCGAACTGGCCCGGGAAGAGCTTGGCCTGACGGCGGCGGGCGAACTTCACGACGGTGACGTTGTCGCGCTGGTCTTTGATCTTGGCGACCTGGCCCTGCGATCCCTGGAAAGTGACTTCGTATTTGCGGCTCATGATCGTTTTCCCTTTGCCTATGAACATTTTCTGTTTATTAATAAACCAGAATAGTTAACCGTCGTCAACATGAAATGTTTACGCGTAAGCAAAAAATGTTTATGCATGAGGAGTAGCAAGAGGAACCGATGTTGCAAGCCAATCAGATCCGGGCCGCCAGAGCCCTCCTTAACTGGTCTCAGAGCGAGCTCGTCGAGAAGACCGGCCTATCGCTCACGACGGTCCGCAGAATGGAAGACGAGAAGATCGGGCCCGAGAGAAGCTCGGCCGGAAACGTCGCAACCGTAACGAAGGTCCTCGAAGAGGCAGGCATTCTGTTCCTCGAAGCTGGTCATGCGATCGAGGGCGGCCCGGGTGTGAGGATGGTCAAATGAAACGCCTCGTTTTGACTTTGGCGACGGTGCTAGCCTCGTCTTCGGCATGGTCGAGCACTACAGACCTGGACGCCGCTGTGATCCAAGCAACCCACTACGCGCGGGCCGCCATGCCCAAGGAAGACCGTCGATCACTTGCAAACGCTGCTCTCGCGTATTGGGAAAGCTTCGATAAGCGCATCCCGCGAAACTCGCCCCCGGTAATGGAATGGCTCAATAAAGAGCTGTCGACCACGGACTCCGCCAGGTTAAGCAAAGTCTTGGCGACACCTGAGTTTGCCTTATGGACGCTTGCTCAGACTTCTGAGGACTGTGTTGCGCGGTTCAACCTAATCGCCACCGCCTCACCCAATGTTTCCGCGCTGAGCGAACTGTATTTGTGGACGAGAACGCTGAGCTGCTACAAATCCCCCAACGACCTGTTGACGTATTTAAAGCAGGCAGGCCTGTCGAACGGACGGTGGGATGGGCCGTTCAGCATTCAGCATTTTGGCTTCTATCACGATACGATCACAGGCTCGCTGGCGAACGCGATTATTGAAGACGGCCGTCAGTAACGAGAAGAACTCTTATCGCTACCAAACGGGGGAATGGATGCGAGCTGTGAAACTGGTCTTGAAGGCGTCGCTAGCGCTGATCGTCACCGTGGTTGCAGGCGTGGCTCTGCTCCTACTTATTTTCGGCTGGTCGTCGTCGCGGGCAGAGCAGGAAAACGGCGAGTGCAGCATGCTGATCATCGAGAAGAAGATCGAGCCGATTACCAGGGCGACCGACTATCATCGCGCCTGCATGGCCGCCAAGGGCTACGGAATGCAGCCCAACTGCTACGTCGAGAACTTCACTGGCGCCTCGTGTTTCATCCCGAGGTGGATGTTTTGGGTCAACAAAGTCTGACGGGAGGGGAATATGTCTGCATTGACACTGGTGACTCCGCAGCCGGGTTTAGGCGCTGCAACCGATCTAAGCGCCGACGCGCTGGACTATGGCCGCGCGGCACTCTCAGAAAACACCATGCGCGCCTACAGACACGATTGGGAAGATTTTCGGTGCTGGACAGCGGAGAGAGGCAAAAGCTCGCTGCCGGCCCTCCCTGCGACCGTGGCGAACTATGCATCGTCATTGGCTTCTGCCGGCAAGAAGGTTCCGACGATCGCCCGCAAGCTCGCTGCTATTCGGTTCTTCCATCGCGGCGCCGGGGAGGAAAACCCGACGGACAATGCTGGCGTGGCTGCCATCCTGAAAGGCATCCGTCGCACCGTCGGCACAGCGCCCCGCCAGAAGGCGCCGGCGACCGTCGATGTCATTCACGCGCTGATGGCCCGAATCGAGCCTGAGACGCTGCAGGGCAGGCGGGATAGGGCTTTGCTCCTGCTGGGTTTTGCCGGTGCCTTCCGTCGTTCCGAACTGGTCGCCATTACCGTCGAGGATCTGACGTTCTCCGACGATGGGGTCGACGTCTTCCTGCCGAAGTCCAAGACTGACCAGGAGGCCAAGGGCCAATCGGTTGCCGTCCTGAATGGAAAGGCGCTAAGACCGGCGGACAGGCTCAAGGATTGGCTTGCGGCCGCCGGGATCACATCCGGCCCGATCTTCCGACGGATCAACCGCGGCGACCATCTCACGGATGAGCCGCTGACCGCACAGTCGGTCGCTCTGATCGTGAAGAAATACGCCGACGCGGCCGGCCTCGATGTCGAGCGCCTGTCCGGTCACTCATTGCGGGCTGGCTTCGTCACGTCAGCTGCAGAGAACCGGGCAAGCATCTCTCGAATCATGGAAGTGACCAGGCATCGCGATCCGCGGACGGTGGAAACCTATGTCCGTCGCGCCGATCGCTTCAAAGACCATGCCGGGGATGGCTTTCTGTGAGTGGAAATGACGGTCTGAAGATTACGACGCCGCGCGTCACCTTTCCTGCGGTCGGGCGCTGCATCTACTGCGGATCGGAGACGAAGAAGCTCGGCAAAGAACATGTCATCCCTTTTGGCTTAGCGGGACACGCCTTGGTGCTACCAGAGGCCAGTTGCAATGACTGCTCGACAGTCACGGGCAAGATCGAACAGGTTGTTTTGAAGCATAGCTTCGGGGCGATCAGAAACACTTTGGGACTGCCGACCCGGAACCCCAAAGATCGGCCCACAGAACTGCCGGTTTTCAAGAGCCACTTCCAGCCCGGTGCGACAGAGCCATATATGAACACCGAGACGACGCTCCCATCAGATCTCTACCCCCTACATTTCGTTGGGCTTCTGATGGACCATCCTGGCATGATTTCGGGGCATCCCCTCTGGCAGCCGCTTCCGTGGGATTTTTACACCGCAGCCAACGTCGACGACTTCCGACGAGTTAATCCGGAACAGGACGTTGCCCTTCGAATAGCTGCTATCAATCCATACGTGTTCGCCCAATTTCTCGCAAAGGTTGGGCACTCCTACGCCGTGGCGGCATACGGCATTGAAGGATTCGAGCCACTACTGCTCGACCTGATTTTTGGCCGAACCGACGGCAGATTCCGCCCCTGGATTGGTGGTGAAAAAGTAGTGCCCCCAAAGGAAAGTCACGGTCTTCATCATATTTCGGCCTCCCGAGTGAAGCGCGGAGGCTACGATCTCATTCTCGTCAAAATGCGTTTCTTCCGGCTCTTTCCATCGCCAATCTATTACGCCTTAGCTGGCCGAATCCGACCATCACCCTAACGATAATGGTCTTTCTCGCTAGCAGGGAGATCCAGGGAGATCGCCTAAATGGCGTAATAGACACAACCCCCGTTAGACATCATTCTCGTGGCATGTGGAGAGTTGGGGGGATTCCATTATGAAATACAGCTTTTGTGCCGCCGCGTTTGGCGTGGCGTCGCTCATTCTTTCGGCCAGTACAACAAACGCCGAAGAGGACATCTGCAAATCAGCCGGCGAGGCTGCGCGTGCCGTCATGACACAAAGGCAGAGAGACATCGATATGTCTGTCATGATGGAAGTCGTCGACAAGCAGCAGGAGATCGACGAATTGAAGAAGGCATTTAGGCAGTTGATCATTGCAGCTTATGAACGGCCAGCTTTTTCGACTGAAGATATGCAGGGGAAGCAAATAGCTGAGTTCGCGAACGAAGTCCTGCTCGCCTGCTACAAGCGGGTGAAATAGGGGCGCCGAGGCTAGCAGGAGATGCCGTTCTGCGGGTGATTCCGCTGAACGCCCACCGCAGTTTGACCCATCCGCCGCCGTGTTCCCATTCAGACGGGCAAGAGTTTTGCTTCTTGAGCCACGCGCGACAGTTCTTCGATTCCGAAGCGGGCGATATAGAACTTTTCCAGTTCATCGAGCTCTTCCAGGCTGAGCCCCATCATCGCTGCCGTCGGATTGTGCGGGAGGTGCGGACGGATCTTTTCCATGATGAGTCCCATTTGCTCCTGCTTCTCCACCGGCAAGCCAAGATAGTATGGATCGTTCGCCCAATCCCAGCTGATGTGGCCGACGTCCGCTGCCGCCTTCTGCTCTAGGCGGACCAGTCGGCGTTCTGCATTCTTCATTTGCGGATGATCCTTTCCTCGAGTGCCTTCAATCGCGCCTCATGCTCCACGGCCTCGAGGGCGAACACGTAGCGGCTGCAGAGGCTGGCGATGGCGTCCGCCTCGTCCGTTGTGAGATGGCCCTTAGCAACCGACTGCAGGAGCACGGCAAGGGCGCCAGGCACGTCCGCCGCACTCGCCACCTTGGGGAAGTTGTCGACCGTCACCACGCGGCCTTTGCGGACAGGCGCGATACGCTCCATGCAGAGCTTAAGCGCCGAACTGTCGCCGGCTAGCGCTGCCTTGATGGCCTTGCGAGTGAGCTTCGTTGCCTCCTTGCCGAGCAGCTGCTCGATGGCAAGTGTGGTTTGTGACCTGGCACCCTTCGGCTTGCCCGGATTGCCCTTGGAGAACCTGCCCTTTCGGTCGCGAGGACCGGTATATTTTTCCGTTGTCAAATTAGCCTCGACCGTTCCTGCGTCCGAATATGATGCGGACGTGCAGCGAATCCCGGCCAGCCCGAACCACCGTGGATGCTGTCATTTGCAATCATTGGAGATGACCGGCAAAGCCGTAAAAAGCCCGTATTTGCGGGACTTTCAAGCTGTCGAGAATTCCGGTTATCGCTACAAGACACCGAGATCCCTCCGTCCGTCTTCCTGGGCTGCCTCCCTGGCGAGCCGCATATAGCGCCGCGCCTGGCCGCGGGTGATCCCGCTCTTCTCTTCCACCCATGGCCCGAAGTGACCATGCGGCAGTTCTGTCTTGATGGCGATGAGCTTCCTGCCGAGATCGATTGCTTTGTCTCGCTCTGCATGCGAGCGAGCGCGGCCTACCTTGGTTTTGATGTGGCCGGCCGTGTCCTGCGATGCCATGCACTCTTGTGCGAAGGCCGTGAGCCGGTAATAGATGGCGCCGGCAAGGGCATGACGCTGATGGCTGAAGCCGCGGAGTTGGTTGATCGTCGCCATGATCGGCCCGAGCGGGATTCGGTCCCACCATTCCAGCCATTCCGACGTGCGCTTCTCCACCCAATCAGGACATGCCCTGATGAGGTCAGAGACGGCCCACAGGCTCGCCTGCTCGATCAGGGCATTATTGTCGCGGGTTTCGCTCAGCGTCGTCATGACGAGCCGGTAGTGGCCTTCGCCGTACTTCGCCAGGATCTGGCACATCGTGGCAACCGCACGCGTCTCTCCGGGCCGCGGAAACACGTTGCCTGGGACGATTTTTACATCGTACTCGGCACAGATGGCGCGAACGAGCGCTTCGGTCATTGTCAGCTCCTCGTTACCTGCTGGACGGCGCGACGGAACTCATCAGCCATCGCTTGACGAGAGCGCGCATCGCCCAAATTGCCGCCGTTGAAATTGACGCGAAGATTGATCGGCCGTTCCGACTTGCCGCTACCGGACGAGCCGCCGGCGCTGCGCTGATCCGACACCTTGCTGTCGTCGACGATCAGGACACGTTCCTTGTTGCGCTTGAAGAATTCGACCTTCTGATCTTCACCTGGCAGGATCTGGCCGCCCAAGGCGAAGCCTGGGTTATGTTGTGTGCCAAGTACGCTCGGAGTGATATTATAGGTGGCGTAACCGATGGCGCCGGTTCCGTTCGTGAAGGTGATCCCAGGTCCCATATAGGGGGAGTTGTAATCGACGATCGCCGAGTTGGAATTGGCGCTTGACCTGCCGTAACCGCCGCTCTTGGATGCTCCACCGCTGCCCGAAGAGCCGTAAGAACTGCCGGCCGTCGAGCGCGCTGCTGACGCAGCCGATTTGATCCCGGATTCGACCGACTTCAGGCAGGCGACCATTTCCGTGAAATCGCTCTCATAGGTTTCGAAATAGTTGGTGTGAATCCTGAGTTCCTGAACCGCGTTGTATAGGTGATCCTCGATCAGGGAGAGCGTATCACGACCACCCGAGAGCAGAGCCGCCGTGCTATTTGCGTTGGTGACCTGCCCGCCGCCCTGCATTTTAAGCAACTCCGGACCCTTCTCACCGACGAGATAGGTGCCGCCGGCAGAGACTGGCCCGCCTTCAGCGCGGTAACCCCAAACCGCTTGATAATCCCAATACGTTTCGCCGGAGTACACACCAACGCGCGTATTGAACTCTTGCGGCGACATTGCCAGCAGTTGCCCTCTGTTGAGATATACCATGCCAGGGAACGATGGCGATTGGGGGGTACCATTGCCGCCATAGACCGTGTGATTCTTGCCGTTGACGTTGTACTGCTGCATCGTCATATCGGGAACGCCACCACCGAGGACGTTGACGTTCTTCGTTCCGCCACCCGAGGAAGGGACGGTATACTGCTGGATGCCGATCGAGATCGTCTTGTTGGGGATGTTCAAAATTGCCTGGGATAGGCTCGCGATGGACGCCTCAAGATCCTGGACGCGTAAGCTCCCATTGACGATGCTGTCAACGAAAACGTCGATCGGTTGATGATCTCCGCCGAGCGCGTAGAGGCTCTGCCTGATCTTCTCGATGCTGTCGTTTGCGGCTTTGGCGCCTGTGGTTCCGGCACTCAGCGCCTCATAGACCTTCCGGATGGAGCCTACCGAGGCCTCGAGCACACCTGATGTTTTCTCGGCAGATGCACCAATGCCGAAAATGTCGGATGGCGCTGTTTTCGCCGCATCATTCAACAGTGACTTTGTTTTGTCGAGTTCGGTTTGCAGCTCCCTGAGACCTCTGCTGGCGCGCTTATACAAAAGAAGTTCTTCAGCACGGTTGAAAGCAGAGGACCGGAAGAGATCACTGTCACGCCCGGTAATGTCCTTAATGAGATCGGCCGTCGTGTTGATGGGCCGGATTCCCTGGCTGATATCAGCGCCATTCTGATCTGCAAGCTTCTTCAGCCGCTGATACAGATTCTCGACGTTGGAAGCGGCCTTGCCGGCGCTGACAGCGGCGGTCTCCATCATCGCAGGTAGGGACTTGGCAGCCTTGATGGCTTCCTCGTCAATCATCCTGAGATTATTAGCCAGGGCCTTTTGCGAGTCCCAAGCGTTTCCGCTCACTGCAATGGCGGAGAGCGCATCTTGGTAGGCCAGAAGGTCGGGTTTGCCGGCCTTGACTCCTTCTCGCAGGTCATTGATTGCCTTGGCGAATTGATCGAAGACGTCCACGTTTCCGGCGAAGTCGGAAGCGGGGAGGCTTAGAGCTTCGTGCAGCGTATCTTTAGCTGCATCCGCCACGACACTGAGCGTATTCTCCAGTGTTTCCTTGGCGTTCGCCGCGATCGTGGAGCGGCCGTCGACAGCCATCTGTTTCAGGCCCTCTGCCGCAATACCGTAGGCGTCTTTCAGAGCCTCGATATTCTCCGCGTGTTGCTTCAACAGTGTGTCGACCCGCTTCGTGCCATCCTCGGCGCTGGTGAAATATTGGATGAGCGCAGCCGTGCCGGCAACCAGACCCATGGTCACCAGAGAGACCGGGTTCAGCAACGACGTGAACGCAATGGCCAGCCCCTTCACGGCGCCTGTCGCGCCCATGGGACCAAGGACCGAAGATAGCTGCGTACCTTGCTGCAGAGCGATCTGCAGCGGCGACATGCCCATCGCCGACGTGACCGCGATGTCTTGAAATTGTGCGGCAATGTTCGCTGTTTCGAAGTGGCTTGCGCCAACCTTTGCCGACGCGCCGATCGTCGCGGGAGCCTTCGGAATTGATTTGACCGCGGTGCTGTAGGATTTGATCGCATCGATGGCGGATAGGGTGGCCTGACGCTCACGCGAGAGTGCTGTGGCCATCTCGTTCACCGAAAGGGCGCCGAGGCGATGCGCATCCCGGATCTCGGTTTGGGCGGCCTTGTAGCGTTGGATGACGGCGAACGTCGGATTGTACTTCGCTCGCAGCGCGTCCTGCTGTTGAAATAACGCCTGCGCTGACGATTGCGCCGACTTGGCCATTTCCTTCTGCGCCTTGCCGAGTTGATCCGTCATCCGCTGCGCATTCACAGCAGCCTCGCCGATCTCCTGAAGCTCACGTCTGACCACGCGGCCGCCCGTCTGTGCGCCCGAGGGATCGATGACAATTGAGACGCCTACAGACATTGCAATCAACCTTTGTGAAGTGTGTCGAGCGCTTCCCGCGTGGCGCGGTAGATCGCATCGAGGGTGGACAAGGCGTGGTCAGCCACTTGGCGCACTGCCAGGTGCTCCTCGGTAATCCAAGGCCGGCGGCCGTATGCCTCGACCATCTTCTCGATTTCGGCTTTCCGCTCCCGGTAGGTCTTTTCCATGTTCGAGCGAGCGAGCCTGTAGCTGGCGCCCGATCGGGCAAGTTGATCCTGCGCCGCATCGCCGAAGGCTTCGACGCTGTCGCGAAACGTGGCCATCGCCTGGGTTGAATTCATGTCAGCAGCCCCCGAGTCGCTTGATTTCCGGTTGATTAAATTTCAAAGGCAGCGCCCCCGCCGCTGGGAAGCCACGGCCGGCAACCGGAAACTGACCGTGGAACGACGGGGGTCGCATCTCGTTAGGCCGCCTTGGCCGAAACGTTGGCCTCGGTGCGCGAGATCCGGAGAATTTCACGGGCGAAAGCGCGGGCGACCTCAAAGGCTTCACGCTCGCCTGCACCGCTCTCGCCCCGTCGTTCGGTGTTCGCCACCTTCTCGAGGAAGCGGTCGTAATGGGCATCAATCCGGTTGGCGATTTCGGCCACCGGCAGAGTCGTGGTTGCGACGTCAGCCAAGGAGGCCATAAGTAGGCCTCTGGCGAGGTCGGTAAGTGCGATGCTGTTCGTGTCCATGGTCAGTCCTTTCAACCGGGATGATGTTTCCTGAAATGTGCTTCGAGGGCCCCTGACAGTGGGCCGCCAACGCTCTCAAGCGCATCACGGAAGGCGCGGTCATCAGAGCGCTTGCGCTCAATCTTGACGGCCTCCAGCAGTTGAGACTGCTCATCGAGATTCATGGCCTTCACGCTCGACATGATCGAATCCATGTCGATTTTGGGCTGCTGAGACTTGGTCGCCCGAAGCGCTGCAAGACGATCGATCTCGTCCTCGACGTCGCGGAACTCCGCGTTGAAATCGTGCGGGACCATGCCAAGGGCTTCGCGGACGTCATCGCGGGCGCCATCGACGGCTCGCTCCACGGTGGACACTGCCGCGTCAAGCTCGTTCAGGGCTTCGATCTCGTCGCCATAGCGCTCTTCGAGCAATTGGCGGGTGAGATCATCGCGGGTCGATGGCAACAGGCCCGTAAGTTCCACTGGAACGCTAAGCGCTGCCTCCTTGATCAGAGGATCAGAGGCATTGCGGACGGCTTTCGTGCGCTCATCCGGCTTCATGGAGCGCAACCAGGCGCGTGCTTCTTGCCGCCGCATCTCGCTGACGATGTCTTTCGGATCGTGGTCGAACGCCTTCATCGCGGCCCGGCGGGATTCGATCTCGAGGCGATACTTGCGCACCTGCTCGGCAGCTGCCGTTCGGATGGCCGGAATGGTCTCGCCGCGTGCGACGTCCTTCAGCTGCTCGGCGATGCCGGCGGGCGTGAATTTGCCCGTCTGCTTCAGCAGATCGCGCTTCGCCTTCAGCCCGTTGGCCGCGTCCTGAATATCGCCGTAGAGCTGCCGCAGCGTGGTGAAAGGTCCGCTCTCGCCACGATCGCGCCATTGCGGTTGCCATGGGCCGATCCATGCGCCCTTGTCGGAACGCGCTTTGCCGGGGAACTTCGAATCCTGATTAATCATCGCTCTTGCCCCCGAGCTTCAGGTCGCCGCGGACGCTCCTGCGCGCCTGGGCAAGGTTGCGGTCAATGTGGCTCATGTCCGTAACCGGAGTGTCGGGCTGCCGGCCGAACTTGGACATGTCGACGTTGACGCCGGGTTTTACTTCCGTGGTGTGCGAGGGCTTCATTGCTTGGATTCCTTGCTTGGGAGGTGGGATTAGCCGTCGATCGCCGCGGGCGACGGAATGTCGCCGGGTTCGAAGACGCCCGAAAACTGGCTACCCGTGGCAAGAAGCTTCTCGCCCGCGGCCTGGATGACATATTCGTTGACGCTGATGCCGGCGCGGCTCGATGCGGCAAAGAGAGCGGCGCGAAAGCCAGAGGTCACCCGGCCGCCGTTCAACATGACGTTGACGATGGGATCTTTCTGCCGGCGCTGACTGCTATCGATAAGTGGCATTCCCGCTACTCCTGGATCTCCGTTTCGAGATGCAGAAGAACACGGATTTCAGGCTATGAGGATTGGAAGCGTCCGGAGATGTATGCGCGTTTTTTTAAACGGATTAGCTACATAAAGCTAATTGCTAAAACGCCAGTTTCCCAGAAGATGTATTCTGTTCAGCATGCAACTTTTTGGGAGGCGCATATGTGCTGTGGTGAAGGTCACACTGTCACTCTTGAAGCTGACGCCAACAGCTTCTTCGGCGTTCTGTCGGTACGATGGGAAGATGTTCTGAAAGCCGTTTACACCTGTCTCGCCAAAGCCGATATCAAATTTACAGTTGGTTCTCTCAAGATTATCCCGACCCACTATGCCATCGATTACTCAGCCAGCAAGGTGAAGTCGAACATTAGTCTTGATGCCGATATCGTCACAGCAATTAATGCGGAACTCTCGAAGATCTTCGACGGCGCCGGTGTCGAGCGGCTCGATTTAACGCATTTCCCATTCGATATATCGAGAGATGCAATCCCTCAATGTGCGGCATGCTGCTGCAGCGGGAACGGGGGCGTTCCAGGGATGTGCTGTCCCTGCTAAGCTATAATACCAAGGTGATCGAAATAGCGCCGGACTCTGGGATGCGTTCGCTTTCCCTCGCGGAGATATTCCAGCGCCGCTATGTCGCCGTGGATCACCATCTCCAGCGCCGGCGCGGAGATATCGAGCGGCGCGCCTGGCTTTGATTGTCGACCGATGCCGAATTCTTTGCACCAACCGCGGAGCGTCTTCTCGTCCCGGCCGGTGCGGTGCACTGCGGTCTTGAGGTTGATGATCTCGTCCGGACGCATCAGGATAGGCCACGGCCCGAGCCCGTCGGCTGCCAGCAGCTCACTGCGCGAGAAAAGCATATCCGTCATGCGGCGCCCCGCGGATCGTTGCTGCCGGCGCCGGACCGGCCGTAGGCCATACGGACGATCTCCTGCTCGACTTTCGTCCAGAACGCGCCGAGCTGTTCGTCCTGCTCATCTTCCGGGAGCCCGATTTTTTCGAGATGCAACAGCAGGGCCTCAGTGACCTGCTTGCGATACCAGTCGGCGTGCCGATCGGTCGTTTTGTCGAGCATCTTCAGGGCGACGTCGCGGATCTTGCCGATACGAGCTTCCATCGGGAAGATGATCAGCTTGCAGGGAGGCTGCCAGGCGAAGAGAGGAAGATCGTTGTCACGCATCGGTCGCTACCTCCATGGTAATACTATATGTGTCCCTGTGGTCGGACTGTTGTTCCCTGAAAATCGGCCTCACAGTCCGATTGATCGTACCGTCACGCACGTTTTGCCCTCCTCTCGGGTGTCCATTGTCCCTGTGGTCGGACTGTGTGTCCCTGTGGTCGGACTGTTGTTTTTTCTTCAGGAGGGTTCCAGCGCATGAAATCCTTCGTCGGAAGTTCGCCTGTGACAGAACACGCGTATTCGGTAAGCCGCCATTCGGTGGACACTCGGCTCTTGACGTTGAAGCCGCTGAGCTTGGAAATGGCGATGAAACCCTTTTCCCGGAGATTGTCTAAGCTTCGATTTCCGGTGTCTTTGCTGGCTGCGCCGATCGCCGCTGCAGCTTCTCTTGCACTGAGTCCTATCCGGCCGTTGTTCAGGCCATCGTGACGCCACTTCAGTTCAAGGTACACGGCCTTATCGTTGGCTGTCAGAGCCGCCCAGGCTGCAGAGCGCATCACATAGCCGTCGATCATCAAGAACTTGGATTTGCCTTTGCGCTTGAACCTGCTGCTCATCCGTGAGCCTTTCTAAGCACGCGGTAACGGTTCGACAGAGCCGCGGCCTCGCACGCTTCCAAGGCGCTGAGGCCGAACCGCTGGCGAATATGAGGGATGATCGGCTGGGGCGCCGGGTTCTGCTCAGCGAGCCACTGTGCTGCCTGGACGACGCTTTCGCTGTGCTGGTGATCGGCACCGGTCATGCGGCCCTCTCTGAGGTCGAAGCAACTGGACGCGACAGACGACCAGCCGCCCATCGATCTAGATCTTCGACATCGTAAAGCGGAATTCGGCCGGCGTACCGCATTGCGGGGCCACCTCCCACCGTCGCCATCTTGTTTAAGGTAGCAAGAGCGATCGGTATTCCGTGCTTTTCCATGAGATAACCGGGAACTTCTGAGCGACGCAGCCGCGGTCTTTCTGAAATCATTTACGGTCTCCACAATTTCATATGGCATTAGTGCCATATCTGGCATATTGGAGATAAAGGTGGTTAAGTCAATACGAATGTATGGCACTAATGCCATATCTTTTCTGTGGGGCGGCAGTGGCTAAGAAACAGCTGGTCAAGGACCAAGACAAATTCATCGTGAGATTGCCGCCAGGCATGCGCGAACGCATTAAGGAAAAGGCCGATCGGGCCGGGATGTCGATGAACGAGGCCGTCGTCTACTGTCTGGAGCAGTTCTTCCCGGCGCCGGCAACCTTTCAAGATCGGGTAGATAGCCTTGCCGAGAAGGTTGCGGCGCTTAAGCGTGGTAGTGATCTGGAGGCCCAAGTCGATGAGATCACAGACATGATCGAGAGTACGCTCCGCGAGATCGCCAACGACAAAATCGCGGTCACAGCGGGCTTTGCCGAAAAGGTAGCAAGACGTGTTGAAGAGTGGGACATTGAGGATTACGAGCGGGCACAGGATCGACCTTTTGACGTCGAAGCTGCGCCCGGAGATCCATTCGATGACTAAGCCCGCCGCGGCAAGTCGATAACGGTTGCTGTCTTGCCAGTCAGCATTCGATACACCTCGGCTGATACCTTGTTCGCCGCTGCGATAAGAACGCTATCGAGGTGGTGGATATATCGTTGGGTGACATTGCCGGCCGCATGACCGAGGAGTGCGGCGATGGTTATTTCGGTGAATCCCAGATCGCCGGCCACGCTGGCGTAAGAATGCCTGAGGGTATGCGACGTCACCCCCTCCAAGCCCGCCCTCGCCGTTAAGCGCCCGATGGCCTCGTCGAGTGAGGTGTAATGTCCATCCTCGCTCCGCGGTCCAGGCAAAACATATGGATTGCCGGCTCGCCTCGGCA
This sequence comes from Rhizobium fabae, assembly GCF_003985135.1. Classification (NCBI taxonomy): domain Bacteria; kingdom Pseudomonadati; phylum Pseudomonadota; class Alphaproteobacteria; order Hyphomicrobiales; family Rhizobiaceae; genus Rhizobium; species Rhizobium fabae. The sequence continues at coordinate 589,219 of NZ_ML133645.1, forward strand.
CCTTCGCCAGTGCCTCGAAGACCGGCCGCCCAACTGGACGGACCGATGCATCTTCCTTCGAATCGTCGAGCCGGAAGCAACTGCCACCCTCATCGACTTCCGACCACATTAGACCGGCGATCTCGCTCAGTCGGAAGCCGGTAAGCAGGAATAGCCTTGTCCCCACAACACCCTGCCACAGCTCGTCATCTGCAGCGTCGAGGGCCTCGCCGAGCGCCCGATACTCTTCCGCGTCTAGGCGCCGCGTACGCTTGCCTACGGCGGGTTTTTTGATGCCTCGGGCAACATTTTGCTGGATGATGCCTTCGGATGCCGCATAGGTCAAAATCGCGCTCAGGAGCGTCACTGACTGCGAAGCTGTGCCGGCGCCGCCGGTAACGATCGCTCGCCCCCGTACCTTCCCGGTCTTCTCATCTGTCGCGGTTTTGCCGACGGTGACATCCCGCATCATTTTCACCGCGTCGGCCGTCGTCAGATCCTGCACGAGCTTATTGCCGAGAAGCGGGATGATGTGCCGGTTTGCCCTCCCCTTGTCGACGTATAGCGTCGATGACTTCTTCGGCTTGCCACGCTTCCCGAAGATGAGCCCCTTATCGGCTGCCTCGAAATAGATCTCGCAAAGGTCTTTGACCGTCAGGGACTTCCGTCGCGTGGCTCGGTCGAGCTGAGGGTCTTCACCGCGTGCTACGTCGCCCAGGACAGCCTTTGCCTGCTTGCGGGCTTCTTCGACGGTGAGAGCCCCATGGGTGCCTACCTTGAACCGTCTGGTTTGCTTTCCGGCCCTGTATTGGGCCACATAGGTTTTCTTCCCCGAGGGCCAAACACGGACGCCGAACCCCGGCAGTTCATCGTCCCATTCAAAGTAGTCCGCGTCCCTCTTCACCAAGCTGTCAATCAGCCTTTTCGTCAACTTTGCCACCGAACGTCCTCACCTTGCAGGAAGCACATAGGAAGCGGAAGGAAGCAAATGGCAGAAAACTTGATCCCAACCGTTGTAATTGCGGAAAGTCATTACCGGTTGAGATTGAACACAAAATAATGATGGAGTAAAGAACAGGAAGCGCCGGAAAACAATCTAGCCTTGCTTTCCGATTCCAAAGGTCACAGGTTCGAATCCTGTCGGGTGCGCCAAATTTCCGCCATTCCGGAACTAAATTGGGCACAGAGGTCCGCTATTGGCCGATACCGTTGAAAAAGTCGGTGTTGCTGTCGGTGTGAAGTTCTGATTCAGTCGTTCCAGGCATTGGGAGGACAGTACGATGATGGGCGAGCGGACAGTGATGCAGGAAGCGCTGTTTTACGAGTTC